>NZ_ARWA01000001.1:3540358-4235448 GCF_000385335.1 Methyloferula stellata AR4 | reverse complement strand
TCGGACTCCCAGATTTCCAAGGGGTCGGCAAAACTCATCGCGGCATCATTGGATACGACGTCGGCGTGTTCGAAAGAGGTTCCGGCGGTTTGGATCTCTTCGAACATCGCGATGTCGGAGTCGGAAGAGAATTTATCCATCATGGTCATTGTCGTTCTCCCAAAAAACTGCGGCTCCGGCATCAGCACGAAAGAGCCTTCAATTCTTGGTCGTCGCTCATGCGTTCAAGGTTCACCCGCTGTATTCTTTCGGTTGGGCTATGCGTGCGAATTCACACACGCAGACATGACAAAGGCGGGCATCACGCCCGTCTTTATCTTTACGTCTCGTCTTATTCAGTGCCTGCGATCAGTATCCTTGTGCAACCGGCCTTTGCACAGGCACGGCGGCAGCTTCATTCGTGCATATGTCCTTGAACACGACATTGCCATCTTGGGTATATTCTTTCGTCAGGCAGTTGCAGTTGGGCGCAGCAGATGCGACCGCTTGTGTCGCAACGGCTTGTGTCGCGATCGCCGGTGCCGGCGCGCTGGCAACAACGGCCGCGGGAGCTGGCTGCTCGACGACCACCTGCTGCCGCGGAACATAGACCGGTGCCGGAGGCTGCTCGACAACCACTTGCTGTCGCGGGACATAGACAGGCGGGGGCGGAGCGACGACCACCTGCTGCCGCGGAACGTAAACCGGCGGCGGAGGAGTGACGACCACCTGCGGGCGTGGAATATAGACCGGCGTCTGCTGCACGACCGGCGGATAGGGCCGAATATAGGGGCGGCAGACATAGGCTGGGCAATTGCCGTTTGCGTAATGACCGCCATAGCCGCCCATTCCGTAATGGCCGCCATAGCCGCCGCTCCAACCGTGACCGCCCATTCCGATCATGCCCGGACGGCCGCCATAGCCGCCGCCCCAACCGTGACCGCCCATTCCGATCATGCCCGGACGGCCGCCATAGCCGCCGCCCCAACCGTGACCGCCCATTCCGATCATGCCCGGATGGCCGCCATAGCCGCCCCAATGTCCGGCATTCGGCGTGGTGCCATAACCGCCGCCCCAGCCATTTGCTTGAGCATGGTGCGTGTGAGCGAGCAGGCCGCAGGTCAAAGCGCCCGCTACTATCGAGGTCGTGAAAACCTTCTTCGCAATTGTCTTGAACATGTCAGATCTCCGAGGTTTTTCTTGAGAGGCGTTTGATCCGGCCCCCATGTTCATCAGTCGCGAAAACTGGATAAGAGGTTCATCGACAGAAGTTTTTTTATTGATGTAGGAAACCCAAAAGCAAAAACCCCGCCTGAGACAGGCGGGATTTTTCGTTCTGCTTGAGGAGAGAGAAAGCAGAAGAGTGATGAAGCGACGTTATGCGTCGCGCTGGGCTTAGTGGAACTTCCAGCGGATGTGAGCGATCCGTCCGTCCTGGCCCATGACGATGCCCCAAATCATAGAGGCGTCGGCGAAGCGGACGTCATAGATTTCCGTTCCGTTTTGAATGCCGGCAAACGAGACGGACTGCAATCCGCCGAAACCTTGGAGGCGCATGGTCAGCGCCGGAATCATGCCCTGCTGCTGCAAAAGGTTGAGCCGCGTCATCGGCGCAATCTCGGCGAAATCGGTCTTGCCTTGAAGAAGCTGGTCGAGCACGCCCTGCAACGCGGCTTGGCCTTTTGGCTGCATTGCGGCCGGGGCAATCGCGACGGTGGCTGTGGCGCCCGGCACTACGGTCTGCGCGTCGTCTGCAAAAGCCGAACCGGTGAAAGCGGAAGCGGTCAGAGCTGCGAGGGCGCTAAGCGAAAGAAGGGTCTTGCGAAACATTGATGATCTCCGAGAGTTGTTAGGGCAGTCCTGGCGGCCCCGTAACTCTTGGTCGTCGCGGTTCAGAATAAGGTTCAAGTGTTTGAAAGTTTTTTGAGCTTTTAAAAATGGGTGACTGCTTTGTGCGCTAGCGCACATTATGACGACAAGAACCGAGCATCGGCCTTGATCTTTGAGCGGGGCGCGGATGAGGCAATTATGGTTTGGACGAAAGTGACACTTGATAAGTGCGCGGCCGAAACCTTGTCGGGTCTTTTGCGCGGCATCTGCATCCAGGTGCAGATTCGCAAAATTACCTGCCGACCAAATAGTTCGGAGTCTCGGTCAAGGACAGGTTCGGCCGATCATTGTTCTGCTTCACGGCGACCAATTGCGGCGCGTTCGGCGCTTTCGCGAGCAAGGCATCGATCCGGTCTTTCTCGCGTTTGAATTGCGCCAGCATAGGCCCGTCGAATTCGCGGGTGCGCGCCAGTTTCACTTTCATCGGATCGACGAAATGGCCGTTGACGAGCACTTCGTAATGGAGATGCGGGCCGGTCGCGAGGCCGGTCTGGCCGAGATAGCCGATGACCTGGCCTTGCCGTACGCGTACGCCTTCGCCTGTGCCACGGGCGAAGCCCGACATATGATTATAGGTGGTCACATAGCCATTGGCATGCTGGATCTCGATGCGGCGGCCGTAGCCTGAATCCCAGCCCTCGCTGATGATCGTGCCATTGCCGGCGGCGAAGATCGGCGTCCCGATAGGCGCCGCCCAATCGACGCCCGTATGCGGCCGCGTATAGCCGAGAATCGGGTGGAAGCGCATGCCGAAGCCGGATGTGATCTTGCCCGCCACGATCGGCACGCGGACCAGGAATTTGCGCGTCGAACGGCCGTTCTGGTCGTAATAATCGACGATGGAATCGTCCGGCGTCTGATAGCGATAATAATGATAGGTTTCGCCGCGCGCCGTGATCGAGGCATAGAGAAGTTCTGGATGACCGTCGCTTTCGTCGCTTTCATCATAGAAGGCGTCGAAGGAATCGCCGCCCCGGACGGCGCGCTGGAAATCGACGTCATTTGCGAAAATGCGAACGAGATTGTCGATGACGGATTGCGGGATCTCCTGTTTCAGCGCGGTCTCGTAAAGCGAATCGTAAAGACGCATGGCGCCGGAATCGTCGTCATCTTCCTCGTCGGTGCTCGCGGCATCCGTCGGCTTGCGCGGTGCTGTCGGGGCCGTCGCGACACGCAGATACTCGCCCTTGTCGGTAATGGCGATCGTGGCTTCCAGCGTTTCGCCAGCGTAAACGGAGAGGCGCGCGAGCGTTTCCTGCTTATTCGTGCCGTCGAGATCGGCAAATAGCAATTTGAGGCGGCGGCCTTCCGCGACGACGGGATCGCCACGTTTTGCGTTGAAGGCAGCGACGATTTTGGCGATCTGGTCCGCTGGAACTTTCTGCGCCCGCAAGACGTCTTCGAGCGTTTCGCCGTGGTTGACGGTAACGAGGCGCTCCTGCATCTGGGTTGCTTGCTGCGATGTGTCGTCGGCGCGCGGAATGATCGAGACGTTTTCCGGCACCATCCTGACTTCGATCGAAGAAAACGGGCTCGATACGAGTTCGTTCGGATTGGCATAAGCGAGCGCCGGGCCGAGATTGGCGCGGCTCGTGCGCGTCAGCAAAAGTTGCGGCGGCAGGCTCACCGCCTGGTTTTGGCTGCCGGCAGCGAGCGTATTCTTGATGTGTTCGGCGACCTGAGCGCGAACTTCGTCGATCGACAAGGCAACTGCGGGCGAGACATTTTGCGGCATGAAATCGCGCGTCGCCCAGGAGACTTCGGCGTCATCCTGGACTGGCTCTGGCGGCACATCGATCGGATTGCGGGCGTCGGCCAGGAGCTTGAGCGGGTTGAAGGCCGGAACTTCGTCGGCAAATCCGACCGTCGTCAGCGACAATGTTGTTTTGACATGCGTGAAGGAGTGGATCTTGACGACTTCCTTGTCGCCCACCTTGATGGGAACGGGGGCGCGGAAATTCTGCTTGGCGGCGATGATGTCGACGGATTTGACGAGACGATCGGCCTTGCGGGGGTTTGTCCCGACGTCCGCCGTATCACGTCTTGGGGGAGCGGCGGGCGACGGCGCTTCGGCGAAATAGGATTGGTGGTCGAGCGCCGCATAGGCGGCGGCGCCGATCAGGCCAGCGCCAGACAGGCCGGTGAGGATCGTTCCGGCGAGCCAGCGGGTGGAAACGCGTTTGCGGTCGAAGGCTGTATGCCGCCTGCCATCGGCTTCGATGGCGGGTTCAAGTCCAAGATCGATCACGCCGCTGAAACGGTCCGATCGAGCGCTGGCGCTGACCATTTGCATTCGCACCTGCGAGTCCATGGTGATGGCGGTCAATTAACCTTATCCTTACCCTTGGCGGGTTGCCAATGGCCGAGCTTACCGGCCCTGGTTTTTCGTCTTGGAGGCAGAGATTCGCACGCGCATAAGCTGCGGAAACAAGCCGGTGAAGGTGGCTCAAATGGGGCAGGCCGAGCCCAAGGCGGCAATTGGCGCTCAAAAAGCGGATTATTTTCAAACCTCTACGTAACTATACAAAGCCCCGGTGGCGTGCGCGCGCCATGCTTTGGAGTTGACAGTCAAGCCCTGACTCTGTAGGTCCGAGGATGTTCACGCGGCGGCATCGGCCGCTTTTTTCGTTTGTTCTGTTTTCGTGCCGGTAAACGCTCTGCTTGGCGGACGCGGCGGCCGCGATCCAAGCCCAAACGGCGTGAAACACCGGATTTCTAACAAAACCGGGCTGATCAAGTTAAAGCGGTTCAACTGCAAAAAGCCGGCCGCCGCGGATGTCCGCGGAAGAGCCGGATCGAACACACGAGGAAAATGATGTTCGCAGTCATTAAAACCGGCGGTAAGCAATATAGCGTTACTGCCGAAGATACGATTACCGTGATGGCGCTGGCCGGAAATCCTGGCGACGCGATCACGTTCGACAATGTGCTCATGATCGCGGGCGAGGGCGAGCCGACGTTCGGCGCGCCTTTCGTGGCAGGTGCCACCGTCGCCGCCGAAATCGTCGAGCAGAAGCGCGGACCGAAGGTTCTGTCCTTCAAGAAGCGCCGGCGCCAGAATTCGAAGCGCAAGCGCGGTCACCGGCAGGATCTGACCCTGGTCAAGATCACTGGCGTCAAGACCGCCTAAAATATCGGGCCTGTCAAAGGCCCTTTAAGCGCCTTGAAATTTCGCGTATGAGATAAATAGATTCTCCTTTCAACGCCCTTGCTGGCAGCGAAAGGTTTTGGAGCACGGGTTATGGCACATAAGAAAGCTGGCGGTTCCTCCCGCAACGGGCGCGACTCGAAGGGCCGCCGCCTCGGCGTCAAGAAATTCGGCGGCGAGTTCGTCATCGGCGGCAATATTATTGTGCGCCAACGCGGCACGACATGGCATCCCGGCGCCAATGTCGGCCTTGGTGTGGACCATACGCTCTTTGCCCTTACGGCGGGCCAAGTCTTCTTCCAAACCAAAGGCAATGGCCGAGCCTACGTATCGGTCATCCCGGCACCGCAAGCCGCGGCCGCAGAATAACGGTGGAGTTTTAGAAGACCTCCACCGGCTCCCACAGACCCGGTGGACTTGGTTCTTCTCCGCGAAGAGCACATTCAGGACAGCCTGAAAAGTCCGAGAGGCCCGCAAGGGTTTCACAAAGGGGAGGTGGGAACACCGCCCCTTTTTTCGTTTCCGAACTTTGCATAAGTTCAGCCGATCGGAGTCCAGGTCATGTTCCCGGATTTAACCTCTGACGATATATTCCGCATCGAGACCAAGCGTCTGTGGCTGCGTTGGCCGCGTGCGACCGATGCCGCGGCGATCAAAGCCTTCGCGAGCCTTGCCGATGTGGCGCAGATGACCGCCGAAATCCCACATCCCTATCCGGCGGGCGAGGCCGAGCGTTTCGTGTTCCAGGCCCGTGCCGACAATGCCTGCGGCCGCGGCCTCGTGCTCGCGATCACGCAGAAAAGCGCGGGGCGCAATGTGATCGGCCTCGTCGCCGCGCATGGGGATCAGACGCTCAATGTCGAGATCGGCTATGCCATCGCACCGGCATTCTGGGGCAAGGGGATCGCCACCGAAGCGGTGAAAGCGCTGGTCGATACGGTGTTCCGTCTGACCAAGGCGGAGCGCGTCGTCGCCAATTCGCGGGTCATCAATCCGGCCTCGCGACGCGTGCTCGAAAAATGCGGCTTTGCCTATCTCGACACCGGCCTCGACAATTTGCCGGCACGCGGCGGGTTGCATCCGTGCGACCGTTTCGACCTCGACCGGAAAAGCTGGATGAAGCGCTTGGCACCGCGCTTGCTGCCGTCCATGCTGCATCAGGTGCGTGGACGCGACACGCCGCCCTCTGAAGCCGAAACGGCCGCGCAATGAGATTTCTCGATCAAGCCAAGATCTATATTCGTTCAGGTAATGGCGGCGCCGGAAGTGTCTCCTTCCGGCGCGAGAAATATATCGAGTTCGGTGGCCCGGATGGCGGTGATGGCGGCAAGGGCGGCGATGTCATCGCCGTTTGCGTCGACGGGCTCAATACGTTGATCGATTACCGCTACCAGCAGCATTTCAAGGCCAAGACCGGCATGCACGGCATGGGCAAGCAGCGCGCCGGCGGCAAGGGAGCGGACTGCATTCTCAAAGTGCCGGTCGGCACCCAGATTTTCGAGGAAGATGGCGAAGAGCCGATCGCCGATCTGACCCAGGTCGGCCAGGAGGTACGGCTCGCGCGCGGCGGCAATGGCGGCTTCGGCAATGCCTATTTCAAAACCTCGACCAATCAGGCGCCACGCCGCGCCAATCCGGGCCAGGACGGCGAAGAGCGTACGCTTTGGCTGCGCCTGAAACTCATCGCGGATGCGGGCCTCGTCGGCCTGCCCAATGCCGGCAAATCGACCTTTCTCGCAACCGTTTCGGCGGCGCGGCCGAAGATCGCCGATTATCCTTTCACGACTCTGCATCCGCAGCTCGGCGTCGTCGGCATAGACGAGCGCGAATTCGTGCTCGCCGATATTCCGGGCCTCATCGAAGGCGCGCATGAAGGCCATGGGCTCGGCGATCGCTTCCTGGGCCATGTCGAGCGCTGCCGCGTGATCCTGCATCTTGTCGATGCCGGCACAGAGCACGCGGGCAAAGCCTATAAGCTGATCCGCAAGGAGTTGGAGGCCTATGGCGGCGGCCTGACCGAAAAGCCCGAGATCGTGGCGCTTTCGAAGGTCGATACGGTCGATGCGGAGACCTTGAAGCAGCAGATCGCGCGGCTGAAGCGCGCCTGCAAACATACGCCGATCAAGCTCTCTTCCGCGACAAGGCTCAATGTCACCGAGACCTTGCGTGCCTTGATGTCTGTGATCGATGACAGCCATGCGGCCGAAGCCGTCACGGAGCGCGTCGCGGAGTGGCATCCGTGAACGCGCGCGCCGTCAACAAACAGCAGACGGCGAAACCCGCGGCCGTCCCCAAGCTCGATCAATTCCGCCGCATCACGATCAAGGTCGGTTCGTCGCTCCTCGTCGATCACGAGAAGGGTTGTGTGCGGCGCGATTGGCTGGCAGCGCTCGCCGACGATATCGCGAGCCTGCATGGCGAGGGCAGGGATATTCTGATCGTGTCCTCGGGCTCCGTCGCGCTTGGC
Organism: Methyloferula stellata AR4; assembly: GCF_000385335.1. Taxonomy (NCBI): domain Bacteria; kingdom Pseudomonadati; phylum Pseudomonadota; class Alphaproteobacteria; order Hyphomicrobiales; family Beijerinckiaceae; genus Methyloferula; species Methyloferula stellata. The sequence goes on along the minus strand of NZ_ARWA01000001.1, from coordinate 4,227,964 downwards.
CGCACCGTGCTCGGCCTGCCGAAAGGCGCCTTGCGGCTGGAGGACAGCCAGGCGGCGGCGGCGGTCGGCCAGATCGCGCTGGCGCGGCTTTGGGCGGAAGTGCTCGGCGACCGCATGGTCACGGCCGGGCAAATCCTCGTCACCTTCGGCGATACGGAAGAGCGCCAGCGTTATCTCAATGCGCGCGAAACCATCGGGCGCCTGCTCGATCTGCGCGCGATCCCCGTCATCAACGAAAACGACACCGTGGCGACCGCCGAGATCCGCTATGGCGATAATGATCGCCTCGCGGCCCGCGTCGCGACCATGGCTTCCGCCGACCTTCTCATCCTTCTGTCGGATGTGGCCGGCCTTTACACGGCGCCGCCCGGCACCGATCCCGAAGCGAAGCTGATCCCCGTCGTGCCGCGCGTGACGGCCGAGATCGAGGCCATGGCCGGAGGTGCGGCTTCGGCCTTCTCGCGCGGCGGCATGCGGACCAAGCTTGAGGCCGCGAAGATCGCGACGACAGGCGGCACGCATATGCTGATCGCCGATGGGCGCGTCGCGCATCCGGTGCAGCGCATAAGAGAAGCCGCGCTCTGCACCTGGTTTCTGACGCCTTCGAACCCGGTCACCGCGCGGAAAAAATGGATCGGGGGCTCGCTCGAGCCGCGCGGCACGGTTCATGTCGATGACGGCGCGGTCAAAGCGATCTTCGGTGGCGCCAGTCTGTTGCCCGCTGGCGTCAAGCGTGTCGAAGGCAATTTCGCGCGCGGCGATTGCGTCGTGATCCGCGACGGGCAGGGCGCCGAGATCGGCCGCGGCCTTGTGGCTTATGATGCGATCGAGGCGGCGCAGATCGCCGGGCGCAATTCGCGCGAGATTGAAAAAGTGCTGGGCATTCCCGGCCGCGCCGAAATCATCCATCGCGACGACATGGTGGTGGGTGGAGAATAGCTGAGACATAAACGGTTTGAAGGCACCATCAGGCGGTAACAACCGATGAGGCGCTGGATCAAAAAGGAGCGGGACATTGGACGCGGAATTTACTCACGGCACGGTGGCCATCGATAATAACGGGGTTTTGACCGACACGCTGCTTTGCGGCGAAGCCAAGGTCAAAGTGACCGTCGTCATTCCGCAGGGTGCGCTTGGCGACTATACGTCTTTCGATCACCAGAAGCTCTGGCAAGCCTATCGCGCCGCGCAAAGCCGCGTCGAAGCGCTCGTCAAAGAAAAATGCTCGGGCCTGCCGACCGAGGCCTGCACGATCACGCTCGAAAAGGCTGATTTGCAGACGCATTAGGATTCAGAAACAGATCCCTCACCCTGAGGTGCGAAGCATCAAGCCATTGTGGCTTGATGCGAGCCTCGAAGGGCGAGGGATCGATGTCGCCTTGCTAACCTCAAACCCTCGTCCTTCGAGACGCCGCATTTCAAGTCGCGCTTGCGCGACTTGAAACATTAGAATGCCCATTTCGGGTAAACCCAAAATGGGTGCGGCTCCTCAGGATGAGGGTTTGGGATCGCCGCCTCAAAAGCGCTCGCCGACCCATTCCTCGCTTTTTGTCCAAAGCGCTTCTGCATGGACGGGATCGAGCGCATAGGCGCGTACGCCCTCGCTCACCACGCTGATCTCCTGATCGTCGGGCATGATTTGGCCGACACGGCAGTTCTCGCAATAGCGGCCGCCGATCTCATCGGCTTGCGCCGTGACGCCGGTCCATATCGATGTGGCGGCGCCCTGCGGCACCGTCTTGAATTGGAACGGCGGCTTGCCATCGGCGGCAAGCTGTTCGTTGATCTTGTTGATCCGCTCGAGCATGGCATCATACGAGCTCTTGTCCATATAGCGCCCGAGTTCGGTCTGGATGCCGCCCGGATGAACGGCGGCGGCCCGGACGCCGCGCGCCTTATGGCGCCTGTCGAAGGCGACGGAAAAGAGGATATTCGCGGTCTTCGAGCGGCCATAAGCGACGAAAGGCTCGTAGGGCTTATGTTCGAAATTCGGATCTTCGAGATCGACGTCGCTGAAGCGATGTCCGGCTGAGGACAGGTTCACGAGCCGCGCGCCGTCGCGCATCAAGGGCGCGAGCCGGTTGACGAACAGGAAGTGGCCGAGATGGTTCGTGCCGAACTGCGTCTCGAAGCCATCGGCTGTATGACCATAGGGCGTCGCCATCACGCCGGCATTGGCGATGATGAGATCGAAGGGTTCGCCCTTCGCGGCAAGACCATCCGCGCAAGCCCGCACGCTTGCGAGCGAGGCGAGATCGAGTTCGACAAGCTCGAATCCGCCGCCGCTCTTCCGCGCCGCCTCGAAGACCTCGGCGGTTGCCCGTTTGCCCTTGGCGAGGTCGCGCGCGGCGCCAACGACATAGGCGCCATGGGCGGCGAGGGCTCGCGCGGTTTCGACGCCGAGGCCCGCCGAAACCCCCGTCACAAGCGCGCGTTTGCCCTTTAAATCGATGCCTTGAAGGACATCTTCGGTTGTCGAGGTTGCGCCGAATGCGTCTGTCACATCACGTCTCCCATAGGCTTGCGTCAGGGCGCGAGCATCCATCCGCGGTCAGCTACTTGCCGGCCGCGCCAGTTTTCAGATAAACGGAGGATAGCTCCGAAAAGTAATATACGGAGGAATCCTCCGTTTACAAGGGGGCGCTATGATTGGCCGAGCCGAAGAGGCGAAAGCTAAAGCGGAAAAAGCGCGGAAGCCCCGCGCCGATGCGCAGCGCAATCGCGACAGCCTTTTGAAAGTCGCCAAAGCCGCCTTCACGCGGGGAGGCGCCGACATCAATCTCGACGATCTCGCCAAGGAGGCGGGAGTCGGCGTGGGGACGCTCTATCGTCATTTCCCGACGCGCGACGCTTTGATCGAGGCCGTCTATCGCGCCGAGGTCAAGGAACTCGCGGATACGGCGGCGCGGCTCTCAGCGGCGCGGCCCCCGCTCGAAGCGCTGCGCGAATGGATGAAGGTTTTCGTCGATTATATCGCGGCGAAACATTTGATCGCGCCGGCGCTCAACTCGATGGTCGGCGGCCCGTCGCAACTCTTCGCGGAATCGGGCGCGCAGATCAAAGCGGCGATCGAGTCTCTTGTCGCGCGCGCGGTTGCGTCCGGCGACATAAGAGCCGACCTCGATCCTTTCGATCTTTTGCGCGCGCTTGTCGGCGTCGCCAATGTCGCCGCGAGCCCCGATTGGGAGGCAAGCGCGAAGCGATTGGTCGATATTCTCGTGGCCGGGTCGCGGCCTGTGATCTAACGAGGCCGTGCCGTTTGCTTCAACTCCGCCAGCAGCGCGGCGCGATCGGCGCCCAGCTCCGGCGCGGGCGCGCGCACCGAGGATTCCGTGCTCGCATAGGGCTCGATCTTGATCGGATTGCCGATCATCTCGACGGTGCCTGTCACCGGGTCTTCGGTCTTCACGATCATATGCCTTGCTTCGACTTGCGGATGTTCGAGCGCATCGGCGATCGTGTTGATCGGGCCGGCAGGCACGCCGGCCTTTTCCAAAAGTGCGATCCAATAGGCGGCAGGTGACGCGATCAGCGCCTTCTCAATTCCACTTTTCAATTCGTCGAAATTGGCGCAGCGAAGCGCATTGGTCGTAAAGCGCGGATCATCCGCAAGGCCGTGCAGGTTCAAGGCCGCCGCCAGCTTGCGAAACAGCGTGTCGTTTCCGGCCGCGATGATCATCGGCTCGTCGGCCGTTTGAAAGATCGCGAAAGGCGAGATGGTGGCATGCCGTCCGCCCAGCTTTTGCGGCACCTCATGCGTCGCGAGAAAACGCATGGCGGGGTTTTCCATGAGCGAGAGCTGGCAGTCGAACATGGAAATATCGATCTTGGTCGCTTCGCCCGTCTTCTCGCGATGGAAGAGCGCGGCATTGATGCCGATCGCGGTATAGAGGCCAGCCGAAAGATCGCCGATCGAAATGCCGATGCGCGCCGGTTCCGCATCCTTGTGGCCGGTGACGGAGATGATGCCGCCCATGCCTTGCACGATAATGTCATAGGCGGGGCGGGGCGCCCACGGGCCCGTATGGCCGAAGCCGGAGGTCGCCGCATAGATCAGATGCGGATGGCGCTTATGGAGCTCGTCCCAGCCAAAGCCGAGCTTCTCCATCGTGCCGGGGCGGAAATTTTCGACGATCACATCGGCGAGCCCCATGAGCTCGTCGAGGATCGCACGGTCTTGCGCATCTTTAAGGTCGAGCGCGATCGATTCCTTGCCGCGATTGACCGCCGCGAAATAAAGCGAGGCACCGTTGCGGAACGGCCCATAGCGGCGGGAATCGTCGCCTTCGGGCGGCTCGACCTTGATGACTCTCGCCCCAAGCTCGGCCAGCAGCAAAGTGCAATAAGGCCCAGCCAGAACCCGCGACAGATCCAGGATCACGACGCCGTTCAGAGGACCCGGCAGGACGGAAGTGCGTGGCTTCTCATGCGGGGCGAGGTCATCGGCCTCGCCTTTCGTCCGGCTTTCCATCCCTTACACCCTTGTTTAATTTATGCGCAGATTTCTACAGATCGCCGCGGTGAAGCGGCAATATATTCGGCCTAGAAAAGGCTGTGACGGGTTGATGCTAAGCATATAGCGCTCCAAATACATACTATGCTTATGGTCCTAAGAGGCTCTCATGGCGGGCACTAAAGGAACTGCACGCTTGTCGTGGCTGGATCGCATCTGGTCCACTGTGAGTGAGCGCGGACGCGAGCTCATCAGGCTTCCCAATCCCCAGACTCCGCCCTTGGAGCGAACATTCCGTCTCGCCGAGGCTTTGGTGTCCGAGCGCGGCGAGGCGTCCGGCGCGGCGCTCGCGCGCGAGCTTCAAAGCTCCTATGCGGCGCTCGACGAAGCCGACCGGCTGGCTTTCCTTTCCTTCGTCGCGGGACATTTCAGCCCCGACGAGACGCGCCTGATGTCGGCGGCCAAGGCCTATCTCGAAAACCCCAATTCGCAATTGGCGATGGAATTGACGGCCGCCGCCGAACCGCCGCGCCAGGAATTGCTGCGCCGGATGAACATGGCGCCGGGCGGCACGGCCACTTTGATCGATATCCGCAAGGACCTGCTCCGCGCGGTCAAGGAACAGCCGGAGCTGAAGCCGCTCGAATCCGATCTGCATCATCTCTTTTCGTCCTGGTTCAATCGCGGCTTTCTCGAATTGCGGCGGATCGATTGGAATACGCCAGCCGTCATCCTCGAAAAGCTGATCACGCATGAAGCCGTGCATGAAATTCAAGGATGGGACGATCTGCGCCGCCGCCTTGGTCCCGGCCGGCGCTGCTTCGGTTTCTTTCATCCGACGCTGCCCGGCGAGCCTTTGATCTTTGTCGAAGTCGCGCTCGTCAAAGGGCTGGCATCCGCAATTGGCCCGCTGCTTGAGCGCAACGAGGCCGAGAAAGGCGCGAACCAGCCGGATACGGCGATCTTCTATTCCATTTCGAATTGCCAGGAGGGTTTGCGCGGCATTTCTTTCGGCAATTTTCTCATCAAGCAGGTCGTCGAGGAATTGAAGGCGGAGTTGCCGAGCCTCAAGCATTTCGCGACCTTGTCGCCGGTGCCTGGTTTCTCGAAATGGCTGATGAAGCAATTCGATCATGACGGGACAGACGCCGCCGCCTTGCTGCATCCGGGCGAGGAGCAGGCCTTGCTCGCCGCCGTGACGGCGACGCAACCGGCGGAGGCGCTGAAAGCCATCGTGCAGCAAGAGGGCTGGTGGAGCGAACCGGCGCTTGCCTCCGTGTTGCAGCCTATCCTGACGCGGCTTTGCGCCGTCTATCTCACGGCCGCGCGCGACGGCAAAGGCCCAACTGACTATGTCGCCCGCTTCCATCTCGGCAATGGCGCCAGATTGGAGCGCGTCAACTGGCTCGGCAACACGGCGCCCAAGGGCATCGCCGAATCCTTCGGGATCATGGTCAATTATCTCTATGATCCGGATCTGATCGAGATCAATCACGAGATTTTCGTCAAGAAAGGCCTGGTGGTGCGGTCGCCCGAAGTCGAGGCGCTGCTGCATCACGTCCCGCACGCGCCCGCGGCGAAATCGGCACCGGCTCATGCGATCGCCAGCATTGTGGCGCGGCGGCAAAAGCCGAAGCCTGCCGCTGATGTGGCGGCGGGGTAGGGTGTGAACATGATGATCTGATCCCTCACCCTGAGGAGGTGCCGGAGGCACCGTCTCGAAGGGCGAGGGATCGGCATCCCGTTGTACCTATTCCAAACCCTCTCCTTCGAGACGCTTGCTACGCAAGCTCCTCAGGATGAGGGTTTGGATTGGGCGTGATCAGATTCCTAAGCTTGCGGCAGCCCCAGGCGATAGACGCCCTTGAACGTATCGGGGTCAGCCGGCACGCCCTTGCGATAGATCACGATCTTGCCTTCGCGGGCGAGTTTGACGGCATTGTCGCGCACCGGCAGGAGATAGCCTTCCCAGGTCACGATATTCTGGCTCGGGACCAGTTTGGTGAAGGTTTTGGCGATCTCTTCCGGATCGACGGTGCCGTCAGGCGCCGCCTTGGTGCAAAGATCCAGGATCACATCGGCCAGTTTCGGCGGCTCACTCATCGCGGCTCCTGCGGCATTATGCTTGGCCCCTTGTCTCTCAGAGCCGATAGATCGCTTTTGGTGCTTATTGTCAAAGCAAGGCCCTTGCCAAAAAATCGGCAGCGTCAGGCTCGCGCTCGCATTAAACCTTCGCTATCTTAGATATTTAGGCTGAATGAGGCGTCCAGGTCGTCGGTAATGGAAAATCTGAAACTTGTCCCGATCCCCGAAGAGGGCGATGTCTTAGCCCTGATGGCGGATTTCGGGCGTCTGGCGCGGCAAACCGCGCAGGTTCTGGCGCTGGCCTCGACCAAAGCGAAGAATCAGGCGCTTCAACTCGCAGCTTGCTCCATCCGGGCGCGGGCCGGCGAGATCCTTGACGCCAATGCGCAGGACATGGCGCAGGCCAAGGCGAATGGCGTCACCGGCGCCTTTCTGGATCGGCTCTATCTCGATGAAAAACGCATCGATGCCATGGCGCAGGGCCTCGCCGAAGTCGCGGCTTTGCCCGATCCCGTCGGCCGGGTGCTTGCCGTTTTCGAACGGCCGAACGGGCTCGTGATCGAACGCGTGGCTGTGCCGCTCGGCGTCATCGGCATTATTTACGAGAGCCGCCCGGCGGTGACGGCGGATGCCGGCGCGCTTTGCCTCAAATCCGGAAATGTCGCGATTTTGCGCGGCGGTTCGGAGAGCACTTTATCCTCCGCCGCGATCCATAGCTGCCTGGTCGAAGGACTGGCCGGTGCCGGTCTGCCGGAGACGAGCATTTTGCGCGTGCCAGTGAAGGACCGCGCCGCGGTCGGCGCCATGCTGGCTGGTCTCGACGGCAATCTCGACGTGATCGTGCCGCGCGGCGGCAAGAGCCTTGTCGCACGCGTACAGGCCGATGCCCGCGTGCCGGTCTTCGCGCATCTCGAAGGGCTCGTGCATATTTTCGTGCACGCCGACGCCGATCTCGCCAAGGCCGAGACCATCGTGCTCAATTCGAAGATGCGGCGCACCGGCGTCTGCGGCGCGGCGGAGACGCTGCTCGTCGATCGCGCCTGCGCCGAGACGCATCTGGCGCCTTTGGTGAAGATGCTCATCGACGCCGGATGCGAAGTGCGCGGCGACGCGGAAACGCTGGAAGCCGATGCACGCGTGGTGCCGGCGACGGAAGCCGATTGGCACACCGAATATCTCGACGCCATCGTCAGCGTCGCCGTCGTCGATGGGGTCAATGGCGCGATCCATCATATCGAGACCTATGGCTCGCATCATACCGATTGCATCATCACCGAAAACCATTGGGCGGCCGAACGCTTTCTGGCCGAGGTCGATTCCGCTATCGTGCTGCACAATGCCTCGACGCAATTCGCCGATGGCGGCGAATTCGGCTTCGGCGCCGAGATCGGCATCGCGACGGGCCGGATGCATGCGCGGGGTCCGATAGGTCTGGAACAATTGACCACATTCAAATATCGGGTGCATGGCACGGGGCAGATCCGTCCGTGACAGCGCTCTCGTGACGAGTGTTGGGCCGGTCCGGCTGCCGCCTCATGCGCCGGGTCAGAAGATCGGCCTCTTCGGCGGCAGTTTCGATCCGCCGCATGAGGGCCACCGTGCGGCAAGCCTCTTGGCCTTGAAGCGCTTGGGGCTCGACCGCGTCTGGTGGCTCGTCTCGCCCGGAAACCCGCTAAAGGACACGCGCCATCTCGCGCCGCTCGAAGAGCGTGTCGCGGCGGCGCGCAAGCTCGCGCATCATCCGAAGATCGCGGTGAGCGATGTCGAGGCCAGGATCGGCACGCGCTACACCTATGATACGATCGCTTATCTCAAACGCCGCGCGCCCACCTGCCATTTCGTCTGGCTGATGGGCGCGGATAATTTCATTGGTTTCCATCATTGGAAACGCTGGCGCGACATCGCCGATCTCGTGCCCCTCGCGATCATCGATAGGCCGGGTTCGACCTTGAAGGCCGCGCATTCGCAAGCCGCGAAAGCATTTGAAGGCTGCCGTTTGGAGGAAAGCGACGCGGCGCTTCTGCCTTTGGCCTCGCCACCGACCTTCGTGTTTTTGCACGGGCCGCGCTCGCCGCTGTCATCGACCGCGTTAAGGGAAGGCGGGAAGTAGCTTCACCAGCCTGACGGGTAGGTCAGATTGGTCAAAAGCGCATTCATCTCTTTCAGCATTTCGCCTTCTTGGACGGGCTTGGAGATAAAGCGCGCTTCGCTCGGCAATTCCGCATAATGGGGATGAAGCCGGCCCGACGTCGTTAACAGGGAAACATGCGGCCAGCGCAGATGCACGATCCGCAGCAGATCGAGCCCGTCGATCTCGCCTGCCAATTGAATATCGGTAAAAAGCAATTGAATTTCGGGATGCGTCTCAATCTGCTTGATTGCCTCAAGCGCATTGGCTGCCTGAAGCACCCGCATGCCTTGGTCTTCCAGCATATCGGTCAGAAAAAAGCGCTGCAGCCCATCGTCTTCGACGATCAAGACAGTCTTTGGGCGCGAGGGAGGCAGTGGGAGAGGTGTTTCCATACAGCCTCAACCGTTTCGTACTAGTTCGGTTCCGAATGGACAGCGAACTCTAACTCGTCGACGCCCAGATCGCCCTGTGGCCGTGGCCGACGCCGAGCTGGCGGCGGCGCCACATGGTCTCGTAAAGATCTTCGATCGCCCGCGTGTAGGCGGCGACATCGAAGAGCGGCGCGGTTAGGCGGGTGCCTCCGAGTCTCGCCTTCAGCTTGGCCAGCCGTTCGGGCTCGTGCGCCAGCACGGAAGCGATGGTCACATAATCTTCCGTATTGGCGGCGATCAGTTCCGAAAGGCCGACCGCGTGCAACAGGCTGCCTGCGACGCGCGACGGAAAGGTGTCACCCGCGCAGGTCACGACCGGCACGCCGGCCCAGAGCGCATCGCTCGCCGTCGTATGCGCGCCATAGGGCGCGGTATCGAGCACGAGATCGGCGAGCTGCAGGCGGCCGAGATGTGCGGTTTGGCCCATGTCGGGCGCGAAGATGAGACGCTCGGCGCCAATGCCGCGCGCGAAGGCCTCGGCGCGCAGATTGCCTTCCGCGTGTTTGGCGTGCAGCAGCCACAAGACGCTGCCAGGCGTCTCTTCAAGCAGACGGCACCAGAGATCGAAGACCGGCGGCGTGATCTTGAAGGCTTGATTGAAACAGCAGAAGACGAAGCCCGTTTCGGGCAGGCCCACTTCAGCGCGCGTCGGCTTATTGCCGATCTCGCCGGTTCGCCCGTGCGGCTGATAGGAATGCGGCATATAGGCGAAGGATTCCGAATAATCCGCGGCGGTGGCGATCGGCGTCACATAGGAGTCTGTGATGATATAGTCGCAAATATCGCCACCGAGCGTGCCGGGATATCCGAGGTAGTTCACTTGAACGGGCGCTGGATGCAGCATCATGACATTCGTGCGCGCACCGGCCGTATAGCCTTTGAGATCGATCAGTATATCGATGCCGGCATCATGGATGGCATGGGCCGTCTCGATATCGCTCAAAGCCGAAACATCGTGAAACGTGTGGAACGTGTCCTCAAGCCTGCGGCGCATTTTCGAGGTATCGTCGCCGCCAAAGGAAAAGGCATGCGGCTCGAAACGCGTCCGATCATGCGCTTCGAACATCTCGATCAGCAGCATGGATGTGGCGTGCGTCTGGAAATCATTCGAAAGATAGGCGATGCGGATCTTGTCGCGGGGCGCGAGATCGAAATCGAAGGCAAGCGCATCGCGCTCGGCCACGCTCGCGGCGTGGCGGTCCTGCATCCAAAGCTCCGAGCAGGTGCGCTGCTCTTTCGAGGTGACGCCGGGCTCGGACAGAAACATGAAAGGCGGCAGCTGACCCGCAATATCCTTGAGCAAGGCGCGCATGCGCGGCGCCGCCTTTGCGAAATCGGCCCATTCGCACATGGCCCGGGCGCGATGCAAAGCTTTCATCATCGCGAAAGCCACGTCGAAGCTTGCACCCGAACGACAGCTTCAGGTGATCTCGCCGGAAAAGGTCGTTCAAGCCCATGATTGGCGCGAAAGCGCACTGAAACCGCCTGGAATGTGAGATGTGGCGCCGTTGCAACAATTAACAGCAATTCTTGCGCCAGCGGTACCGCAGGCCGCCGTAGGCTTCACAATCTTCCCTGCTGGGCTTCGCGCCGTTTGAAATTTTCGCCAATTCACGCTATGTTTCATCCGTACCGGTCCGCATGACCGGCGCGTCAAGAGGATCGACACCCTGTTACCCACGACCTCACGTGAAGCTGCCTTGGTGCCGCTTCAACCGGGCCCTGGTCCGATTGGATCTGATGGCCTTTCCCTCGTGCAGGCGGTGCAAACGAGTCTCGACGATTCCAAAGCCGAAGACATCGTTTCTATCGATCTGCACGGCAAAACCAGCCTCGCCGATACTATGATCATCGCGACAGGCCGTTCCAACGTGCATGTGGCGGCGATCGCCGACCGCGTCATCAAGGCTTTCAAAGCCGAGGCGACGCAGACGCCGCGCGTCGAAGGGTTGCCGCATGGCGACTGGGTTCTGATCGATGGGGGCGATATCATCGTCCACATCTTCCGCCCGGAAGTGCGACAATTCTACAATCTTGAGAAGATGTGGGGCATGGACCGGCCGGGCGAACGCCTCGTCGGTTAAGCATGACCCCGAAAAGTTGCAGACTTTTCGGATCAAGGTCATGCGTTGAAAAGCGATGACCCCGAAAAGTTGCAGACTTTTCGGATCAAGGCCATGCGTAATGATCATGCTCTAAGGCTTTTGGCCTGATGCGTCTTCTGCTTGTAAGTGTCGGACGGCTGAAGGCTGGTCCGGAGCGTGATCTTGCTGCGCGCTATTTGGAGCGTGCCGGAGCCGCTGGCCGGCCGCTCGGCTTCAGCACGATCGATCTGCGCGAAATCGAGGAAAGCCGCGCGCGCCGCCCCGAAGACCGCAAGACCGAGGAAGCCAAGCTTCTGCGCGCGCAAATGCCTGCTTCAACCAAGATGATTCTTTTCGACGAGCGGGGCAGCGCGTCGAGCAGCACCGATTTCGCCGCGCTTCTCGGCACCCTTCGCGATGAAGGCGCACCCGCCATCGGCCTCGTCATCGGCGGTCCGGACGGATTGGCGCCGGAGCTGCGGGCCGAGGCCACGCGCTCTATCGCTTTCGGCGCCATGACCTGGCCGCATCAACTGGTGCGCATCATGGCCGCCGAACAAATCTATCGCGCCATGACCATTCTCGCCGGCCACCCGTATCATCGGGAATAATCTGCCCCTTTCGCTTTCATGCTGCTAATCTGATTCGGCGATTCAGACGGCAGGACGGATGAGCTTTTTCGGCACAGCTTTGAAAAGCGCCCGGCTGGCGGCGCTGCCTTTATGTATCGCCTCGACGCTCGCGGCCGATCCTGTATTGCGCGGCACCGAACTGCCCGGCGGTGTTCCGCCGCCCGACGCGAATGCTCAAGAAGCTCATTCGCAAGGCGCGCCGGCAAAGGATCTGGGCGCGCGCCAGCTCGAACTGCACGGTATCGAAGACACGCTTGGCGCCTCCGAAGAGCAGCGCCGGAAAATCGAAGCCGATATCGAGTCGATGCGCAACGATCGTGCGCGGCTTTCGGCGGCGCTTCTCGATACCACACAAAAGGCCGCGGCCGGCGAGCAGAAGATGAGTGATGCCGAAGCCCGCATCGCGACTCTGGCCGGCAGCGAGGATGCCATTCGGCGGTCGCTCGAAAGCCGGCGTTCCGTGATAGCAGAGGTGCTCGCCTCGCTTCAGCGCATGGGGCGGCGTCCGCCGCCGGCTTTGCTGGTCGCGCCGGAAGATATGCTGCAAGCGATCCGCACCTCGATGCTGCTCGGCGCGGTTTTACCGGAAATGCGGGCCGAGACCGAGGCCTTGGCCTCGGACCTGTCGGATCTCGTGAAATTGCGGGCGTCGATTGCGGCTGAACGCGAGGGCTTGGCGCAGGAAGCGAAATCGCTGAAAGGCGAGCATGAGCGCCTCGCCGCTTTGATCGATGCGCGTCAAAAGGCGCTCTCCACGGCCGAGCAGACGCTTGGCGCCGAGCGCGACCGCGCTCAGGAGCTCGCCAAGCAGGCCGCCAGTCTCAAAGATTTGATCGCAAAAATGGAGAGCGAGGATGCCGCCGCGGCGCGTGCGGCGGAAGCGGCCCGGGCCGCCGATGAGGCGCGCAAAAAAACCGCCGAACTCGAACCCGGGAAACAAAAATTAGAGGGTTCGCCTTTCAAGGACCCGGCGCGCCTTACTCCTGCCATAGCTTTTGCTGATGCAAAAGGAATGCTTCCTCTCCCCGCTGCGGGCAATCCGATTAAGAGTTTCGGTGCGCCGGACGGGTTCGGGGGGACGGAAAAGGGTCTCTTTTTAGGGACTCGCGCCCAAGCTGTCGTTGCTTCCCCTTGCGATGGTTGGATTGCCTATGCCGGTTCCTACCGGACTTATGGACAACTCTTGATCGTCAATGCGGGACAAGGTTATTATATTGTTCTTGCCGGCATGGATCGGATAAACGTGAATGTCGGGCAATTTATCTTGGCTGGAGAGCCTGTTGCGGTGATGGGTGACGGTTCGGCCAAGACGGCCGCCGCTATTGCGATTGGCGCGGCACAACCCATTCTCTATGTCGAGTTTCGGAAAGACGGGACGGCAATTGATCCGGGCCCATGGTGGGCTAAGTCGGATATGCAAAGGGTTCGCGGATGATGCGCAAGGTTTCACTTGTTGTGCTCGGTGCCGTCATGGGCGCGTCGATCGTCATGGTCGGCACGCAGACGAAGGTTTTTTCCGAAGGTTCGGCGCGGGCGGCTGCCTCGGACACGTATCGGAGTCTCAATCTTTTCGGCGATGTGTTCGAAAAAATCCGTTCCGACTATGTCGAGAAGCCGGATGAGCAAAAGCTCGTCGAGGCGGCGATCAACGGCATGCTCTCCTCGCTCGATCCGCATTCGAGCTATATGGACTCGAAAAACTTCCGCGACATGCAGGTGCAGACCCGCGGCGAGTTCGGCGGCCTCGGCATTGAAGTCACGCAGGAAGACGGCCTCATCAAGGTCGTAGCCCCCATCGACGACACCCCGGCCTCGAAGGCTGGCATTCTCTCCGGCGATATCATCAGCGCGATCGACGATGAAAGCGTTCAGGGCCTCACCTTGAACCAGGCTGTCGACAAGATGCGCGGCGCGGTGAACACCTCGGTGAAGCTCAAGATCTTGCGCGGCGACAAGGACAAGAAAGAGCCGCAGGACATCACGCTGACCCGCGCGATCATCCAGATCAAATCGGTGCGCGAGCATCAAGAAGGCGACGATATCGGCTATATCCGCATCACGCAGTTCAACGAGCAGACGTTCGAAGGCGTGCGCAACGCGATCCTGAAGTTCCAGAGCGATATCCCGGCCGACAAGTTCAAGGGCTATATCCTCGATCTGCGTAACAATCCCGGCGGTCTGCTTGACCAGTCGATCGCCGTGTCGAACGCCTTCCTCGATCATGGCGAGATCGTCTCGACGCGCGGTCGCAATGCCGACGAGACGCAGCGCTATAATGCGCGGCCGGGCGATCTTTCGAAGGGCAAGCCGCTCGTCATTCTCATCAATGGCGGTTCGGCCTCGGCCTCGGAAATCGTGGCTGGCGCCCTGCAGGATCATAAGCGCGCGACGATCATCGGCACGCGGAGCTTCGGCAAAGGCTCGGTGCAGACGATCATCCCGCTCGGCCAGAACAATGGCGCGGTGCGGCTGACGACGGCGCGCTATTACACGCCGTCCGGCCGGTCGATCCAGGCGAAGGGCATCGAGCCCGATCAGGTGGTGCTCGAAGATGTGCCGGACGATCTGAAGGGCAAGGACGACACGAAGGGCGAAGCCTCGCTCAAGGGTCACCTCAAGAACGGCGACGAAGAAGAGCATGGCTCGCAGGCCTATGTGCCGCCGGATCCGAAGAACGACAAGCAGCTCATCGCGGCCGAGGATCTGCTGCGCGGCGTGGTCAACAAGGCCTCCAACACGACGCCGACCCCTGCGCCTTCGAGCGAGCCGGTGAAGGTGCCGAACTAAGCTCCGGCGTCATAGGAAATCAAAAGGGCGGTCTCAGCAATGAGGCCGCCCCTTCTGCTTTATGGAGTAGTGTCGCACCTGCCTAAACGGTTGCGCTCGGCTGATTTTCGGCCATGGTTGGGCCTGACGTTCAGTTCCTTTTGCTGTTGCCGGTTCCTTTGCAGATGACACCGTCGATTTCCAAAGCCGCCCATGCCAGCCGACCTTGAGGCATTCATCCGACGCTGGTCTGCCGGAGACGGGGGACAAGAGCGGGCGAATTACGCGCTTTTCCTCGCCGAGCTTTGCGATGTTTTGGGCGTGCCGCGCCCGGATCAGGCCTCCTATGATTCAAGCCTGAATGCTTATGCGTTCGAGCGCGCCGTCACCTTTCGCAAAACAGATGGAACGACCTCGCTCGGCCGGATCGACCTCTATAGGCGCGGCTCCTTCGTGCTTGAAGCCAAGCAAAGCCGGCGGCCGGGCACTACGAAAGCCGAGCAGAGCAATCTTTTCGAAGCCGAGGTTCAAGAGACGACGCCACGTGGCCGGCGCGCTCCGTCCCGCGCCTGGGACGTGCTGATGCTCAATGCCCGGCAACAGGCGGAGGACTACGCCAAGGCTCTTCCAACGTCCGAGGGATGGCCGCCTTTTCTCATCGTTTGCGATGTTGGCCATTGTTTCGAGATTTTCGCGGATTTTTCCGGGCAGGGAAAAAACTACGCGCAATTTCCGGATCGACGCGGCTTTCGCATCTATCTCGAGGAGCTCCGCCAGGACGAGATCCGCGATAGATTGCGCCTGATCTGGCTCGATCCGCATAAGCTTGATCCGACCAAGATCGCGGCCAAGGCCACCCGCGAAGTGGCGGAGCGCCTTGCCAAGGTTTCGAAACATCTCGAAGAGGTGAAGGGCGCGGACGGCAAGAAACTTTACGACCCGGAGACCGTCGCGCTGTTTCTCATGCGCTGTCTCTTCACGATGTTTGCCGAAGATGTCGAGCTTCTGCCAGCGGGCAGCTTCCAAGAGCTATTAGGAAAATGCATCGCCAAGCCAGAGTTGTTCCCGCGTCTTGTCGGACAGCTCTGGGAGGCGATGGACACCGGCGGCTTCTCCTATGCGCTCGAAGCCAATGTGAAGAGGTTCAACGGCTACCTCTTCAAGGATCGCCGTGTTCTGCCGCTTCCGCGCGAGGAAATCGGTGAGCTTTTCGAGGCTGCGAAAGCGAATTGGAAACAGGTCGAGCCGGCCATTTTTGGTACCTTGCTCGAACAGGCCCTGGACCCCGCGGAGCGGCGTAAGCTTGGCGCACATTATACGCCGCGTGCCTATGTTGAACGGCTTGTGACGGCGACCGTGCTCGAACCTCTCAAGGCCGAATGGACGAATGTTCAAGCTGCAGCCGAGGCCAAGCGCAACGAAGGCGACAAGAAGGGTGCCATTGCGCTTGTACAGGCGTTTGACGCGAAGCTTTGCGACCTTCGCATCCTCGACCCCGCCTGCGGCACAGGCAACTTCCTTTACGTATCGCTGGAACTGTTGAAGCGCCTTGAAGGAGAGGTTCTCGAAGCGCTCGCTGGCCTGCAATTTCAGGAGCAGGAGGCTCTACGTTGGCTGCAAGGTCACAATATCGATCCGCACCAGTTTCTGGGGCTTGAGGTTAATCCTCGCGCGGCGGCCATCACCGAATTGGTGCTTTGGATTGGCTATCTGCAATGGCATTTCCGCACGCGGGAAGGCGCGCCGGAAGAACCGATCCTAAGCGATTTCAAGACGATCAAGGTTACCGATGCGGTGCTGGCCTGGAGCTCCAAGGAGCTCGCGCGGGATGAGCACGCCAAGCCTTTGTCGCGCAAGGATGCCGAGGGCAAAGACGTACCCATCTGGCGTTATAAGAATCCGAAACAGCCGGAATGGCCGGAGGCGGATTATATCGTCGGCAATCCGCCGTTCATCGGCGCAAAATATTTGAGGGAGCGTCTTGGTGATGAATATGTTGAAGCGCTTTGGATGGCGCATCGGCAGATGAACGAAAGCGCCGATTTCGTCATGTATTGGTGGGATCATGCAGCCGAAATTCTGACGCGCAAGGGAACGCGTTTGAAGCGATTTGGATTTGTCACGACAAATTCCATTACGCAGGTTTTCCAACGCCGCGTCATGGAAAGACATTTCAAAGCAAAGAAACCAATCTCTTTGCTGATGGCTGTTCCTGACCACCCTTGGACGAAGGCGACACGAGATGCGGCTGCAGTGCGCATAGCAATGACCGTCGTTGCAGCGGGACTGCACCAAGGCATTCTTCTTAAAGTAACGAAGGAATCAGATTTAGATTCCGATTTACCGACCGTAGAGACGCAACAAGTCAATGGGGATATCAATTCGGATTTGACGATCGGTAGCGACTTAACAAGAGCAGTTTCGCTTCAGTCAAATGCGTCGATTTGCTCGACAGGCGTAAAACTACACGGAACGGGTTTTATCATTACCGAAAACGAGGCTAAGTTACTTGGACTTGGAAAAAGAACAAATCTTGCCAATCACATCAAAGCATATCGGAACGGAAAAGATATTATTGCTAGGCCACGACAGGCCATGGTTATCGACCTTCTCGGTCTTCATGCAGAAGAGGTTCGTACGCGATACCCAGAAATCTATCAGCATCTTCTAGCTAATGTGAAACCAGAACGCGACAAAAATAACCGCGAATCTTATCGGCAGAATTGGTGGATTTTTGGAGAGCCACGTAAGGAATTCAGACCTGCACTCAATGGCATTTGTAGATATATAGTTTCTGCAGTGATTGCAAAACATCGATTATTCCAATTTTTGGATAGTTCAATAATTCCTGATGTTCGACTTGTATGTTTTGCGTTGGAAGACAGTTTCTTTCTGGCAGTCCTTTCTTCCAGAATACACCTTCGCTGGGCAGCTGCGACAGGGGCAACATTGGAGGATCGGCCCACTTACATTACCTCGCGTTGTTTTGATCCCTTTCCCTTCCCGGATACACCCGAAAGCCTCAAAATCCGCATTCGTGAAACGGCGGAAGAACTAGACGCGCTACGCAAACAAGTCCAAGCCGAGCATCCAGGTCTTACCCTCACGCAGATCTATAATGTTCTCGAAAAACTGCGCGCTAGTCAGCCGCTGAATGCCGAGGATGAAGAGATCAAAGCCAAAGGCCTCGTGCTCATCCTGCGCGAATTGCATGACAGGATCGATCACCTCGTCGCCGAGGCCTATGGCTGGCCCGCTAATCTTTCCGACGATGAGATTCTGGCAAAGCTCGTCGCCTTGAATGCCGAGCGGGCGGCGGAGGAAAAGCGCGGTCTCATCCGCTGGCTGCGGCCGGAGTATCAAATCCCCCGCGCGGGTCTGCCCGCGCAACAAGCCGCCGCTGAAGAGCAGCTTGAGGCGCCGCTCGTCGCCGCGGCGGAAAAACTTCAAAAACCGTCGTTCCCGGCCAACGATTTGGAGCGCGCGGCGACCGTCTTCGCGGCCCTCATGGAGGCGAACGAGCCGCTTGATGCCCGTGCCATCGCAAGAACCTTCAAGCAAGGCGCCAAGGCCGAGCCCGCGATCACGCGCGTTTTGGCCTCGCTCGCGCGCCTCGGCCATGTGCAGAGCGGCGAAGGCGGGACTTTCGCGCTGCGCCGCTCGATTTAGAATTTGAAAGCAAGAGCCGGAGTGCGAGATCCATTTGCTGTGGCTATCCCTTTGCCCTCACCCTGAGGAGCCGCGAAGCGGCGTCTCGAAGGGCGAGGGCAGCCAGCCAATTGCAATGTAACAACATTGAATGTCCCCTCGTGCTTCGAGACGCCCTAAAGGGCTCCTCAGCATGAGGGGACATTCACCGGAGGCCCTGATGAGCTTCGATATGAAAACGCCGGTGGCGAGCAAGACGGGTTACGGATCGGCAACCGTGCACGATCCGCGCTGGGCGGCGCTTGTTGGTCGCGATACTTCCTTTGACGGCGCCTTTGTCTATGCGGTCGCCACGACCGGCATTTATTGCCGCCCAGGCTGTCCGTCGAAATTGGCGAAGCCTGAAAATGTCAGCTTCTTCGCCACATGCGAGGAAGCGGAAACGGCGGGTTTTCGACCCTGCCAGCGGTGCCGTCCGAACGAGGCATCACCCGCCGCGCGCCATGCGGCCACGATCGCCGGGGCGTGCCGGCTGATCGAAGCTGCCGAAGAGCCGCCAAGCCTCGATGCGCTTGCCGAGGCGATCGGCATGAGTCCTTTTCATTTCCATCGTCTGTTCAAGAAGGCCACCGGGACAACGCCGAAGGCCTATGCCGCGGCGCATCGCATCAAGCGTGCGCGGGATCAACTGATTTCTGGCCGAGGCACGGTGACAGAAGCGATCTATGGTGCGGGCTTCAATTCGGGCAGCCGTTTCTATGAAACATCGAATGAGGTTTTGGGCATGACGCCTTCGGCCTTTCGCGCAGGCGGCGCCGGCGCGACAATCACCTTCGCCATCGGCCAATCGCAGCTCGGCGCTATCCTCGTCGCCTGCAGCGCAAAAGGCGTTTGTGCGATCTTCCTTGGCGACGATCCGGACGTCCTTTTGCGCGAGTTGCAGGATCGCTTTCCCAAAGCCGATCTCGTCGGCGGCGATGCCGGGTTCGACTCTCTGGTCGCCAAAGTGGTCGGCTTCGTCGAGGCGCCCAAACAGGGTCTCGATCTGCCGCTCGATGTGCAGGGCACGGCCTTTCAGCAGCGCGTCTGGCAGGCGCTGCGTGAGATCCCGCTTGGCACGACGGCGAGCTATACCGAAATCGCGCAGCGTATCGGCGCGCCGAAATCGGTGCGGGCCGTGGCAGGCGCTTGCGCCGCGAATAAGATAGCACTGGCAATCCCTTGCCATCGCGTCGTGAAGAACGATGGAGCTCTGTCCGGCTATCGCTGGGGCGTCGAGCGCAAGCGCGCTTTGCTGAAGAAAGAATCCGACGTTTAAGGATTCCCGGACGCTGCCCCATTCAGAACTCCGGCGGCAAAGTCCGCGGCGCGAACACCAGGGTCAGGCGATTAATGCCGCCGGCATATTCGTAACGCATCTCGCTCGCGAGCTTTCGGATGAGGGGAATGCCCTGGCCGCCGGGGACCGCGTCATCGAGCGAAGCCGGCGGCGGCGGCGGCGGAACTTGAGTCGGATCGAACGGCTCGCCATTATCTTCGATGCGGATCGTCACGGCAGGCACGGCATTCATCAGAGTGACCGTGATCCGCTTATCGGGATGGCTTCCGCCATGCGTGATGATATTGACGACGGCTTCTTCGAGACAAAGTTCGAGCGCGAAAATCCGATCGGCAGCGAGCCCAGTTTCATCGCCGATCTCGCGCGTGAAGTTGGTAAGCCGGTCGAGTTCGCCGAGGGCATTCTCCAACACGATCTGGCGCATGCAGGCGGATCTGCCGGCCTCCGCCGCCACGCTAGGCGGCGACGGCCGCGATCGCGGCGGTGCGTTCCGGAAAGATCGGAATCAGCGTCTCCATGCCAGCCGTCTTGAGGACCATAAGCACATTGCCTTCCGGTGCGACGAGCGCGAGCTTGCCGCCTTTGCGCTGGACAGCTTTGGCGCTGGTCAAAAGCACACGGATTCCGAGCGAGGCGAGGAAATCCACTTCCGACAGATCGACGATGACCGCCCGCTTCGCGCCGGCGATGACGCTGAAGGGCATATCGATGGTTTGCGCGCCAGTCGTATCGAGGCGTCCGCGCAAGGCCACGTTCGTGATGCCGCCGTCGAGTTCGTCGACAACCATATCCATGGATTATTCCTTCCTACCCAAGCGCACCGGTCGGCAGGCGCCAGGCGCCATTTTAGCCGCGACGAGTTTATGGCTGCGCGGCGAATGCTCAAGTCAAAACGCCGATAGGCGGGGTGTTTACGGCCGGTGATTGTGGACAGGCTTAAAATATTCGGCAATTCTATTAAATAGTGCGATCTCATGGGTCGCGTCAGGGCCCGACTTTGGCCGAACATCTATTTGCCGAGATTGATAATGACATCGCCGAGATCGAGCGCGTGACGGCGCTGATCGAGACTTTCGGTGAGTGTCATAAATTGCCGGAAGCCATTGTCTTCCATATGAAACTCGCTTTCGACGAGTTATTGACGAATATCATCTCCTATGGATTTGTAGAGGGTACGCGGCACAAGATCATGGTGTCGATTCGGCTTGACGGCGACAGGCTCGAAGCGGAGATCATTGACGACGGGGCCGCTTTCGATCCTCTCTCGGCACCGCCTCCGGATCTCGACCTGCCGGTGGAGGAACGCGACATTGGCGGGCTTGGCATTCACTTCATCCGCAGCGTGATGGACCATGTGGACTATCGCCGGTCGGAGGGACGAAATCACTTCAAGATGGTCAAGAAAGTGCCGGGCGAGCTGGCAAAATAGGGACAAAATCCATGGCACACCGCGTCCTGATCGTCGATGATTCCGGCTTTATGCGCAATATCATCAAGCAGATTCTGGTTGTGGATGACGAGCTTGAGGTCGCGGGCGAAGCGGAAGACGGGCAGGTGGCCGTCGAGAAGGAAAAAGAATTAAAGCCGGAGGTCATCCTGCTCGATATCGAAATGCCGCGCCTCGATGGGCTCGGCGCGCTCAAACGGTTCAAGCTGACCAGCAAGGCCAAGGTCGTGATCCTCTCCTCCGTGGCGCAGCTTGGCTCGCCGGCCGCGCTCGAGGCGCGCCGGCTTGGCGCCTTCGACGTCATCGCCAAACCTTCAGGCGCGATCAGCCTCGATCTGAAAGCCAAGCGCGGGCATGAAATCCTCAAAGTGGTTCGCGCCGCCATCGGATTGCCGCCGCTCGACCTCGCGGCCGTGGCGCATAAAGCGCAGGCGCGTCGGGAAAGCTAATCCTTCACAGGCGGGCTCATGAACAGCGCGGACCAGATACGCCAGCTCGGCACAGGCTTGGCCAAGCTCCTCGACGGGACCGAGAGCGGGCCTTCGCTCCGCGCGTTCGAAAAGGCCGGCGGCGACCTCGATGGCTTGGTGGCGCTGGTCGATCTTTTGCACGCGCGCGAGGCGCAACGCGACGCGCTCATCTGCGAGCGCACCTTTCAGCTCGAACTGGCGCTCGATATTTTGCGCACGCGCGACAAGGTGGCGGCCGAGCAGGCCGAATGGGATTTCGCGACCGATTTGCAACTCGCGGGCCTGCCGCAGGATTTTCCGCCTTTTCCGGACCGCACCGATTTCGATCTTCATGCCGGCATGGTGACGGCCAAGGAAGTCGGCGGCGATCTTTACGATTTCTTTCTGCTCGCGCCGAACCGCCTGGGCTTTGTCGTCGCCGACGCGGCGGGCAAGGGCCTGCCGGCGGCGATCTTCATCACTTTGACGCGCACTCTGTTGCGCGCGGCGGCGCAACGCCTCGATCAGCCGGGCGATTGCCTGACCGCGGCCAATGCCATGCTCTGCATCGACAATCCGACGATCATGTTCACCACGGCCTTTTATGGTGTGCTCGACACGGAGACAGGCGAAGTGCTCTACGCCAACGCGGGTCATAATCCGCCCTATGTTTTGCGCGGCGACGGGCGCGTGGACATGTTGACGGGCTTGGGCGGCATGGCGCTCGGCGTCATGGAGGAGATGCGCTACAAGACGCAACAGATCCGCCTGGCGCCGGGCGAAAGCATCGTCTGCTTTAGCGACGGCGTGACGGAGGCGACCAATGCCGATGGTGCCTTGTTCGGAGAGGAGCGCTTGGTCGCGCTCTTCGATGGCCAGACGAAAACCCATCCGACCGAGTTGCTCGGCACGATCATCGTCGAAGTCGACACCTATATGGCGCTTGCGCCCATGGCCGACGACGTGACGCTTTTGGTCCTGCGCTATAATGGGGTGGCTTGAACCTAAGACAGGTTCAACTGACGCCGCAGCCGTAGGGGATGCGTACCTTCAACCTCGCGGCAGCAGGCCGCGTCGAACAGATCGCGGGCAAAGCCGAAGACTTGCGGCAAAGCGAAAAACTCGGTTTCGGGTATGGTCGCCATCCCGCCGACGGCGTCTATGATCAGCACCGCAATCGTCTCGCCCGTCTCGAAGGCGATGGCGACGCCAGGTTCCTCATCGGTGCCGCCCAATAAGAGCCGCAGATCGATGGGCTCCGCAGGATAGGCCGGTGCCGCGGCATCCATCCGCCAGACCCGCTTGATGGCTTGTGTGCGGATCGAGAGATGCGTGCGCCCGGCACGGCCGAGCAGATAGCGATCGGCGATCATGGCTTCATCGCGACGGGCGAGGCAACGCCGTCGCTTGCCGGGCTAAGTCCGACGAGGCCTCGCGCGTCGAGGACCAGAACCGGGCGCCCGTCGCCCAAGACGGATGCGCCTGCGATCACCGGCACCGCGGCAAGCATCGGATGCAATTCCTTCAGGAACAGGTCCTGGAATCGCAACACCCGATCGACGGCGAGGCCAAACATCCGCGTGCCGGTGGTGACGATCGCAATATGTGTGAGATCTGGCTTTGAAAGATCTGGCTTGGCTTCGACCTCGTCGAACCCAAGCGCCGCCCCAAGCCGATGTACCGGCACCGCCGTGCCACGGTAGATGATGATCTGGCGGCCTTGCACCTCGTCGATCTCGTCGCGCGCGCGTTCCATCAAACTCACGACCTGACGTTCCGGCAAAGCGAAGATCTGCGTGCCGACCTCGACCAGCAAAGCCCGGAGCAAAGCCGCCGAGACTGGCAGCTTCAAAGTGAATCTTGTGCCCGCGCCGAGCGAGGATTCGACATCGATAACGCCGCCGAGCCGCTGGAGAGCCGCCGCCACCACATCCATTCCGACACCGCGGCCCGAAATCTCGGTCACGGCATCGGCGGTTGAAAAGCCCGGCTGGAAGATCAGCGCATTGATCTCGCGATCCGCCATTTGCTCGGCCTGATGCGGCGCGATCATGCCGAGGCTGATCGCTTTCGCCAGGATCCTGCTGCGATCGAGGCCGCGCCCGTCATCCGCGATGACGATATCGACACTATTGCCGCGCTCGGAAGCCGAGATCGAGAGGGTCGCCCGCGCTGACTTAGCCGCCGCGCGGCGCTGCTCCGGGGTTTCGACGCCGTGATCGATGGCGTTGCGGACCATATGCATCAGCGGGTCGATCAAGAGATCGACCATGCTTTTATCGATCCGCACTTCGCGGCCTTCGATCACGACATCGATATTCTTGCCGAGCTTCTGCGCAAGATCGCGCGCCGCGCGGGAGAGACGCCCGAAGAGGCCATCGACCGGAATGACGCGAAGCTGCAAACCGGCGCTCCAGATCCGCCGGTGCGCGGCTTCGAGCGTATGTTCCAGCGCTTTGAGATCGCGCAAATCGCCGTCCATCGCGTCGAGATGTGTGCGCGCGTCCTGGTCATGCTTTGCTACATCCTGACTATTACGGCGTGCATCGCGCAGGGCCGTCGCGATCCGCCCATGTTGGACGAGGTCGGCAAGGCTCGCCAAGGCGGTCCGCATTTCGCCGACTTCAGCCATCAATTCGTCGATGGTCTCGCTCTGCACCCGGATCAGCGGCGCGCGGATCGTGGCGGGACTTGCGGCGACCTGAGGCGACGCGATCGCGGCCTGCGCTTGGCCCTGCTCGATGCCGCGCAGGCAGGACTGCTCGGGATCGAGCGCCGCGAGCTGTGCATTTATCCAATCCGCTGGATGTTCGGAGACGATCAGAAATTCGAAACAATTGGCGCCGTCGCGATAGACCGTGCGGCTGGTGATGGTTTCGACCGCAGATGAAAGCCATGCGATGAAATCGCCCGCGATATCTGGATGCGTTTCGAGATCGAGCAGGATTTGATAGGCGTGACGGCCATCGGCAAGCGCCGTCTCCAGCCTTGCTTCCTGTTCGGCCGACAGAGTCGCGAGCACGTCGGGCCGCAGCCAGCGGCTGGCGGAGGCCTCGGTGAGAGACAGCGACGCCGGCGTGCGGAAGCTTGCTTCCCATTGGCGGCCAATCGCATCGGCGACATTCGGCTCGATATCGGTTGTCGCATCGGCGGTCTGCCGGAGGACTTCGATGGCATCCTGGGCAAGGTCGCGAAACAGGAGCAGCACGGTCGGATCGAGCGGATCGACATTGCGAAACCGTTCTTCGATGAGAACAAGAAGCCGGGCGGCGCGCTCAAGACCGAGGCAGCTCGCGGCCGCGCGCAAGGCCCCGCCGGCATTCACCACGCAGCCGGCATCGGCGGCATCTTCATCGATGCGCGACACCGCCGCGGCGAGCGCATCGAGGCTGGCGGCATAGTCGGGTGTCAGTTGCGCCGCGAGGGCGGCGCCGAGCGAAACCGCGCCGGATGAAACGCCGGTTATGTCCTCGATGATTTGAACCTGCTCGCGAAGTTCGCCGAAATGCAGGATGAGATTTTGTCGGGTTTGGTCGCCAGCGCCTGTTGCCTCTTCGGCAATGGTTTGCAATTGCTCGGCGAGCGCGTCGAATCCCATCATCTCGGCGCCATAGGCAAGTTCGCCCGCCGTCTCGGCGGCTCCGGTGCGCGCGCTTGCCTTGGCGGAGAGTGCGAGCGCCACGGACGGCAGCCGCTGATCCAGAAGCTCGCTATAGATTGCGAGCATTTCCGGATCGTCGCTGAGCGGCATGTCGGCCGGGATCGCGGCTGCGGGTTCACTCGCGGCGGTGCTCTGCGGCCCGCAATGGCCCTCAAGCTCACGCAGAATGTCGGCGGCTGGCCTCGCGTCCTTCTGACTTGCGATCACATCCTCACGCATGCCTTTGAGGCAATCGACGGCGCGCAGCAGCAGCGTAGCAAGCTCGCCATCGAGGAGCGTGCGTCCCTCGCGCACGAGGCTTAGAATATCTTCGCAATGATGGGCGACGGCCTCGACATTGGAAAAGCCCATGGCCAGGAAAGTGCCCTTGAGCGAATGGAAATAGCGAAAGAGCGCGCCAATCTCGTCGCGCGTCCAATTGGCGCCGCGCCGGTCCGATAACAGACGCTCGAGCGCATCGAGATGCTCTTCGGTCTCGGCGGCGAATTCGGCCCATAAGGCATCGAGTTGCGAACTCATGTCGCGCTGGCTCCAAGATCAACGGGCAGCGACCATGCGGCGAGCCGTGCTGCGATCTGCTCGATCGTCAGGATCTCGCAGCCGGGTGCCGCCGCGAAGGCGGCCTGCGGCATGCCGCCGACGATGCAGGTCTCCGGGTCCTGCACGAGAACAGGCACGCCTTTGCGGCGCAACGCGGCGGCGCCCTTCGCGCCGTCTTCGCCCATGCCGGTCAGCACGACGCCGACGGGCGTTGAGGCGACGAGTGCCGCCGATTCAAACAGCGCATCGGCCGAGGGATGAACGCTCGCCTCGACCTTAATCACGCGAAGCTCATAGCCCGGGCGTGCGGGCGCGATCACGCCGTCGCGGGCGCCGGGAACCACCGTGACGCTGTAAGGCGCCAGCGCGTAGCGATGGGCGCCTTCGTGGACTTCGCAACCCGTATCCTGTGTCAGCGCCTGTGCCAGACTGGCTGTAAAGAATTCGGGCATGTGCTGCGCGATGACGATCGGCGGACGGATCGGGCCGAGCGCGGCGAGCAGTTTTGTCAGCGCTTGCGGACCGCCGGTCGAGGCGGCGATGACGATGAGATCGGGATGCCACGAACGTGCGTGATCGGCCGCTGTCGTCCGAGCACTTGCCGGCATGACCGGCCGGCGCTTCGCCCAGGCGCGCAGCTTCGGCGGCAGTTCGGAATCGATATGGGCGAGATCGGTCTTAGCGAAGACCGAGGATTTCGAAACGAAATCGACCGCCCCCAGACGCAGGGCCTGGACCGCAGCCTCGGCGCCAAGCTGCGTATGCGCGCTCACCATGATGATCGCCGGACGCGGGATCACCTCGCTCATGATGCGCGTGCAAGCCTCAAGCCCGTCCATCTCGGGCATTTCGACATCGAGCGTGATCGCATCGGGCTTCAGCTCGCGCGCCAGCGTCAGGGCTTCGACGCCGTTTCGCGCTTCGCCGACAACGCGTATATCGCCCTCGGCTTCGAGGATCTGCCGAAGGGCGATGCGCATGAAGCTCTGGTCGTCCACGACGAGCACGCGAATCGGCGTGACATGACCCATCGGATTGCCCTGTTTCGGATCAGGCGGCATCGCGCCTCCATCCGCCTTCCTCGGCGATCAGGGACGCATCCAAAATCCATACGAGGCTTGTGCCCTGCCGCGCCATGGCATTGATTGCGCCGGCCTCGGGCGGCGGGATCAGAGCATCGTTCGAAATGGTGACGATCCCGGCGACGCGGGCGACCGCGACCAGAAACGGCCCAGTCTGCTGCGATCTGAGTTCGATGAAATGCGTCATCGTTTGCGCCGCGGCAAGGCCGAGCAAAGCTGCGAGGTCGAGCACCGGCAGAACGCGTCCGCCGATCGCCGTCACCTCGATCGCTGCGCTTCCCGCGATGGCAGGCGCCGGAACCACGCGGCAGCCGGCGTGAATATGGGCGACCGACGTCAGCGCGAAAGCGCAATTTTGCCCGGCCAATTCGACCAGCAGATAACGGGTCTCCTCGGAGTTGGCTTGTGCTTCTTGGCTTTGCGTGGCCAAAGACATGGAGGATGCGCTGCCGGACTCCGCATCCGGCAGCAGCTTTTGAAGCAATTGCCGCAGATCGACGAGGCTCTCCGACTCCGCATCAGGCACGAGACCGATCACGGATTTGACGGCGAGCGCGCAAGAGTGCCCATCGGCATCGACGATGACATATGCGCTTCGCGCTCGCGGCTCTGCCGGCGCGCGTCCAAGCAGCGCATCGAGACAGACGACGGGCAAGAGCCTGTCGCGAAAGAAAGCCGCGCCGGCAAAGACCGGCGAAGGGTCCGGCACAGCGGCGACGGGCAGACTCTCGCTGAGTTCGGTCACGAGATCGAGCGGCAAAAATTCATAGGAACTCGCGGTCTCCACGGCGAGCGCCGCGCCGCGGACGCCGAGCATCGTCGTTTGCTGTCGCGCAGCGGGAGGATTAGCGGCCGGGCTTCGGCTGGGCGACTCATGGCTCGCAGCATCGAGGCGCGCCGTATCGAAGCTTGCGAAGCCCATGAGCGCGCTATCGTTTGCACGCAAATGCTGCTCGATGAGGTCGTCGAGATCGATGCGATGTACGGGCTTGTCATGCCAACGATCGGCCGCTGCCGCGATCTGCAAAACGCGTTCGACGTGAAGCGCATAAGTCTCGGCGCCTATCGCAACGAGCACCAATTCGGCTTCAGCGGGCTCAGGCTCATGCAAGCCGAGCATTGTCTTGAGATCGAGGACAGGCACAACCTTGCCGCCGATGGCTATGACGCCCGAAACCTCCGGCGGAAGAAATGGTACATGAGTCATGGCTTGTGTCGGAATGACCTTGACCGCGCGCTCGGCCGGAATGGCCCAGCATCGGCCGCTCTGCCAAAACAAGAGGTCTCTTGCGCCGCCGTCTTTTGCGAAGGTCTCCGCCTCAGGCATCGTCTTTCCTCCGCCGGTAAATGACGGCGCCCGGCGCCCATAGCGCCTCGAAAGCCTCCGTTTCGATCAGCGTATCGGTCGGGCCAAGCAGGAGATAGCCGCCGGGCCGCACGGCGCGGCGCAGCGTTTCCTGGGCGTGCTTGCGGGCACGCGCGCTGAAGTAGATCAGAACATTGCGACAGAACACGGTATCGAAGGGCTCGGCCGGCATCGGATCGTCGATAATATTGAAATGGCTGAACGAGACTGTGGCTTTGAGATCCGGCGAAGCGGAACGCCGCGCGACGCTGTTGGCGCCGATCGCCGGGACCGATGGGAAATGCCGCAGCGTAGGTTCTGATTCATCGCGAAACGAAGACAAGGGTCCCGTGTCGTAAATGCCGGCTTGGGCCTGGGTGAGAGCGAGCCGCGAGATATCCGAGCCGACGATCTCGATCTGCCATGGCGCGACAAGGTTTGCGCCAGTCTCCGTCACAACGGCGTTGCCGCTCGCGACCATGGCATCGAGCGTCAAAGCCGCGATCGAATAGGCTTCCTCGCCCGTCGCGCAGCCGACCGACCAGAAGCGCAGAAGATAGAATTTCGACGCAGCGGCCTCGGCGATCAAAGCGGGCAATTGCGCCGCGAAAAACGCAAGCTGCGAAGGATCGCGCATGACATAGGTCTCATGCACGGTCAGGCTTTCGATCAGCGACAGCCATTCGGGATGACTCGCCGGCAAGGTGTCGAGCTTGGCGGCCCAGGCCTCAAGTTCGCCGATGTCGATTGCGGCGAGGAGCCGCAAAAGCTTTTCGGCGGCCGGCTGCGAAACCTCAATGCCAGCGCGCATCTCGACGCCGGTCAAAAGCCGCAGCACCAGTTGGGCGCGAAGGTCCCGCGGCTCTGCGACAGGCTGAGACGGTTCGGTGGAGGGACCGCGCGCCAAGGCTTGCTGATGCGCGATCATCGCATCCTGTAGAAGCGCAAGCGTGTTTTCGATCGGATGCGCCATCGGCCTCTGTCTGAGTTCTAAGATCCGAACCCCATGACCTTATCCCTCACCCTGAGGAGCGCGCCAAAAGGCGCGCGTCTCGAAGGGCGAGGGATCGGTGTTACCTTGCTCGCCTTCAAACCCTCGTCCTTCAAACTCTCGTCCTTCGAGACGCGTTCCTGTCGGAACGCTCCTCAGGATGAGGGTTTGGAGGTGTTTGCGGCATTCTTTAAGTCCAAATTTCCTTGAATTTATCGAACTCGCCGCGAGAGTGCTCCGCAAGCTTGCTCAAGTCCAGCATGGTCGCGGTAATTTCCTCCGCCGCGGTCGCGTTCGATTGGCCGATCCGCGTCAGCTCGTCGAGGCTCGCATTGATCTGGGTGATGGCCGCCTGCTGTTCGGCCATGGCGGTGGCGATCGAGCCGACGAGCTTGTCGCTCTGGCGCACTGTCTCGGATATGCGCCGCATCTTGTCGCTGACCTCGCCCGCCATGGCGACGCCCTCGCCGGCCTGAGCGGTCGAGCGGCTGACGAGTTCGGCGATCTCTTGCGCGAGGGAGGCGGAATTTTCGGCGAGCTTGCGCACTTCCTCGGCGACGACGGCAAATCCCTTGCCGTGCTCGCCCGCGCGGGCAGCCTCGATGGCGGCGTTCAGTGAAAGCATATTCGTTTGGCTTGCGATGCGGGAAATCGCGTCGGCGATATAGCGCACCTTGCTGCTGCTTTCGGCGATCGCATTGACGACATTCACCATGTCGGACATGCGCGACATACCGTCCGTCACCAGAGTCGCGGCGGCGGCGGCGTGCTCGCTGGCAAGATGCGTATTCCTGGCGACGTCGGAAATGGCAAGCGTGCTTTGGCTGACGGCGCTCGAGGTCTTCTTGAGCGAGTTGAGCTGAAGGTTCGAGCCATCCGACACTTGGCTCACGGCGCTGCTCGCCTGACCCGCGGCGAGCGCGATCCGGCCGACATCCTCGGTCACGCGCTCGGTCAGCGCGTCGGAGGCTAACGCCTGTTTCTGAAAGGTGCGGATCACCTTGGCGATATCGCCGATCTCGTCGCCGCGCTCGACCGGAACCACGCCGGTCGTGTGGCCGCTCGCGAGGGCCTGCAAGGCTTTCGTAATGTCGGTCAGCGGATGCGTGATGAATCGCGTGACAAAGAGAATGGATAGGACGGCGCCGGCGATAGCGCCGGCAATGGCGATGATGGCCAAGAACCAGAGCCGCGTTTGATAGAACGCGGTGAGCTCCTGGTTCAGACGCGTGATGCGGGCATTGTTGGCCGCGACAAGCGCGTCGATCTCCTCGTTCAGTTTGGCGCGGTTGATGCGATTGGCATCATTGTCGCCGTAGGCGCGGGCTTCCGGCAGCGAAGCCTGACGCGAAAGACGAACGAGCTCGGTGCGGAACTTGATGAACTGGTCGATCGCCGCGTTGGCGCGGTCCATGGCGGCCCTGTCTTCAGGCTCGTCCATCGCCGTCCATTCTTTCATCAAGCGACCGATACGCTCCAGATTTTGCAAGACGAGGGGAGCGAATTTCTCCGATTCGGCCGGGGTCGCCGCCATGTAAATGCCGCGTGAGTCCATCACGGCGGCATAGATCAGCCCGTTGATCTTTTCGCCGATGACGGCGCGGGCAGAGGCGCGCTCGATCTCGTGAACTTTCTGGTTATAGGTGCGCATCGCATCGACGCCGAGGGCGCCGATAAACACCGTGATCAGCGCCAAGGCGGCCACGACGAGATAGATTTTAGGCGCCATTTTCCAGCGGTTAAAGCTCATCCCCGGTCTCCCTCGCGCAATTTTATCATAAAGGCCGGCGACCGGGGCCGCCAGACGGCACGCCGGGGCACGCACATTATCCTTAAGACCTATAGGGACGGGCTGGCTTACCCTGTGGCGGCGGCAAGCGCTTCTTCGGGCGCGGCGGCCTCGACACTCATCAGGGCACCATAGCGGCGGAGCATCCACACGGCCAGTTCGAACTGGCTGGTGATGGTGTAGAGGGTCTGCTGGTCGCGCGCCGAAAGCATCTTATCCGCTGCGATGACCCGGCGCCGGAGCTGGTCCACGAGGCTGTCGCGGTCGGCGGTGAGCTGCCGCAAGATGGCGAGGTCGTCGGCATCGCCGGATTTCACAGCCTCGTCGGCTGCCAGCAGAAGCGCTGCGAGCCCTTCCGACAGATTGGTGCTGAGCGACTGCATCGCCGGCGATTCGAAGGGCGTCGAAAGGGCGGCTCCAAGGTCGTGCAGCGACTCGTGGATCGATTGCAGCAGGTTGTTGCGGGCTTGACGGTTGGCGATGAGTTCGAGCACGTCGCGGCTGGCGCCCGTGTCAGCCAAATCATGGAGAAAGCGGCTTATGGTCTCGTCCAATGTCGTCGCCACCGAAAGCACCGTGCCGCGCTCCGGGAAGGCCTCGCCGCCATCCAGATGATCCGCCACGCCAAGGTGCAGAGGCAGAAAACCGAAAACACGCTCCTGCTCGCGATCGACGAGCGCGAGCGCGGTTTCCGGTTCGCTCAGCGCCTGGTCGTAGAGATAGCGCGGCTTCGACACGGATTCTTCGGCCGAAGGCGGTGCCAGCCATCGCAGCAGCGGGAGCAAGGGCTTGTCGAATATGCCCTGCACCGCGACCGCCGCGATCTGGCAGGCCAAATAGACCAGCGCCACCTGCTTGCTTGGATCATTGGTGATGAAGCGAATGGCGTGGGCCAGCAGCGGCACGCCGAACGCGCGTTCGACGATGAACAAAGGCAAGAGGGCCGCTATGCCGAGGACCTTGACGATGACTTGCAGGATCGCGAGCTGGCGCGACGCACCGGTCATGGAGGAGGCCACCATATAGGTGCTGATTCCCGATCCGACGCTCGCGCCGAAGACCGTCATCATGCATTGCTCGAGGCTCAGCAAATGCGCCGAGGCCATGGCAATGACGATCACCGTGACGGTGGCCGAGGATTGCGCCAGAACCGCCAGCCCGCAGCCAACCAGAAAGGCCGAAACGCTCCACTGAGCGGCGAGCATCAAGGATTCGCGAACCCAGTCGATATCGCGCAGCTCATGAGCACCGTTGCGCATCAGCTCGAGGCCCAGAAACAACAGGCTGATCGCGAAAATCGCGGCGACGATCGGACGCCAGCGCGGCGAGCGATCGAGATTCAAATAATAGCAAAAGCCGGCTATTGCCGTGATCGCCAGAACGAAGAGGTGAATGTCGATCGCGACCAGCAGGACGAGCGCCGCGGTGCCGACATTGGCCCAGACCAGAATCGGTGCGGCCTGGGGCAGGGTGATGAGGTCCGCCTTTGCCAGGCTCATCAAGATGACGGTGATGGCATTGGTGCTCTGGGTCAAAGCCCCGGCTGCCATGCCGATCAATGCGCTCAAAAGATAGCTATCGGTCGAGCGCGAGACCCATTGGCGCAGGCTCCGCCCAGCCAATTGGCTGAGATTGGCGGCGATCGACTTGATTCCGATGAAAAAGAGCCCGAGCCCGGCAAGGATCGAGGCGAACACGTCGGCGTGCATGATCATGAGCCGGAGTATCGCTCAGGACATGACAGTATCACGACGACTGAATGACGCCTGCGGCGGCCACCACAGGAAAACACATCCGATGTCGCGTTTTTGATCAGGTGGTTAAGGTCGCCAAGGCCGCGTCGCGCGAGGGGTGGATGTCGAGGATGCGGGCAAAGCCGCTGATCTCGAAGACTTCCGAGATTTGCGGGTTCAGCGAGCACAAGGCCAGCTTTCCGCCGGCTGTCTTCATCTTCTTGGCGGCGAGCAGCACGATGCGCAGACCGGCGCTGCTGATATATTGAAGGTCGCCGAAATCGAGCAGCAGACAGCGTTGGCCGCCGTCGATCTTCGCCAGCACATCCTTTTCGAAGGCCGGCCCCGTGGCGCTGTCAATACGCCCCTGGGGCCGCATCTCGAACACCTCATCCGCCATCGTTTTCAAGCTCGATCATTTGAGTTTCAAGAACCATAGTCCGGTCGCATGATCGCGGCAAGGCTGCGCCCATGCGGCACAGATTATAGACTCGATCCGTTCACAATTTGGATCGAGTCAATTTAAAATCGTCGTGATCTAGAGCGCCGCTTCGAGAGGCGTTCCGCCCGCGAGCGGCGACAGCGGCTCATCCATTTCGAGCGGTTTCTCCGGATGCATCAGGAAAGCCGCGGCCATGCCGATCAGCATCAGAAGAATCGTCATGATGAAAGGCAGATACCAATTGCCGGTCATGTCGATCATGACGCCGCCGGCGAGCGGCGAAACGATCAGGGCGAAAGCCGAGCCGGAATTCATCAGGCCCGCGGCCGTTCCGGAAAATTTCGGCGCTATATCCATCGGGATCGACCACATGGGCCCGATCACGAGTTCGGCGAAGAAAAATCCGCATGCGAGGCAAATCGCGACGATCGTGATGTCATGCACGAAGATGATCGGCAGCAAGGAAAGCAGCGCGCCGAAAAAGCCCACGAGGACGATGCTCAGCCGGGCGAGTCGCACATTGCCGGTCGCATGCAGGATGCGATCCGACAGAAGGCCGCCAACCGTGTCGCCGATCGCGCCCAGGATGAAAACGCCGGATGCGAAGAAGGCCGATTTCATGAGATCGAGTTGATAGTTCTCCTTAAAAAAGGAAGGCAGCCAATTGAGGTAGAGCCAAAGACACCAAGCGTAGCAGAAATAAGTGAGTGTGACCGGCCACATGCGCCGGATCAAAGCGCCCCAAGGCGCCTGCGGTCTTGGCCCTTCACGCGGGGTGGGCAAAATCTTCAATTCCTCTTCCGTGATGTCAGGGTGCTTTTTGGGCTCGTTGCGGTAATAGACGACCCAGATGAGACCCCAGATCAAACTCGCGAAGCCGAGCAGAATGAACGACCCCCGCCACGAATAATAAGTGACGAGCGCCGCGACGAGCGGCGGCGTGACGGCATTGCCGATCCGTGAAAAGGCATGCGTGAGGCCTTGGGCAAAACCGCGTTTTCCAAACGGAGTCCAATGCTGCATGGCGCATGTCGCCGAGGGAAAGGTCGCACCTTCGCCGAAGCCGAGAAGAATGCGGGCGAGAAACAAGGTGATGATGCCGGTGACGAAGCCGGTGAGAATCGTCGCGATCGCCCAGATCATCCCGCACCAGAAGAGCGTCTTGCGCGGACCGAAATTATCGCCGATCCAGCCGCCGCCGACTTGGAACAAAAGATAGGGATAGCCGAATGCGGAGAAGATGACGCCCATTTGGGTATGAGAAAGGCCAAGGTCGCTCTTAATGGCGCTCGCCGCCGTCCCGATATTGACGCGGTCGATATAGGTAATGAAATACATGACGCAAAGAAGGGCTAGAACCCCGTGCGTGGGTTTGAGTTTCCAGCCCATATTTTCCTCCGTCGGCTATTGGCTTTAAACTATTCTTGGCCTGAGCTGCCTTCATTCTAATGAGCTTTATCGTATCAGTTCAAGGGCGGCGGGGAGAGGAGCCATCCGGAGGATGTGCGCGGCGAGGTCAAATGCGTCTGGCTTTGGAATCTGGACAATCTTGCGCCGATGCGTTTCAGATTGCCAAAGCATCAAGAGCGAGATCAAGAAAGCTGGAACATGAGATCTGGCGGCAAGAGACGGCGGAATGGTTGATCAATCGCAATCCCGGCTGGCGCGGCGCCTGAAGGCGGAAGTCGATGGTGACGTCCTCTTCGATGCCTTCAGCCGTGGCCGCTATGCGACGGATGCCTCGCATTATCAGATGATGCCGTTGGGTGCTATTGTGCCGCGCAGCATGGATGATGCGGCGCGGGCGCTTGCCATTGCCCGCGACGAGGGCGTACCCGTCACGCCGCGCGGCGGGGGCACGTCGCAATGCGGCCAGACGATCAATCACGGTTTGGTGATCGACGGTTCGAAACATCTGCGCAAGATCAAGTCGCTCGATCTCCAAAACAAAACCTGCGTCGTCGAGCCGGGCATCGTTCTCGACGACCTTAACCGGGCCTTGAAGCGGCATGGTCTCTGGTTTCCCGTCGATATTTCGACGGCATCGCGCGCGACGATCGGCGGAATGGCCGGCAATAATTCCTGCGGCGGACGCTCGTTGCGCTATGGGACCATGCGCGACAATGTCATCGCGATCGACGCGATCCTGCCCGACGGCATGCCGATGCATTTCGGCGAAGTGGCGGCCGGTCTTGGCGAGCTCGACGGCCGGCCGGGCAAATCCTTGGCCGACCACCTGCTCAGCATCGGCAGACGCGAATCCGCCGAAGTCGCGGCGCGCTTTCCGAACGTGCAAAGACGCGTCGGCGGCTATAATCTCGATGCGCTCGATCCCGGCCGCAACCGTATCAATCTCTCCCATATTCTCGTCGGCTCGGAAGGCACGCTCGCATACACGACGGCGGTCGAATTGAAATTATGGCCGGTGCTCGGCAAACGTGCCGTGGGCGTCTGCCATTTCGGCACGTTCTACGCGGCGATGGAGACGGCGCAGCATCTCGTGAAGCTGAAGCCCATCGCCGTCGAGCTCGTCGATTCGACCATGATCGAACTCGCAAGCGCGATTGCGATGTTCAAGCCGACGCTGGAAGCTATTTTGCGCGGCGAGCCGGAAGCGCTGCTCCTCGTCGAGTTCGGCGAGGAGGAAGCGGAAAACAAAAGCCGCATGCGCCAGCTTTCCGAGCTCATGGGCGATCTCGGCTTTGGGTTCGATCGCGAGCGCAAACATTGGGGCGGTGTGGTCGAAGTCTATGATCCGGCTCTGCAGACGGCGATCACCGATCTGCGCACGTCGGGCCTCAACATCATGATGTCGATGAAGGATCAGCGCAAGCCCATCTCCTTCGTCGAAGATTGCGCCGTGCCTTTGCCGCAGCTCGCGGATTATACCGAAAATCTCACCCGCATTTTCGAGAAGCACGGAACGCGCGGCACTTGGTATGCGCATGCTTCGGAAGGCTGTCTGCATGTGCGTCCGGTACTCAACCTCCGGCTTGAAAAGGACGTGAAGGCCATGCGCGCCATCGCCGAAGAGGCCTTCGCTCTGGTGCGCGCCTATAAGGGCTCGCATTCGGGCGAGCACGGCGACGGATTGCTGCGCAGCGAATTTCACGAACCGATGTTCGGCACAAAGCTCGTGCGTGCCTTCGAGGAGGTAAAGGACACGTTCGATCCGAACGGGCTTTTCAATCCGGGCAAGATCGTGCATTCGACCAAATTCGACGATCGCAGTCTGTTCCGCTACGCGCCGGATTATCATGTCGATGATTTCGTACCTCAGCTCGATTGGTCGGATTATCCAGGCGCAATCGGCGGACTGCAAGGCGCGGTCGAGATGTGCAATAATAATGGCGCCTGCCGGAAGCTCGAAGGCGGCGCCATGTGCCCTTCCTATCGCGTCACGCGTGACGAACAGCATGTGACGCGCGGGCGCGCCAATAGTCTGCGGCTGGCGCTGTCTGGCCAGATCGGTACGGAGGCTTTCTCGTCGGACGAGATGGCCGAGACGATGAAGCTTTGCGTCTCGTGCAAATCCTGCAAGCGCGAATGTCCGACCGGCGTCGACATGGCGAAAATGAAGATCGAAGTCTTGGCCGCGCGGGCCAAGAAAAAGGGTTATTCGTTGCGCGACCGGCTTGTCGCCTTCATGCCGCATTATGCGCGCTACGCGGCATGGATCGCGCCTTTGCTCAATCTGCGCAATGCACTGCCGCCGATGGCCTGGGCTCTCGAAAAGATCGTGGGCTTCAGCAAAAGCCGGTCCTTGCCGGAATGGAAAGCGAGGCGCTTTGCGCCGAAGGCCTCTGCCTTCGGGCCGAGCGAAGGCAGGGAAGTCGTGCTCTGGGCCGATACGTTCAACGCGAGTTTCGAGCCTGAAAATCTGGACGCTGCGCTCGCCGTGCTGACAGGCGCCGGCTATCGCGTGCATCTCGCGCAGGCAGAGGATGGCAAGCGCCCGCTCTGCTGCGGGCGGACCTTTCTCTCCGTCGGCAATGTGGATGCTGCGCGCGCCGAAATGGCACGCACGCTGAAAGCGCTCAAGCCTTTTCTCGACCGGGGCGTGCCGCTCGTCGGATTGGAACCGAGCTGCCTCTTTACCTTTCGCGACGAACTCGCCGCTGTGCTGCCCGGCGATGAAGCCAAGCGGGCCGCGGCGCATGCGATGCTCTTCGAGGAATTCGTTCTGCGCGAAGCCAGGGCCGGGCGCTTTACCGCTCGGCTTGCGCCGGTCGCTGCAAAAGTGCTTTTGCATGGCCATTGTCACCAGAAGGCGTTTGGTACCATGGGCGCCGTCGAAGGCGCATTGCGCCTCATCCCCGATCTCGATCTCGACTTGATCGAATCGAGCTGTTGCGGCATGGCAGGCGCTTTCGGCTATCAGGCCGAGACCATCGAGGTATCAAAAGCCATGGCGGAACTCTCGCTTCTGCCTGCGGTACGCAAGGCGCCGGATGCCATTGTGATTGCCGACGGGACATCTTGCCGGCATCAGATCAAGGACGGCACGGAACGCGAGGCAATTCACGTCGCGCGGCTTTTGGCGTCGAGCATGGCGGCGGCTGAAGCCGCATAGTTAAGGACGGAAAGATCAATATGAGTTTGACCTTGGATATGGCGCGCGGCATCGCCGACGCGGTGCTTGCCAAAAGCAAAGAGCTTCAATTGAAGCCGATCGCGGTCGCGGTGTTCGACGAGCGCGGCTGTTTGCGCGCCTTCGCGGCGCAAGATGGCACAAGCCTGTTGCGGGCCGAAATTGCGCAGGGCAAGGCCTATGGCGCCTTGGCACTCGGCATGGGCTCGCGCGCGATTTTCAAACGCGCGCAAGAGCAGGCTTTTTTCATCGATGCCGTCAATACATTGGCGCAAGGCAAGATCATTCCCGTGCCCGGCGGCGTGCTGATGCGCGATGGCGCCGGGACTTTGCTCGGCGCTGTCGGAGTCAGCGGCGACACATCGGATAATGACGAGACTTGCGTCTTGGCCGGCATCGCGGCTGTTGGCCTTGTTGCGGATGCTGGCTGAGACACGCGCATGACGAAGCAAAGTCCCAATGCGGCGCTGGTCGGCCAACAGGGCAGCCGCGAGGTTTTGGCAACGCCTTGCCTCGTGCTCGATCTGCCCGCTGCCCGGCGCAATATCGAAAAGGCGCAAAGCTTCTGCCGCGAGAAAGGCATGAAGCTGCGTCCGCATGCGAAATCGCATAAATGCGCGACACTCGGCGCTTTGCAGGTCGAGGCGGGTGCCAACGGCCTCTGCGTGGCGACCGTCGGCGAGGCCGAGGCCCTGGCGGCAAAAGGCTTGCGTGATCTTTTGATCACGTCGGACTTCACGCAGGAGAATAAGATCGCGCGGGCGATCAGACTTGCTGTCGATGGCTGCAAGATCACGATTGTGGCCGACGACCCGGACATGGTCGACCGGATCGCGGCAGCCGCGAAACAGGCAGGCGTCGTGCTCGATTGCTTGCTCGATGTCGATCTCGGGCGGCATCGCAACGGAATCATCTCGGTGCCGCAGGCACTCGCCGTCGCCGGACGCATCGCGGCGCATCCAAGCCTGAGGCTTGCCGGCATGCAGGCCTATGCCTCGCATATTTCGCATGTCGAGACCTATGCCGACAGACTCAAGGCTTCGCAGGATTGCGCTGCTATCATCAAGGACATTATGGCCGCGCTGGCTTCAGCTGGGCACAGAATCGAGCATGTGACCGGCGGCTCGACCGGCACTTTGTTCATGGACCCCAGCCTTCATTGCTACACGGAACTGCAATGCGGCAGCTATGTCTTCAACGATGTCGAATATTCAAACATCGAATTGGAGCAGGACACCAAGGCGACACCTTTCGAGCCATCGCTCTTCGTGAAAGTGTCCGTTATCGGCCGCAATTATCCGGGGCGCGTTGCTTGCGACGGCGGCAATAAGCATTTCTCTGCCAAGGGCACGCTGCCCGCGTTCCGGCAAGCGCCCGTCGCGGGCGCCGTCTATAAGCCGGACAGCGACGAGCATGGCATTATCGAATTGCCGGATGGCGCGGAGCAGCCCGCACTCGGCGCGTCATTCGAGCTGATCGTGCCGCATTGCGATCCGACGGTTAACCTTTACGATCATTTTCATGTCGTCGAAGGCGATAGATTGGTCGATATTTGGCCGATCGAAGCGCGGGGCGCTTTTTGAGCTGGCGGTCCTATGAGTTTGGCATAAGCTCTTAAAAGCCACAGCCGACAAAGGAGAGAGCCATGTGCGAATTCTGCGAATCACAGAATGTCTCTCACACCTTTTCCCGTCGCGGGCTTGTTAAAGCCCTCGGGGCTGGGGCAGTGGGATTTGCTGTAGCAGGTCCCGCGTTTGCCAAGCCGACCAAGGCGCCGCCCAAACCGCAAAATGTCGTGTCGCCAGACGAGGCGCTGGATCTCCTGAAGGCGGGCAATGCGCGCTATGTTGCCGGTATCGCCAAGCGCCACGATTTCAAACACGAGCGGGAACCGCTGACGCTTGGGCAAAACCCATACGCTGCGATTCTGAGCTGCGCCGATTCGCGGATCGCACCCGAATATGCATTCGATACCGCGCGCGGCGATCTCTTCGTCTGCCGCGTCGCCGGCAATTTCGCGACTGATGAGAATGTTGCAAGTTTCGAATACGCGGTGGCTATTCTGAACACCCCGCTCATCATGGTGTTGGGGCACGACGCCTGTGGCGCCGTCGATGCGACAATCAAATCGCTGAAAGACAATGAAATCTTGCCCGGCCATTTGCCGTCGCTTGTCGCGGCGATCGCGCCTGCCGTCAAAGCGAGTGAAGGCAAGGCGGGCGATCCGCTTGCCAATGCGATCCGTGAGAACGTGATCCTCACCGTGCAAAAGCTAAAGAGCGCGACACCCATCATCAGCGCCGCGGTGGAGAAAGGCAAAATCCGCATCGTCGGCGCGACCTATAGACTCGCAGACGGACATGTCGAGCTTGTTGCCTGACGGAGTACCATTCAGTTCGACGCCGGCATGCCGTGATAATAGATCGCCAGAGCGTGCGCTTCCTCCGGCGTCAATTGATGCGCGATGGTGCGCATGCGCTCGAAAACATCATTATGGCGTTTCTGGCTGTTGAAATTGCCGATCTGCTTTTCGATGTAGGGAGCAGACTGCCCCAATAGAAGCGGCGCGTCTTCAGGACCGCTGCGGCTCGGCCCATGACAGGAATCGCATGACGGAATCCCGCGCCTCGGATCGCCTTCGCGCGCCAGGAGATCGATCTTGAGCATGACGGCCGAATCGGCCGCCCGCAGAGCCTCCGGCTTCTGCGCCGTATAATAGGCGGCGACATCTGCCATTTGCTCTTGTGTGAGCGGCTGCGCGATCGGCCCCATCGTGTCCGACTTGCGATCGCCCGATTGAAAATCGGCAAGCTCCTTGAAGATCGCGGCTTGCGATTGGCCTGCGAGGTTTGGGAATTGCTCCGGATCGGTCGATTTTCCGTCCTCGCCATGGCAGGCGCCGCAAGTGTCCTTGGCGAGTTCTGCGCCTTTTGCCGCGCTCGCATGCGACAAGAGACGATTCGTCTCCACCGTCCAGACGACATTGGAGACCGGCGGGCTCGCTTTCGCGGCGCCGGGATCGGCCGGGATTTTCTCGGAGCCCGGCAGACCGAGCGCGCGGCAGATGGCGGTGAAGGGATCGAAACTGCTTTCGCCGCGCGACGGGAAAATCACGAAGCCGATGACAAGGCCGACGAGGACAAAACCGGCGACGAAAACGCTGGCCCAGATGCGCCAGGAGCGATCGCTTGCGGGATGATCGCTGCCGATTGGACCGGGTGTGAGAGGCGAGGTTTCGGGCATCTGATCTCAGTTCCCAAGATCGACGCGATGGACGAGCGCAGGATAGTCCTTGATGAAGAAGAACTGCGCAATCGGATAGCCATAGGCCATGAGCATCAAGAACAGCACCAGCCCGTTGCACAAAGCAAATCCGTTGAGCGCGCTTGGCACGCGATGCGGCGGATAGACGGCGACCGCGTAGTACATCCGGCGGTCGGCCAGGGCGCCTCGATAGAGCGTCAGGAGGTTCCACACGAACAAAAGTCCGGAGGTCAGCAGAATATAACCGCCGATCATCGAGACGATGGTCCAATGCTGCCAATAGGCGATCATCGGATTGGTATAGTCGAAGGTCGCGACGCGGCGCGGCTGGCCTTCGAGACCGAGGATGTGCCAGGGAAATGTCGTCACGATCATTCCGATGGCCCACATCCAAAGTTGGAGGCGGATCGGTTTGAGAGCCAAAGCCTCGCGCCCGAGGAGTTTCGGCCAGAATTCATAGGCGATGGCGAAATACATGATCACCACCGTCCCGCCGTAGATCAGATGAAAATGCGCCGTGACCCAGGACGTATTGTGGATCATGGCGTTCATGCCGTAGGACATGTTGATGATACCGCCGAAACCGCCGAAACCGAGCAGAACGAAGCTCAAGCCGGTCGCGAGCACCATCGGCCGGTCCCAAGGAAGCGCGCCGATCCAGCCGAAAAGACCCTTGCCGCCGCGCAGCCGTCCGGCGATTTCCATCGATGCGCCGATGGTGAAGATCGTCAGCAAGGTCGGCACGGTGACGAGCACCGTCAGCATCATCTGCAGAAATTTGAAGCCGGTGCCGTGCTCTGGATCCATGAACAGATGGTGCATGCCGACGGGCAACGAATACAGCACCAACAGCAAGAAGCTGAGACGTCCCATCATATCGCTATAGAGCCGCCCGCCGGCGGCGCGCGGCGCGATCGTGTAGAAGGTGATATAGGCGGGCAGCAGCCAGAAGTAGACGATCGGGTGCAAGGTCCAGGCAAATAATGTGCGGGCGAGGCCGACATCGATGGTCTGCGTCCAGCCGAGCGAAGCCGGAATGACCTGAAACAGAAGTTCGACCGCGACGCCGGCCGTGGTCCACAGCCATAGAAAGGCGTTCGCGACATTGCCGTACATGGCGAGGGGAACCGGCTTGCCGGGATTATCCTTCTTCCAACCCGCCATCGCCCAGATCATCAGACCGACCCATACCCATGAGCCGACCACGACGAGCACGAGGCCGAGATAATAAAAGATGCTGCCGCTCAGCGGCGGATAGAAAGTGTAGAGGACGGTGGCTTTGCCGGCGAAGACGGCCGGCAGCGCCATGAGCACGCCGACAATGACGAGCCAGAAACCGGCCCATGCGAGGCGCATGCTGGGCAGCGGCCGCTCGAGCGTGGTGACGGAGACGAAATAGCCGAAGCCCATGATGAAGAGCGTGGGCATCACATAGCCCATGATCGTGCCATGCGCGGTGACCGACGCGAAATAGGCCTCGGGCGATGTGAAGGCAGGTTCAAGCCCGCTTCGCACCGTCATCTGCCAGGCACCAAGAACGATGGCGAGCACGAATGCCGCGAAGGCTATTCCGAAGTGGGCGAGGATGAGCCTATCAGCGCGATATGTCACATCGAGCCCTTCCATCACTGTCGTTTTGCCATTGGGCTTGCGGGATGACGCGGACGACGGCCCACATCTCGCTATGGCCGAGGCCGCAATATTCGTGGCACGGCATCAGGTGATCGCCCGCCGTCTTAAAGACGGTGCGGACCTCCGCCACATAGCCCGGCACGACCATCGTATTCGCATTCGTGCCGGCGATCAGAAAGCCATGGATGACATCCGGGCTGGTGATGCGGATTGTCACCGGCTTGCCTTGAGGCACGGGAATGCAGCGCGGCACGAAGGCGAATTGCGTCGCGACGATGCGCACCGTCGCCGAGCCGTCGGGATCGACGCTGGTGCCGAGATTGCTTTCGGCGAATTCCTTGCTCTGGCTCACCGTCGCGGGGTCGATCACCTCGACATGGCTCGGCGGATGCAACGTCATGACGAAGCTCGTGACACCGATGACGGCGAAGATGATCGTCACCGCGCCGACGACCGCCATGGCCCAGCGAAATTCGGTCTTCTGGAGATCCTGCTCGTTCGTAACGGGAGCCATTAGCTGATCGGTCCCCGCGCCAGGAAGATGAAGACATAGACGGCGAGCCAGGCCAGCACCAGGAGGCTCATGGCTGCTCCCGCTAAGGCGAGCGCACCTTGCGGAACGGTCTTGAGGACCTCTTGCAGCGCGGCATCGGTAATGGGGTCGGAGGCATCTTCGGCCGGGGGCGAACCGGAAAATCGATCAAAATCCGACATGAATGCCCCTAAATCGAAATTCATTTGCGAATTTATGCGCGGCGCACTCGAAAAATCGCGTCAGCCGTCGCGTGGCGGATATAGCCTAGTCTGTCTTGTCCGAATTTCTGTGACAACCCCGATTTACCCGCCATCGGCGGTGCCTGGGGTGGCCGAATCACCTGCGAAGATGGGATCGTTTCGAAAGTGCTTGATGAAATGGCTTTTTGATATTGCCTCTGTGCCCAGCAAAAAGACGGTAGAGGCATACGCACTGATGGACGAACGATCACAATGTGATGCGGATGCGTTCACAAGTGTTAACAAATTTGAAATATAGCGTAGACTCTGTGACGGCTCATCCAAACGGGGGTTAGGAT
This sequence comes from Methyloferula stellata AR4, assembly GCF_000385335.1. NCBI lineage: Bacteria > Pseudomonadati > Pseudomonadota > Alphaproteobacteria > Hyphomicrobiales > Beijerinckiaceae > Methyloferula > Methyloferula stellata. Next base: position 4,184,356 of record NZ_ARWA01000001.1, on the reverse strand, counting down.
GCCGGACATTACGGAATGCAAGATCAGGGAAGCTTGGAGCAGGTTTCGTCCCACGGGTAAGGTCTTCGATTACACAGAAAAAAGACCGATGCGGGTGCGAATGTCCCTACAGGGCACGTCTCAATCCAGCGATTCCGAAAAAGAACGCGCACCAAGTGTGCTCGTGGAATTGTTTCTTGAAAGTGGCGGCTTAAGCGGCTTGCCGGTCTTCAGAATCATCGGCGTAGTGCCGAATAAGAACTTGAAGATCATTCTCGAAACGATCTTCGACTCCGGCTATAAGGCGCCGGGTCAGCTGTCCGTTCAACTGTGAGACTGAGAGGCGGCGGCCAAGGCCGGCCGCCTCATTGGTACCAGGGCAGAAGGCCGAAGGGCAAAGGCATTGCACTGCGATAGAGCGGGTCCGGCACCGCTCCGTGACCGCATTTGCGCTCGACGAACTCGTAGGCGTCCGTACCGTCATCGAGCCTATACTTGCCTGGTCCGAACCAAAGCTGGCCGGCAACGACGCCCCATGTGTCTATTCTGATGATATGGTTCGTGCTCCAAATATAGGGCGCTGTCTTCGCGAACCAGCCGCAAGGCGATTCGACCAATAGAGGCGGGCGCTCCTGAGCGGCGGCGGCTGGCATCGATGCGGCCAAGAGGGCGGCGGCGATCACGATCGCTTTTCTCATCCTTAGCCTCGCAACGAAAAGCCTGACAAATATTATCATAAATCCAAATCCCGATAGCTCAAAACAACTCGTCTCTTGGCAATTGTCATCTCGTCAGGCAGGCGACTGCCACAAACGATCGTCGGGCTTGATGGGATAGGTGCTATGCCAGTGAGTGAGCTTTTCGCGATAAAGCCTGCGGTATTCGTCGTCCGTCAGCAGCTCGGTCTTTTCGAGATCCAAATCCAAAGCGACATCGTGATAGATATCGAGATTGCTCAAGTCCGGAGCCGGCAATGCGCCGGCCTCGAAGTCCGTCCACATTTGCATGTAGAGTTTCTCGAGGTGAGAAACGAGGAGGGGCGTATCGAAGAGCAAGCATGTATCGCGCTCCGAAACGAGCTTCTTTCTAATCGCCGCACATTTAGCGCGATCGCGCCCGAGTTCGACGGCGCGCGCGACATAATCATCGGGGCTCGCGCAGACCAACTCGCCAATGCCCGCGGCATGGACGACACTCGCGCATACGCGCGAAGCGAAGCTGCGGCCGGGTAAGGTCACGATGGGCACGCCCATCCAAAGAGCGTCCGCCGCCGTGGTATGAGCGCCATAAGGCAGATTATCGAGGAAAAGATCGGCCAAGGGATAACGCGCCAAATGGTGCGGGTTGGCCATCTTTTCCGCGAAGATGAGCCGATTGGATTCTATCCCCTGGCTGACCGCGAGGCGCCGCAAGCGCTCATTTGTATCGCTCGTTCCAGCCAGAAGCCACAATACGCTTCCCGGAACCTGACTGAGGATATTCATCCATCGCCGAAATGTCAGCGACGTCAGTTTCTGCATGCCATTCAGACAGCAATAGACGAAAGCGTCATCAGGAAGCCCCGCGTCCTGACGTGACGGGCGATGCTCCGCGACCACTCTCTTGCGGTCGTTCGGCTGATAGCAGGGCAATCGAACGACCTTTTCCGAATAATAAAGTTCCTGGTCCGGCGGGATGACATAGGGATCGGCGACGATATAGTGGTGATACGGACTGCCCATAGACCCAGGATAGCCAAACCAATTCACCGCGACCGGCGCGGGCCGCATGCAAAAGACCCGGGTTCGCGCAGACTTGGTATAGCCATTCAAATCGATGAGAATATCTATCTCGTCATCGGCGATTTTCTGTGCCGCCTGCTCATCGGTCAGATCGTTGATGTCGAGCCAATGATCGGCGGCAGTCTTGATTCTCTGCTGGGTCGAATCGACGCGCTTGATACCGCAATAATAGACGAATATCTCGAAGCGCGCCCGGTCATGAACCTCCACGACGTCGGTCATGGCGAAGCCAACCGCATGTTCACGCATGTCGGAAGAGACATAGCCGATCCGCAGCCTTTCGTGTCGACGCTTCGCGGTATCGGCCGGCGAGAGGCTCGACCTGGGCGAGGGACAAAGGCCGATCGATTGCTTGTTGTATAGATAGGCCTTCGCCAACAAGAACATCGGATCGTCGGTCAGGTTGGCCAATGACAATGGCGATATTGCCGCGATCAATCGCTCTTTCTTGACGTTTTCCCATCCGGAAACGACCGGCCATTTGCATCCGCGTTGCCGCAAGGCGATCCAATGCTGAATGATCTCTTCCTGATCCAAACTAATCTCGAGAGATTGTTTCAGCGCATCCTCTGCCGCTTCATCGTTGAAGTTGTTTTCGAGGACGCGCCCAATCTGATGCAGCGCGACCAGCTTGTGCATGACGGCCGTGCCGTTGATCATAGGCAGGTCGTTTACAAGCTTCAGCCACTGACTGACGGCATCTCCGGCGAGGCCGATATCTTCGAGCACGCGTCCTAGATTAATGTATGGAGGATAGAAGTCGGGTTTCAGCCTGATGCATTCACGAAAGGCATTGATCGCGCCTGTGCGGTCGCCAGCGTCGTTCAGAGCGGTCCCATAATTGAAGTAGACGATATGAATGAGTTCATTTTCGCCATTATAGGCAATCCAAGTTTTATAGAGATCGCAGGCAAGCTTTCCCTGATACATCGCCTTCAGCGTCGCGCATATCGAGAAAAGTTCACCGGCCGGCATCTGTCGCGACATTATCAGTCTGACAGAACGATTGAATAATTCCGGGGCAGCTTCCAATTGGCACTTCCCTGTTTCGACTCAAATTTTTTGAAGAGGAGGCTGGGATAAGGCTCGACGGCTGTCAACGCTGAACTCAGGGCTGGGGAGACGACGGTCCTCAATTTCTGGAGATGTCTTGCCGGCGTGGATGCAGGCCGAAGCCATTCTTGAAAAATCGTCGAAAAAGACACTCCGATGACGTGCGCAAGCTAGGCTCACGCAAGCCAGTTGGTATCAACTTGGGGGGCGGAGGAGAATTCGCATCTGACCCTCTTTGTCAGCGCCCTGGCCTTCGGGATTGAACGGGCGGGATTTCGTGCCTCCCGTGAGCATTCACTAAAGGCAGCCTCCCGTCTGCCATTCTGCGCAGCCGGTCCGAGAGAGACACCGAGACAGAGCCACTTTGCATGTCATCTAACATCGCTTCTCTTTCCCCGGCCCAGATTGCCCGTCTGACCTCGACTGCAATCCAGCAGCTTTCCACCACCGACATCGAGTCGTTCAGTACGACGCAGGTGGCGGCGCTCACTGCGACTGAACTCAATGAAATGAGCCCGGAGGATCTGCAAGCCTTCTCGCCGACGCAGATCTCAGCCCTGCCCGGCGCAACATTGCGCGGACTGAACCTGTCGCAGTTCGAAATACTCGCTGCCGGCGAAACAGGCGCTCTTACGACAGGACAGATCAGCTTTCTCACGGCGACACAGCTCAACGACCTGACCGCGACGGAGCTTCAGGGCTTAGGAACCTCCCAGTTGAATGCGCTGACGCCTGCCCAGATCGGCAGCCTGTCAACGACGGCGCTCGCCAATCTGACCAATACGCAGCTTGGCGCTTTAACGGCGACCCAAGTGCAGGGTCTGTCTGCGACGCAGCTTAACTCGATGTCGATATGGCAGATCATGGTGCTCCCGACGGGAGATTTGTCAGCCGCGCAGGTGGCAAAATTAAACGCCACGGAAATCGACAATTTGGGGGCGACGCAGCTTGCGTCACTGACGACGACGCAGGTTCGCGGTCTGACCGCGACACAGTTCACCAATATGACGGCGACGGAGATCCAGGCGCTTGATATTACCAGCCTGACGGCGGCACAGATCGCCGGTCTCAGCGCCACAGCATTGGACAATCTTTCCCCGGATCAGCTCGCGGCTCTGACATCGACGGAAATAGGTGTCTTGAGCACGACGTCGCTCAACAGCCTGCCGGCGACCGAACTCCAGGCCTTGACGCAAACCCAAGCCAATGGCCTGACCGCGGCGCAGATTGCCGGCATGACCTTAACGACGCTTGGCAATCTCACCACCGACCAGCTCGCGGCGCTCACTGCGACGCAGATGCATGGCCTGACGGCGACGCAGCTCACCGGCATGACTCCGGCCGAGATCCAGGCACTCAATATTACCGGCCTGACGGGGGCCCAGATCTCCGGTCTCAGCACCACAGCCTTCGGCAATCTGTCTTCGGATCAGCTTGCGGCCCTAACGGCGCCCGAAGTCGCTGCCTTGAGCACGACATCGCTCAATAGTCTGTCGGCGGCCGCACTCCAGGCCTTCACGCAGACTCAAACCAATGGCCTGACGGCGGCGCAAATCGCTGCCATGACGGTAACGACCCTCGGCAATCTCACGACTGACCAACTCGCCGCGCTCACTGCGACGCAGATGCATGGCCTGACGGCGACGCAGCTCACCAATATGACGCCAACGGAGATTCAGGCGCTCAATATTACCAGCCTGATGCCAGCCCAGATCGCCAGTCTCAGCACCACGGCCTTGGGCAATCTGTCCTCGGATCAGTTTGCGGCCCTGACAGCGACCGAAATCGGGGCGCTCAGCACGACCTCTATCAACAGCTTGTCGGCGACCGAGCTCCAGGCTTTTACGCAAACGCAAGCCAATGGTCTGACCTTCGCGCAGATTGCCGGCATGACCTCGACGACGCTGGGCAATCTCACCACTGACCAGCTTGCCGCGCTCACCACGACGCAGGCACGAGGCCTGACGGCGACGCAGCTCTCCAATATGACTCCGGCCGAGATCCAGGCCGTCAACGTCACAAACCTGTGGTTCGGCCAGTTCGTCAATCTCAGCGCCACGGCATTGGACAATCTGTCCTCGGATCAGCTTGCGGCCCTAACGGCGACTGAAATCGGCGCGCTCAGCACGACCGCGCTCAACAGCCTCCCGGCGACCGAACTCCAGGCCTTGACGCAAACGCAAGCCAATGGCCTGACCGCGGCGCAGATTGCCGGCATGAGCTTAACGACGCTTGGCAATCTCACCACCGGCCAGCTCGCAGCGCTCACCGCGACGCAGATACATGGCCTGACGGCGACGCAGCTCACCAATATGACTCCGGCCGAGATCCAAGCGCTCAATGTTACCGGCCTGACGGCGGCCCAGATCGCCGGTCTCAGCAGCACGGCCTTCAGCAATCTGTCCTCGGATCAGCTCGGCGCTCTGACCGCGACTGAGGTCGGGGCGCTCAGCACGACTTCGCTCAACAGCCTGTCGGCGACCGAGCTCCAGGCGTTGACGCAAACGCAAGCCATTGGCCTGACGGCGGCGCAGATTGCCGGCATGACAGCAACGACGCTTGGCAATCTCACCACCGGTCAGCTCGCCGCGCTCACCGCGACGCAAATGCGTGGCCTGACGGCGACGCAGCTCACCAATATGACGCCAATGGAGATCCAGGCGCTTAATATTACGGGCCTGACGGCAGCCCAGATCACGGGTCTCAGCAGCACAGCCTTCGGCAATCTGTCCACGGATCAGCTCGCCGCTCTGACCGCGACTGAAGTCGGGGCGCTCAGCACGACCTCTATCAATAGCCTGTCGGCGACCGAGATCCAGGCTTTGACGCAAACGCAGGCCAATGGCCTGACGGCGCCGCAAATCGCTGCCATGACGGTGACGACGCTCGGCAATCTCGCCACTAACCAGCTCGCCGCTCTGACGGCGACGCAGGTGCATGGTCTGACGGCGACGCAGCTCACCAATATGACTCCGGCCGAAATTCAGGCCGTCAACGTCACAAACCTGTCGCTCGGCCAGATCGTCGGTCTCAGCAGCACGGCGTTGGACAATCTGTCCTCGGATCAGCTCGCCGCTCTGACGTCGACCAATATTGGGGCGCTCAACACGACCGCCCTTAACAGCCTGTCGGCAATTGAACTCCAGGCTTTAACGCAGACCCAGGCCAATGGCCTGACAGCGGCGCAAATCGCCGCCATGACGGTGACGACGCTTGGCAATCTCACCACTGGCCAGCTTGCTGCGCTCACCGCGACGCAAATGCATGGCCTGACGGCGACGCAGCTCACCAACATGACGCCGACGGAGATCCAGGCGCTCAATGTCACCAATTTAACGGCCGCCCAGATCACGGGTCTCAGCACCACGGCCTTCGGCAATCTTTCCTCGGGCCAGCTCGCCGCTCTGACGGCGACCGAAATCGGGGCGCTCAGCACGACTTCGCTCAACGGCCTGTCCGCGGACGAGATCCAGGCCTTTACGCAGACTCAAACCAATGGCCTGACGGCGGCTCAAATCGCCGCGATGACGGTGACGACCTTCGCCAATCTCACCACCACGCAGCTTGCGTCTCTGACAGCGACGGAAGTCCATGGTCTGACGGCGACGCAGCTTACCAATATGACGGCAACCCAGATTCAGTCGCTGAATGTCACAAATTTAACGGCCGTTCAGATCGCCGGTCTCAGCACTACGGCCTTCGGCAATCTCTCTTCGGATCAGTTCGCGGCTCTGACCGCAACCGAAGTCGGCGCCTTGAGTACGGCCCAGGTCAGTGGCTTGAGCGCGGATCAGGTCGCAAGTCTGACAACGACGCAGGTGCACGGCCTGACAGCTCTCCAGATCAAGTCGCTCAATACTGCGCAACTCGAGGCTCTGAGTACGACTCAGATCGCGGCACTGATGACGACGCAGGCGAATGCTTTCGTCGATACGCAGGTCGCGGCTCTGAGCGTGACCCAACTCGGCAGCCTTCAGGCGACCCAGATCGCAGCTCTCTCCGCTACGGGCATCAGCGGCCTGTCCAGCGCCGATATTGCCGCTTTGAACACGGCGCAGATCGCGGCTCTGACCGCGACGCAAACACATGCGTTTACCGCCAATCAGCTCGCGGCACTGTCGGTGACACAGGCCGCGGCACTGTCCACCGGCGGACTCAACGGTCTGATCGACACGCAGATCGCAGCTCTGACGACTCAGCAGCTTGGAGCCCTTGCTGCGACGCAGATTACCGCGCTGTCCACCAGCGGCATCAGCGGCCTATCAAGCGTCGATATCGCCGCTTTGAACATGGCGCAGATCGTGGCTCTTACGCCTGCGCAAGTGAGGGCGCTCGCCGATACTCAGGTCGCCGCGCTGAACGCGACTCAGCTTGCCGGTTTGACCGCAACGCAAATCGGGTCCCTTTCCACGAGTGGAATCAGCGGCCTCTCCGATGCCGATATAGCTGCTTTGACCACGACGCAGATCGCAGCTCTGATCGCGACGCAAACAAAAGCGCTTAACCAGGACCAGCTCGCGGCTTTGACCACGACACAGATCGCGGGCTTGTCGACCACCGGAATCAGCGGTCTGCTCGATACGCAGGTCGCGGCATTGACGATCGCGCAGCTTGGAGCTTTGGGCGCAACGCAGATCGCGGCCTTTTCCGTCACCGGCATCGGCGGTCTGTCCAATTCCGAGATCGCGGCTTTGAACGCAACGCAGATTGGTGCGCTGACCACGACGCAGGTGAAAGCCTTCGTCGATACGCAGGTTGAAGCGCTGACAACAACGGGTCTCAACGCGCTTCAGGCAACGCAAATCGCTGCCCTCTCCGCCACCGGAATCAGCGGTCTGACCAATACCGAAATCGCCGCTTTGAACACGACACAGATCGCCGCTCTGGCAGCAACGCAAACGGATGACCTCAGTGAAAGCCAGCTGGCGGCTCTGACCACGTCACAGATTGCAGTCTTATCGGCCACCGGCATCGGCGGACTGACCGCAGGGCAGGTCGGAGCCTTGACGACGGCGCAGCTCGCGGCCTTGGCCGCGACACAAATAGCAGCTCTGTCCACGAACGGCATCAGCGGTCTATCCAATAGCGATATCGCGGCTCTGAACACGGTACAGATCGCCGCTTTGACCACGACGCAGATGAACGCCTTTGCCGACACGCAGGTAGCGGCGCTGAATGCAACTCAGCTTGGAGCGCTGGGCGCGACGCAGATCGCCGCCCTCTCGGCTACGGGGATCAGCGGTCTGTCCAGCACCGATATCGCGGCTCTGACCACGGCACAACTCGCAGCTCTGACCGCCGCGCAGATGGGAGCCTTGACGGCTTCTCAAGTCACGGCCTTGACCGCCGACCAGTTGAGCAATCTCCGATCGACACAATTGTCAGGGCTCTCAACGAGCGCAATCTCGGGGATGACGGCGACCGAACTTGCCGCCCTCACCACGACACAGGTGCGCGGCCTGACGGCAACGCAACTTGGCGCGCTGACCATTACGCAGATCGGCACCCTCTCTGCGACGCAAATCGCGGCAATGACCACCGCCGAGATCGGCGGTCTGACCAGCACGCAGACTTCCGTATTGACACCGGCCCAACTCAACGCTTTCCAGGCGACCCAGATCGCAGCCCTCTCAACTACGGCGCTCAGCGGTCTATCCAGTAGCGAAATCGCCGGGCTGAGCACGACGCAAATCACGGCCTTGACCGCTGCGCAGATGGGCGCATTGACGGGGACCCAGGTCACAGCGCTGACTGCCGATCAGTTGAGCAATCTCCGGTCGACGCAGTTGTCGGGGCTTTCCACCAGCGCAATCTCCAGCATGACGGCGACCGAACTGTCGGCTTTGACGACGACTCAGGTCCGCGGATTGACGTCAACGCAAGTCGCGGCAATGACCGTCACGCAGGTCAATACCCTCTCTACGACGCAGATCGCGGCGATGACGGCCAGCGAGATCGCCGGTCTGTCGGCGACACAGGCAGCGGCATTGACGTCAACCCAATTCAACGCTTTGACGAATGCGCAGATCGCGGCCTTTTCCACGTCCGGGATCAGCGGTCTGACCCAGACCCAAATCGCCAGTTTGAACACGACCCAGCTCGCCGCACTGACAGCCGCGCAAATCGGCGCTTTATCGCTCACCCAAATCGATGTGCTGAACACAACGGAAATCGCGGCGCTCAACACGACGCAGATTCAAGGCCTGACATCCGCTCAGCTCGGTGAGTTGAACCAGACGCAGATCGCATCGCTCACAACCAGCGCGGTGAAAGCTTTGACCACCGCGGCGATCGCCGGATTGACCGCGACGCAAATCAGTGAATTGAACGCCACCCAGCTCGCGAGCATTACGGCGACCCAGATCGGGGCATTGTCCGCGACCGCGATCTCCGGCTTGAACAGCACCGAGCTCGCGGCCCTGAGCACGACCCAGTTCGCCAGCATGTCGACGACCGGCGTGGCGGCTTTGTCGGCGACGCAAATCGCGAGTTTGACGACGGCGCAAGCGGCGCTTCTATCGGCGACGGAGCTCAGCGGACTGACGGCGACCCAGGTCGACGCGCTGACGGTGACGCAGTTGGCAGCTCTGTCGGCGACGCAAGTGGCCGCTCTGTCATCAGCCGGGATCAGCGGCCTGGCAGACACGCAAATTGAAGCGCTGACGGCGACCCAGTTCGCGGCTCTCACGGCGACGCAAATGGCGGCGCTGTCCACGACGGCGATCGGCGGATTGACGACCGACCGGCTTGCTGCACTCAGCAGCACTCAGCTGCAGAGCTTGACTTCTACCGAGATCAGCGCGCTGAACATAACCCAGTTTGGAAGCCTGACGACGACGCAATTGGCGGCTCTGACCGCGACAGAGATCAGCGGCTTGACCTCCGCCGACACCGCGATCTTGAACAGCACGCAGCTCGGAGCCTTGAGCGCGACGCAGATCAATGCGCTGTCCACCAGCGGCATCAGCGGCCTGAGCGCGGCCCAAATCGAAATGCTGAGCGCGACGCAGCTCGCGGCCCTGACCGCGCCGCAAATGGCGGCGCTCTCGACGACGGCGATCGCGGGGATGACCACAAGCGATATAGCAGACCTGACGACGACGCAGTTCGCCAGTCTGTCGGCAAGCGGCGTCGCGGCGCTGACCGCCACGCAGTTTTCTGCTTTGACGTCGGCGCAGATGGCGTTGTTGTCCACCACCGAGGTGAGCGGTCTGACCGGCACGCAAGTCTCGGCACTGACGTCAACGCAGTTCGCGGCCCTGACTGCGACGCAGATAGGGTCTCTGTCGACCACCGGGGTCGGAGGCCTGACGGACACGCAGATCGCCGGCATGACCAGCACGCAATTTTCTGGTTTGCGTGCAACGCAGATCGCAGCGCTGACGGCCGACCAGACCGGTGCCATGACAACGACGGAGATCTCTGAGTTAAGCTCCAATCAGATCGGCGGGCTGTTGCGGCTTCAGCTCAGAGCCTTGTCGGCCGCACAAATCCAAGCTTTGACGCCGACGCAGATCTCGGAGCTTGCCACGACTCAGATCATGAATATGACGACGACGGATCTGGAATCACTTTCCGCGACCCAATTCAATACGCTCACCGCGACGCAGGTCAGCGGTCTGACGACTCAGCAGCTCAACAACCTGCCAGCATCGGTATTGTCCGCATTCAACGGCGTGCAGATGAGCGGCTTTACGACGACGCAAATCGCCGCCTTGTCGGCGACGGCGATCAGCGCTCTGACGACGACGGAGATCGAGGCGTTGAATGGAAATCAGATCGGCGCTTTCACGCCGGATCAGATCGCCGGCATGACATCCGACCAGATGGCAGCCTTGCGGACCGCCGTATCATGACCGGAACAAATTGAGCGTGCCGCTTGCAGAGGGTTGCTGCGATCTTTTTCTCAAGCGCAATTCGAAACGATCTTCATCAGCGGTTTGGACGGTAATTCCTCTGCCTGCAAAGAACGGAAATAATCGATGACAAGCGCCAAGCCGTCTCGAAGCCTGGTGGTCGGCTGCCATCCCAAGATGCTATTGGCCCGGCCCAGATCGGGTTGCCTCTGACGGGGATCGTCCTGCGGCAATGGACGCGAGACGAGCCTCGACGACGATCCCGTCAGCTCAATGATTGTTTCCGCGAGCTGACGGATCGTAAACTCGCCCGGATTGCCGAGGTTGATCGGCCCGGTAATGTCATCGGGCGTTTCCATGAGCCTGATCAGCCCATCCACCAAGTCGTCGACATAGCAAAATGAGCGCGTTTGGTTTCCATCCCCATAGATGGTGATGTCATCGTTTCCAAGGGCTTGCATCACAAAATTGGAGACGACGCGTCCATCGTTCGGATGCATGCGGGGGCCGTATGTATTGAAAATGCGGGCCACCTTGATATTCAGGTTATGCTGCCGGCGGTAATCGAAGAAGAGAGTTTCGGCGCAACGCTTACCCTCATCATAGCATGAGCGTGGACCGATCGGGTTGATATTGCCCCAGTAGCTCTCAGGCTGAGGGTGAACCGTCGGGTCGCCATAGACTTCCGATGTCGATGCCTGCAGGATTTTGGCCTTCACGCGCTTCGCCAAGCCGAGCATGTTGATCGCGCCGTGAACGCTCGTCTTCGTCGTTTGAACCGGATCAAATTGATAATGAACCGGCGAGGCCGGACAGGCGAGATTATAAATCTGGTCGACTTCGACATAGAGCGGAAAACAGACGTCGTGCCGCATCAGTTCAAAGCGCGGATTGGCCAGCAGGTGCTGAACATTCTTTCGCGTTCCGGTGTAGAAATTATCGACGCACAGAACTTCATTTCCGCGAGCCAGAAGCTGTTCGCAGAGGTGCGATCCGATAAAGCCCGCACCTCCCGTAACCAATGTACGGCCTTTATGCACGGTGCCCCCGTTCGTTTCCGCCTGCACAATCAGACGCTGGAATTCTTTGCCCCAGCCTAGTCAACGCAAACGGCCATAAACGCATTTCTAGCTGATTCGGGGTGGACAAGCTAAATCTGTTCTCAACCTCGAACCCCATGGGCTCGAAATTCCACCGCTTATTTTCAAGCCTTGTCCGCCGCTCGCGCTCGCGCCGTTCCCGATGGTGGCGGGCAAGATGCTCTGCCAGCCCGCGCATTGATCACGGCTTAGCTGCCCCGCGAATGAACCTATCGCTCGCCGACATTTGATTTTGCGGTTCGGTCCCGATCCAATAAAAATTTTCAGCTGGGGAGCACGTCGACTTTTTGACTCAAGAGAGGTCCCCATGGCTGGATGTTTGAGTGAAGACGAACGAGCCGGGCTGTTCCCGTCCGAACTCGTCGCACACCGCACACCCATTCCGACGCAGATCGTTTCCAGCGACGAATATTATCCCGCGCCTCAGAATGATAAACAGCGCGATGTGGAAAAGCGCCTTCTCGCGATGGCCGACGAGCTTGGCCAGCGGCAAGGTATGGACAGACGGCGCTTCTTTCAAACGGCCGCAGGTATGGCGGCAGCCTTCGTCGTCATGAACGAAGTCTATGGCTCCGTCTTCGATGCGACGCCCGCGGAAGCTGCTACACCAGATATGGCACAGGCCCGCGCCGATGCGCTGAAAGACCAGCTTATTCTGGACATGCATACGCATTTCTTGCGCGATGATACGCGGCTCACGTCTTTCGTCGACATGCGAAACGCTGTCGGGAAGGGCGGCTGGAACAAGGAGCTGGCGGGCAAGGAGCAGACGATCGACGACTTGAAGTTTGCAAATTACATCAAAGAAATTTTTCTCGATAGCGACACGAAGATCGCGCTGATTTCGAGCGCACCCTCAGATATCGCGCAGGATTGGTTTCTGACCAACGAACAGATGGCCGCCGCCCGGGACAAGATCAACAACAAGGCCGCGGGCGGGGTCGCGACCGAAGTGGGGACAAAGCGGCTGTTGTCGCATGCGATCTTCACACCGGGTCAGCCGGGATGGCTCGACAATATAGACGCCGCGCTCGCGTTAAAGCCTGACTCGATGAAGGGCTACACCATCGGCGATAACACGCATAAGGCGACAAGCCGGTATCCTTGGCGCATGGATGATGAAAAGCTCGCCTATAAGAGCTACGAGAAGTTCGTAAAGGCAGGCATCAAGAACGTTTGTGTGCATAAGGGGTTGTTTTCTCCCTTGGTCGAGAAAGCCTATCCTAACTTGCGTGGATATGCGGATGTCAGCGATGTCGGACAAGCTGCGAAGGACTGGCCGGACCTAAACTTCATTATTTATCACTCGGGCTATCGCTATGTTGGCAATACCAATGTCGATCCGGCTTTGGCTTTTGCTGAATTCGAACGCACGGGGCGGATCGGCTGGATCAGCGATTTCGCGGAAATTCCTGCGCAATATGGCGTCAGCAATGTGTATGGCGATCTTGGTCAGGTCATTGCCATGACACTCATCGGTGAACCTCATTTAGCCGCTGCTGCTCTGGGCATCCTGCTCAAGGGGCTTGGACCGGAGCGCGTCTGCTGGGGTACGGACGCGCTTTGGACCGGATCGCCGCAATGGCAAATTGAAGGACTGCGTCGTCTCGAAATTCCCGAAGACATGCAAAAGCGATATGGCTTCACGCCGCTCGGTGACGCAAATGGACCGGTGAAGACAGCCATCTTCAGCGGCAATAATGCCAAGCTCTATAATATAGACTTGAAAAAGGCGGACCTCGATTTGAGAGGTGATCGGTTTGCTCTGATCAAGAGCGATTACGAAAGAGAGGGCCCCGATCGGAGCAACTTGCGATACGGCTATATTAATAGGTCATTGGCGTGAGCGGGCGGCACCCGTCAGCCGCTCCGGCGGAAGAAGGTCGGCGACAGTCGATCGTTGTTGCTTTGAGCCAGGCGGGTTCGCGCGTCGTTATCGATAGTCTTCCAGCGATTGCCTGAATTGCGGTGGGTTTGCTATCTGCTTCGCGAGGTCGTGACATTAAAGCTGAGCGCAATCACGCGATCTCGCATCGCGGGGTTCGTTGCGTCCGCAAGCCATTTTCGGCCAATTCGAGAAGCCTTGCGATCTTTGCATTCGTATCCCTGCGCGCGCCGAATCCAGGTCAGCCGTTCCCTGGCCTTGAAGGGACTATAATGAGCTTCGTCCTCACAGAACGCTAGGATCTGTAACTCGGGCGAAGCCGTGGCGGATCGCTCGTGCAAAGCGTGCTGATCGCGCAGCCTTAAGAAATGACATCGTTCGGGTCGACGCCCTGTACGCATTCATTTTGGCCGATGCCCATCTCGCGCCGGACACGCCGGGTTTCGAGACGGTATCCCCGGTAAAGGTCATGATCTTTGACTTTATCGGCCCAATCCCCAAAGACGCAGATGAAGCAATCTCTCGCGGGGAACCAGCCAAAAATGCGGAAGTCAGGCGTTTTGAGCTCCCAGACCGCATGCTTCTCGGCTTTTATGTATCGGTATTGCCGAGAATAATCCAAGCGCTGCCCGCTTACAAAAAGATAGAACAAATTGTCGAGCTGCTCGACGGGGGTCGTATCCGCCAGAAGCGGAGAGGCTTCGTTTAATTGTATTCGGTCATTCAACCAGCGGATAAAATCCGGGGTGCCGTAAAGGAGACGTGCAGGCTGCTCGCGTGGGCCGAGCAGCACGTCAATAGGAACGATCAGCTCTCGTTCGACCAGATCTGAAAGCTGCATCGTCAAGCTAAGTTAGTCAAATTTCCACTCCCGAATAATTGTATTCATGGAGGCCTGTTGCAGCCCAGCCATGCGGATCAATCCCCAAAGCATGATGGCTTCAAACCGAATTACGACCGTCCGGGATCATTTCATGGTTTTGGACAAAACCCGTCCAATGCGCCTGCAAGAGCAAGCCTTGCAAGTGAACGTGAGGCCTATTTGCGCTGTTGAGTCGCAGTATAGCAAGACGGTGATGTGGCATTCCTCGAATCACACGTATTGGGACTGGTCGCGCCAGCCGGCACCGCTCCCGTGGTGGCACCTTCCGGCGCCGTCTTCGCGTGGGCTCCAAGGGAAACTGGGGGCTTGTTGTTCGTGTATCGCCCCTTCTCCTGCTGGATCGTCACTTCGTCGGAGAGCACCATTCTCGTATCTGCCTGGGGGCCGTCCGGCCGGTTCTGAGCCCACGCGGTCGCCACGAGGCTTGAAAAAAGTGCCAGCATAAAAAGCCGCTTCATTCCTGCTTCACCCGAAGTCATCTCAAACATAAATTCGCTGAGAAGGCCGAGGCCCACCTATGCGACTTGTCAAGATCTAACACGAATACCTGACAATCATTTGGCTCTTCGGCTTGAAATTCACAAGTCGATAGGAGCCGCAATAAAAAAGTCTGATTTGATGAGAGATGAAGACAACTTATCTTGAGTTCCTACAAGGTTACCGGTCTGTGTAATAAAACCGTCAAGAGGCTGAGCTACGCGATACCCTAGATTTTTCAGATTGGCGGGGGATAACTGTGGATAGAATTTATCGGGTCATGATCGTCGGTTTGGGGTTGGGCTTCTCCGCCTCTCCTGTCTTGGCGTCGTCGCTGACCTATACGCCGACCAATCCGACATTCGGCGGAAATCCTCTGAACGGCACGTTTTTGCTTTCGACCGCGCAGGCGCAAGGTGCCGGAGCCAACTCCGGTCAAAACTCGCCTAACCTTTCCGGGCTCGAGTCAGCGCTCAGCGGCATCGGCAGCGGCTCGGTGGTTGTCTGCTGCACATCGACGCCCACGAATCCCTAATCTTCCAAAGCCATCTTGCGATCGATGAATTAAGTCCGCGCGCCGATGACGCACGTGGAAACGGGGTAGTAATGCGTAAAAATCTTCTCATGATCGCAACGGCAGCAGCGGCCGTTTTTTCGCTGGCAGGCTGCGCGGGATCGGTGAGCGATCCTTTGACCCAACCCGCCACGCTTGTCCCCGATACAAAGTCCGGCGTCGTATTGGAAAGCCTTCCGCCGCCTGCCAAGAAATTGGACGTCGCCGTCTATAATTTTCCAGATTTGACAGGCCAGAACAAGCCCAATGACAATTTCGCCGAATTTTCCCGTGCGACGACGCAAGGCGCCGCGGCCATCTTGATCGACGTCCTGACCAAGGCCGGCGACGGACGCTGGTTCAATGTCGTCGAGCGCAACGACCTGCAATCGCTTCTGCAAGAGCGGCAGGTCATACAGAATACGCGGACGGCGATCGAAGGGGACAAGGCGCAAAGCCTGCCGGCGCTGCGCTTCGCGGGGATTGTGCTTGAAGGCGGCATTATCGGCTATGATGCCAATGAGACGACGGGGGGGCTCGGCGCGAACTATCTCGGTGTCGGTGGCAGCTCGCAATATAGACAGGACATCGTAACCGTTGCGCTTCGCGCCGTTAGCGTTCAGACCGGTAGGATCTTGGCCTCCGTGACGACGACGAAGACCGTCTATTCGATCCAGCTTCAGGGAAGCGCCTTCAAATTCGCGGCAGTCGACCAAATTCTCCAGGCGGAAGGTGGCTTGACGAAGAATTCGCCGATGACCCTGGCAGTTCGAGAAGGCGTTCAGCTTGCCGTCTATGCCCTGATATTCGAAGGCGTCAAAGCCAATTTGTGGCAGTTCAAGGATCCGATCGCAGGCTCAGCCTTCATGGATCAGCTTAATGCTCAGCGAAAGGCTGCCAATTTCATATTGACGCCGCCGCCACCTTCTCCGGTCGTACAGCAAAGCGCGCCGCTGCCTGAAAAGCCCGTGGTGACCGCGAAGGATTAAGAGCTGGATGGCTCCTCGCGTCATCCAAAAGCGGAAGCCCTGAAACCAGATCGCGCCAAGCGCATGTCTTATTGCTTTTGACCTTTGCGCCAGGATGCGCGAGTCAAGCCCGCGCGCGTAGTCGAACGGACCTAATCCGATCCATCGTAGACACAAAAAAGCGGCGGGCTACAAAGCCCGCCGCCAGTTTCAAGCTTACCTCTGAGCCGTGATCGCAACATTGTGCGAGCCGAACTGCTGCGTGACCGCCGTGTTCGAAACGCCGTTGTTGGAGCTCTGCGCCGTAAAAGCGAAATTGTACACGCCAACCTGCTGCGTGACCTGATTATTCGCACCGATCATGGCCTGAAGACCGGTCGACTGCGCGGCGATGGCCTGGTTCTGGCTGCCGACCTGTGCGATCAACGAATTGTTGGCTGAACCGATGGCGCCAGCATTGAGCGGATTGGCGACGGTCTGCCCGGTCAGGGCAAAGTTATTCTTGCCGGCCTGCACTGTCGCAGCGCCGTTGGTCACGCCGCCGTCAGAATTGTTATTCTGCGTGGTGATGGCGGTGTTCTTTGCGCCGAGCTGCACCGTCGCCTGAGTGTTGGCGCCATTCGTCTGCGTCGCCGTGGCGGTGTTTTCAGAACCGAACTGGGCGATCAGCGAAGCATTGACAGAACTGTTTGCGTTACCATCGAAGACCGTACCGCCTTGCGTAGTCATCGCGGTGTTCTTCGTGCCGACCTGAAGCGTGGCGGCCTCGTTGTTGACGCCGTTCAGACCGGGTCCGGCTGAGGCGGTCTGCACCGTCGCAAACTGATTGCCATTGCCGATCTGGAACGTAGCGGACTGATTGGACCCCCCGTTGCTATTGCCGCCAAAGCCGTTGTCAAGATCCGCCGTCGTTTGGCTCGTTGCGCCGCTGTTGTTCTTGCCGAACTGGCCGGTGAACGAGGTATTGACGCTCGCGGGTGACGCCGCATTGGTGTTGGACTGTTCCGTAGCGGCAAGATTCTTCGCGCCGCCCTGAAGCGTCGCCTGAGTGTTCTTGCCGCCGGTCTGCTGTACGAGCCCCTGATTCTGAAAGCCGAACTGCGTGACGAGCGAGTTGTTCGTGGTAGCGGTCGCATTCACGCTGTTGATCGGGGCCGCATCCTGAACCGTGATCGCCTGGTTGCCAGTACCGAATTGAAGCGTGGCGCCCGCGTTGCTGTTGGAGCCCCCGGTGCTGGCCTGCTTGGTCGTGGCGGAGTTTTTCACGCCAACTTGCAAGGTCGTTTGCGCATTGCTGCCGCCGGTCTGGCTGGCCACGCTGCTGTTTTGCGTACCGATCTGGATGGTGCCCGAGTCATTGGTTGTGCTCGAAGCGCCCTTTTGAACCGTGGCGGTGGTGTTCTTCGTGCCGACCTGAAGCGTGCCTTGGTTGTTGTTGCCACCGGTCTGCCCGACGAACCCATGATTGCGCGTGCCGGCCTGCGTGATGAACGATTCATTGACGGGCGCGGTTTGTGCGAAAGCATATGATGAGCTCGCGAGAACGAGCGCCAAAGCTGTCATCGTTTTCATGAAAAGATGTCCTTGCTTTATCCAACGCGGGGCAAGCGGGGATCGCCGCCCTCGAATTCGTTAAAACATTCTTAAGCGGCATGGCGCAAGGATTTCTTAAATTATCTGCAACTTTGAATCAGGTTCAGTTAGCGCGAGTCATGATCGATATGAGATGCGCAAATCTGAAATCATTTTCGCATGCGATACGTTGCCGCTTCACGCATGATGGCGCGCATTTACATCGAAACGTCGCTGCGAATTCATATGCCGGTCAACAACAATTGCTACCGTATTCGATGCTCATGTCAGATGGCTGCGTGTAGACAAAGCCGACACGGCCGGCGTTGTTCTATCCATGATCGCTTTAGAAAGAGCGGCCTTCGCTGAGTTCGCCGCTTAAGTATAAGGGTCCTGGAGAAACCGATCTCTCAGGGCTCTTTCGATTCGATCCGGAGCGAACCCAATCTGACTTCGTCGTCCGCATCGTCTACGAGAGCTCTCACACGGATCAGGCCGAGCGTGCGAATATGCAGGGGTGCGAAAATCAAACTCGTTCCTGCAACTATATAAAGCGGCGCGGCCTGCTCTTTTTCAAAACCCGCTACGAGATCAACCTGAGCATCCTTGCTCGGAGGTTCTATCGGCTCTTCGAAAATCGGACGATCTTCTCCCGGCGCATAGCATCTGACGACAATTGACGAAAAGGGCTGCGCTGCCGGAGAAAAAATATGGATTTGGATGCAAAATCGCGGCAGAACAAAAGGAAATTCCGGTGGAACAAAAATGACCCCGTTATAGCATCCGATGAAGCTGAGTTTTCCACCGGGCTCGTTGCGTATGTCGTCGCAAAATATCGAATGTCCAAACCGGTTCATTCACAAACCTTGAACTCGAAATAATACTCAATCGACCTGTTTTGCGGCATCTTGCGATCGTGCGCCGGCACCGGACATGACGATGAACATTGGTTTATTCCATTCGATGGTCGTCGTTTCCATGTTGAAATTCTGTCCAGGTTCCTGCACGGGCTTATGCAGCTCGAAATTGATTTCGCGTCCCAAGGCCCAGGATAATTCAGCGACGGATCGAAGGGTAAGCGGCGCATCGCCTGACAATTGCCGGTTGACCGCAGACCTATGCCAGTCGAGCCGGTTGGCGACACCTTGCGAATTTATCTTGGAGGCGTCTCGCTCTTCTTTGACAGCTTTTAAAAGCTCATTCCGGACGCGGGCAACGAACCGGCCAACCGTCCTCGACCGGGAGCCTATGTCAACGCGATACGGCGCCATTGGCGGTACTCCTACAAATCAACGAGCTATGTCTGCTACCGTTACGCGGTGCTTGCCTTGCGAATGTAACCTGCCGCGATTCCGCGTCAGCTTATTACCGCTGCGCAACCGCGGTTACGAGCAAGCACTTTCGATCGGCGGGCTTCAGACTAAGCCTTCCAGCTCTTCTCTTTCGCGTTAGTGTGACAGAGCTATTACACGAGCCGAAGCATTCCGGCATGCCGCGATGACATTAATGGGAAATGGAGGAAATCCGATGGATCGCGCGACAATTTGTTCAGGCGCGGCCACGGCCATAGAGCAAAGGTACAGCGGTCGCGCGCGGCGATGAACGGTTGCAATCCGGGTGGTATTTAAGTCAACAGAGTCGTCAATGCGAACGGTTCGATTGCGTGACGACCGCGACATTGCCGTGGCCTTGCTGCGAAAGAGCCGAAAGATTTCCAGCTCCGATCTGCGCAACCATGGCGCTATTATTGGTGCCGACCTGGCTCAGTTGCGAGACGTTCTGCTTCGTGGCGGCCATCGCAGAGGGTGCTACGAAACCAGCGTTCACTGGTGCGGCCAGCATAGTCGCGGCTGACGGCGCGGCGGGAAGAGCCAGCGCGCGCGAGCTATTCACCTGCGCGACAAAAGCTTCCTCCGCCTCGACCGCGGTAAACTGGAATGAAGCGGCGGCGGCGATAAAGAATAGAGCTTTTGACGGTTTCATTACGGAATTCTCAGATGAAGCTGATCGAGCTTCGCTCAAACGGCCTAACAATAAGTTTAAAGATAAAACGTCGGGCCGGAATGAGGCTTGCGGAGCGGATTTTCTTTCGTGCGTCATATTTGAAAAAAGCTTGCGCGACGGGACGCAACTTGAATTCGATGCGCCGCCGCGGTCACCGCTTTGCATAGGACTGTCGTCTTTTCTGCATAAAATACATGGACGGCGCGCAGGATCGAAGATGTGATGTCGTGTTTTAATGCAAAGCGCATAAACGGCTTGAATGAGGTTCTTAAATCTATATGAATTAGGGCTTGAGCAGGTGTTTGCATTTGCCTGCTTTGGTTCCGTTCAAAGCACTCGCGTTTCGTATCATGCTCAAGAGTCATGTGCCCAAACACCGGATTCTATCTGCGATTTGCGCGCCGGCGTTATTGTTATGCGCGGACGGACACGCCGCGTTTTCGTTGCCAGCCGCCCATCCGTCGGCGCTCGAATGTCAGATACGCGTATCTGCGATGCCAAACGGTTTGCGTCTCGAAGCTGTCGCCAATGCGCGTGCGTCCGTTACCGGAAGATATAGGCTGTCGGTGGCAAAAGACAGCGCCTCTGGCTCTAGTCAAAATCTGCAAAGCGGCGATTTTAAACTGGATGTCGGACAACAGCGGATTCTGTCGACGCTCCTATTGGACAGCTCGGCAATCGGACATTATCGAGCAACACTCTCACTCGAATGGGAACAAGGGCACGAGTCATGCAGTTCTCCTTGAAAAAGACGCCGTCTCGAAACGCGGCTTTCAATTGCCGTTTGATCTTGGCCGTGATGGGCTTTTGTCTGCCGGCGGCAGCTGAAGCCGCCTCGACGGACTCGGCCTATATCCAGCAGGCCGCGGCCGGATCGGCGTTAAAAGCGATGTCCACTCAAATCGTGCCGACGCCCGGTTTCGTCACCAATGCGCGACCCAATGCGGTGACGGCACCCGTACCCGCTCCAGAGATGGTCGCTCCGAGATCTAATGGAGCCAATTTCGCGCAGACGGTGACTGTCGGAAACTTTAGTAGCGTCATTCAAATTCAGGCCGGACGAAGCGACGCTTCCGTCGTGTCCTCTGTTGGCAATCGGGACAATGTCGGCGTGGTTCAAAGCGGCAACAATCTCGCTTCCAATGTCGCGCTTCTCGGGTCTGGCCTCAATGTGGCCGTGCTGCAGCCGCCAAACTCACCTCCCGTCAATGTGTTGGTCGCGCGTCTTCCGAACGGAAGCATATTGATTAAAAAATAAGGCAAAGCCGGGCGCGGAGTCTTTCGACGGAAAGCGAATATATTTCGCCTGGCCAATGAGCGTGCTGATCAATAAAACTTTTGAACGATGCAAGAGCCACATAGGCTAAGCTCGGGATTGAGCCGTGTCGCCTTTCCACGTGCGACTCGGCGTTGTCCTTCGCTAACATGGGTCGTCGCGCTGGCGAGCGCCCTTTGTGTGTCCGCGCCGCCGATCGAAACGAGCAAGGCGAGCTCCCAATTCCGTCTAGCGTCCAATCGGTTCCAATTGCGGCCCGCGATGCCAGGTAGATCGATCGTGTCGTTCTTTAGAAGATGTGCGCCAGGGGGAGCCCAATCCTCGGGCGAATGTCCGGTGACGGCATAAACATAGGCCCAGGTCTCCTTTGGAAGATAACCGCGCCCGTTGAGCCAGTCATGAACGCGTCGCGCCCCGGCGTTGTAAGCCGCGGCTGCCAGGCCGAGATTGCCGAACTGATTTTTCAGATCGCGAAGCAGCTCCGCGGATTTTGGCAGGGCTTCGATCGGGTCGAAGGGATCTTTAAGGCCATAATCTCTGGCGGTCGCGGGCATGAATTGCGCGATGCCTTGAGCTCCGGCGAGACTGATCGCCGTGGTATTGAACCCGCTTTCCTGGCTGATCAGACGCGTAAAATAGTCCGTGGGCAGTTCGTTTGCCGCAGCCGCCTGTTCCGCGAGCTGCTTCAGCTCCGGCACCGAGGGAGTGGCTATATGCGGTTGATCATCGGTTAAATGGACGGATTTCGGACTGGCGCTGATGGCCGCTTCGCCCGAGGGCCTTGCGATAGCCATTTGCCTTCCGTCGGGTAGCGCTTGAAGCTCCGGCGGTTGTGCTCTTGCGCATATCGGCAGAAGAGCAAGCAATGCTGCGAACCATAACGACTTCAACAAACGACGCTCGGAATGAGACATGGCACCGGGTAATCAAAAAGCCTTGGCAGGCAATCGACATGACCGATCCAAAGATATGGGACCGACACCAATCTGATCTTTGCATCCTATTTTCATTGCAATCATATGACGCCGACCGGCTTGAGACGGCCGGTCGGCGCTTGCCGCTTGAGATCACGCGCATGCCCGAGCGCGATGCGCGATCACGCTGCTATTACTCCGTGTAGGACTGGAGATTTGGCGCGGCCGCGAAGTCGAATATTTCGAACAAATCGTCGAGCGCCGGCATATTCGTCGGCACGTAGGGATTTGCCTTCTTCGCGGTTGGGTTGGGAAGATTGTCGCGGCTGCGGTCGGTGAGCGGCTGGAGGCCCCAATTGCGCTCGATGAACTTCAGCAGCGAGACATGATCCGCATAGTTGTGATTGACCGTGCCGCCGGTTGAGTAAGGCGACAAGGCAATCAGCGGAATGCGGGGACCATCGCCGAAGAAATCGAGCGGCTGGATGAAGCCCGAGTCGTAATAGCCGCCGGCCTCGTCCCAAGTAATGAAGACGGCGGTCTCGGCCTTGAGATGCGGATTGGCCTCAAGAGCATCGAGAAGGTTTTGCACATAGGCTTCGAACAGATCGATTTTCGAGCTCTGCGGATGTCCGTCGAGAAGGCCGTCGGGCTTGCCGATGGAAACCGCGGGAAGCGTGTTGTTTTGGATATCGGCAACCAGGTCCTGCGTGTCCTTGATATGGGCCGCGCGCTGCGTGGCATTGCCCATGATCGAGGTTGAGTATTGGAACGGATTGCAGATCTGGCAGTAGGCGACGCCGATGGCATGCGCCGGATCGTTGACCGCCGCCGCCGAAAGATTGGTCGGATTGCTCGGGTTGGCCGCGACTTCATCGTTTGCCAAAGCGACGGCATCATTATAGGCGCCGCCGAAATAGGCCCACGAAATGTTCTTTTCGGTGAGGGAATCACCGATCGTACGCACCGGCGAGGGTGGAATCGATCCGTTGGCTGCCGGGTTTGGCACAACCGTCCCGTTCGGCAGATAGCCGGGGTTCGTATTGTCCAGCATATAGTAATGGCCTTCCTTGCAGTTCGGCTCTGCCGGATAGGGCAATTTTTCGAGATATTTGACGATCGGGAGCACGCCCGGTTGCGTCACGTCGGCGCAAGCGCTGAAGTTGTTGTCGGCTGTATATTGATTGACGGTGCCTGGCTTTGGATTCGGATTGGCGATGAGATTCGACGGAGGCGTCGTGGCGTTTCCGCTGCCGTCGCTCCAGAAGCCCGCATCGCCGGTGCCGAACATGAAGTGGTTGGCGCCCGTGCCGCCCAGAAACGACTGATGGAAATTGTCGCTGATGGCGAAACGGTCGGCAAGCGACTTCAACAAAGACGCTTCCTCTTCCTCGGCGTTGAGGAAACCCATTTCATTGCCTTGGCTTTGGTTGCTGGCCGAATAGGTCGCCATCACGAAGGGAAAAAGATCGTTGAGACAGCCGGTCGGGTTGTCCGACGTGGCATTGGCGAGGCTGCAGTCTTGTTGCTGGGCCGCCTGATAGAACCGGTGCGTCATGTCGCCGGTATAATCGTCGTCATTGAGGTTGGACCCGAGCAGAACGAAAGGTCCCGGCGGCAGCTTGCCGGCGCCCGGCACGCGCGTGTCGAGCGCACCATGCGGCAGTCCGCTCGCGCCGGTCGTCAGGAGCGCGAGATCGCCGGGCTCGATATCCTTTTCGACGCTCGCAATCGTGGTGCTCGTGAACGGAGCGCCCGTTGTGCTTTGAGCCGTCGGCGTGCCGTTCGTGTTCGGCTGAGGCATCAGGTTCGTTGTGGTATTGTACAACGTTTTGGCTTTGTTCGGCGCACCGAAATACCAAGCCGGCTGCGCCGCGACCGAATATTGTTGCGCGAGAGAGAAATTGCGGCCGGGCGAACCGTCCGCCTTGACGATGCCCTTGGACAGATAGTTCGAAATCGTCTGGCCTTTTCCCTTCGGCTTGTAGACGCCGAACGTATGATCGAGACCGCGATTCTCGCCGATCAATATGATGACATGCTTGATCGGGCTCTTGGTCTTGAAGGCGTCGGCGGCGTCCTTCGAGGAGCCTCCGCCATTTTTGGAACCCGCGGCGCCTTTGATGTCGCCGACGACAGAATTAATCTCGCTTTGGACAGCGCTTTGAATCGTGGACTCGATGCCGGCGGTATCGCCGGCCGTCGAAAACAAGGACAGAGACAATGCAAGCGTCGATGTGCTGAGCGCCGTCGTCAGCTTGCATTTCTTTAATAACGAATTACCGGTGTTCATGGAGGCCCCCCCAAACGTTGCTGAACCAGAGCTCCATAGATCGCAAACGTGACGGGGATTCATCGTTGGTATTTCATGTCGGCTAAAAAGATATGACATTCGAAGCTGACACTTTGAAATCAACGGAAGAGCGCTTTACGCTTCCGAATGTTGTTGTTGTGATATCAAAGATACAAACAAAATCGGGATAAGCGCGCGCACGTCATATCGTGCACGATGCAAATCGGAACGGTGTTATGATACGCGAGCACGCATGCGAAAGCATGTTTCAACTTATCGTGTGGACAACGTAACTCTCTACGGCGCAACTTAACTTGCCGGAGTCCAATCAGGTTGTCCGGCCCTCGAACATGAATCCGACCGGCAGCGCGAAGCTGAGTTTGCTATCGGATGACTTGTTCGGTTGCCGCCAAGAGGGCGCGTACGGATAATGCGTGGTTCCGGTTGCACCAACGTATCTGTCATCCCGAAGACGCGGCGGTGCGAGGAAATAGCCGCGACGGCTTTACTTTGATCGAAACGCTCACCGATCTGGAAACTGCGTTCGTGACCACCTTATCGCGAAGCCATCGCAGGGCGCCGCCGCTATACCTGACGACTCTTCACCTTTGTGATCCGGAGGAGTGACTTCCCGGAAAGCGAACCGAATCTGAGGAAGGCTATGGCGTCAGGTATCGCTTTGGCGCGTTCCGCTTTAACGGGCCGTTGCCGGTGCCGTCTTCGCCTGGAACTGGTCGATCTGATAACCGTCCGTCAACGTATTCAGGAAGGCGATCACATCGGCAATTTCCGCATTATTCAGCGCGGGTTCGTTGCCCTGCTTGCGATCAAACGGTGCATCGGCCACATCGACATTACGCTTATATTCCGGCGGCAGGTCGTCATAGGCATCGATCTCACCGTTCGGCAGCTTCGGATACCACTTGGCAGCATTTGTTTCACGTTCGACGTAGAAATGCATGACGTCATCGAGCGAATGAAAGACGCCATTGTGGAAGAACACTTTGCGGATCGCTGCATTGCGCAATGTAGGAGTCTTGAACAAGCCGCAATAAGGGGCCGCGTCGGTATAGTCTTTGCGCATTGGGCCGCAGAGTCCAAGATCGTAATAATGCGGGTCACGATTGGCCGGGATATCGCGATTGCGGGGTGCGCCAAAGGCCTCGAATTGATAGTCGGTAAAGGCCGGCCGGAACAGGCCATCGCGTGACGGCTTGTCGATATGACAAGATGAGCAATTGCCTTTCTTCGGATCCTCGAACAGCTTGAGACCACGCGCCTCTGCGTCGCTGAGCACGGCTTTGCCCGCCAAAAACGCGTCATATTTGCTGTCATAGGGATGGAAGCTTGGGTCTTCGGACTGGAAGCGCACCAAAGCGAACAGGGCCTCGTCCACCGCGAGACTAGGCTGGTCGAAAATGTTGGCACCGAACAGCTTTCTAATGTCTTCCGCATAGGGCGCGCGCTTCACACGCTCGAGAAAGTCCCCGGCGCTGTGATTATCCATTTCATTAGGATCGAGCAGCGGTCCCAATGCCTGCTCTTGCAGAGTGTTGGCCCGGCCGTCCCAGTCGAGCCCGCCTTGCGGAACGTTGGCCTCGGCATCGGCGAGTGCCGCGTTATTGGTATCGGCCTTGGCGACCGAAGCGACCTTGATATCGCCCGCCGGTACCGCCACCGCAGCTGGCGCGTCCTCTGACGCGGGCGGGTCGATATCGGCAAATTCGGTACCCGGCCCGATCGAGAAATTCGGGGTATGCTCCAAATAGCGCAGCGACGGGACGGCGCGAAGGCCCGCACGTTTCATATCCGGTCCGCCGAGCTGCACCGCGAGATCATTCGGCGGCCCGTAGGCATGTTCCGGACTATGGCATGACGCGCAGGCGAGTTGCCCTGACCTCGATAATGACGGGTCGAAAAACATTTTGCGTCCCAGTTGCGCGACCGCCGAGAGCTCAACCGGAGTATTGGAGCCGCGACTTATGGTTTGGCTCGCCGGAGGAACGGGATCTGCCGCGGCGAAAGGCATCGCCAGCACGACGGATAGCAAGACCGGCAGTCGCGCGAACCATGTGCGGGAAAAGGCCGGCATGAGGTCTGAGGAACGCTTCATCGGAGAACTCGGTACGGGGGTCGAGGAACGGACAAAGTTTAAGAAATTGGGACGGATGGATTATCTCCATCCGTCCCGGATATCTCGCTCATGGTCGTTTAGCTATCAGAGCGTACCGAGGTTGGGATTGAGGACCAGCTTCGGATTCGGCTTCTGATTGAAGTCGAACATGTTGGTGATTGGATTGGCGAGCGCGTCGAACGAACCCTGACCGATCCTCTGGCCGCTAAGCCAATTGTCTTCGATGAAGCGCAGAATCGACGACTGGTCCGTCAAAGTATGATCGACGAAGTTCGGCTTCGCGAAGGGCGAGATGACCAGCAGGGGCTGACGCGGACCGTAACCGCAGCGGCCCTGGACTGGCTGACCGTTGATGCCCGGCAGCGGCGTGGAAAGCGCGCCAGGAGTTCCCGCGATCGGGGTGCATTGTCCGGCCGCGTTGAAAGCGTCCTGCACGCTGGTCGAGGGATTGATGACATTGTTCGCATGGTCGTACCAACCATCCGAGTCATCATATGCGATGATCACTGCCGTGCTGCTCCATTCGGGGCTGTTCTGCAGGAAGTTGATCACGTTGACCACGAAAGTCTGCTCGTCGATCGGATCCGAATTGCTGGGGTGAGCGTCCTGGATCGCCGCGGCCTTGAGGAAGCTGACCGACGGGAAATTGCCCGCCTGAACCGCCGCGATGAAGTCGTTGAAGTCATACTGATGATTGGCTCCGCCATCGCTCGTTTTACCGATCGCGGCGACCGAGCTCGGACGCGTGTGGTTGAGGTTGCGCGTCGAAGCATAATATTGGAACGGCTGATGGTGCGGGCTATAATCGGTCACATTGGAACCGACGGTAACCGACGACGTGCTCCGTTTGCAGCCGGTCGTGCCATTGGCGTTTATTGCGGTGAGATTGAAGCCGCCTTCGAACCAGCCCCAGGTGATGTTCTTGGCGTTCAGAAGATCACCGACGTTCTTGCCGGTCATCTCGGTCGTAGCCGCCGTGGTCGAGGAGCAGACATCTCCAAACGGGTCGCTATCGCCGTACATCGTAAAGCCGCCCTGGCCGTCGGCGACAATGTTGTTGATGTTGTTGCTGGGATTGGAGCCGTTGCTCGCAGGGTGACCAACTGCGCCATTGGTCTGTCCCGAGATCAGATTGACAGCGCCGGGCGTGGACGGACCGAATGTCGAGCTGTAGGAATTGTCGCTCATCGCAAAATGCTGCGCATAATTCCACAGCGCGGTGACCGTGTTGCCATCGTAATAACCCATCACGAGGCCCTTGGTGTTGAAGACGCCGGTGCCGCCGGTGCCGGCCGCGCCGGTGTTCTTCGGAAACAGGTCCATAGCGCCGTTATCAAAGGCCGCTTGCTCTGGTCCGTAAGCGTGATTTTGGCTCGACGTGTGGGCCTGCGAGCGATCCAGGCGGAAGGGATTGATCGCGTTTGTGCCGTTGCCTGCGTTCGCGGCGTTCGGATTGGCGGTCAGCAGGGCCGAGGTCAGCCCGTTGACGCTCGGCGTATTCGGCAATGCCGTGAAGGCAGGTTCGCCGGCCGGATTTGCTGCCTGCGGGTAGGTGCCGAAATAATGGTCGAACGATTCATTTTCGCCGAAAATGATGACGACGTGTTTGATCGGAGTTGCTGTTGACAGTGCGTCCTGCGGGTTCGCTGCCAGGGTCGGGCTGCTGCCGTTAGCGGCGAGCAGCATCGACAAAAAAAAGGCGGACGCCGCCTTGGAAGTATGTCGTTGCATGGAACTCTCTTTATGATGCTAAGAAATGAACGTCGCTGCCTGAAAGTGGAAGCGGCCTTGGATAGGCGGGCGCCTTGTAGGGTTAGGTGGTGACATGCGGATGACTAAGCGTACTTCTCATCAGCCTGCGGCCCGTTAATTATTGAGTGTAATTCGCTGCTCCGACGCTGACGATCCGACCTTAAAATCTGATCGGCAGGCTGCGCGGGCTAAAATGATCCCAGTGTTTCGTCGCGATAGGAGGAGGAGCGCCGTTGTTAAGAGGGCTTTCTGATCCGATTGCAAAAATCTCTCGAAGCCGTCGCGATGGATGTGCCGTCGCATCTACCAAATCAAATTTTTCGTGAACTCGAGTCGTCAATGACGCGGCCTATTATCATCGGCTTGTCACGTTGAAATATAATTTTAGGCGGGGACTACTTCGATGAGCGTGAACTTTAATCGTCGATCCGCGTGCGAAACAGGTTTTCACAACTGATGATGATCCATAGCGCACGCAAAGCAGGGAGCCTATGCTTGGTGCAATCACGAAGAACCATCGGCCTTGCGATAATCCGACGCGAGCTTCGCGAGATGGGCGACCCAGGCGATGGGTGGCAGTCCCTGGCAGATGGCAGTGCCTGCGAGCGCGATATACGCCGGAAGTGAATAGGACGGCGCGGAACCGGCTAGCCATGCGCACCTTAATAAAAATGGGAGCGGGTGAAGGGATCCTGCGGCAGGCTCCAAAATCGAGGTTTTAAGGCTTAGCCGCCACGCAAATCATCGGAGCCAACTCTGGATCGCGTTAAGAGTATCATTGTGCCGCTCGGCATCAGTGTCTGGAATGGGCCGAAGAACGAACCCGCTTTGCGGGAGAGTGGCCAGGCGCTTTAAGGCATGAACAAGACCCAGCGGCGATGGGTCTTAATCTTAGCGGGCACAGGTTAAGCGGGTGGCTCACTGGCCTCAATCCCGCCGGCGGCAAAGGCCAATCGCGCTAAAGCCGGAAGTGACTTCGAGCCTGTCTTCATCATGATCGTAGCGCGATGGTTCTCGACCGTGCGCTGGCTGATGCCAAGGTCCGCTGCTATATTTTTGTTGGGGTGGCCAGCAAGAATCAGATCCATGATCTGATGTTGCCGCAGAGTAAGACCGGCGATGCGAGTCCTGGCTTCCTCGCGCCAGGTCGACAGTTTGCTCGTATCCCTCGCGTGTTCGAGGGCATTCTCGACGCAGGCGAGGAGCTCGTCGCGCCCGATCGGCTTTTCGATGAAGTCCAAAGCACCTGCCTTCATGGCTTGAACAGCCATCGGCACATCACTATTGCCGGTGATCATGATGGCGGGCAACCGATGTCCCGCATCATGTAGCCGCTGCAACAATTCAAGCCCACCCATTCCGGGCAGGTAGGCATCGACCAAGAGGCACGCTTCGCGGTCTGGACGATAGACTTCGAGGAAAGCTTCGCAAGATGCATAATCCTCGACCACCCGTCCGTCTGCCTCGAGCAAGCTGCGAATCCCCTCACGTAGGTGGTTGTCATCATCAACGACAAAGATGACGGCCGCCTCTGGACTCTGGGCAGCTTTGAAACCGCGCCGCAGATGAGATTTCGATACGGGTTGCAAAATCGGAAGGAGACGCTGGATGGCCTGCGTCACTTGCATCGACTTCACCGGCTTGTTGAGTTGTACACAGTCTTGGCTGGCGATACGTCGCAAAGCGCTCGTCGATATATCACCCGTGAGGATGATAACCGGTATTTGGCGATTAAGTTTTTCTCTTATTTTCGCAGCGACTTCGAGCCCATCCATTCCGTTCGGCAGATTATAGTCTGTGAGGATCAAGTCAGGTTGTATTGCCCGCTGAGTCAGCAGCTCCAGCGCCGCGAGGCCGTCGGACGCTATTACCGGGCGATGGCCCTCTTCGGTCAGGATTACATCGAGGAGTTCGCGCACTTCGCGATCGTCCTCGACCACCAGGATCACGCCCGTATGTCTTGTGCTCTCGGCGATCCCGCCATCTCCCCGGTGCTGGTCAAATTCAAGCTGCGGAGCTGTCCCTTTCGCTGGGAGCGCTACGTCGATGGCAAAGACCGAGCCCTTGCCGAGATGCGAACGGACGCGGATACGATGGTCGAGTAACTCCGACAGCCGTTGCACGATGGCAAGACCAAGGCCGAGGCCATGGCTCGGTTGCCGTGCGGCATTGTCGAGTTGATGGTATTCCTCGAAGATCGTTTGAAGCTCCGCCTCCGGGATACCAATTCCTGTGTCCCAGATCTCGATGCGTAGCGTCCCTTCGCGTCGACGGCAACCGAGCAATACTTTGCCGTGCTTGGTGTATTTCAAGGCATTCGAGATGAGGTTGCGGATCATCTGCTCAAGCAGACGTGGATCGCTGTAAACCAAAAGGCCGCAGGGTACGACGTGCAGGGCAAGCTTCTGTGCTTGCGCTTGATAGCTAAATTCATCCCTTAACCGATCAAGCAGATCATTGATGGGAAAGCTGACCATTTCGACGTGGACCGTGCCGGCCTCAATCTGATTGATGTCGAGCAGCGTGTTCAACATGCCGGACATTGCGGCGGCGGTCTCATCAAGCCGTATGACGAGCTCTAGGGCCTCCTCCTTCCTATTCTCTCTGATCCTTTTTTCCAGAATGCCTCGCATCAGGCTGAGTGCTTGCAGCGGTTGGCGGAGGTCATGGCTGGCGGTCGCGAGGAAGCGCGATTTAGCGACAGTGGCCTGCTCTGCTTGCCGCTTGGCCGCCTCCAGCGCATCCGCGGTGTGCCGCCGCTCTGTGATATCGGCAAAAGTGATCACGACGCCTTCGACCCCATTGTCTTGGGTCCGGTAAGGCAAGATTCGGCGGATATACCAGGCGCCGCCTTGTGCTTCGATCTCCCGCTCGATCGGTGCCAGGCTCTTCAGCACCGTTCTGGCATCGCTCAAAAGCGTGCCGTCGGCCGCCAGCGAGTTGAGGTCGGCAAGGGGACGCCCGACGTCGCTCGGAATAACGTTGAAGAGTGATTTGGTGGCCGGCGTATAGAAGCGGATATCAAGATTGGTGTCGAGGAAGAGCGTCGCAACATCGGTGCTATACAGGACATTTTGCAGATCGTTGGAGGTCGTACGCTGCCGCTCCAAGGTTTCTTGGAGTTGGCCGTTAAGGGCAGTTAGCTCCTCGTTGAGCGACTGCAACTCTTCCTTGGAGGTGAGCAGCTCCTCGTT
The DNA here is from genome assembly GCF_000385335.1 of Methyloferula stellata AR4. Lineage (NCBI taxonomy): Bacteria > Pseudomonadati > Pseudomonadota > Alphaproteobacteria > Hyphomicrobiales > Beijerinckiaceae > Methyloferula > Methyloferula stellata. The sequence goes on along the minus strand of NZ_ARWA01000001.1, from coordinate 4,152,682 downwards.
TGTCGATTGATATTCCTCGTTGACGGATAACGCTTCTTCGTTGATTGCCTTCTGCTCCTCGCTCGAAATCTCAAGATTGCGGATAGCCCCCTGAAGCTCAATCCTCGTGGCTTCCAGTTCCTGCTCGAGCGTAGCGATTCGCGGCATATCCTCTGGAGGAGAGGGGCCGCCTCGACTGCGATCTTGCTTCGGCTCATCGATGAAGCAAATCAGCAAAAGCTCCTCGTCACCGCTTAGAACCGGCTGCACGGCGATGCTGAACGAACGCAGATCTCCATCATGATCCGCCTTGCCGCCGGAAGAGACAACGCGCGCCTTTTTCTGATTAGCCTGTTGGATGGCCGAGCGGAGCTTGGTGCGCAGGCCGTTACTCGTCATGGCCAGTAAATCATATGTAGGAGTACCAGGCGGCAAGCGCAGATAACGGTCTGTCGGTCCCAAGAAATAAAGACACTCATGCTTGCTGTTGATCAGGACGGCTGCCGGAGCATAGGTCTCCAGGACCAGCTGCCGGCAAAGGTCGGCGAGAACGGCCTGACGCGTAGGCGCCGGGCCTTGCCCCGGACGCGTCGGCATTCGAGTGCCGTCGCCGGGGCTCATTATGAAACCCAATTCGCCCGGGCGCAGGCGGCCAATATGGCGATAGAGCCGCTCGGGCCTTGAAATCACCTCGAAGCGGCCATCGGACTCGCCGACGGTCTCCGAGGTACCAAGAAGGAGAATACCACCCTCGCGCAGCGCAAAATGGAACAGCGAAATCACCTTCGCCTGCGCATCGGGGTGCAGATAAATGAGAAGGTTTCGGCATGAAACCAGATCGAGGCGTGAGAACGGCGGATCAGCCAGCACATCTTGCACCGTGAAGACAACCGCTGCGCGGAGTTCGGGCAGAACCCTGTAACTATGCTCCTCCTTTGAGAAGAAACGGGCAAGCCGCGCCTGCGAGACATTTGTTTCGATGGTTTCCGGATAAAGACCCTCTCGCGCAATGGCGACGGCATCCGGATCGACATCGGAGGCGAATAGCTGCAGTTTGATGTTGCGCTTCGCCGCCGAGATCTCTTCGCGAAAAAGCATGGCCAGGGAGTAAGTCTCCTCGCCGGTGCTGCACCCGGCAACCCAGATGCGGAGCGGGCGATCATCCGTCTGGCCGCGAACGAGGTCCGGAATGATTTTCTCCGCCAAGTGATCGAACACTTTCGGATCACGAAAGAAGCCCGTGACATTGATGAGCAGGTCTTTGGCCAGAAGCTCGAGTTCGCTCGCATCGCTCCGCAGTCTATCGAGATAATGAGCCGTGTCTCCGGCCTCGATCCCAACCATCCCCATGCGCCGCTCAATCCGGCGCCGTAGCGTGCCCTGCTTGTAAAACGTGAAATCGTGAGCCGTTTTCGTGCGAAGAAGATTGATGATCTCGGCCAGCCAATCTTGTGTTTCCTCCGACGACATGGAATTGTCATGGCCGTGAGCGACCGCTGTTCTCCAGTTATATTCGATGAGTGCCTTGGGAATCTTCTCAATCGCAAGCACAAGGTCCACCATGCCTGTCATGATGGCGCTGCGCGGCATGCCGTCATAAGCGGCCTCGCCGGGGTCTTGCGCGATGACGAGGCCGCCTTTCTCCTTCACAGACTTCAGTCCAAGGCTGCCGTCGCCTCCCGTGCCCGACAGGATCACGCTGATGGCGCGCGTACCGCACTCTTCCGCCAATGAGTGCAGCAAAAAGTCGAAAGGCAGGCGCGCGCCATGAGGCGCTTGAGGCTGCGAAAGGTGAAGTGCGCCGTTACCGACAGAAAGATAGGTTCCAGGCGGGATGACGTAGAGATGATCGGGCTCGATCAGCATCCCATCCATTGCTTGCAAAACGGTCACTCGCGTGTGACCGGCGAGCAGGTCCACCATCATGCTTTCATGGGTCGGATCGAGATGCTGGACAAGTATAAAGGCCATGCCGGTGTCAATCGGCAGCGCCTCCACGAGTTTCCGGCATGCCTCGAGGCCACCTGCTGAGGCACCTATTCCGACGATCGGAAAGATCTTCAAGTCATGCGCCGACAGCGGCGGACGGACCGGTTTCGGTTTAGCAGCCTTGGTCTGACGCGGAAGACTGACTCGCATTTTACACTTCTTCTTAATGACCATTTCCTAAACATGGGAGGCTCAGCTCAATATATCACGTCTGTTCCTCGCCGGAGATGCGGAATTGTAATTTAAGCGTCAGGTAGAGCGAGCATCGGTCAGCCGCAGCGTTCACGGTCTTAAGTAGTTTCCGATCCTGTCTTCGCCGATCATTGGTTGAGTATAGTCCCTCGCAGACGGGTTTTCGACCGTTTGACCCCGTTTAAGTGGCCGGTAAAGGTTGCTTCGTCTTTGGGTTGTACAACCCCGTTAAAGTTTGGCTGAATGATGCGACTGAAAGTGACGTGAACGATGAAGGGACTCCGTGTCCTCATCGCTGAGGATGACGCGCTGATCGGCATGTTGCTTGCCGAGACGCTCGAAGAAATGGGTCACGAGGTTTGCGCGATCGAGGCAACCGAGGCTGATACCGTGACCGCTGCGGTTCGATACCGACCGGACCTGATGATCCTCGACGTGCGGCTCGCCAATGGAAATGGCATCTCAGCTGTCGAGGAAATACTCCACACCGGATTCGTTCCGCACTTCTTCATCAGTGGCGATCGATCCGAAGTCTTGGCGCGCCGGCCAGGCGCAGTAGTGATCCAGAAGCCTTTTCGTGAACCCGACCTTGCATGGGCCATTCAACGCGCGCTTGACGCTGCGGTCGCGTCCTGAGGACTCGTTCACGACCGCGATGCAAACATGTCCGGCTTCTTTCATTTGAAAGTGACGAAAACCTCACTGCGATCATCCGGGGGCACACATGGGAAAGCTTCGTCATGTGTCAGAGCTGCTCAGCTCTGAACCGGCTCTCTCGGACACCGCCCAGGCACCGCCGGATCGCCTACCTTTTGCCATTTTGCCCGTCGCCCATCACTGAGTTGGCGGACTTGCCGAATTGCTCGGGAAGCAGCCAAGCATGCCGCCCGCGTTAAGCCGGTCTTGGCATAGCTGATTTCGGCGCTTTGGATCTAAGTAGATTCCGAGTCTCCATACCTGTCGGCCAGGGACTTATATGGCTAAACAGCTGACCCACTGTGAGTAGGTCTGAAACTGGGCTCGCAAGCGGCATTCACGCAACGAATAGCGCCGGGTCTGATGATGTCTGAGGGGCGGCACGATAAGCGAGGAGCCGCGTCGATGAATCCCATTACCTTATTTCTGACTATAGTCACTATTGCCATTGGTGTCGGATTGGGCGCGATGGGGCATGTTTATTGGGGCGCTGCCTTCGTCGCGGCTGCGATCATCATCTCTTCCGCGCTTAAGATGGCGAACACATGGGAAAAATTCGTCATTCTGCGCGCCGGTAAATTGCTTGGCGTCAAGGGGCCGGGGCTTTTCCTTATCCTGCCCGTCGTCGACAATGTCGTTGCCGTCATCGACCAACGCATCCAGACGACCGCTTTTAGCGCGGAACAGGCGCTGACCAGAGATACTGTGCCCGTGAATGTGGATGCGATCATTTTCTGGTTTGTCCATGACGCACAAAAGGCTGCTTTGAACATCACGAACTACCGGGAAGCCATCGATCGAGTCGCCCAGACCTCGCTGCGCGAAATGATAGGCTCTTCGATGCTGTCGGCGCTTCTATCGGAACGCACAGCTGCCGACGAAATATTACGGGGCGAAATCGGCGGCAAGATCGCCGATTGGGGAATCTCCGTAAAGTCCGTTGAGATCCGCGATGTCGCGATCCCGGTCGCGCTGCAGGACGCCATGTCCCGGCAGGCCCAGGCCGAACGGGAAAAGCAGGCGCGTGTGATCTTAGGCTCTGCTGAAGCGGTGATCGCAGCAAGTTTTGTTGAGGCGGCGATGACCTATGCCGAGCATCCGATGGGTCTGCAATTGCGGGCCATGAACATCATCTACGAGACGACTAAGGAACGCGGCGCCACGATCCTGATGCCGACGTCCATGGTCGATAGCATGAACCCCGCGGTCGCCCTTGCATTGGCAGGAAAGGAGACTGCGCCGCAAAAGGCGAATGGCTCCATACCGCTGAGCAAAACTTCCGTAATGTGAATTTTTTAAAAGGTGCGGCCAGTCTCAACCCTTCCACTTTCGGCCTCACCGAAACGCCGACGGATCGCCTTGTCCAGGCAGACAGCTGATGGCGGCGATCATAAGCTCGATAAGGATATCAGCTCCTCTTCGAGAAAGGGTCTTTCGCGCCGCGCTTGATGACAGCGCTAGAGACAAAAGGAGCATGCGATGTTAGGTAATGCATCAGTGATGAAAGGTTACGCTATCGCTGCGACCGATGGCCGGATTGGAACCGTCAGCGACTTTTTGTTCGACGACACCAATTGGCAGATCCGTTGGCTGATCGTCGACACTGGCGATTGGCTGTCGGGTCGCAAAGTCCTTCTGACCCCCATGATGTTGGGGCAGCTCGATCCGAAAGGACACGCATTCACGGTCGAATTGACCATGCAACAGGTCAAGGATAGCCCGGATGTCGATACAGATCGGCCGGTGTCGCGTCAGATCGAAACCAATATCTACGATTACTACGGTTGGAGTCCCTATTGGGGCAATGGGTCTTTCACCGACAGTTACGGATATGTGGGCGCGACCTGGACGGAAGCTCCAAAACAAGGGATTGCGCCGACCGATAAAAATATGGCCGATGCTCGGAAAAGCGCAGATGATCCGCATCTGCGCAGCATCGAAGCCGTTACCGGCTACCACATTCATGCCAATGACGGCGAGATCGGTCACGTCGATGACTTTATTCTCGAGGATGCCGATTGGAGCGTCCATTACCTCGTCGTCGATACGAAGAACTGGTGGCCAGGAAAGAAGGTGCTCATCTCGCCGAAATCGGTCCGAAATATCGATTGGCTCGCTAAAGTGGTGAACGTCGATGCGGATCGTCAGAGGGTCAAGGACAGCCCGGCATATGATGCATCGACGACGGTCGACGAGGCCTATGATGATGCATTCCTGACGTATTACGGGCTCAAGCTTGTCGCTGCGTGATCAGTTCAAGTGGCATGTCGTCCAATCGACTTTTCGATGCATCGGATTTCCGCGAAGCGCGGGACCCCTCGTGGGTCTGATGCTCTAATAAATTGGAGCGTGTCAATTTAGGCGAAGATAAAGGAGTTTCGATCATGGCAGCCAAAGCCGACAGGGTCACGTCTGCCAAGTCGAAGCCCAAACCGACGGACGATCTAAAATCCCTACCGCTGGCCGAGATGGAGAAAAAGCTAGGGTCTTCACCAGAAGGCCTCACGCAGGCAGAGGCGCAGAAGCGGCTGATCCAATATGGGCCGAACGAGATTGAAGAAAAAAAAGCCAATCCGTTTCTGAAATTTCTTAGCTATTTTTGGGGTCCGATCCCCTGGATGATCGAAGTCGCGGTCGTGCTCTCCGGCGTCGTGCGCCACTGGCCAGACTTCTTTATCATCTTGCTGCTGCTTGTTGCGAACGCCGTGATCGGATTCTGGGAAGAACGTCAGGCTGGCAATGCGATCGCGGCGCTCAAAGCCAAGCTGGCGATCACGGCCCGTGTGAAACGCGATGGAAAGTGGGTCACGCCCGCGGCGCGTGAGTTGGTGCCCGGCGACGCCATCCGATTGCGCCTGGGCGACATCGTGCCGGCAGATGCGCGTTTGCTGGACGGCGACGAGGTGTCCGTGGACCAGTCGGCGTTGACTGGTGAGTCGCTGCCCAAAACATGCAAATCCGGCGATGCCATATTCTCCGGTTCGATCATGCGTCGCGGCGAGATCGGTGCGCTGGTCTATGCCACGGGCGCGAACACCTATTTCGGCAAAACAGCGGAACTGGTGGAGACCGCAGTTACCGTCAGCCATTTCCAGAAAGCCGTGCTGAAGATCGGCAACTATCTGATCATGTTGGCGGTGACGATGGTAGCGGTGATCATCGCTGTTGGACTTTATCGCGGTAACCCGATTCTCACGACTTTGCAGTTCGCCCTTGTCCTCACCGTCGCGGCGATCCCGGTGGCAATGCCCACGGTTCTATCGGTGACAATGGCGGTCGGCGCACGGCTGCTCGCGAAGAAACAAGCTATCGTGAGTAAGCTTGTCGCCATCGAGGAACTGGCCGGCGTGGACGTGCTCTGTGCCGACAAGACCGGCACCCTCACGCAGAACAAGCTGACGCTGGGCGATCCGTTCTGTCTCGACAAGGTCACCTCCGACGAGCTCATTCTTGCTGGCGCCCTGGCCTCGCGAGCGGACGACGACGACACCATCGATCTCGCCGTCATCGGTGGCCTGAAGGACAAGCAGGCGCTGAAGCCCTTTCAAGTCACGCATTTTGTGCCGTTCGATCCAGTGCATAAGCGCACCGAGGCGACCGTCAAGGCCGCTGATGGAAGCATATTCAAGGTGACGAAGGGAGCGCCTCAAGTCATTCAGGCTCTATCGGCCAATGCCGCGACTGTGAAAGAGGCTGTCGACAAGGCCGTCAATGACTTCGCGGCCCGCGGCTTTCGTGCGCTTGGTGTGGCCCAGGCAGATGGAGACGGGAAATGGCAATTGCTCGGCGTGCTGCCGATGTTCGACCCACCGCGTGAGGACGCCAAAACCACCATCGCGACTGCGGCTGAGATGGGCGTGAAGATCAAGATGGTGACGGGCGATGCCCTTGCAATTGCACGGGAGATGGCAAAAACGTTGGGGATGGGAACGAATATTCTCGATGGTGCGACCCTCGGCGACTCCACGACTGAGGAGACCGCGGCGATGACCAAATCCATCGAGCAGGCGGACGGTTTCGCCCAGGTGTTCCCGGAGCACAAATTCCACATCGTCGATGTGTTGCAAAAGCATGGCCACATCGTGGGCATGACCGGTGATGGCGTCAATGACGCCCCCGCGCTGAAGAAGGCCGACTGCGGCTTCGCTGTTTCCGGCGCGACGGACGCTGCGCGTGCAGCTGCCTCCATCGTGCTAGTGGCGCCGGGGCTATCGGTGATTATCGACGCCATCAAGGAAAGCCGGAAGATCTTTCAGCGGATGAACAGTTACGCGATGTATCGCATCGCCGAGACGCTGCGCGTGCTCTTGTTCATGACGGCCGCGATTCTGATCTTCAATTTTTATCCGTTGACGGCGATCATGATCGTGATGCTGGCGCTGCTCAACGACGGAGCGATTCTGTCCATCGCTTATGACAATGTCATCTATAGGGACAAGCCCGAAGCCTGGAACATGCGCACGGTACTGGGGATCGCCACCGTGCTCGGCCTCGTTGGCCCTATTGCCGCGTTCGGGCTGTTTTATCTCGGCGACCGCGTCTTTCACATCGACCGGCCGCAGATACAGACCATGATGTATCTGATGCTCTCGGTGGCTGGACATCTGACCATCTTCCAGACCCGCACACCCGGCCCGTGGTGGTCCATACGTCCGGCGCGGATCTTATGGATGGCCGTACTCGGCACGCAGGCGGCAGCGACGCTGATCTGCGTCCTTGGATTCCTTGTGACCCCGCTTTGGTGGGGTTGGGCGGCGCTGGTTTGGTTTTATGCTTTGGGTTGGTTCCTCATAACCGATCCGGTGAAACTGCTCGCGTATCGAATCCTGGATCCGCTCAAAAGCGTCTCTTTAAAGCCGCATGCCCAGCATGCTTGGAACAAGTCCCAACATCCGCGCATGCCCGCAGGCTCGCCGGAAGGCGGACAGTTTCAATCGGCTGAGACGGCGGCCCGGACAGGCCGCGGCTGGGTCTCCGGTCATTGGCGCCTCGCGGCGGCCGCCGGCACACTGATCGTCTTGGCTGCCGGCAGCGGCGGTGGCTGGCTCTATTGGTCGTCACATCGGACCAGCGCCTTTCGCTGGCCGCAGGTCTGGATCCTCCACGACGAGAAGCCGAAAGCAGTCCCGGTTCAACTCGGCCTCCGTGATAACGATCAGATGGAGACCAAAAGCGGCATGAAACCCAGCGACGAACCGATCGATAGCGAAAAGACGGTCAAGTAGAAACAAGCCGGCGACCCCGGCCCCAATCATGCGGTCAGCATCGGCGAGGGGATAGAAATGAAAATCAGTGCAAAAGACTTCCGTGTAAAGGAAGGCGACGAGGTCAATCTCGATAAGTGGCCGACCAAGGTCGATCCCGTTTACAAGTCGAAGGACCAATACGAGAAAATTCTGAAGGACCACGTCGAGCAACTGAGTTCGCAACAGCAGCTCCTCTACGCCTCCAACCGCCACGCAATCCTTTTGATCTTCCAGGCCATGGATGCGGCGGGTAAGGACGGTGCCATCAGGCATGTGATGTCCGGGGTTAATCCGCAGGGCTGCCAGGTGTTCAGTTTCAAACATCCAAGCGCCGCCGAATTGGAGCATGATTTTCTCTGGCGTACGACACGCGATCTGCCGGCGCGCGGGAAGATCGGAATCTTCAACCGATCTTATTATGAAGAGGTCTTGATTATTCGCGTGCATCCGGAGCTTCTCAGCAGCGAAGGCCTTGTGGATCCGCCAAAAGATGACAAGCAGATCTGGCACGACAGGTACCGTTCGATCGTCGATTTAGAGAAACACCTTCACGCCAACGGAACCCGCATCGTGAAATTCTTTCTTCATCTCTCCAAGGAAGAACAGCGGAACCGCTTTCTGGCGCGGATCGACGAACCGGAAAAGAACTGGAAATTTAGTCTCGCGGACATCGCAGAACGGAAATTCTGGAAGCACTACATGAAGGCCTATGAGGAATGCCTCGGCGCAACAAGCACGAAGGATTCGCCCTGGTATGTCGTTCCCGCCGACGACAAAGAGAACGCTCGGCTCATCGTGTCCCAGATTGTCCTCGATATGCTCGAAGGTCTTGAGATGAGCTATCCAAAGACGACCGATGCGCGCCATCAGGAATTGCTGCAAATCCGCAAACAGCTCACAGACTAAGTTTCAATTCGCTGGAATGCGCCTGAGCCGCCTTCAATTTTTCAGAAGACGTTCAGAAGACGCTGGAGAAGAACACACCATAGCAATATTGCTTGATGCTTATTGTCTGTGGGCAAAGCCTGCGCAGGCCCGGCTATTCCGCATTTACCAGCTTAAGTCGCGATTGCGGCTTGCTGATGAGCTTTTGATAAGCTGCGACGTAGCCGCGAGCCATGTGCTTTTCCGTAAACCTTGATTCGTAGGAGCGCCGGACAGCCATTCGGTCGATCGATTTGATCCGGTGAACGGCTTCGACTGCCATGTCGATTGAATCGACGATAAGTCCGCTGATGCCGTCCTCGATGATTTCGGGTACCGAACCGTTTCGCCAGGCGATAACCGGCGTTCCAGCCGACATGGCCTCGATCATGACCAGCCCGAAAGGCTCGATCCAATCGATGGGAAAGAGGAGCGCGCGTGCATTCCCGAGGAAGGCACATTTTTGACTATCATCGATCTCGCCGACGAATTCGATCAGAGGATGATCCAGCATCGGTTGGATGACCTCTTTGAAATAACCGAGATCGGCCTTATCGACCTTTGCCGCGATCTTCAGCTTGACGCCGGCTCTTTTAGCAATCTCGATTGCGCGATCGGGACCTTTCTCCGGTGAGATCCGCCCGAGAAAGGCGAGGTAATCGCCACCGGCAGCACTGAAGGGACACGCCTCCGCCGGCAGGCCGTTATAGACAGTTGCAAGCCAGTTGAGTCCCAACGGCATCGGCTCCCGCTGCACATCCGAGATCGAAATGAGCGGCATATGCGGATAGGCTTTGTAGGCAGGCCAGAAGTCAGGCAAATCGAGGCGGCCATGCAAGGTCGTCACGAATTTGTGGCTCAAATCCTGGAAGAGAGGATATTGCAGAAGATCGATATGGCAGTGAATAATATCGAACCGCTCGGCTTGACGCCTGACCTTGTCGAGCATCACGAGATTGCTGGCGGTATGATCGCCTATGCCTTGCAGACGCAGGCCTTTGTCGCAACCTGTGACGAGCTTCGCGGCGGTCTCCGAGCCGCCCGCCGCAAAGAGGGTGACCTCATGCCCTTGCCTGACGAGTTCTTCCGTGAGCCAAGAGACGACGCGTTCCGTACCACCGTAAAGTTTGGGCGGTACTGTCTCCGCGAGCGGAGCGATCTGAGCAATTCGCATGATTTCCTTGCGTCATAGCAACACTGATTTTTGTTTAGCGAAGAATCCATGGCAACCGCGCACCGCGCCGAGAGGAAAACGGACAAAACGGAGCATTGTCTAGCTAGCAATATTGAAGGGCAGTCATGTTACCGCCGACGGCGATAGCCCCAATATCCGCCACCTCCGATGATTAGAATGAGTACGACAGCGAGCAGTAGGGTATCCATGGTTTTCTCCCAAAGATGATCTTGTTAAAGTGGGAGCGAATGATCTGCTTACGACCCTCGGAATCTACGCAGTCAAGAAAAGTCTATAGTGATTTCTGTGATGCATCTTTTAATAAGCTGAGCAATTAACCGCTTGGGGCGCTCAGGAGATCGTGGTCAGGCGGCGGAGGACGCGCTCAACAGCTTGTTGACCTTTGATTTCTGTGTCGCTTTAAACACAATCCGAACTGTCTTGCCGACACTGAGTTGTTGCCCCTCACCGGAGATTAGAAGTGTCATCGGCGCCCCGGATTCCAATGTCACCTCAACAAGGGAATGCGCCTGCTCTATCTTAATCTTCAAGCGGCGCTTGCGCCATTGTATGCGAAAGCCAAGGCCCACCCAACCGGCCGGCAATTGGGGTTCGAGGCGAATGTTATCGCCTTCCAGCGCCACCCCTGCGAAGCCGAACACAGCCGTCATCCAGAGTCCGCCAAGAGCCGCGATATGCACACCACCAGCAATCGCGACATGTGTATCGGCAAGGTCGATAGCGGCAGACTGCCGGAAATAATTCAGCGCCTTCTCAGCATAGCCAAGCCGGGCAGCGACGAGTCCATGCATGGCTCGGCTCAGCGAACTGCCATGACTGCAGCGAGGCTCGTAATAACTGAAGTTATTCGCGCCGGTCTTGCCAATAAATTCCTCGGGCAGCAGCCCCAAGAGCGCAACGACGTCAGCCTGTTTGATCACCTGAGACTGTGCTATCCGCTCGCGCCCAAGCACAACATCCATTGGTACCGACCGCCCCGCATATGTCGCGAGGTTAATGTCTTCAAGATCGAAAAAGCCCGTGAACTGCTCGAACATTCCCGTCTTCGCATTAACACCTGTCGCCATCGTATCTGCGACGTTCGACCATTGTTGCAGCTCATCGTCGTCAAGCTTGAGATCGCCCGAAATTCGGACCCAGTGCTCGGGCCAGCGTTCGCGCAGAAGGGCTGCTGCCTCAAGAGCACGCCGGATATTCCAGCGTGCCATCACGTTTGTGAATGCATTGTCGTCGATATGTTCATGATACTCGTCGGGTCCAATAACGCCGCGAATATGATGGCGACCGTCCGCCTCCAACTTGGCGCGGCTCGACCAGAACCGCGCGGTCTCGAAAAGAATTTGAGCGCCCGCCTCGCATAGAAACACGTCATCGCTTGTCGCCAACCAATATTGCCACACGGCGTAGGCGACATCCGCGCTGATGTGCTGTTCCTGCTTGCCGCAAAGAATGTTGACGATCTTGCGATCGGGACCGATCGCTTCCTCCGGCGTCTCCTCGACACCGGAGTCGGTAGATTCCCAAGCGTAGAGGGCACCACGCCAGCCCATGCCGGCCGCCTTCGCCCGCGCACCGGCTAGGGTGCGGAAGCGATACATGAGCAAGGCGCGCGCCGCCTCGGGCCAAGTGAAGCAATAAAACGGGAGGAGGAAGATCTCTGTATCCCAGAACACATGCCCGCGATAATCGTCGCCGGTGAGTGCCCGGGCCCCAATTGACACATGCTCATCGTCCGGATTGGCTGCACTGTTCATGTGATAGATGGCAAACCTCAATGCACTTTGCGCGGCTGGATCGCCGTCGACTTCGACATCGCTGCATTGCCAACGATGCGCCCAGGCTGCCTCGTGCGCTGACATTACGCCTCGCCAACCTTTGTTGCTGGCGACGCCGCGCTCATGCACGGCATCGACTCCAGGATCCAAACCGGCGCTGTCGCTTCGCGTTACAGCGACCAATCGTTCGAACAAGGCTACCTGCCCGGGACGAGAGGTCCAGCTCCAAGACCATTTGAATTGGCCAAGCGCTGTCGCGGCAAGTTCGCGGCCATCGAGCTGCAGCCAACATGCCGCGGCCATGGCGAGACCCTTGTTCGAATGGCTGGTACGCCAAACGCCGAGATCCTGTTCCAGCCGCTGGGAAACCAGTCCGAGGCTGAGGCCTTCGAATGAGGCCTCAAGCGTGATCTCCGCCTCTCCATCCTCGACTTCGAGCTTGATCAGCTGCAGGCCCAGCGCGCGCGCGCTCAGTGATGCGAGGCGAAGCGTACGCAAGTTGAGGCTTACTGAGGGCGCTTTGAAATGGCATTCCGTCAGGAGCACCCCACGCTTCATATCGAGAGTCATGCGATGCAAGGACGGATGACCGGCATGATGCGTCAAAGGTTGCCCGCGCAAGAGGATATCGACCTGCAGCCAGTCGGCCGCGGGGACGAGCCCAGGTATCGGCTGCTCCGGGCCAGGTGAATCAAAAAGCCCGGCAACATAGGTTCGCGGCGGTATAACCCAGCGCGCGCACCGTGTGATCTCTCGCGTGCCTCTTACACCGAGGAAGCCGTTGCTGATGGCGAAACGAGATTCACTGCTGCTCTCGCGGAGCGGATCATAATTTTTCTCGTCAAGAACCCAGGCGGTATCGGCGGTCGGCTTCAGTACTTTTTCCATCGTTCACGTCCTGATCAAGGCGGCCAGAGCGGGTTCCGATTGGATGAAACCTACAATCGATAAGAACTCGCTCAAGATCGAAGCACTGGGCCATTTTCAGGCACAAAGCCGGGGCGCACTTTTGCTGAAAATGCTCTAAGGGAGAGCCGCCCATCAGCCAGAGCATCAATGTCGATTTCGTCGAGAGTGGTCACCACCAAGGCTGCTCCTGCCGCCCGCAGTGGAACAGTGTCGCCGAGCCGTGCGACACCAAGAGCCGCCATGCCGCCCGCGCATGCCGCCTCAATGCCGGCGGTTGCGTCTTCGGCCACGAAGCAATGTTCCGGGGGCACCCGGAGCTCGGCGGCGGCAAGCAAGAAAATTTCGGGGTTGGGCTTGCCCTGCCGCAAATCGTGGCCGCAAACGTTCCCGCTGAAGACATCATGTAAGGTTTGGCCTGAATCCAGGCGGATCGCTTGCAGCATGCTGTTGGCGTTTTTCGAGGATGATGCGACAGCCATAGGCCAACCCAGCGCTTGCATCGCCTGAACCAAGCGGAGTGCGTCGGGGAAGGCGGCGACATGTCCGGCATGAATAAGCATCTCTAGCCGCTTTTGCTTGCGCTCGGCATAGGCGCCAGCCTGGCGCTCGGCGTCCGGCACATCGAGCGCCTCAAGGGCTGCCCGGGCACCGTCGAGACGTGGTTTGCCGGCCACATGGGCTTGGTACATAGCGGTGGTGAAGCGGTCCTGCTGATTGCTGGGCAATGCTTCCCGCCAAGCTCGCTCATGAGGGGACGCGAGCAGAACTCCATCGACGTCGAGAATCGCAGCGCGCAGCGTCCCTCGCTTTGAGTGGAGTTCCATCGATGAGTGGTTGAACTCCATATGTGCACCCTGTCAATGCTGCTGAAGCCGCTCGATGCCACAGGCGATATGATGTGCCGGCTCTCATGTGGTCCATCTGTTCTCCCAGCGTCAGCCTCGGAAATTACTCATCCCCTTTATTCAAAGCCATTAACGGAACCGCTCCGTCGACGACAATTGAGATTGCCGCGCGATGTTTAGGTCCGCGTGTGTCAGCCCACCGGGGGCGTTGAAGACGACGACATGACTATTACTCGTTCGGGCGGAAAGGTGATCGGCTCCGCTGGCGTTGGAACCCGTCGAAAACTTCCTAACGGCTCACCTCAGCGGAGCCATACGTTACCGACTCCGACTGGCAAAAGTGTGGGCGCTGGAGACCCAGAAAAATCTGCGCTGAGGGTTCGCCAAAGCGCACCCCATGCTTTCTCTATCGACTTTTGAGCCGACTAAGTAGTTTCCGATGCTGCCTCGTTGGATCGCCGCTGGGTATTGTCGCGTTAGCGCACATATGTCGTGGCCACCCAATGGATCGGGGTCTTCGATGGAAGCACGGTCAAACGGGGTACTGGTGCGCACTACTGAGAGCGGTCGCGCCGCGCTCGCCGAAGGCCTTGCCATTCAGAACTCGGTCTATCCGGACGTCGCCGATAGGACACCCCCTTATCGTCAGTGATTACATCGTCTCATGCTTGGATCTACCAGGCGACATGTAGCTGATCCCCAATCTACCGAGACACCAGGAGTTACGAAAAATGTCCGTACTCACTTCAACGCGCAAGTCTCGAAACCGAAACGGTGGCGATAGCGCCCCCGCCCAACGGGGACTGCTGAGTGCCGAAGAGTTACGCAAAACGAATGCCTATTGGCGGGCCGCCAACTATCTGTCTGTCGGGCAGATTTATCTCTACGACAATCCGCTTTTGCGCGAGCCGCTGAAGCTCGCCCATGTGAAGCCACTGGTGGTCGGGCACTGGGGCACGACGCCAGGCCAGAATTTCATCTACGTGCATTTGAATCGAGTCATCAAGAAATACGATCTTGATATGTTCTATATAGCCGGTCCGGGTCATGGCGGTCCGGCAATCGTGGGCAACGTCTATTTGGAAGGCAGCTGGAGCGACATCTATCCGGATGTCAGCCAGGACGAAGCCGGACTGAAAAAGCTGTTCAAGCAGTTCTCGTTTCCGGGTGGCATTTCCAGCCATGTCGCGCCCACGACGCCGGGGTCGATTCATGAAGGGGGTGAACTCGGGTATTCGCTCAGCCATGCGTTCGGAGCAGCGTTCGACAATCCTGGGCTCATCGTCGCCTGCGTCATCGGCGACGGCGAAGCGGAAACGGGCCCCTTGGCGACCGCGTGGCAGTCTAACAAGTTACTCGATCCGCTGACCGACGGAGCCGTGCTGCCGATCCTGCACCTCAATGGCTACAAAATCAGTAACCCGACTGTCCTCGCCCGCATCGAGCACGAGGAATTGGAGCAGTTTCTCCGAGGCTGCGGCTGGACGCCCTACTTTGTGGAAGGGGACGAGCCGGACAAAATGCATGAACTCATGGCTACCGTTCTGGAAAAGGCCATCGAAGACATAAGGCAGATTCAAAAGAACGCGCGGACTATAAACGCCGCCGCCCGACCGCGTTGGCCGATGATCGTCCTCAAATCACCCAAAGGCTGGACCGGACCGAAAGTTGTCGATGGCCTTAAAATCGAGGGCACGTTCCGCGCCCATCAAGTGCCGCTTTTGGTCGACGCCGCGCATCCAGACCATGTCGCGCTGCTCGAGGGCTGGATGAAAAGCTATAAGCCGGAAGAACTGTTTGACGAAGCGGGCCAGTTGATGCCGGAATTGGCCGAACTCGCGCCCAAGGGCGACCGGCGAATGGGCTCCAATCCGCACGCTAACGGCGGCATTCTGCTGCGCGATCTGCGCATGCCGGACTTCCACCTTCACGCCGTGAACGTGCCTTCACCAGGCTCCGTTGCCGCTCAAGATACGGTCGTTCTGGGGAAATTCCTGCGTGACGTGGTAAGCCTCAATCAGGATCAGCGTAATTTTCGTATCTTTGGCCCGGATGAGACACTTTCGAATCTTTTGGGTGCGGTGTTTGAAGCCACCAACCGTCAGTGGGACGCCAAGCAAGTCGATAATGACGAATTTCTTGCGCCGGACGGGCGCGTGCTTGACTCAATGCTCAGCGAGCATCAGTGCGAAGGATGGCTCGAAGGATATCTGCTGACTGGACGGCATGGGTTGTTCAACAGCTATGAGGCCTTCATTCGTATCATAGACTCGATGTTCAGCCAGCACGCTAAATGGTTGAAGGTCACGTTGGAGCTGCCCTGGCGCCGGAAGATCGCATCACTGAATTATCTGCTTGCCTCGCATGTTTGGCAGCAGGATCACAACGGCTTCACGCATCAAGACCCGGGTTTCCTTGATCACGTGATCAACAAGAAGGCCGATATCGTCCGCGTTTACCTGCCGCCAGATGCCAATTGTCTTCTCTCGGTCTTTGATCATTGCCTGCGCACCCGGCATTACGTCAATGTGGTGGTGGCCGGCAAACACGCCCTGCCGCAATGGTTGACCATGGATGCCGCCGTTGTCCATTGCACGGAGGGCATTGGCATCTGGCAATGGGCAAGCAACGACCAAGATGCCGAGCCGGACGTGGTGATGGCCTGCTGCGGAGACACGCCCACGCTCGAGATTCTGGCGGCTGTTTCCATTCTCCGCCAGCATCTGCCCAATCTGAAAATCCGGGTGATCAATGTCGTCGATCTGATGCGGCTGCAATCGGCAAGCGAGCACCCGCACGGCCTAACTGAAACCGATTACGATGCGCTTTTCACCAAAGATAAGCATATCGTCTTTGGCTTCCACGGCTATCCCTCGCTCGTCCACCGGCTGACCTATCGCCGAACCAACCGCAATCTTCACGTCAGGGGTTACAAGGAAGAGGGCACGATCACGACGGCCTTTGACATGAGGGTCCAGAACGACCTTGACCGGTTTCATCTCGTGCAAGACGTGATCGATCGGCTGCCGCATTTGGGCGCTCAAGGGGCCTATTTAAAGCAGATGGTTCGGGACAAGCTCATCGAGCATAAGCAATACATCGATAAGCACGGCGAAGACATGCCGGAAATCCGGGACTGGAAGTGGGGAAATCCCCAATGAATGCGCATGAGCTTGCAGAAACCGCGCGGGCGCTCGTCGCCGACGATAAGGGCCTGCTGGCGATGGATGAAAGCACGTCAACCTGCGACAAGCGATTTGCCAAATTGGGGATTCCTCAGACCGTGGAAGCCCGACGAGCCTATCGGGAATTGATTGGGACGACGCCAGGCCTTGCCGAAAGCATCAGCGGCGCGATCCTCTATGAAGAAACAATCCGCCAGCAGAAAAAAGACGGTACTCCTTTTATTAAAATCCTCACCGACGCGGGCATCATACCCGGCATCAAGGTTGATATGGGCGCAAAGGACATGGCGCACTGATCGCCGTTGGCTTCGAGCGGATTCTCAAAGGCTCTCCAACCGCCGCAGCCGGCGCGCTTGCCGCGCAAGGGGAAATCGAGAGTCGCGATGCCGTTGGCCTTGGCCTGTGTTTGGATTCCTGGGGACGGGGGTAGCTTTCTACGCCGCACAGCTCGTCAGGAGATCAAATTAGAACACAGTCACCACCTGGGCTGACGTACTAATGCGCTAGCGCAGGCATCGGCAGCTCATTTTGACGGGATGCCGGCGGTTGTCTAGTCGGCTACGAAAGTGCCGAGTGCCAGCAAGATCATCATGGCGAACGAGTTGGCGTTCGCGTTCAGCACGCCCTCTCGTCACCGATAGTAGTCACGGTGTCAATGAATCTGGCTCTCTATCCGGCTCGGCCCATCTCACGGCATCTCGTAAGATAGGCCGCTATTGCAGCAGCAGGCGTATCAGCCTAACCGGCAGTTACGGGTTGCTTTTGCTTGCCCGAAGCCGTCTTCGACTGATCGTCTTTTTTCTCGGCGCCGACAAAATCGAGGACCACGCGGCCTGCGACCTTGCGGTGCTCAAGCCGGTCGAAAATCGTGTTGATCGCCGACAGCGGCTGCAACTCGATATCGGCCTTGACCTTGCCCTCGGCGGCGAAGGACAGCGCCTCCGCCATATCCTCGCGGTTCCCGACGAAGGAACCGCGTATAGTGATGCAGTTTGCCACGACGTCGAACAGGGGAACGGGAAAATCCCCTGGCGGCAGCCCAACCAGGACGCAGGTGCCACGCTTGCGCGTCATCCCGACGCCCTGTTTGAAGGCGTTGAGCGACGGTGCAGTAATCAATACCCCATGCGCGCCGCCGTCGGTGCCTTTTATGACGGCTTCTTCAGGAGCGCCGTGCTTGGCATTCACCACGAGATCGGCGCCAAGCTTTTTGGCTAACGCAAGCTTGCCGTCATCGATGTCGACTGCGCAAACTTGCAGGCCCATGACCTTGGCATATTGAATGGCGAGGTGCCCGAGGCCGCCCGCGCCGGAAATGACGATCCACTCGCCAGCCTTCGCCTCGGTCTCCTTAATGCCCTTATAGGTGGTAATGCCGGCGCAGATGAGCGGCGCGGCCTGCTTGGGATCGAGACCGGCTGGTATGTGGGCCACGTAGTTCGGATCGGCGATAACGTACTCGGCAAAGCCGCCGTTCTTAGTATAGCCGCCGAACTCCGCCTTGGCGCAGACCGTCTCCCAGGCGGTTAAGCAATGCTCGCAATGACCGCAGGCCGAGTAGAGCCAGGGCACACCGACGCGGTCACCTTCCTTGACGATCGTGACGCCTGCGCCGATGGCGACGACACGGCCAATGGCCTCATGACCTGGAATGAACGGAAGCTTTGGTTTCAGCGGCCAGTCCCCGGTCGCGGCATGCAGATCCGTGTGACACACGCCACAGGCCTCGGTCTTGACAAGGATCTGGCCTGGGCCGGGTGTCGGGATATCGACCTCCATGACCACGAGCGGCTTGCCGAAATGCTCGACAAACGCAGCCTCCATCTTCTTTGCCATATGTCGCTCCTCCTGTTGTGTCTATGTATCGATTCAGCCGCGTGAGGACTGATCATGCAGCGGCTTTCGATAAACCGCGCACAGCTTCAATCATCGTCGTCAGCACGGCAGCGGCGTCGCCGTAGACCATGTTTGTATTGTCGGCGTAGAAAAGCGCGTTCACGATTCCCGCATAGCCTTTTCCCTGACCCCGCTTGACGACGTAAACCTGCTTGGCTTGGTCGGCGTTGAGGATCGGCATGCCGAAAATCGGCGAGCCTTTTTCGGTGCGTGCCGCGGGGTTCACCACGTCATTCGCGCCAATCACCAGCGCCACATCGGTCGTCTTGAATTCTTCGTTGATGTCGTCGAGCTGGAAGATGAGGTCATAGGGAACGCCGGCTTCAGCGAGCAAGACGTCCATCTGGCCCGGCATGCGTCCGGCGACCGGATGGATCGCGAATTTGACCGAGACGCCCGCAGCCTGAAGCAACTTTACGAATTCATAGAGCTTCTGCTGGGCCTGCGCCGCGGCCAGCCCATAGCCTGGGACGATAATGACGCTCTTGGCGTAGCGCATGAATATGCCGGCATCAGCTGCTTCAACCGGTTTCAGACTGCCTTTGATGTGGGCTGGCGCATGCTTCTGTGTCTCGCCAAAATTCGTGAACAGCACGTTTGCCACGGAACGGTTCATGGCCTTTGCCATGAGCAATGTCAGCAATGTGCCCGCGGCGCCGACCACCATGCCGGCGATCATCAAGGCCGGATTCTCCAGTACAAACCCTTCGAGTCCGACGGCGAGCCCTGTGGCTGCGTTATAGATCGAAATCACCACCGGCATATCCGCGCCACCGATCGGCAGCGTCATCAGAATGCCGTAGATCAACGCACATGCGAAGAATAGATAGATCAGCTGCGGTGTCGGCAGCACCTGACCGGCTGCACCCTGAACCACATAGATGAGATAACCGCCGACGGCGAACGTGCCGAGCAAGACCAAGAGATTGAAATAAAGCTGCCCGCTAACACGGAGAGGCTTCTTGATGACGCCTTGGAGTTTGGCCCACGCGACCAACGAACCTGACAGGGAAATCGCGCCAATCAATGCGCCAAGCAGCGTCACGACAAGCTGAGTTACGCCCGGCGTTTTGGCACTGAAGAGTTCAACCGCGGCGATCGCGCCGGCGGCACCGCCGCCCATACCATTATAAAGCGCAACCATCTGAGGCATGCCCGTCATCGGCACTTTCTTGCCGCCCCACCAGGCAATCCCGCCCCCGACGATGAGCGCGACAATGCCCAAGCCGACATTGACCATCAGGAAAGGCCTCGCAGCCGTGGTGACATCGAAGACGTAGAGGAAGCTTGCCAGGATCGCGACCAGCATTCCGATGCCTGCCACGAAGATTCCTGAAGGCGCCGTTACCGGCGACGACATGCGCTTGAGGCCATACATAAACAGGAACGCTGCCACGAGATCGGTGGTGCCGATGATGAGTTGGGCGATACTCGTCATAGTCATGTCAGCTCCTCAAACCATTTTGGAGTGATGGGCCTTGGCGCGGTGCGATTTCCGATGCGCGCCTGCGTGCCCGCTGGTTTGGAACATCGCCAGCATGCGACGGGTGACGGTGAAGCCGCCAGCGGCGTTGCCGGCGCCAAGCAGCACCGCGAAAAATCCGATGATCTGCTCTTCCACCGTGCTGGCGTTGAGTAGCGCGTACATTCCGCCAACAACGACGATGCCATGCACGAAATTGGAGCCCGACATCAGCGGCGTGTGCAGGATCGCCGGGACTCCCCCGATGATGACCCATCCCGCGAAGGCCGCGAGCATGAAGATGTAAATGGCGACAAAGCCAGCGATATGAATGGAAAAGTCCATGGAAGAATCCTCCGGCTCACGCCGCCTTTATGGGGGCCTTGGCTGCGGCCTTATCGGCAGCGTTGCTGGGATAGGCCTTATGCTCGCTCTCATCGCTGTGCATCTTGCCCCCATGGGTTAGAACCGTCTTGGCAAGCACTTCATCGTCCCAGTTCAGCGTGACGATGTTGTCTTTCATCATCAAAGCGAGCAGTGCCTCGATATTTTTCGCGTAAAGTTCGCTGGCGTCCTCGCCGAGGAGCGAGGGCACATTCAGCGGCGCGACGATCGTCACCCGACCGATTCGTATCGTCTCGCCCGGTTGTGTGTCCTCGCAATTGCCACCGCCCTCGGCCGAGAGATCGATGATAACGGCACCGGCCTTCATCCCCGCGACTTGCGCCTTGCTGATCAGCTTCGGCGAAGGACGGCCGGGTATGGCGGCGGTGGTGATGATCAGATCCGACTGCTGGATATGCTTGGTCAGCACAGCGTCGATCTTGATCTTCTCAGCTGCTGTGAGTTCGCGTGCATAGCCGCCCTTGCCGCGCGCATCGACGCCGGTCTCGACGAAAGTGCAGCCCAAAGAGGCGACCTGTTCCGCCGTCGCCGGACGCACGTCATAACCCTCGACGACAGCGCCAAGACGGTGCGCCGTTGCGACCGCCTCCAAGCCTGCCACGCCGAGCCCCATCACAAGCACTTTAGCCGGCCCTATGGCACCAGCCGCCGAGGTGATCTTCGGCAACACGCGGGCCAGATGTGTCGCACCGAGCTGCACGGCGTAATAACCAGCCAGGGCCGATTGACTGGACAACGCGTCCATAGCCTGCGCCCGCGTGATGCGCGGAATTCGCTCCATGGCAAAGCAGGTGATCTTCTTATCCAGAAGACGCTTCACCAGCGCCGGTTCCTTATCCGCATAGATGAAGCAGATAAGGATCGCACCCGCCTTCATCGCATCTATGACCTCCAGCGCGGGCGGCTGCACGCCGAGAACCACGTCGGCGTCGCTGACCAAGGCGTGACGATCATCTGTGAACACAACATCGCTAAATGCGGAATCGGCCAAGCTGATCGCATCTCCCGCGCCCGACTGCATATGCAACTTGGCACCTAGCTTAACCAGCTTGGGCGCCACGGAGGGAACGAGAGCGACGCGGCGCTCGCGCGGCTGCGTTTCCTTTAGGATGGCGATGTTGACGTACATGCCTCGCTCCATTTTGTGAAAGATGCCGTTCGATAGGACGGACTGGCCAGAGAGCACCGCCGCGAGCGATGAGGCATTTCGGGGAAGGGAACGCCTCATCGTCGCGGCGGTTGGCACGAAAGCAGCCGTGCCAATCGATTGTGCTAGAGCGCAATTGCCTTAAGTTGAATCATGATCGCGCTTTACGCACCTGTTCAAACGCATGGTCTATTCCAAAAAGTCTGCGATTTTTTGGATCATGCTCTAAAGCGGCGCTTCCGCCGCTACGTAGCGAACCAGCTTTTTGTTTACGAATTCCTGGATGCCCATGTCGCCAAGTTCGCGCCCGTAACCAGAGTCCTTGATGCCGCCGAACGGCAATTCAGCATCGGACCAGGAGATGTTGTTGATGAACATCATGCCCGTTTCGACGCGGCTGGCCACGCGCCGGCCATGGGCAATATCCTTGGTGAAGACGGAGCCGCCCAATCCGAAATCGGAATCGTTGGCAAGCGCGATCGCTGCGTCTTCGTCTTTGACCCGAAAGAACAACGCGACCGGGCCAAAGAATTCCTCTCTAAAGGCCGGGTTGTTGGGCTTGATGTCGGTCAGGATTGTCGGCTGCATATATGATCCTGGACGATCGACACGCTTGCCGCCCATGACCACTTTAGCGCCATGCGAGACCGCACCGTCGACTTGCTTCAAAAGATCGACCAAGGCCGATTCCGAGGATAACGGACCCAATGTCGTCTTCTCGTCCAGCGGATCTCCGGGTTTCAGTGCCGCAAGCGCCGCCTGAAACTTCTCCAGGAACTTGTCGGCGAGTTTTTCGACGACGATGAACCTCTTTGCGGCGCAGCAGGTCTGGCCCGTATTGTACATCCGTCCCCAGACGGCCCATTTGATCGTGTGTTCGAGATCGGCATCTTCGAGGACAATGAACGCGTCGCTGCCGCCGAGCTCCATCGACGACGGCTTGAGGTTCTTTCCGGCACGTGCCGCGATGCTCCTGCCAGCCGCGACGCTGCCAGTGAGTGCCACACCTTTTATTCGCGGGTCATCGACGACACGATCCGACTGATTGTGCGAGATCAAAAGATTAGTATATAGCCCGACAGGCGCTCCGGCCTCGATCAAAAGCTTCTCGAAGGCGATTGCGCATTGCGGCACGATGCCTGCGTGCTTCACCAGCACGACATTGCCCGCCATCAAATGCGGACCGGCAACCCGGGCAAGCTGGTAATAGGGAAAGTTCCAGGGCTCTACACAAAAGATCACGCCGATGGGGCTGCTCTCCATATGGCCTTCGCCGAGCGTCGGATGGAGCTTCACCGGCGCCAGGAAGCGCTCGGCGTTCTTGGCATAGTAAGCGAGGATATTCGAACTGAACTCCACCTCTCCCCGGGCTTCGCTGATGCGCTTTCCCATCTCAAGCGTCATCGTATGCGCGAACTCGTCTGCCTTCGCATGCAGGATCTCGGAAGCTTTGGCCACGATGATGGCCCGCGCGGCATAGGTCTTGTGCCGCCAGGTCTCGTAACAAGCGGCTGCGGTTGCGAGCTTGCTTTCAAGTTCCTTGTCAGTCAGCTCCTTGAACGTCTTCAGAGTCTTGCCGTCGGCAGGGTTGACACTTTGGTATGTCATGGCTTCGTCCTCATGAATTTTGTGGGGCAGGAGCAAGAGATGTCGTCGCGACTGTCACTAAGCCTTCACCATCACCCTATCGAGATCGCGAACTTTCATCGCTGACATCGCCCTTGGCGTGAGTTCAGATAGTGGGCCGCGCGCGGCTTCATCAGACGACGTGCAGTCGGCCGGCCTTCAGCTCAAGCCGATCTGCGGGCGTCGGGATTGGCTCGATCAAAAAGCGACGCGGGCTAGAATGTGGTTCAGTGCTTTGCTGGGGCCATCTGGTCAAGTTGCTTTGAACCCGCCGCGGAAGGGGCTTCAGGTACGTCGATGCCGGCAACTGCGAAGCGCTCGCTTTCCTGCACTTGCCGTAACAACTGGCTTCCTTCGTAATATTTGCCGTCGTTGATCAACTCGGCGGCTTGATGCACGTCCTTGATGGTCTGTTCGACAGGAACAACAGCCAAGGTAATGTCCACGTCCATGCCCGCGAGCTTCAGTTTTTCCAAAGCGCCTTTGCGGTCGCCGCTCTTGAGGCTTTTATTAGCATCGGCGACTGCCGCCGTCTTGGTTGTGTCAGCCGTATAGTCTTCGTTGATTGTAATTGCGCCATTGACCGGCAACCACGCGATCGGCTTTTTCATCGCGTCCGCGGATGACGCAGATCTGCCTGTGTCGGTGGCTTGATAACTCTGGCTATGGGTGGACTTGAGGTCGGCTTCCGCCTTGGTGAAAACCGTATCGTCGGTCTTCGCCTTACCAAAGGCTTTGTCAGCCTCGCTGACGAATTTCTTGGCGTCTTCAACGCGGCCATCGAAGATAGCGATACGGGCCGACGTCAGATCCTGAAAAGCGCGCGAGCCTTCATGAGAGAGCTTACCAAAGTCCTTGTCAGCCGGCGTTTCTTTCATCGTCCGATCCGGAGTTTGCGGGCTTGCAGCCCAAACTCCGCCGGCCGTTAGAAGTGTCGTGGCCATTAACGCTGCCACTAAAGCCCTCTTATTGTGTATCATCGCCGGTTTTCCTCTCGTAGCATGCCGCGCTATTCTTCGCAGGTATTGGACCGCGGTGGCACTCTCAATAATCGTCAGACTTTGAGCGGCGTTTTGATGACCTTGTCAAAAGGCGCAGGCCACGCCGCTATCGAAGTCAAAACATATTGCACCGAGGGTTGCCGCGCCATTGTCGGAAATTACCTAGGCCGCCTGCTAGCGTTGCCGTGGTCGACCGAAGCGTCCCCGAAAAATCAATTAAATTTTCGAGTCGTTAAAGTCTGAGTAGTTTCCGAGGCTACGGACCGGAGCGCCGACCCCTATAATCTTTCAGAAAAGATTGGTCTGCCATCAACTTGACGGCAGCCGTTATGATTTTACGCAAGTTTGCAAGTTGCTGGCAGGATGGAAAGTAGCAGTTGCCCAGTTAAAGGACCCGCTTAGAAATCGTGATGTGAGGTTGGAACGGTGTGAATCGTGGCCACACAACAAAGTGTTCATGAGACTTTGATGCGCGCTTAAACCGGCGGCCGAGTCGTGCGTTCTCAAGAGTGCCGTTGTCATAATGAGAGGGAGCGAAGCAATGCGGATTGGCATGATCGGACTTGGCAAAATGGGCGGCAACATGTCTCGCCGTCTGATGAAAGCAGGACATCAGTGCGTCGTGTTCGCGCGCAGTGCCAAGACGCGCAACGCGCTGGCGAAGGACGGCGCCACAGCCGCGGCATCGCTGGAGGACGTGGTAAAGAGGCTCAGCGAAAAGCCGCGTGTCGTTTGGCTGATGTTGCCCGCCGGACAAACCACTGAAGAGACGGTCGAGCATCTTAGCAGCTTATTGGAGCCGGATGACATCATCATCGACGGTGGCAATTCGTTCTACAAAGACGACATCCGCCGCGCGAAAAAATTGGCCGAGAAGCACATTCGCTACATCGATTGCGGCACGTCCGGCGGCGTCTGGGGAATCGAGCGTGGCTATTGCATGATGATCGGCGGCCCAAAATCTGCTGTCGATCTGCTCGATCCGATCTTCGCGGCGCTCGCGCCGGGCTTAGGCGATATTCCGCGTACACCGGACCGGCCGGCCGGCGATACTCGTGCCGAGCGCGGCTACATTCATGCAGGCCCGTCCGGTGCCGGGCACTTCGTCAAGATGGTGCATAACGGCATCGAATACGGAATGATGCAGGCCTATGCCGAGGGATTCGATATCCTGCGCAACAAGGACTCGAAGGATCTGGCCGAAGACGAACGCTTCACGCTGAACATGCCGGATATCGCCGAGGTTTGGAGGCGCGGTAGCGTCATCTCTTCCTGGCTGCTTGATCTCAGCGCGGCCGCACTGGCGAAGGATCCTCAGTTGAAGGAATTTTCCGGCTTCGTCCAGGATTCCGGAGAGGGCCGCTGGACAGTTGAGGCTGCCATCGAGGAAGCGGTTCCGGCAGATGTGCTCTCCTCGGCGCTCTACGCAAGGTTCCGCTCGCGGCAGGAGCACACATTTGGAGAAAAAATACTCTCGGCCATGCGCTTCGGCTTCGGCGGCCACCTCGAGGGTCAAGAACCCATTGATCCCCAGCCTAAGCCAAAGGAATTGCCAGGGCATCCGGCAGCACAGCACGCCGCCGAGTAGACGCATGTCCAACAAACAGCCGAACCGGATACCTTCCGCCGCTCAGGTGGTTGAGTTGCCACCACAGCGTCTAGCCGAGCCGGCCGATCCTTGCGCCATGGTGATTTTCGGAGCCACCGGAGACCTGACCAAGCGCCTGGTGATGCCTGCGCTCTACAATCTCTCGCACACCAAGGTGCTGCCAGAGCAATTCGTGCTGATCGGCGTAGCCCGGGCGGCGGGAACAGCCGAAAGCTGGCGCGACCACCTTTACGACACGCTGAAAACCTATGTCGGCAATGGGGCGACGGAGTTCGACGTCGCCTCCATTGACGAGGCAGCATGGAAGCGGCTTGCGGAAAGAATGGTCTATGTCCAAGGCGACCTAACAAAGCCTGAGCTCTACGAGAAGCTTCGCGATGCTCTCGGAGAGGCTGAAAAAAACCATGGCACAAAGGGCAATGCCATCTTCTATCTCGCAGTCGCCGATCAGCTTTTCGGCACGGTGGTGGAGCAACTAGGCAAGACAAAACTCACCGATCAAAACGATCAAAATGGAAAGGATCGGTTCTGGCGCCGCGTTGTGATCGAGAAGCCGTTCGGCCATAGCTTGGCCTCGGCGCGCCAACTGAATGCCCGCGTCCAACGCACGCTGCACGAGGACCAGATCTTCCGTATCGACCATTTTCTCGGAAAGGATACGGTTCAAAGCATCATGGCCTTCCGCTTTGCCAATGGGCTGTTCGAGCCTATCTGGAATCGCGACCGGATCGATCACGTGCAGATCACCGCGGCGGAGACGGTCGGGGTGGAACAGCGCGGCGATTTCTATGAGGCGACAGGCGCTCTGCGCGACATGGTGCCAAATCACCTTTTCACACTGCTTTCGATGGTGGCCATGGAGCCGCCGACGAGCTTCGATGCCGCTTCGATCCGCACGAAGAAGGCCGAGGTGCTTGCCGCCATCCCTGCCGTCAAGCCGGTACATGCCGTGCGCGGTCAGTACGGAGCCGGCAAAATGCTGGGCGAGTCGGTGAAAGCCTATCGGCAAGAAGCGAACGTCGCGCCAGACTCAAACGTCGAGACCTTCGTCGCGATGCAGCTTGAGATCGATAATTGGCGCTGGGCAGGCGTGCCGTTTTACGTCCGTACGGGCAAGCACATGTCACGACGGATGACCGAAATCGCGATCCGCTTCAAGCAAGCGCCCTATACCGCATTTCAGGACACCGCAGTTGATGCATTGCGGCCCAACTGGCTGGTTCTGCGTATCGCCCCTGACGAAGGGATTTCTCTCGAATTCGAGGTCAAGCGGCCAGGGCCCATAGTGGATCTCGCCGCGGTCAAAATGGACTTCCGTTACGACGACTGGTTCGCGAAGGAACCCAATGTCGGCTACGAGACGCTGCTCTACGACGTCATGATCGGCGACCCGACCTTGTTCATGCGCGCCGACATGGTGGAGCAGACTTGGCGTATCGTACAGCCGGTTCTCGATTCGTGGGCGGAGGACCGCGCTGCAGAAACGCCGATCTATCAAGCGGGAAGCTCGGGACCGAGCAAAGCGGAGGCCCTTTTGGAGCGTGATGGCCGGCGCTGGCGCCCCGTCGATGGCAGTACGGATGGAAAGCCCTCGTGACTCCATTGCCGCGAATTCCCTCATCGAAAATATCGGCGCTTGTCTCGGATGTCGATGGAACGCTGGTAACTGACGACAAGGTTTTGACCGCGCGTGCCCAGACGGCCGTAGCTGAACTCCACGCCTGCGGAATCATTTTTGCCGTCATCAGCAGCCGGCCACCACGCGGTCTGCGCATGCTGCTTGAGCCCTTGGGAATCACGACACCGGTGTGCGGCTTCAATGGCGGCGTCATAGCGTCGCCCGAACTATCGGTAATTATCGAGCACGTGCTTTCACCCGAGGCTGCGCGGCGCACCGTCGACCTGCTCGGCACGCAAGATGTCCAGGTCTGGGTTTTTAGCGGACAGGATTGGCTGCTGCGCGACCCCGATGGGCCCTATGTTGGGCATGAGGAGCATACAATCGGATTTCGCCCGACAATGGTCGAAGATTTCGGGCGCAGCCTCGATGCCGCCGACAAGATCGTCGGTGTCAGCAAGGCCTTTGAGAGTCTCGCACAGCATGAGCGCGATGTTCGCACCGCGCTTGCCGGTCAAGCCTCCGTCGTGCGTTCGCAACCATACTATCTCGATATAACCCATCCGCTCGCCAATAAGGGCGTCGCCTTATCGGAACTCGCGAGGCTGGTGGCTGTTCCTCTCGCTGAGATCGCTGTCATCGGCGATGGCGGCAATGATGTCGCAATGTTCGAGAGAAGCGGCTTGAGCATCGCCATGGGCAATGCCAGTCCAGAGGTGCGGCAAGCCGCTGATTTCGTGACGGGCAGCAACCATGACGATGGGTTCGCCCATGCCATCCAGCGATTCATCCTCGGCGGCGACCGTTTGAATGCGCAACGTGGAATCGCTCGATCGGGAACCAACGCATGATAAAGCCCACGCACGCTGCATCGAAAATCTCGCTCGTATTGGCTGACGTCGACGGCACTCTTCTTACCACGGAGAAAATTCTGACGCCCAGCGCCGCGGAGGCCGTGAAGGCCTTGAAGGCAGCCGGAATCGATTTTGCGATTACCAGCGGCAGGCCGCCTCGCGGTATGGCGATGTTGATTGCTCCATTGGCGCTGCGGACGCCGATCGCCGGTTTTAACGGCGGTGTCTTCGTCAATCCAGATCTGTCGGTGATCGCCAGCCACACGCTGGATCTCGCGGCGGCGAAAGAGACTCTCTGGATGTTTCTCGATCGCGGACTGGATGCCTGGGTCTACACCTCGGACGAGTGGTTGATTCGTAACCCCGACGCTCCGCATGTGGCGCGCGAAGCGTGGACGGTGAAGTTCGACGCGCAGGTTGTGCCCGCTTTCACCGATGCGCAATTGGCATGCGCGGTGAAAATCGTCGGCGTCTCAGACGACCGAGATCTGCTCGCTGCCTGCGAGACCGCGGCGCAGAAGGCCCTGGGCAAGAAGGCAAGCGCGGAGCGTTCGCAGCCCTATTATCTCGACGTGACCCACTCACAAGCCAATAAGGGAGAAGTCGTTGCGACTTTGTCCAAACTCCTGAACATTCCAGCCGAAGAGATCGCGACGATCGGCGACATGCCGAATGACGTTCTCATGTTCCGCAAAGGCGGCATCTCCATCGCCATGGGCAATGCCAGCGACGAGGTGAAGGCACAAGCGAGCGCGGTTACCGCCAGCAACGAGGACGAGGGCTTCGCCAAAGCGATGCAAAAATTCGTTCTGAACGCGGTTGACGCATGATGCGACGCGATCGCCAAACTCAGCCTGCGTGGTCGCCAGCCCTCGCGCATAAAATCGCCGAACCAGTGATTGCCATTGTCATGGGCGTTTCGGGATCCGGTAAAACCACGGTTTCGGTCTTGCTGGCGGCGGCACTCGGTAGTCATTTTCAGGAGGGCGACGACCTGCACCCCGCCGCGAACATCGAGAAAATGCATAGCGGCAAGCCATTGACCGATGCCGACCGGCTGCCCTGGCTACGGAAGATTGCCGAGATGATCGATGGCTGGCGCGCGCGCGGCGAATCCGGCGTTCTCACCTGCTCGGCGCTGAAGCGGTCCTATCGGGACATCATCATCGGTGACCGGCATGGGGTGACGCTGGTCTATCTTAAGGGATCCTACGATCTTATCCGACGTCGCATGATCGCGAGGCAAGAGCATTTCATGCCGGTGGCGCTACTCGACAGCCAGTTTGCGACGCTGGAGGAGCCCGGACAGGACGAAGATCCGATCACCGTCGATGTCGACGGCCAGCCAGCCGAGATTGTTGCCAGGATTGTCGATCAGATAAAGGCGCGGCAAAGCGGGAGACCTCAAGAGACGGCATCGCGGGCGGAAGCATCGTCGGCAGGAGAGGCTATCGTTGGCCGCTTCCACCGCAACGCGTTGAGCGTTGGAGCATCCATCGCCAATATGCCGCTGCAAAGGCGAATTATCATCGCACCGTCGATCCTGGCTGCGGATTTTGGGCATCTCGCCGACGAGATTCGGGCCGTCGATATGGCGGGTGCCGACTGGATTCATGTCGATGTCATGGATGGTCGCTTTGTTCCGAATATCAGCTTCGGGCCGGTGATCGTCGAAGCGGTACGGCGCTACACGCGCAAGCCTCTCAACGTGCATCTGATGATCGTAGAGCCGGAGCGCTATCTCGCGGCCTTTGCCAAGGCCGGCGCCGATCATCTTCTCGTCCACGCGGAACCCTCAGCGACGACCCATCTTCATTCCCTCCTTTCGCAGATCCATGCCCTCGGCAAGAAGGCCGGCGTCGTGCTCGACCCGGCGAGCCCGATCGAGCGGATTGAATCGGTCCTCCATCTCTGCGACATCGTTCTTGTCATGACGGTCAAGCCGGGCTTCTGCGGTCAGAAATTCCTGCCCGAGATGCTGCCGAAGATCCGCCATTTGCGCCAGCTCTGCCAAGAGCGAGGCCTTGATCCCTTCATCGAGGTCGACGGCGGAGAGAATTGCGAAAGCGCTGCGCGGGTGGTCGAGGCGGGCGCGAATGTCATTGTCGCGGGATCTGCGATCTTTGGATCGCATGATTATTCCGCCGCGATTGCCGGGCTTCGCGGATCTCAGCTTCCGGCAGTAACGAGGGGCCTGCGATGATCGAAACATCCGGTGCCATACTGGAAGTTCTCGCTAATCCGGAGGCCTTGGCGCGCTGGGTTGCGGGCTGGATAACCGAAATGGCGACCGCGAAGCAGGGCGTTTTCGCCATCGCTTTGTCCGGCGGCTCGACCCCTCGACCGATCTACGAACATCTGGCTGCCCAACCCTATCGCGATGCCTTTCCCTGGTCGCGAACGCATTGGTTCTGGGGCGACGAGCGATTCGTGCCTCATGATGACCCGCTCAGCAATTATCGCATGGCACGAGAGGCGCTGCTATCGCGCGCGCCAGTCCCCGCCGCCAACATTCATTCCATCCCGACAGGCGGGGGCAATCCTGAAGCAGCGGCGCTTGCTTATGAGCGCGAGCTTAAATCCTTCTACGGTGCCGAACGCCTCGATCCGGATAGGCCGTTGTTCGATGTCAACCTGCTTGGGCTTGGACCTGATGGGCATACCGCGTCATTGTTTCCGGGCAATGCCGTGCTCGCCGAGCACGATCGGTGGGTTGCCGCTGTCGTTGGCGCAAAGCCGGAAGCGCGTATCACGCTGACCTATCCAGCGCTTGAGAGCACTCGAAGCGCGGCCTTCATAGTCGCGGGCAAAGACAAGCTGGATATCTTCGCCCGGTTCCGCAGCGGCGACGAGACTCTGCCCGCCGCACGCCTTCGGCCCACGGGCACCTTGTACTTATTTACCGATGTGGCGGCGGCGGGAGAGACGGTGCCATAACAATCGCCGTTGTTGAGCCAGAACGGCCTAATAGGCGGCTGTCGGAAAGGAAACTCTCCGTGAGCAGATGCATGGTTCGCATGGCACTGAGTTTTGAGTCGATCGACACGCGTTTATGGCGTCGGAAGGACTGTCATGCCGTCAAAGATCGAAGATTATGCGCTACTGGGGGATTGCGAGACGGCCGCCTTGGTCGGGCTCGACGGCTCTGTCGACTGGCTATGCTGGCCCCGCTTCGACAGCGGCGCTTGCTTCGCGGCGTTGCTTGGCGGCCCCGAAAACGGGCGCTGGATCATCGCGCCGCGTAAAGCTGTCAAGCGCATCATGCGCCGGTATCGGGACGATACACTTATCCTCGAAACGGACATAGAAACCGCCGAGGGTGAGGTAACGCTGATCGAATTCATGCCGCCGCGCGGTAAGGCATCGGATCTGGTGCGGCTTGTCCTGGGAAAGCGCGGCAAAGTCACCATGCGGACGGAATTGATTATCCGGTTCGATTATGGATCCGTGGTGCCATGGGTGACTCAGCGCAAAGATCGGACGCTTTGCGCTGTGTCGGGGCCGGATATGGTTGTCCTGCGGACGTCGATGCTTCTACGCGGTGAAGGCCGGAAAACCATCGGCGAGTTTACTGTGTCAGCCGGCGATACCGTCTCTTTCGTCCTGACCTATGGACCATCCTATCTCCCAGTTCCCGCCCCAATTGATCCAATGGCGGCGTTGGCCGACACGGAAGCATTTTGGCGAGACTGGTCGAGCCGCTTTCACGGAGCCGGCGACTGGTCGGCGCCGGTTCTTCGCTCGCTTATCACGTTAAAGGCTCTCACCTATCGCCCAACCGGCGGTATGGTGGCCGCCGCCACGACATCTCTGCCCGAATTGTTTGGTGGGGAGCGGAATTGGGATTATCGATTCTGCTGGCTTCGCGACGCGACATTTACACTCTACGCGCTCATCGGCGCGGGATTTCTTGACGAGGCGAAAGCTTGGCGCGATTGGCTGTTGCGCGCGATTGCAGGCAGTCCGGAAGACCTACGGATCATGTATGGCGTGGCCGGCGAACGCCGACTGCCGGAATACGAAGTACCGTCGCTACGAGGTTATGAAGGTGCGGGCCCGGTCCGGATTGGCAACGCCGCCGCGGAGCAGCTTCAACTCGATGTCTATGGAGAGGTTCTCGACGCTTTTTATGTGGGCCGTGCCGCGGGCCTCCCCGCCGAGGCAGCGACCTGGGCGCTTGAATGCGCCCTCCTCAGACATCTTGAGACCATCTGGAATCAGCCGGATGATGGGCTCTGGGAGGTTCGCGGTGGCCGCAGGCATTTCACACATTCCAAGGTCATGGCCTGGGTTGCCTTTGACCGTGCCGTGCGCTCGGTCGAAGAATTTGGTTTGAGCGGCCCAGTCGACCACTGGCGCATGATTCGTAACTCAATTCATAAGCAGGTCTGCGAACGGGGATTTGATCCGGCGCAGAACGCCTTCGTCCAATCCTATGGCGTGACCGCGCTTGACGCCAGTCTGCTGTTGATACCAATGGTGGGCTTTCTGCCTGCAACCGATCCGCGCGTGCGCGGAACGGTGGCAGCCATTGAGCGCAATTTAATGAGCAACGGCTTTGTCCGCCGATATGACACGCAAAAAGGGACTGACGGGCTTCCGCCAGGAGAAGGTGCGTTTTTAGCGTGCAGTTTCTGGCTCGCGGATAACTATGTACTGCAGGGACGCCACGCCGATGCCCTTGAATTGTTTAATCGGCTATTGCCTTTGAGAAACGACGTCGGTCTGCTTGCTGAAGAATATGATGCGTCAGCCAAGCGGCAGTCTGGCAATTTTCCGCAGGCATTCTCGCATCTCGCCCTGATCAATACGGCCCATAACCTTTTAAGCGCCCGGGGACCAGCGCATCAACGCGCCGCCAGTGGCGAGGTGATGAAGGCGAATTGAAACGACGGGTGAATAACACGGGGAGTCTTGCACCCTGGTCAGAAATCAATTTGAAGAAACAGCGGATTTGTTTCGCAGTGAGTTTATTTATGGATGCCATAGTGGCACTCCCCTTGGCCGACCTTCTGCGACCTCGGTGGAGCTAAAGATACAATAAAATCAATGACAAGTCGACTTATACCGACCCTGCGCGACCATTTGAAAATCGATTTGTGGCGGAGAGGGGGGGATTCGAACCCCCGATAGGCTTGCACCTATGCCGCATTTCGAGTGCGGTACATTCAACCACTCTGCCACCTCTCCAGAAGAATAGGCCGAGACGATCGGCTATTCAGGGGGCGGCGACGAAATATCATGGCGGTCCCGCGCATACAAGTGGGGTGCAAAAGGCGGTGCGGCCTTGGCGTCCTCTCTGGAGCATCAGCCCAAGATGGGGCTCTAGTGCTTGGCTGATGCAGGCGCTGCGTTTTTGCCAGCCTTCTTTGCCGGAGCCGGCGCAGCGGTGTCGTCAGCTGGCAGCGAGGCCACCTGAGTGAGGTCGGAATCGATGACCGAATGATCGGAGCCCAACAGTTTCAGCCGCACCAAAGTGTCGCCATCGTACCAGACGTCGCGGCTGAGGTCGCCTGAGATCTTATAATGGCGGGCTTGGCGCTGTGCGTCGTGCACGGTGATTTTTTCGTCGCCGAGATCTTTGATCTGCACGGCAAGCCTTT
The DNA here is from genome assembly GCF_000385335.1 of Methyloferula stellata AR4. Classification (NCBI taxonomy): domain Bacteria; kingdom Pseudomonadati; phylum Pseudomonadota; class Alphaproteobacteria; order Hyphomicrobiales; family Beijerinckiaceae; genus Methyloferula; species Methyloferula stellata. The sequence continues at coordinate 4,118,526 of NZ_ARWA01000001.1, read as the reverse complement.
TGCCATTTTGCGGATCGAAAAGCTCTTTTTGCTGGTCGAAGCTTCTGTCCCAGAAGCTCGCGGGACGCAAAGTCAGCGGCGCTTCTATGTGCTTTCCATCGGCCAGGATATCGAGCTTGTCGGTTCCGGGCGTAGCTGTCACTTTATGTTTCGTGCCATTGTCGTTCGTCTCGGAATTGAAAGAGACGAGCTGCCCGGTCTTCCAGACTTCGGTCGAGTCGTGGTCGAAGCGGTAGGCTTCGATGAACATCACCTTGACCAGGATCTTGGTGCCGATCTTCACTTGCGTCGTGTCGCCGCGGCGCTCGACATCGACCGTATTGACCCCGATCGTGCTGCCTTCGCGAATGATATCATACGATTGATGCGTCTTTGTCGCCGCCGGAGGCGTTTCGGCGGCAGCGGGACAAAGCGGCAGCGCCAAAAGCGCGAGGCCTAGTCCTGCTTTTCTCATGTTCGCATCCCTCCAGAGCGTGATCCCAAAAAGTTGCAGACTTTTTGGATAAGATCACGCGTCAAAATAAAAGATTAGAACGTGACGACGATCCAACCTAAAGCAATCCCGTTCTAACGAAGCGACCGCGCCAGTCGGATGCCCTTAAAAAGCGACCGTTTTAGGACGGCTCTCCCTTTCGGCTGTGAGCTCGGGCTTGCCTGTAGCTGAATCAAGGGCGATGGTCCGGCCAGGCCACGCGGCCCATAATATCCTTAGCTGTCTCAGGCTCTTGCTTTGCTCGATATTCTCCTTCCCGTATTCGGATTGGTCGCGGTTGGTTATTTTGCCGCATGGTTCGGGCTTTTGAACCCGGAGGCCGATGCGCGCCTCTCGGATTTCGTCTTCATCATCTGCCTGCCTATTTTGATCTTCAAAACCGTCGCCACGGCGGTGCTGCCCGACGTGCAGCCATGGGGCTATTGGATTTCCTATTTTCTCGGAGTCGCCATCGTTTGGGCGATCGCCTCATGGGCCGGAAAACGCTGGTTTCGGTGCGGCCAAACCGAATCCGTCGTCGCCGGCTTCGCGTCGGGACAATCGAATACGATCTTCATCGGAATTCCGCTCATCCTCAAAGCCTATGGCGATGCGGCGAACGTGCCTTTGTTCCTGCTCATCGCGATCCATTTGCCGGTGACGATGACGGTTGCCGCCATTTTGATGGAACGCGGCAATGGTGTTTCCATCAAGACCTTGCTCCGGCGCCTGATCCTCAATCCGATCGTGCAAGGCCTGCTCATCGGCGTCGCCTGGCGGGTGATCGGTCTGCCTTTCGGCGGGCCTTTCAAAACCGTCGCAGATGATCTCGCCGGCGCCGGAGTGACCTGCGCGCTTTTTGCGATGGGGCTGTCGCTCTATCGTTATAATCTCCTCGGGGATCTGAAGCTTGCGAGCCTCATTACGGTTTTGAAGATCGTCGCGCATCCGAGCCTCGTATGGCTCTTCGCCTTCGAGATTTTTCCAATGCCGACGGTCTGGTCCGGTGTCGCCGTGCTCTTCGCGGCCATGCCGACCGGCGTCAATTCCTATCTTCTGGCCGAGCGAAGTCAGGCGGGCGTCGCCGCCGTGTCGAGTGCGATTGCGATGTCGACCTGCCTCTCGCTTTTCACCTCGGCCTTTTGGCTTTGGGCGTTAAACGTAGCGTAAGCATCATTGGCAGATTTTTCTGCGGGATGATGCGGAGGGATGTTCTGGGGGCAGGGCTCAATTAAAGCGCAGCCCGCCGTCATTGCGAGCGTAGCGAAGCAATCCAGGGCTGCAGCCCAGCTTTTGCTCCTGGATTGCTTCGGAGCGTCGCGCCTCGCAATGGAGGCTGAACAACAGAGTCCGATCCCTAAACCCGGGTGGCCACTTTCGGCAGGCCGAGCTTGCGATAAATATCGGCGGGCGTCAGCCCCTCCTGGCGCAAAGCGCGCAGGGACTTCGCGTCGCGGCTCTTCGAGAGTTTGCGGCCGGCTTCGTCCAGCACGAGATCATGGTGGCGATAGGTCGGGGCCGGCAGCACGAGCAAGTCCTGCAACAGCCGGTGCAGGCTTGTCGCCATGAAAAGGTCTTTGCCGCGCACGACATCGCTGACGCCCGCAAGCGCATCGTCGATGACGACGGCGATATGATAACTGACCATGATATCCTTGCGCGAAAGGACGGCGTCGCCCCAAAACTCCGGACGGGCGGGGATAACCTGTTCCGTGCCGGCGACATCGCACTCCCGCCATGTCAACGGCGCCTTGACCGCGCGGATCGCTTTTTCCATGTCGAGGCGTTGCGCCGGATGCTGTCCGGCTGCGAGCTTGTCGCGCCGATTGGCATTCGACAGAGGCTTGCATGTGCCGGGGTAAAGCGGCGCGTCATCAGGGTCGCGCGGCCAATCGGGCTTCGCGCTGATCGCCCGCAGAATATCGCCGCGCGTGCAAAAGCAGGAATAGAGCAGATCCTGCGCGGCGAGCCGGTCGAGCGCCTTGGCATAATCCAGAAAATGTTCGGATTGGCGGCGCACCGGCTCTTCCCAGGTCAGGCCGAGCCAGGCCAGATCCTCGTAAATGGCCTGTTCGAATTCGGGCCGGCACCGGGCGACATCAATATTCTCGATGCGCAGAAGAAAGCGGCCGCCGCAGGCTTGCGCCATCTGATAATTCAAAATCGCCGAATAGGCATGGCCGAGGTGCAAATAGCCGTTCGGCGAAGGCGCGAAGCGAAAGACCTGCGGCGTATGGGACCTTGTCATGCGCCTTTTTACCACAGCTTGATGGGTGCGATCATCCGGCCGAAAGAATGAGCCCTAACTTGCGCGTGCTTTCGCGCGGCGGAGGAGTTATGAGAAGGCGCTCGCGCGTCGCAGCTTGACCTTAAGGCCTGATGGCGGCGCGCCAAACCAGAGTCCCACCTTCCGGATTTTCAAATGGCGTCCACACTCGATGGTCCGCGGATTTCGGCCAAAAATCTCACGGCCAAACAGCTTGTCGTTTTTCTGCACGGCTATGGGGCCGACGGCAAAGATCTGATCGCGATCGGCAAGCAATGGCAGAATATGATGCCGGATGCGGCTTTCGTCGCGCCGAACGCGCCGGAGATCTGTGCCCAATCGCCGATGGGGCGGCAATGGTTCAAGCTCGAAACCTTCGAGCCGGAAGAGCAATGGCAGGGCGTGACGCAAGCGGGCCCGCTTCTCGACGCCTTTCTCGACGACGAATTAAAGCGCTATGGGCTTGATGATTCGCGCCTGCTTCTGGTCGGCTTCAGCCAGGGAACCATGCTGGCGCTTCATGTCGGCTTGCGGCGCGCCAAGGCGCCGGCCGGCATTCTCGGTTTTTCGGGGGCCATCGTCGGACCGGAGTTTCTGAGTGAAGCCATAGCGAAGACGCCGGCCGGCCGGCCGCCGCCGATCCTCCTGGTTCACGGTAATCAAGACGAGATGATTCCAGTCGAAGCCCTGTTCCTGTCGGCCGAAGAATTGGCGAAGGCCGGGATTCCTTGCGAGTGGCATCTTTCACCTGGCCTCGGTCATAATATCGATGCCGGCGGTCTCACGCATGGCGGCTTGTTTGCCTGCAAATCCTTGAAGATCGAAATCCCGAAAGAGGCGTGGCTGCGGAGATAGGGGCGTTTCAAGGCGCTCATGCTTCGAGACGGGTCCTGCGGACGCTCCTCGGCACGAGGACGACGGTCTAATCGTCTCCAACTCGAACCAAGGGCGCAATCACGTTCGGCCGGAACACCGGTGCCCATCTCTGCTGCGCCCTTTCGAGCCGCCGCTGCATGATCGGACGATAAAGCTGTTTCATCGCTTCGATGATGATGATGCCGGCGCCGGGCAGGGACAAAAACGCGCCGACCCTCTCGATCGCGAGCGTCGAGCGCAACAGCATCCGCCCCTTGAACGGCGGCGCGTAAAGCGCTTCGGTCCAATGCGTCGGCGAGAACCAGGTCTCGCGCATCAATTGATGCAATTGGCTGCGCGAATAGGGCTGGCCATGGCCGAAGGGCGTCGTGTCGAGCCGCGCCCATAGGCCGGAACGGCTCGGCGTGACGATGAGCACCCGGCCGCCCGGCGTCAGGATGCGCCAGATTTCGGCCAGAAGCTCATGCGGATGTTCGGTGCCTTCGAGCGCATGGACGACGAGCACGCGATCGATGCAGGCGTCGGGCAGGGGCATCATATGGGTCTCGACCAGCGCCGAGGACGAGAGGCCCGAAGACGGCCAGTTCACGACGCCTTGCTCCGCCGGCATGAAGGCCAGCACGCGCAACGCCTCGGGCTTGTAGACGCCGAGATAGGGCGTGGCATAGCCGATGCCGACGACCGACAGGCCGGCGCAATTCGAAAACCGCTGCCGCAGAATGCGTCCGACGAGACGCCGGGTCACTTCGCCCAGGGGCGAATGGTAGAAGGACCTGAGATCGACGACGTCGAGCGGCATGAAGACCCTTTCCGAGCGGGTCTGATGGCTCTAAATCATGGTTTCGAAAGGCGAAAGGCTAAACTGTGTCCACGCCGGCGGCTTCGCGGGCCTTCACGACGCCTTTCCTGCCATCAGCGCCAGCCAGTTGAGCCAGCCATTTTGATCGGACGTCTCGCAATTGCGGTCGATCCAGGCATCAAGCTCATATCTGTCGAAACGCTCGCATTGCGCGTCCCGATCCGCGGTCGTCGGGAGAACGGGGCAGGTCTTGAGAAAGGCCGAAGTCGTGAGACCGCAATAGGTTGCCGCCTGCGTGCGCGTGAGGAGTCGCGGCCAAAAGGAGCCAAACTCCGGCCCACCGCTCGAAACGGTCGGAAATGCGATCAATCGGCCCAATCTGCTCCTCCCCGCAATGTCTTGTCTGGACGTCGATTCTGAATTGCGATCGCTTCGTCTGGCGTGCGGCCATTCATAAGACCAAGTCTTAAGACCGCTGCTTCGAAATGTTATAAACAAACAGATACGCGTCTCATTTTCCAATAGCTCATGCGAGGCCAGAGTCACGTTCAATAGAGAACACTTCAGAGAAAATTCGCTGCGTGTTGCTGCCGGGTATCGCCAGGCGGGGCGCCTGAAACGCTCTCGGACGTAGCGTCAGCGTGGCGCCAAGCCGGCGAGTGCGGCGAAAAGCGCATTATCCGCATGGACTTCGGCATTAGGCGTCGTCAGCAGCGTCTCGCCATAGAAGATGGAATTGGCACCTGCAACCATGCAGAGAATCTGCGTCTCGCGGGAGAGATCGGAGCGGCCCGCGGAGAGCCTGACCCGCGCCTTCGGCATCAGGATGCGCGTCGTTGCGATCATGCGCACGAGATCGAGCGGATCGACGCGCTCTCTTTGCCCCAGCGGCGTGCCGGCCACGGGCACAAGCGCATTGATCGGGACGCTTTCGGGATGCGGATCGAATGCTGCGAGCACGCGCAGCATGGCGGCGCGATCGGCCGTGCTTTCGCCCATGCCGATAATGCCGCCGCAGCACATTTCTATGCCGGCGCCGCGCACGGCGGCAAGCGTCTCAAGACGGTCGTCATAGGTTCGTGTCGAGATGATCTCGCCGTAATAGTCCGGCCCCGTATCGAGATTGTGATTATAGGCGGTAAGCCCCGCCTGTTTCAGCCTTTGGGCCTGGCTCTCGTTAAGCATGCCCAAGGTGACGCAAGCCTCCATGCCGAGCGCACGCACGCCTTTCACCATATCGAGCACGGCATCGAATTCCGCGCCATCGCGCACCTGGCGCCAGGCGGCGCCCATGCAGAACCGGTCGGCGCCAGCGGCGCGGGCTAGCTTCGCCTTCTCCAGCACGTGATCGACGCGCATCAGATCGGCGGCCTCGATATCGACGTCGCCATGGTGTGAAGACTGCGGACAATAGCCGCAATCTTCGGGACAATGACCCGTCTTGATGCTGAGCAGGCTCGCCTTCTGCACGTCGCCGACATCCTGATGCGCGCGATGCAGCGCATTCGCTCTTGAGATCAGCTCGAGCAAAGGTAGATCATGGATGGCGAGAATCTCCTCGACCGTCCAATCATGGCGGAAGGAAAAATGCGCTCTGTCGTCGGTGCCGTCGTGCAAGTCTATTCTTTCAGGCTTGGAATGGCTTAGGGCTTAACGGGCCTTTTCTCCGGGGTCAATCGAGGGCGTGGACACCACAATTGCCGCGCTTGCCGGCTTTGTTAAACCTGGGTGAGATGATGATCGATGCCGCGACCGAAGCTTTGATGCAAATGTTCACGCCGCCCTTCCGGGCCGTGCTCTACAAAACCTTGGGCCTGACGCTGGTGCTTCTCGCCCTGGTTTTCGTTGCCCTCGACAAGTTCATCATCCATTTCATCGCGCTGCCCTATCCCTGGGCGAACACGCTGCTCTCGGTTTTGACCGGGATCGGCCTTGTCGTGACATTGGCATTCGTCGTGGCGCCGACCTCCTTCGTCGTCGCAGGGTTCTTTTTCGACGAGTTGGCCGAAGAGGTCGAGCGCGAGGCGCAAGGTCCGGTCGGCAGGGCGCCCCCGGTCGGGGACACGGTCTGGCTCGCGATCAAATTCGCTCTGGTCGCTGTGCTCGTGAACCTGATCGCGCTTTTGCTGCTTCTCGTGCCGGGTGTGAACGCCGTCGCCTTTTTCGGCGCCAATGCCTATTTGTTCGGGCGCGGCTATTTCGAATTATCCGCCTTGCGCTATCTGCCGATCGCCAGGGTGCGCCGCCTGCGCCAGCAGAATGTGTTGAGACTATTCGTGGCCGGGCTTTTCATCGCGGCCTTCTTGTTGGTGCCGATCCTCAATCTTTTGACGCCGCTGTTCGCCACGGCTTTCATGGTGCGGATCTCCAAGGATATTTTGAAGCCGGAGCTGGTGGCGGGACAGGCGGGCGTTTGACCGTCGTCGCCTCACGCCACCTTTGGGTCCGCGAATTGTCCGGTCTTGCGGAAGCGGTAGAGATAGGTCGGTACGATCGACTCATAGGAAGTCGGCGCGATGCCGAGCCCGGCCAGAACGCGGCCCTCGGCCTCCGCCTCGGGCGAGACCACATTATCGTGCCGCAGCAATTCGATCTGATCGCGCGTGACGTGGAAGGCTGAGGGCAAAAGCCCCAATGACAGCGCCGACGCGATTTCGCTGCCGAATCCAACGAGTTTCGCAAGCCCGAAGGGCAAAGGCAGAAGCAGCCGCTTGCGGCCGGTCACAGTGAGCACATAGGCCATGATCTCGTGCATTGTCGCCACGTCCGGGCCGCCGAGTTCATAAAGCTTGCCGCAGGCCTTCTCATCGAGGCTCGCCGCGACGGCCGCGCCGACATCGCCAGCATAGACGGGCTGGAGCCGCGTCTTGCCGCCGCCGATCAGCGGCAAGGCCGGCATCAACTGCGCCATTGTGGCGAAGCGGTTGAAGAAATCATCTTCCGGTCCAAAAACCACGGACGGCCGCAGGATCGTGGCGCCAGGAAAGGCTTGACGCACGGCTGCTTCGCCTTCGGCCTTTGCTTTGGCATAGGCAGAGGCGGAGCCTGGATCGGCGCCGATCGCCGACATTTGCACGAAATAACGGGCGCCGGCCGAAGCCGCTGCCTTTGCGACGGCCTCTGCGCCCTTATGCTGGATGGTGTCGAAGGTCTGCGCGCCGGAGGGGCTCAAAATGCCGACGAGATTGATGACGCCATAGGCCTCCCGCACGGCGGCGGCGATCGAATCAGGGTAGCGGATATTGGCCTGGACCGCGTGGATCTGGCCGACTTTGCCGGCCGGTTGCAGGAAAAAGGCGAGATCCGGACGCCGCGTCGCAACGCGCACCCGCCAGCCGGCTTGTGCGAGCGCGCGCACCACATGGCGGCCGACAAAGCCCGAGCCTCCGAAAACCGTGACGAGGCGGTCTGTTTTCAGCTGATATTCGGCCATGCTATTGGCTCCGGAAGAGCAGGGATGCCGCATCCTTTAAGCGAGACCAAAACGCCTGTACAGGGCTTCAACCGGGCTTGGCATCACAAGCCTTGCGCCCGTGCTCATTGACAAGGAATGGCATGGCCTTTTAAGGACATGGCATGCCCTGGTGGCGGAATTGGTAGACGCGCAGGTTTCAGGTACCTGTGGTGAAAGCTGTGGAGGTTCGAGTCCTCTCCAGGGCACCAAGTAATCGCCGAATAGTAGCGTTAATTCAAGTGCTTAAGGTGCTGCAGTAGCTCTCAAGGTGATACTTGAGGTGATCCACTGCGGCAAAAATCATTTTCCATGATGGCCGCATCACCGGTGCGAACGCATTTTATTGCGAAACCCGACGGCACTTATTTCTATCGGTGCCGTGTCCCGGCGAACCTCAAAGCTCCATCCGGTCAAACCCAAATCCGCCTCAGCCTCAACAAGGAACGTTGCCGGGTCGCTTGCCGCGACTGCCGGATCCAAGATGTTTTTGGCCCGGTTCAGGCTCGATCCTTTAACGTGCACCTTTCTTCCGAGGTGATGGGCAGAAGGCCGCATGCAGGGCTTCAACGATCGTCAAAACTTCCGGACGAATGATACGATAATAAACCGTCGTGCCCTCGCGTCGCGCCTCTACCAATCCGTCTGCCCGTAGTCGCATCAGCTGCTGCGACATTGGCACCTGATCGATTTCGAGTTCTTCACGAAGCTCGGCGACCGACATTTCTTCTTTTCCAAGAGCGCAAAGCACGAGAAGCCGCTGCGGATGCGACAAACTGCGCATCAGCTCAGCAGCCCTTTCGGAGGCCGGAATCATATCCTGTACATTCATAGACTTGAATTTATAATATTTGAATGTTAAACGTCAAGCCTGGCACCGAGAGGGATGGTCTCGCGAGTGTCAGCGCAGCAGCACGCAGCAGAATCTCATCGTGACAAAGCCTCATCGTGAATGGTGTCAGATCGAATAATTGGTAGCTCAGCGCTGTAAGATCCGCATGCTATCTCAAGAGCTTCGATTGTCGTGGGACTGTGCGGCAGATGGAAAAGGGCGGGGTAGCTTCATGGCACGAATTGTAATTCTCGGCGCTGGTCTCGGCGGAACGATTATGGCCTATGAAATGAAGAATGAAATGAGGCCCATCGATGACCTGACCGTCGTAAGTCTCGGAACGACCTATTCCTTCGTGCCGTCAAATCCGTGGGTGGCAGTCGGTTGGCGTCAACCGAAGGACATCTCCGTCGATGTTTCGAGCGCCTTTGCAAGACGCGGGATCAAGCTCCGGCCTGAAGGCGCAAAGAGAGTTCTTCCTGCGCAAAATCTCATCGAACTCAACGACGGCAGTATCCTCGACTATGATTATCTCGTCATTGCTACCGGTCCGGATCTCGCCTTCGACGAGGTGCCGGGCTTGGGACCCGATGGTCATACGCATTCGATCTGTCAAACCAATCACGCGCTCGATGCGAAGGCAGCTTTTGAGGCCCTGCTGAAAGCGCCAGGACCTATCGTCGTCGGGGCGGCGCCCGGAGCGTCCTGTTTCGGTCCGGCGTATGAATTCGCCTTCATCCTAGACACCGCGCTGCGGCGCGCCCGCACGCGCGATCGCGTTCCAATGACCTTCGTGACGCCCGAGCCTTATATTGGCCATCTGGGGCTTGATGGCGTCGGAGATACGAAGGCCCTTCTGGAGAGCGCTTTGCGTGAGCGCCACATCAAATGGATTACCAATGCGCGCGTGATGAAGGTCGAGCCCGGCCATATGATCGTCGAAGAGGTGAATGACGAAGGGACGGTCAAAAGCACGCAAGACTTGCCTTTCGCCTTTTCGATGATGCTGCCCGCCTTCCGGGGTGTGCCGGCGGTGCGTGGCATAGGAAGCCTCACCAATCCGCGCGGATTCGTAACGATCGATAAGCACCAGCGCAACGAGGCCTTTCCAAATGTCTTCGCGGTCGGCGTCTGCGTTGCCATTCCGCCAGTCGGAAAAACGCCGCTACCCGTGGGCGTTCCCAAAACCGGCTTCATGATCGAGTCCATGGTGACGGCAACTGCCAAAAACATTGGCGCGCTGCTCCGCGGCGCAGCCCCGCGCGCAGTCGCAACATGGAATGCCGTCTGCCTCGCGGATTTCGGCGACCAAGGTATTGCCTTCGTCGCCCAACCGCAGATCCCGCCACGCAACGTCAACTGGTCGGCGCAGGGCAAATGGGTGCACGCCGCCAAGGTCGGCTTTGAGCGTTATTTCCTCCACAAGATCCGTCAGGGCAAGAGCGAAACCTTCTACGAGAATTTCACGCTCGATCTCCTTGGGATCAAGAAGCTCAAGGACATTCAAATCGAGGCCGCCGAATAGACTTTGCGGTAGGTGCAATGAAAGAGCGGCGAAAGGAAAATCACATGAATATCGATCGTGCCGTCCTGATGTTCGCAGGCCTGATGGTGCTTCTGTCGCTGGCTCTCGGTTTCTATGTATCGCCATATTGGTATTTGCTCACGGCCTTCGTTGGCTTGAATCTGATTCAGGCCTCGTTCACCGGCTTTTGTCCGGCAGCGCTCATTTTCAAGAAGCTCGGCTGCAAGTCGGGTGTTGCCTTCGAATAACGAAGTACGCCGGTTCATTTTGGCGAATTTTCAGCGGCGTCGATATTCGGCGCAGCTCCAGACAACCCGTGAAAGATCATGATCCGTTTTCGTATTTTTGTCTCGGCTGCCGTGCTCGGGCTTCTTAGTGCTTGCGTGCCGCCTGCGGTGGCTGAGGAATTCGTGGCCAAGAGCATCGTTGTGCCTGAGCTCAAGGCGGTCTTCGGGCAGGTCGAGAGCTACACGATATTGCCGGCGCGCGCCCAGATTGGAGGCACGCTCCGCGAAATCACTGTACGCGAAGGTGATGAAGTCAAGGAAGGGGTGGTCATTGGTCGAGTCGTCGATGACAAGCTCGCTTTGCAGCTCAATGCCGCCAACGCAAAGCTGACGGAGCTCAACTCTCAGCTTTCGAATGCGCAAAGCGAACTCAACCGGCGGCAACAGCTTTTTGCCCGCGACGTCGCGAGCCAGGCCCAAATCGATCAAGCGCGAATGGGTTATGAAGTTGCTCTTAATCAAGTGAAAGCAGCCCAGGCCGATAAGGAGGTGGTCGAGCAAAGGACACGCGAAGGTGACGTTCTTGCTCCCCAGACCGGGCGCATTCTGACAGTGCCCGTCAGGGTCGGTTCCGTCATTCTCGCGGGTGAAGAAATCGCGCGTATCGCCAGCGGCCAATATTATCTGCGGCTTTCCCTGCCCGAGCGCCACGCGATTGACACGAAGGAGGGTGCAACCGTCCTCATTGGTCAACGTGGCGTCTCTCCGGCAAAGGGCGGAGACATGGCAAAGGCCCGAGAGGGCCGCATCGTGAAAGTGTATCCGGAGATCATTGCCGGCCGGGTCATCGCCGATGTCGATGTGGCTGGACTCGGCGACTATTTCGTTAACGAACGCACTCTGGTTTGGGTTCCGGTCGGTACGCGCACGGCCATTGCCGTACCTCCCGAGGCGGTCACGACGCGGCACGGCATAGACTATATCCGCGTTGCGACGCCGGATGGTTTGCTCGATGTGGCCGTGATCCTCGGCGAAGCCTTTCTGATTGACGGCAAGCCGCGCCTCGAGATCCTGACCGGATTACGGGACGGCGATCCCGTCGTGCTGCCGGACACAGCAAGATGAAGCTTGGAATCGCCGGCAACCTGACGCGGGCCTTTATTGCTTCACCGCTCACGCCGCTCTTTTTGCTCGCGGCATTTGCATTGGGCCTCGTCGCTCTTGTCACCTTGCCAAGAGAAGAAGAGCCGCAAATCTCCGTGCCCATGGTTGATATCCGCATCGAGGCCAATGGGCTCAAGGCGGAGGATGCTGTTAAGCTCGTCACGGAACCGCTTGAGACGATCGTCAAGAGCATCGACGGCGTCGAACATGTCTATTCACAGACGCAAGACGATTCTGTCGTCGTAACCGCCCGTTTCCTGGTTGGGACGACATCGGACGCTGCCATACTGCGCGTGCACGAGAAAGTGCGCGCGAACATGGACCGCATCCCGCGCGGCATTCCCGAGCCTCTGATCGTCGGCCGAGGAATCGACGATGTCGCGGTCGTCGTCGTCACCTTGATGCCGACCGAAGCCGCCGCGGCTCGCTGGAGCGAGAATGGCCTTACCCGGCTTGCCCGCGAGTTGCAGGTCGAAGTGGCGAAACTGCCGGATATAGGCCTCACCTATATCGTCGGAGAGCAGCCGGAGGAAATTCGCGTCGAGCCAGATCCCGAGAAGCTGACCCTCTACGGCATTACGTTGCAACAGCTGGCGGCCAAAATAGAAGGCGCCAACCGCTCCTTCGAGTTGGGCCGCGTGCGTGAGGCTGAGGAGCAACGGGTCCTTGTCGCAGGCCGGACGCTTCAAACTGCTCCTGAAATCGGCAACATGTTCATCACGGCCCGCGATGGGCGGCCCGTCTATGTGCGCGACGTCAGCACGATCACGCTTGCTACGGAGGCAAATGAGACGCGCGTCAGCGACGTGCGCAAATTCGCCGGCGGACTTGCGCGCCGCCCCGCGGTATCGCTCGCCATAGCCAAACGGCCCGGGACCAATGCGGTCGTGATAGCCGATGCGATCATGCGCCGTCTGGAAGCGGTGCGTGGTCAGATCTTTCCGCAAGATGTCGAGATGACGGTCTCGCGTAACTACGGCGAAACGGCCAATGAAAAAGCAAATGAATTGCTTTTTCATCTCGGGCTGGCCACGATCTCCATCGTTTTGCTCGTTGCCGTTGCGATCGGCTGGCGTGAGGCGCTCGTCGTCGCCGTCGTCATTCCGACAACAATTCTTCTGACGCTTTTTGCGTCTCGTATTATGGGCTACACGCTTAATCGCGTCAGCCTTTTCGCTCTTATTTTTTCGATCGGTATTTTGGTCGATGACGCGATAGTCGTCATCGAAAATATTGCCCGGCACTGGGCGATGCCGGACGACAGACCGCGCGCACAATCGGCAATCGAAGCTGTTGCGGAAGTCGGTAATCCGACCATCGTCGCGACACTCACGGTTGTCGCTGCGCTTCTTCCAATGCTTTTTGTGTCTGGCATGATGGGCCCCTACATGAGCCCGATCCCGGCCAATGCCTCAGCCGCTATGTTCTTTTCCTTTTTCGTCGCGGTTGCCGTGGCACCATGGTTGATGCTGAAAATCGCCGGCAAGAGCCGCATGCCGGCACATCGGCCCGGCGGACAAAACAGCGGGTGGCTCGGCCGCGCTTATGTCGCAGTCGCGCGGCCGATCCTCAAGACGCGAGCGCGCGCCTGGACCTTTCTGCTCGTCGTCGGCTTCGCGACCTTGGCTTCGCTCGGCCTGATCTACACTAAGAGTGTCACGGTCAAACTTCTGCCCTTCGACAATAAGACCGAGCTTCAAGTTGTCGTCGACCTGCCGAATGGCGCCTCCGTGGAGGATACGGACCGGGCGTTGCAATCGATGGTCGATAGGTTGGCGGACATGAAAGAGATTGTTTCCTTCCAAACATATGCCGGGACGGCGGCGCCTTTCAATTTCAATGGCCTTGTGCGTCACTATTATCTTCGGTCCGAGCCGCAGCAAGGCGACATAGCCGTAAACCTTGTCCCGAAGGATGATCGCAACCGGCCGAGCCATGCTATCGCACTTGAGATGCGCGAGCGGTTGAAGGGGCTTGATCTACCGGCCGGGACAGTCGTGAAAGTCGTTGAGCCGCCGCCGGGACCTCCGGTCCTCGGCACCCTCCTCGCTGAAGTCTACGGTCCGGACGGCGACACGCGACGCGCCGTCGCGGCCAAGGTCCGCGAAACTTTTGCCAGCGTGCCTTTCATCACGGATGTCGACGACAGCTATCACAATCAATCGACGCGCGTGCGGATCGCGATCGACCAGGACAACCTTGAATATTACGGCGTGGAGCAAAGCGACGTTTATGATGCGATCCGCGCCTTTTATCACGGGTCGACAGTCGGCTATTCGCATCGCGGTGGTGGCCGGCAGCCCATTCCTATCCGCATAGCTCTATCCAAGAGCAAGGAGGTGGTAAACGCGAGCACCCTTACAACGCCAGTTCCAGCGAATGCCTTGCCCGGCAATCGCGGCGTGGTGGAACTCGGCGATGTCGTGACCGTAACGCGCGAGCCCGCATCCTTTCCGATTTTTCGTCATAACGGCCGCGCCGCGGAAATGGTCACCGGCGAACTCGCCGGTCAATTCGAGGCCCCGATTTACGGCATGATCGCAGTCGACGACGCGATCGCCAAGGCGGATTGGGGCGTTGTGCCGAAGCCAACGATCGCCCTGCATGGTCAACCCGACGACGAATCCCATCCAACACTCTTATGGGATGGCGAGTGGGAAGTGACCTGGGTGACGTTTCGCGATATGGGCGCTGCTTTCGCCGTTGCGATTTTGGGCATCTATATCCTCGTCGTCGCGCAATTCGGCTCGTTCAAGCTGCCGCTCGTCATCCTGACGCCGATCCCGCTGACTTTGATCGGAATCATGCTCGGCCATTGGGTGTTCGCGGCGCCCTTTACCGCAACGTCGATGATCGGCTTCATCGCGCTTGCCGGCATTATCGTGCGCAATTCGATCTTGCTCGTCGATTTCATTCGCCACGCGCGCACGCCTGACCGGCCCTTGATCGACGTGCTCTTGGAGGCCGGTGCCATTCGTTTCAAGCCGATCCTGCTCACAGCCCTCGCTGCGATGATCGGTGCGGCCGTCATTCTCGCCGACCCGATCTTCCAAGGGCTCGCTATTTCTCTGCTCTTCGGGCTTGCGTCGTCGACGGCGCTCACCGTGCTTGTCATTCCGGCGATTTACGTGGCGCTGCGCAGCGAAAAGCAGCCGAAGCAACGCACTGAACTACCGGCGGCCTGATATGCCGGTTCCGACAACACTCGCTTGAATGGCAGGAGACGAGACATGCGCAAGGACTATAAATCGATTATAGGCGATATCGGAGCCTATGCGGGCGAGTTACGAAAGCTCATTCCCGAAACGATGAGCGGTTTCGCCGCGATGAGCAAAGCGGCGACGCAGCCCAAAGTATTAGATGAGAAAACCAAGGAAATGATCGCGCTCGCGCTCGGTGTCGCGGCCCATTGTGATGGGTGCCTGGGCTTTCATGCGAGAACGCTGGCTCGCCTCGGCGCATCGCGCGAGGAAATAGCCGAAACCCTTGGGATGGCCATTTACATGGGAGGCGGTCCATCGTTGATGTATGCGGCGGATGCGCTGCGTTCATTCGATCAGTTCGCGCAAACGCAGACTCAATCGACTCCCTCGTGACGTTGGACCGCCACTAGGCGATCTTGAGTCGAACGAATGCCGGAACCATACCAAGCCAAGACAATGCGAAGGTAGCCGCTGCAGTCAACGTGCCGGCGATTGTTAGGGCCGGTAAAGGCGTCATGATCTCCGGCAGGCTTCGCCGACAGGGCTCTCACGTTTCTGGATCGTCTCGTTCAACGCTCACCGGATCGGGCTCATCGGCGAAACTATGCGGCCGGCGAAAACGGATCCGGACAGGTTGACCTGACTGGGGCTGAATGCCAGAAAATAAGCTCGCCGGAATGCCCCCCTGAGCCGGCAACATCAAATCGGAACTCGGCGGGGCGAGCCGCGCCGGTTGGGGCATCGCATAATCGATGCAAAAGACCGCAGATCCGGCGATGAGTGCGGTAGCGCACAGCACCGCCAGCGCCAATTCCGCTATTTGACGAAGCATTTTTTGATCGGCTTCGTATGAAGCTGATAAAGAAACCCAGGGTGGCAAGAATATCTGCCGACGGCGGCCTTACGCTAGACTTGAGGTCCCGGGGCGTAACGTATCGCGGCGGGAAGATCGCCTAAAACGGGATAGATCGCGCGTCTGGGCTTTGCAGGGTGGCGTCTTCTTCCGGCTATTACATCTTGTTGCTGATATTATGTTACGAAGCGTCGAAATATCTTACCGTTTATACGTGACTGAAGCGTCGCCTCATGAAAACCGCCCCGGGACCGGACAATCTCGAACATGTTTATGCCCTGCCGAACGGGGGCTTTCTGCACGAGTATGAAATCCGCTCCGTTTTGGGCCATGGCGGCTTTGGAATAACGTATCGCGCTTTTGATACGTTGTTGAACGAGTTTGTCGCGATCAAGGAATATCTGCCGTCTTATCTCGCGGTGCGTTTCACGAATAAGACCGTCGGCCCCAAAACCGAGATGGATGCGGAAGCCTACAAAAAAGGTGTCGACGCCTTTTTGAACGAAGCGCGGACGATCGCGCGTTTCCGCCACCCGAACCTCACTCAGGTCCGCCGCTATTTCGCACTCAACGGCACAGGTTATATTGTTCTGAATCTGGAAGAAGGTGTCTCGCTCGACAAAATTCTCGCGCAGGGTCGCTTGCCCGAAAAACAATTGCGCGAGGTTTTTTTCGGCGCGCTTGCGGGCCTTGAGATCGTCCATAATGGCGGCGTCCTCCACCGGGACATCAAGCCGAACAATATAATTGTCCGGCCAGACGGCAGCGCGGTTCTGATCGATTTTGGCGCCGCGCGGGATTTCAAGGCCCGGCAAAGCATGACGACGATCATGTCGCCCGGCTATGCCCCTCCCGAGCAATATGGCGAGGGCGGCGTGCAAGGCTTCTACACGGATTTCTATGCGCTTGGCGCAACGGCCTATCAGTGCATTACGGGCAAAAAGCCGGATGATTCCCTTTATCGGATGCAATTGTCGCGGGCCAAGGCAGATCCTTTGGTGCCGGCGGAAAAGGCGGGTCTTGGGAATTACGAGGCTTCGTTCCTTCGCCTGGTCGATTGGACCTTGCGTCTCAATGAAAATGAACGCCCGCAGACAGTCGCGGAGATCCGCAAATATTTTGACTCCCTCAACCGTGAGAAACCCAAACCCAGACCGAAGCCCAAGGCTCGGCCTGCGCCATGGAAACCGGTCGCAGCGGCACTCGCTGGTTTGTTTTTGGTCGGCGGCGGAATTTATGCCGGCACGCGTTTTTTCGAGCCCGAAAAGCCGCTCCTGGCGGAAACGCCCAAACTCGTGCATCCGGCAAATGTGAACGAGCTATCGCATCTCGCCAATCTTCTTCATGCGGCAGGCTATGATCGAACCAAGCTCGACGCGTTTCAAACGGAATGCGGTCCTCAATGTCCGGACGATTTGACTGCCGAGTTCCAGAAGCAGATGCGTCTGCTCGATAAGGAGAGACAGCAATTCGATGCCGCGCGCGATAATGCAGATGAATTGAAAGCCTATGTTCAAACCTGCGAGGCTTGCGAATTCAAAGGGCTCGCCGAAAAGCGCCTCAACGCGAAAACCGCGCATGGCGAGGACGTTGCGGTCGACGATCCCGGGCTGCTGAACGAAATCAAAGATCGGCTCTTCGAACAGAATTTCAACCCGGGAAATCCGGGGTCTCAGGAAATGACCGACGCGATACATGGGTTCGAGACCAAGGCCGGTCTGCCTCTGTCGGATCAGCCGACTTTGGGATTGCTGCAGAGCCTTCGTGATGCGGCGGCGCTGGGCCCTTGGGCCGCGATCGTCTACGGCCGGGAGGTCGATAAATGGGGCATGTCGTGGAATGCCAATTCCCGGCGTGAGGCGCTGGCCGAAGCGAAGGCGCGATGCGGGTCGGACAAATGCGTCGCGCAGCAGAGTTTTTTCGCGCACCGCTGCGGCGCGCTTGCGCAATCGCCGAAAAGCTGGGCCATCAGCTGGCGGACCGATGAGACGCTGGCCCATCGCGCGGCTCTCGAAAGATGCGAAAAGAACGGAGCGTCCTGCCGTATCGTTGCCGCGGTCTGTTCCGATGGGTCGGGACATATCCCATGAGAGTTGAGAATAGGGGTGAAAATCATGCGAAACATTTCGACCGGTATGTGCTTTTTATTCTTAGCTCTCAGCCTTGGCCTCATCGAAACACGGCCTCTCTTCGCCAGCCCACGATCATCCGCGACGGGAGGCGTGGCACGTTTCGATGGATATTGGAGCGTGTCGGCGCGCGGTTCCTGTGCTTCGGGGGCCTCCGGGCAAGTCACCATTTCCGCCGGCCGTGTATTTGACAGCAGCGGCGCCGTCATCGGCATTGTGAGCCCGAGCGGTGCGGTCAGTACGCAGGCCAGTTTCAACGGCACGACGATTGTCGGCAGAGGGCGGATCAGCGGCCGCTCGGCCTCGGGCACGTTCCGCCAGTCTGACGGCTGCTCCGGGGGATGGAGCGCGGTCAGGTATTAGCGGTCTCACGTCATTAGGATTTGCCGCCTCACAACGTCTTTAAATAGGCGATGAGATCATTGATCTGGTCGCCGTCGAGGCGCCATTCGGGCATGGATGGATGCCCTGTCCGGATGCCTTCGGCAAAAGACTCGGCGAGATCTTCCACCGGGTAGCGCTCGTGCAAGGTGCGAAACGGCGGCGCCTCGTTCAGAGGCGAATCGCCTATCTTTCCGATAGCGTGGCATTTGGAGCAATTGGTCCGCGCGAAATTGAAGCCGCGTTGCGCGTCGGGGTCCAGCGCTTGCGCCGGCGACATGCCCGTGAGTGCCAGAATGGGAAGAATGCTCAGCAAGAGAATGCTACGGCGGATCATTAAACCTCCCTGACAGTTGACACCTGCCGATTGAGGAGCGCATCGCATGCCGCTCCCATATAAAGATAACATGGCCCGATCGCGAAAGCTTCGCGTTGATACGGATCAACCTAGAGCATGATCCCGAAAAGCCGCAGCGTTTTCGAAAATAAAATTGTGCCTTAGACACGATGATTTTGGACTGAATCAGTCCAAAATCATGAAACGTGATTGATTCAATAAGTTAGAGCGGGATGCGGGCGCAAAACCGCTTACACTTTTGCTCATCCCGCTCTAGGGAAGCTGGCGCCGCAATTCCTCGATCATATGGGGAAGATTGGCATCATCGGGCGAAATCCGGGCAAGATGCTCGGCATTTTCAAGCGCGGTCCCAATAT
The DNA here is from genome assembly GCF_000385335.1 of Methyloferula stellata AR4. Lineage (NCBI taxonomy): Bacteria > Pseudomonadati > Pseudomonadota > Alphaproteobacteria > Hyphomicrobiales > Beijerinckiaceae > Methyloferula > Methyloferula stellata. Next base: position 4,099,634 of record NZ_ARWA01000001.1, on the reverse strand, counting down.
CGCCGTCCGACCGGCTGAAGTTGACCATGGCTGACAGGAGTTCGCGGCTGTCTGGATGCTGCCCGAGGGCATCTTTCAGGACGGCTAGCGCCTCCTTGCTGCGCCCGCTCGAATGCAAGGCCACGGCATAAACATAGGTAAATCGCGCCTGATTCGGGTCGAGTTCGGCGGCGCGCTGCAATTCGGCCAGTGCCGCGCCGCTTTGCTTCATCCGCACCAGCGTCAAGCCGAGCGCATGGTGAAGCCCGGCATCCCCGGGCGCGATAGCGATCGTGGCGCGCAACAGGCTCAGGCCTTCATCGTCGCGCCCGAGGCCGCGGTAGAGATCGGCGAGATTGGTGGCGGCGGGCGCATATTGCGGGCTCAGTCGCAAGGCCGCTTTCCATTCGGTCTCGGCTTCGCTGAGGAAGCCGCGCTTTGCAAAAAAGCTGGCGAGCATGCTGCGCGCTTCGGGCCGGTCGGCGTTGAGGCGCTGGGCGGCGACGAATTCACCGGCGGCATGCGCGAAAGCCGCGCGGTCGGCCGGAGGCTGGCTGGCTGTTGGGACAGTCGCGAGCAGTGAAGCGGCCTTGATGCGCACGCCCCGGCTTTCATCGGAAAGCAAAGATGCGACAAGCGGCCAAAGCTGCTGAGCGGGAAGACCTTCGAGCATCTCCAAAGCGCCGATACGGACCATCGGGTCGGGGTCTTTGAGACCGTTTCGCGCCGCACCGGCATTGGATCGCGAGACATGTGAGGACAGAGCCTCCAAGGCGCCGGTCCGCGCAAAACCCGGCGTATCGCGATCGGCGGCGACGGCTACAAGCAGGGCATCGGCATCGGCCTGATCCGCGAAGGCTGCGTGGAAGGCTTCCGCGTAATGCTGAAAGCCTTCGCACTTCGGTCCAAACCAGTGCTCGATTGCGGTAGCCGCCCATGCGGGCGATTTCTCCGCGTGACAGCCATTGCAGACATTGGACGTGCCGAGGCTCACCGAAAGATCCGGGCGGGGAATACGAAAGCTGTGATCGTGCCGTCGATCGACGACCATGTAGGTGCGCTCCGGCATATGGCACGATGCGCAGGTGAGCGCGGGCGTCCCGCCTTCATGATGCGTGTGAGCTGCGGTTTCGTAGCGATCTCCGGCATGACATTGCAGACATGTGCCGTCGCCGGACATCCGCAGCTTGCCGCTATGCGGCTCGTGGCAATCGCTGCATGTGACGCCCTTCGCAAACATCTTGCTCTGCTTGAACGCGCCGTAATTATAGACCTCGTCGCGCATCTGCCCGTCGGCTTCGAAGAGCCCGCGGGTGAGGCCCGATACGGCATGCGTATCCGAGAGCCAGCGCCCCGGAGTCCAATCCTCTGCAAATGCGCTGCGCCGCGCGTGACAAAGCCCGCAGGTCTCGAGCTCCTTGCGCAACATCGCCGGTGCGGCACTGCGACGGGGCAGGCCGGTCGCGGGATCGGGCTGCCAAGCGATCCCATGCCGCTCATCGAAACGCACCAAAAGCCCCATGGCGGCGTCATCCGAGGCGGCGGGATCTTGCTTCCGCGCCCAGGCGACATGGCGCGAGCCTTGCCCATGGCAGGCCTCGCAGCCGACGCTGATTTCCGCGAAATGGGTGGCGAAGCGATCGCTCGCCGCATCGTAATTCTTGACGACGCCGGTCGAATGACATTCGGCGCACATGAAATTCCAGTTCTGGTTCAACTTGGTCCAGTGCAGCACATCGTCGTGCTTTATGGCGTCATCTGGATAGAGATGAAACCAGCGCTGGCCGCCTTTTTCCTTCGGCCGCGTGTCCCAGGCAAACGGCAGGGCCTGCACGCGTCCATCTGGAAATGCGACGAGATATTGCTGAAGAGGCTCGACGCCGAATGTGTATTTGATTTCGAATGTGGCAAGCTTTCCGTCCGGCCCGTCGGTCTCGACTAGGAACCTGCCGTCCTGGCGGAAAAACCGCGACCGCGTGCCGGAATAGTCAAAGCTCCGATCGGCAAAATCGCCCTTGACCGTCGTATCGCTTGCGTGGTCCATCGCGTGTCTGTGCTGCGACGTTTGCCAAAGCTGTGCTTCGGCCCGATGGCACTGGCTGCAGGTTTCGCTGCCGACAAAATGCGGTGCGGCAGAGGCGGTGGTACTCTGCGGCTCGGCATGGAGCTGTTGAAAAACAAAGCCTGCGATGAGCACGAGCAGGGCTGCGCCGATCGCACCGGCCCAGGCTGTCGCTTTCGAAAGCCTGGCGGAGGAACCGTCGCGACCCGCCGCTGTCACTCAAGACCGAGCAGATATTTTGCCTTGTCGAGTGAACTCATGCATTCGGCTTCTTTTCCCGCAGCATCCAAATCCTTGGCTTTGCTCAAGACGAGTTCGACGCTATCGGCCGCGTTGTTCTGGGCCTTCGCAATGGATTCGGGCGTTGGTTGATGGTGGAGCTGAGCGCCGATGGATTGACGCCCCGTCGGCCCGACGAAAGCACGCGGCACGGTCGCGGTCGCCAGCTTCTGAAGTTTGGCGATCTCTTCGCTGCAGGTTCCGGCATTCGCCGCCATGGGTTGAAAACTCATAAAAGCGACGAGCAGAGTTCCAAGGGTTTTATGAACCATGTTGCACCTTCCTTACGCTCACTGGCTGTGTAACTTTTTCTGCGCGGCTTCGATCTGCTGCTTCACCGTCTCCATGTTGAAGCTGGCCCCTTTTTGCATCGGCGGATATTCGATGAAGGTCTGGGCATAGATCCCGACTTCTTTCTGCACATAGACGAAGCGCCAGAATTCGTGGACGAAGAAATCATAATAAGAAAGCGATCCGTTGGTCGCGGTCGGCATGCCAAGCCGCTCGAGCGGATCGAGCCGCAGATTGATGATATTGGGCCAATCCAATTTCACCGTGCCGCCGAGCCAGCCGTTCGGTTGATCGATGAAACGATATTTGTAATCGTCGATGCGAACCGCGCCTAAAGTGCTTTCGGCGAAATAGAAGATTTCATGCCGGTTGGAGGGGCCTTTTCCGGTGATCAGACTCGTTTGATCATAGCCGTCGAGATGGACCTTGTAGGTCACGTCGCCGAGCTTTTTGCCTTGCAGGAGTTCGCTGGCGATGTTGGAATCGCCCGCCACGGAAACGAAGGTCGGAAACCAATCCAGGCCCGATATGATCGCGTTCTCGATCTTTCCGGCAGGTACATGGTCCGGCCAGCGTATGATCGCCGGGACCCGCATGCCGCCTTCGAGCACCGTGCCCTTGCCGCCTGCGAATGGCGTATTGCCGCCGTCCGGCCAAGTGAAATTCTCGGCGCCATTATCGGTCGAGAAAACCACGATCGTATTCTTGTCGAGCCCGCCGTCCTTGAGCTTCTTCATGACCGAGCCGACGATATCGTCGAGCTGAGTCATGCCGCTTTCCTCGGTGTAATAGCCATTCTCCGGCGTCTCCACCGCTTGATATTTCGGCGAGAGATGCGTGATGATATGCATGCGGGTGGGATTGAGCCAGACGAAGAACGGCTTCTTCTGCTCGACCGCCTTATCGATGAATTGGAAGGAGAAATCGAGGATCGCGTCGTCGACGGTCTCCATATTGTATTTTATGCCTTGCATCGGATGCGGCGGCAGAGGCCCGGCGTCTTCGATGCGCTGTTTGCCGATCTTGCCCCAGCGCGGCTGCTCGGTCGGATCGTCCGCGTCGCTCGCCCATGTGTGCAAGAGGTTGCGCGGCCCGACGGTATCTTTGAGCGCCGGCGGATAGGAATGCCAGAATGGGTCCTCCATCGCATCGAGGTGATAGAGGTAGCCGAAAAATTCGTCGAACCCATGCACGGTCGGCAGATATTTGTTGAGATCGCCGAGATGATTCTTGCCGAATTGTCCGGTCGCATAACCCATAGCCTTCAAGGCACCGGCAATCGTCGGCGCTTCTGCCGGCATGCCTATATCGGCACCGGCCTGGCCGACCGTGGTGAGGCCGGTGCGGATCGGCAGCTCGCCGGTGATGAAATTGGCGCGCCCGGCCGTGCAGCTCGGCTCCGCATAATAATCCGTAAAGCGCATGCCTTCCGCGGCCAGTTGGTCGAGGTTTGGCGTTTTGCCGCCCATGATACCTTGATTATAGGCGCCGATGTTGAACCAGCCCACATCGTCGCCCATGATGAAAATAATATTGGGCTTTTGAACTTGCGCCTGCGCCGAGACCGCCGCGACAAAGAGGCCGGCGGCAACGCCGCACGTCGATCGTAAAAATGCGAGCATTTTCGTTCTCCCTTGATCGAGGGGTCGTGGGCAATCCAAACGTCAATGCGCAGGCGGATTCGGACATAGGCCAGCGCTAATTAGAAAATATTCGCTGCTTTGCAGACATGTTTACACAATCGATATGAACATGATTGCGATGGTAAATCGCTACATATTTCCGCTGAATGCGCTCTTTTCCCATCCGCTATTTCGTAACCATGGGCTTTGGCGTCTCGCTCGGCGGTGCCGGCGTAATCGAGAATGTAAGCCAGAGATCCCAGCCATCCGGCCGGTTTCTCGCGGCGAATTCCTTATAGGCTTTCAGATTTATGTAGCCTTGATGGTCGCCGACCGGAAAGATGAAACCGAGCTGCGGTCCTAAGCCTATGACGCGCGACTCGAAGGCGCCGACGCGATTACCTGCGCCGCCATCGGCCGATATCTGATCGTAGACATAGCCGACGACACCCGCTTGCACCTGTTTTGTTATGAATTGCGAGGCGGCCCAATCGAGATGAAAATCGACGCCGCTTCTGACATCGGTCGTCGGATTGATGAAATTATATGTAAGACCGCCGACTGCCGAAAACTCATGTCCGGTCTGCGGATCGAAATAGGTGTAGCCAAGGCCTCCATCCACCGCGCTATGTCCGAGGCCGAGATTGGCGAGGCGTTGTGCATTATAATTGCCGACCGGCGCGTCTCCGGTGACATAGATCATGATATTATTGGTGCCCATGTTCCAGCGCAGTAAGGCCTGAGGATAGAGGTCCCCGACGCCTGTGACACCCTCGTTGCGGCCGCCGCCCATGAAATTGCCCATTGGGCCGGTCAGCTGCGCCGATGCCGATACATCGGCGTTTCCAACCACGCTCATCATGCCGACGGTGAATTGCCCGCCGAAAACAGGCGTTTCGAAAACATAGCTCGGAATGATGATGGCCAGATCGCCGGTCGCGGCGACACCCGCGACGATCGAGACTCCGTGCTGGAAGGAGATGTTGCGGCCAGCTTCCACACCCGTGTGGTAATAGATGGTTGCGAGCGCGGGGCCGGGCTGTTGCGGCACCGCGGCGAGACTTCCAAAAAGGCCCGGAAGCCAAAAGCTGACACCGCTTTCGTCCGCCACGGCGGCAGCCGGCGCCAAGATGAAAGCGCCAAGGCATAGACCCGAAGCGAAGGCTCTGCTGCTGGAATGCCGTTTGAACGCTAAGCGATTCATGCCGGCCTCCATTTCGGATCCTGGCCTCTATGCGACGCGCTTGAAACAATGTGCCTATGGCGATGTGATTCGCGCAATAGCAAATGAAGCCGACCGCCGTCAGTGTTTCAACGCAGCTGCCTTGCACGACGCAAACGGATGTTGCGTCCTTGCGGTGGCCTTACTTCAAATCCCATTGGCAGATTTTATAGCCGCTGTGCCGCTCGGCGAGATCCACATGGAGGTGGCTCTCGTGGTAACCGTCGGAGCCGGGACCGAGCACGGTCATGAACCTCGCACAGCTCGCGCTCTTCAATGAGGACATGAAATCGCGCGCCTCGGTTTGACGGTCGAGCATAAGCTTTTGACCATTGTGCAGCGCGACACCCAACAGATCATAAGCATTGCCTTTTCCGTGCTCGCTGAGCTTCGCGCCCTCCACGCGATTGCGCGGCCGGCATTCGTAGCCTTCCGACCCGATGAGTTTCGAAAGGCCGCTGCCGGTCTTTTCGGCGAGCGGCGCGATGTCGTCGCGCACCCAATCGCCGAGTGCTTCGGCAAGCGTGCAACGGATTGTGGCCGGCGGTTCAAGCAACACATGGGTGCCATCCGCGAGCACCACCGCAGCGAGTTTGACCGGCGTTGCGATGCCGCAGCCTTCCGATCCGCCGATGGGCGCGATAGAGGTCGCGACGAGTCTGGCGCTGGCGAGCACGCGCGCGCAGGCGGGATCGGGGGCCGTTGTTTCAGGTTGCGCCGGCGCATGCTCCGCTTCGGGCGGCGGTATGAGATCGGGCGGCCGTTTGGGCGGTAGAGGTATCTCGAGGCCAGGCGCAAAGAGTGAACGGGGTGGATGAATCCGGTATCGTGCATGCGCAGGCACGATACCGATCAGGCTCGCAATCAGAACTGACGCGGCAATGCGACCGTTGAAAGAAACCCGCTTCGCGAGGATCATCCCACTTTTCCCTTGCGACTGCGGTTGTGACGGACTTGGTTTGCTTGCCCCGCTTCAGCTGCGGCAAAACGCCTGACGTAAGGGATCGGTTCTTATATATAATTAGATACAAGTGAATATGTCTGAGGGTCTTGGCCGTGACGGAAGCTGAAACGATTGAGATGGAACAGGCCATCACGAATCTGGTGCGAGATTTCTATGCCAAGGCCCGCAAGGATCCAGACCTTGGACCGATCTTCAATGCAGCCGTCGACGATTGGGATGTGCATTTGCGCGTCGTTGCGAATTTCTGGTCGAAGGTTCTGCTGCAGACCGACCGTTACAACGGCCATCCCTATGTCGCTCACGTGAAACTGCCGATCGAGCTCGAGCATTTCGGCATTTGGCTGAAGCTCTTCACCGAAACGGCGAACGAGGCTTTGCCGCCCGACTATGCGGAAAAGGCCATCGCCAAAGCCCACCATATGGCCGAAAGCTTCCGCGCCGGACTTTTTCCGTTCCATGACCAAGAGGGCAGGCCCTCGCGCTGCCCGGTCTGAGGATACCGCTTACGCCCTATAGATGTGGCGCGGCCGAGCTTAGGGCCGCGCGGACAAAGGCGTTTCCCCGTTTATAGGGAAACGGCCGCTCATCCTGCCTCGACAGGGCCGCGCTGAAGCCCCACATTGGACAGATGATTCGCTTTTTGTTCGTCTAGAGCGGGATGAGGAAAAGTGTGCAGCGGTTTTCCGCCCGCATCCCGCTCTATTCCCTTAGGATCGATCACGATGATTTTGGATTGATTCAATCCAAAATCATCGTGATTTGGGCGCATAATGGCGGCTACGTCTGAATCTTTGTTTTGGCGCATGATCTTGACCGAAAAGTTTGCAGCTTTTCGGAATCGTGCTCGGGAGCGCGCAGCTTGACCAAATCCTTTGCCAGAGCGGAGCAGAAGGCTGCCGAGCCGCATGCCCTGCAAGAGGGCGGGATCGCGGCACGGGCGCGGGCCGCGTCCGGCCATGCCCGCTATCTCGACGGGCTGAATGCCGAGCAGCGCGAGGCTGTCGAGGCGACCGAAGGCCCGGTACTGGTGCTGGCCGGTGCCGGAACCGGCAAGACGCGGGTGCTGACGACAAGGATCGCGCATCTTCTGGCGACCGGCCGCGCGCGGCCGCATGAAATTCTCGCCGTGACCTTCACCAATAAGGCCGCGCGCGAGATGAAAGACCGCATCGCTTTTTTGGCGGGTCCTGTCGCCGAAGGCATGCCCTGGCTTGGGACCTTTCACGCCATATCGGCCAAGATCCTGCGCCGCCACGCCGAGCTGGTCGGGCTGAAATCCGATTTCACGATTCTCGATACGGATGATCAGATCCGGCTTCTGAAACAGGTTTTGCAGGCCGCGGATATTGACGACAAGCGCTGGCCGGCGCGCTCGCTCGCCTATCAGATCGATGCCTGGAAGAATCGCGGGCTCACACCGGCGCAGGTGCCGGCAGGCGAAGCGCAAGCCTTCGCCAATGGCAAAGGCGGCGAGCTTTACGCGCATTATCAGGAGCGGTTGAAAATCCTGAATGCCACGGATTTCGGCGATCTCATGCTCGAATGTCTGCGGCTCTTCCGCGAGAACGCGGATGTGCTCAAGACTTACCAAGAGCGCTTCCGCTATATGCTCGTCGACGAATATCAGGATACGAACACGGTCCAATATTTGTGGCTGCGGCTGCTCGCGCAGGGCCGTCACAATGTCTGCTGCGTCGGCGACGACGATCAGTCGATCTATGGCTGGCGCGGCGCCGAGGTCGACAACATCCTGCGCTTCGAAAAGGATTTTCCCGGCGCGAAGATCATCAGGCTCGAGCGCAATTACCGCTCGACCGGCCATATTCTCGCGGCAGCCGCCAATCTTATCGCGCATAACGAAGGCCGTCTCGGCAAGACGCTCTTCACCGACGATGTCGCGGGCGACATGCCGACCGTCACGGGTGTCTGGGATTCGGAGGAAGAGGCGCGCGGCATCGGCGAAGAGATCGAGCGCCTGCAGCGCAAGGACATGAGCCTCGACGAAGTCGCCATTCTTGTCCGTGCTTCGTTTCAGATGCGCGAATTCGAAGAGCGCTTCATCACGCTCGGCCTGCCTTATAAGGTGATCGGCGGTCCGCGTTTCTATGAACGCGCCGAAATCCGCGATGCGCTTGCCTATCTGCGCTGCGTCGCGCAGCCTGCCGACGATCTCGCCTTCGAGCGCATCTTCAATGTGCCGAAACGTGGTCTCGGCGATGCGACTTTGCAGCTTCTGCACGATCATGCCAGGCGCGCCCGCATTCCCTTGATGCAGGCCGCGCGCAACATGATCGAGACGGAGGAATTGAAGCCGAAGCAGAGGCAGACGTTGCGCGGCCTCCTCTCGGACTTCGACCGCTGGGCAAGCCTCATCGATCAAAAGCCGCAGGGCGAATTGGCCGAGACGATCCTGGAGGAATCCGGCTATACCGACATGTGGCAGAAGGACCGCACGGCGGAAGCCGCGGGCCGGCTCGAAAACTTGAAAGAGCTTGTGCGCTCGATGGAGGAGTTTCCCGATCTTGGCGCCTTCCTCGAGCATATTTCGCTGGTCATGGACGTCGACAATAAGGACGCGGGTCCACGCGTTTCCATCATGACGCTGCATGCCGCCAAGGGTCTCGAATTCGAGACCGTCTTCCTGCCCGGCTGGGAAGAAGGCCTGTTTCCGCATCAGCGCTCGCTCGATGAATCCGGCCGCGCCGGATTGGAAGAAGAACGCCGGCTCGCCTATGTCGGGTTGACGCGCGCTAAGCGCATCGCGAAAATCTATTTCGCAACCAATCGCCGGATTCACGGGCTCTGGCAGACGACGATTCCCTCGCGCTTTTTGGACGAGCTTCCAGCCGATCATGTCGAGGTCGTCGAAGCGCCGACAGGCGCGGCCTATGGCGGCTATGCGCAATCGCGCTTCGCCAATATGGACACCTATACGTCCTCTTACGCGACGCCCGGCTGGCAGCGCGCACAGCGTCGTACCGGCGGCTCGGGCGCTGAGGAAGAGCAAAGCACGTTCAACGGCGCGGCACCGCGCCGCGCCGCTGCCAAAACGCAGACGCGGCCTTCGCGCGGTCCGATGACGATCGAAGGCGAGCTTGTCGCCAAATCCTCCGTCGGCTCAGCCTTCGAAAAAGGCGTGCGGGTCTTTCACATCAAATTCGGCTACGGCAAGGTCGCGGCCGTCGACGGCAATAAGCTCACGGTCGATTTCGACAAGGCCGGCCGCAAGATGGTGCTGGAGAGTTTTCTACAGCCGGGCTGACTGTGGATAGGCTGTTGAAAACCTGTCGAGCGCTTGTGGATTACCTGTGAACAAAAGTCCGAGCCTTTTATCGATCCTGCGATGAACTGCGGATCGCATTGGCCGGGTGAACATTGGCATCGAGCCATTGCACGACCTTTTGCCAAACCTCCGGCTTCCCGAGCATGACATGCCCGGCGCCGGGAACCTCGATCAAGGTCTTCGGTTCGTTGGCGAGATCGAAAAGCGCTTTGCCAAAACGCAGCGGAATCATTTCATCGTGCATGCCATGCGCGATCAGCACCGGCACATGAATTTTGCCGATCAGCTTGTCCGAATGATATTGGTCCCACATCAACAGCCGTAACGGAAACATCCAATAGGTTGCCGAGGCGACATCAAGGGTCGAGGTATAGGGCGAATCCAGAATGAGCGCGGCCACAGGCTTCTGCGCGGCGAGGGCGACGGCGACGCCAGTGCCAAGCGATTCCCCCACGACGACGATACGATCCGGCGTGTAGCCGAGCTTTATGGCCTCAGCATAAGCGGCATCGGCATCGAGGTGCAGGCCCGCTTCCGTAGCGGTGCCCGTCGAGCCGAAATAGGAGCGATAGGCGACGGCGAGCAATCCTCTGCCATCCTCGGTCATAGGTATGAAGCGCTCGACCCGATCCGAAAGGCCGCCGCCATTGCCCTGAAAATAGAGAAACAGCATTTTGCCGCTTTCGGCCGGCACATACCAGGCGACCAGATTTTCTTTATCCGCCGTCTCGATATGCAGCACTTCGGCCTTCGGAAAACCCGCGGCGGCCGGCGTCATCGTCTCCTGGACCGGAAAATAAAGCAGCGTGCGCTGCACCCATGTCAGGCCGATCATAGTCGTGACATAGACCAAAGCCACGATCGCCAAGATCCAACAGGCGATCTTCATCTCAAGGCTCCGCCGGTTGGAGAGGTTTGCGACGCCTTCCGCACAAAGCATGCCGAAAAAGGTGATTATGCATACGGGCTGGCCTTTTCTTTATTTTCCGCGTTCCTTCTTGCAGGCGATGTCATGCGGCAGACAGGCGATGCCGGGCGTCGAACAGGAGACGTTGTTTGTGGCGTCCCGTGAGCAGGTCCGGCAGCCATCTGTCCATTCCACACAGGCGGGATTGGCCGTGCCAAAGGCCTCCATCGGAACATCGAGCGGCACTTTCTGCATCGGAAGTGGCGCTTCGGGCGCCGGTTCCGGCGCCGTGGGCTCGGTGGGAGAAGACTCCTTTAGCGGGGTCTCCTGCGCGCTGAGCGGAGCCGCGGCAAGACAAAACGCGCCGACGCAGAGGACGAGGGAAGGAAGCCGGGACAGCGAGATCATGGCCGTAGCATAGACCTGTCCGTCGGACGCGCCAATGACATCGAATGGCTGCTCGCCTTCTCATTTCTTGCGGGACGGGGCCGCCCATGCTACCGGCGCACATGCTCGAAGGTCTGCCGCCCAATAAAGCCGCCCATGTCATGCGGCTCGAATGCGATGAGGGAATAGCGCGCCGCATTGCCGATATTATCGTCGAGACCTACGATCCGGCAGAGACCGCGGCCTCTGCCTTCGAAGCCGTGACGAATACCAAAGACTGGAAAGAGGTTCCCTGGATCGTCGAGGTCTATTTCGGCCATCCGCCGGATGAGGACGGCATTCGCGCTCTGGTTGAATGCGCCGCCGGGCCCGCCGCCGCCGCGGCGGCGGTTTTCGCGCGCATCGATCAAAAGGATTGGGTGGCCGCGTCGCTCGAAGGCCTAGTCCCCGTGCGGGCCGGACGCTTTCTGGTGCATGGCGCGCATGACCGCGCGGCCTTACGGGAAAACGATATTGGCCTCGAAATCGAGGCGGCGCTGGCCTTCGGCACGGGCCATCACGGCTCGACGCGCGGCTGCCTTTTGATGCTCGATCGCGTCGCGAAACGCCGCAAGCCGCTGGCCATCCTCGATCTTGGTACCGGCAGCGGCGTGCTTGCCATTGCCGCCGCGCGGCTTTTTCATCGCCGGGTGCAGGCGAGCGATATCGATTCCGTTTCCGTCGCGGCGGCGGCATCCAATGCGCGGCTCAATGGCGCCGCGGCCTATGTGCGGCCGGTCCATGCGGCCGGGCTTGCGCATCCGAAGCTTGCGGCAGGCGCCCCTTACGATCTCGTCTTTGCGAATATTTTGGCGCGGCCTTTGCGCCGCATGGCGGCGGCTGTCGTGCAGCACATGGCGTCGGGAGGCGAGATCATTCTCTCAGGGCTGCTTGCGCGGGACGTTCCTGGCGTCATCTCGGCCTATGGCGCGCAAGGCCTGCGGCTTAGTCATCGCCTCGAAATCGAAGGCTGGGTGACGCTGCTGATGCAACGTCCTCATGCGCTAGCGGATGACGAAGATTAGAGCATGATTCCAAAAAGGTGCAGACTTTTTGGGAAGGATCATGCGTCCAAAATGGATGATTAAAGCGTGCGCAGCCGCCGGACGACAGGCCGCAGATAGTTCAAGACCAGGCCGCGCAGGCCGGCGATATCGAGCATCACGACAAAAAACGCATAGACGAAAACGCCCGCCGATATTTGCACCAGGAGCGTCACGACACCGGGTTCCTGCTCACGGAATGGTAGAAGGGCCGCGGCCATTGAGGCGGTACCAAGCGCTGTCGCCGCGAGATCGCGCACCGACGGCCATTGCGGCTTCGACGCGCAGGCAAAGAAAATCAAGGCGATGAGCGCGGCGGCGAAGGCGCCTGCCTGGGCGATGGCAAGGCTCGATGCGTCAGTGCTGCGCGGCAGGATGAAAACCAAAAGCGGATCGACGACGCAGGCGACGGCGGCGGCCGCGATCAACGGTCCCGTCCGCTTGGAGATCTGAAAGATCGGATTGATGCCGAATTGAATGAGGCCGGAGCAGAAGAGCCCGGTCATCATCAGCGGCAGAAGCTCGCCGAAAGGTCCGCGATATTGCACGGGTACGATCAATTGCTCGATCGACGGAAGAATCAGCCAGATGCCCGTGCAGGCAGGCAGAAGGATGGCAATGACGATCGCCATATTATGCGCGATCTGCTGGCGCGCGCGCGCCGCGCCATGGCGCTCGTGCGTCGCGACCGCGATCTGAAACAAGAACACGTCGAGCGTCGAGCCGATCGCCTGCACGGCCTTGGTTCCGATGTCATAGGCCAGTGAAAATTGCCCGGTTTCGGAAAAGCCGTAGAGCACCGTGACGATGGACCTGTTGGCAAGCGGGATCAGGAGATAGAGCAGGTTCGCGCCGACGATCGGCAAAGCATAGGCGGCGACCGATTCTGCGATCGAGCCTTTTGCCGAGCGGACTTCGGCGCCCGGATCGTGCAGCGCCGCGCGCGCCGTGATCAATGTACAGCTCATGCTCAGGATGCTGCCGACGAGCGCCATTTTCGCGGAGCCGAACCAGAAGGCACCGCCGCCGACAAGCGCGAGCGATAGGACATTTTTAACGACGATCAGCCGCGTATAGAGCTTGTTGTGGAAACGCGCCCGCACCAAGGCCGACGTATAATCGAAAAACGCATTGGTGATGGACGAGCCGACGGCGAGCGCGATGAGCCCGTTCGAGAGCGGAAAGTTGATGCCGGCCATGAGCAGCACGGCGGTACCGATCGTCAGACCCACGGCGATGACTGTGAAGGACACATCAAGCGTCGCCCGCAGGCCCGGGTCTTCGGTACGGATGCGTTCCGAATAAAACCGTGTCGCGCCGAGCCGGAGCCAATCGAAGAACGCCGTCTGCACGGCCATGGCGGTTGCAAGCGCCAAGGCGAAGCGGCCGAACTCCTCGGGGCCCAGAAATTTCGCGACCGACAGCCCGATCACGAAATTGAACATGATGTTGCAGACGAAGGCGATCATCATTCCCATGTGGCTGATCCCTGCACATGGAAGGACGTGACCGAACCGGCCAAGGCGCTTTGCCGGAATGAAAAGACGCTTGAAATCATGAATGTGTCATAACCCGGATCGGCTAAAAATGTCTTGTTTCGAAGCCGACTCCCGGCGCTTGAACAAACGATTTTGTGATCTTGCGTCCCCCAGAACACATAAGACCTTGCGCCACCGTTTTAGCTTTGCAATAAAAAAATAAGTTAAATCAATTATTTAAACGGAAATGGCGATCGCGGTGCCGGAAGCTCTGCTTCGAGCGGGAGGGCCGGGATAAAAACCTTAAGGCCAAACCTGTCTGAAAGGTCATGCTTCCTCAAGAATGGTTTGTTAGAAGCGGGGCATGGCTCTCGATGTCACTTTTTCAGCAGCTGCTGCGGCGGGACTTCTCTCCTTCCTCAGTCCATGCGTTTTACCGCTGGTCCCACCCTATCTGACCTTCATCGCCGGCACGACGATCGAAGAAGTTGCGAGCGAGGGCGAGAGCCGCGCGCAGCGCGATATTTTCATCGCGGCGGTGCTTTTCGTATTGGGCTTCTCGACGGTCTTCGTCGCGCTTGGCGCGACGGCCTCAGTCTTCGGCCAGGTTTTGCGTGAGCATCTTGCTGTGCTGTCGGTGCTGGCCGGCGGCGCAATCATCCTCATGGGCCTGCATTTTTTGGGCGTCTTTCGTATCGCATTCATGTATCGCGAGGCGCGGCTTGAAGTGAATAAGCCGCTTGGCCTTTGGGGCGCCTATGTCTTGGGTCTCGCTTTCGCTTTCGGCTGGACGCCCTGCATCGGTCCGATCCTCGCGGCGATTCTGGCCGTTGCCGCCTCACAAGAGACTTTAGGCAAAGGCGCCGGACTTCTCGCCGTTTATTCGCTCGGGCTAGGCGTGCCGTTTCTGCTGGCGGCGCTCGCCATCGAGCCCTGCATGGGGTTTCTCAAACGGTTCAAAAAATATTTCGGCATAGTCGAGCGCATCGTCGGCGTGCTCTTGATTTTGACCGGCATCGCCTTTTTGACCGGCTCTTTGCAGAACCTGTCCTTCTGGCTGCTCGAGACCTTTCCGGGTCTCGCCAATCTGGGGTGAAGAGCACCTACCTTCGGCGCGTCATGCGCGGGCTTGACCCGCGCATCCAGGCACTCCGCAGAAAATCGTAAGCGCATTCTTGGATGCCCGGCTCAAGGCCGGGCATGACGCAGCTGATGGATTTGTGCTTCTAGCTCTGCTTGTCCAGCTCGTAATAGCTGATCTTGCCGTCGGGGCCTTTGCGCCAGACGAAGACGGTATAATCGGCGCGCGTCACATCGCCCTTTTTATCGTAGCTTAAATCGCCGATCACGGTCTTGAACGTCATGCCGGAATGCATGGCCTTGGCGATCTCCAACGGATCGAGAGACTTCGCCGCTTCCGCCGCCTGTTTGATGACTTCGAGCGCGGCATAGGAATAGAGCGTGTAAGTCTCCGGATTGATGTTCTTGGCCTTATATCTTGCCACGACCTCGGCCGCTTCCGGCCTGTTGCGCGGATCGGGGGGGAAGGTCATCAGCGTGCCTTCGACACCGGGACCGCCGATCGCGGCATATTCGTCGGAGGCCAATCCGTCTCCCGCCATCAAGGTCGCCATGACGCCCTGGTCGCGCATCTGCCGCACGATCAACCCGCCTTCGGTGTGATAGCCGCCCCAATAGACGATGTCGGCGCCCGACGCTTTGATCTTCGAGACGACGGCGGAATAATCCTTCTCGCCCTTGTTCACGCCTTCATAAAGCACATCCGTGACGCCGAGCGCGGCAAGATCCTTGCGCGTCTCGTCGGCGAGCCCTTTGCCATAGGTCGTCTTGTCGTGCAGAAAGGCGATCTTCTTGTCCTTCAGGCTTGCGAGATATTTGGCGGCCACGATCGCCTGCTGATCGTCGCGCCCGCAGGTGCGGAAGATTGTCTCCAGGCCGCGATCGGTGATCTGCGGATTGGTCGAGGCGGGCGTGATGTCGAGTATGTTGTTTTCGGCGTAGATGTCGGTCGCTGGCATGGTTACGCCGGAATTGAAGTGACCGATGACGAGCTTGATCCCGTCGCTCACGAAACGGTTGGCGACGGAGACGCCTTGCTTCGGATCGGCGGCATCGTCGCCGATGGCGATCCTGAGCTTCTTGCCCATGATGCCGCCGCTGGCGTTGATATCCTCGATCGCCTGCTCGACGCCGAAGCGCAATTGCGATCCGAAGACGGCGTCAGGCCCTGTCATCGGACCAGCGACGCCGATCTTGACCTGCACGGGCGATGGCACCGGCACTTGCGCCGCGGCTGGCAAGCCAAACACAAGCGGCAAAAGGAGACCGAGGATTTTCACACGCATCAGGTTTCTCCAGCGAGCCATCCATATTGCTGTTTCATTTGTCTTCGTCGTGTCCAGGAAAAGCTGAGCCAAGCCAGGCAATAGAGCACCGCGACATCCATCATATAGGCCGTGCCCGATAAAAGCGCCTCCCCAAGCAAGGCATAATGAAGAAAGCGGACCGCCATGGCGAGCAGGAGCATGGCGAGGACGATGTGCCAGCGCGAGCGCCAGATCAGCGCGAGCGCGCGTCCGCTCATGACCGCTGCTGTGCCGCCAAGGCCAAGCGTAATCACCAGAAAGCCCAGCATCACGCGCCTCCGAGATAGGCGGCGCGGATATCGTCGCGGGCGAGAAGCTCAGCCCCCGCGCCAGCATGGCTGATCTCGCCGTTGACCATGACATAGGCGCGATCGGCAAGCTTCAGCGCATGATAGGCATTTTGCTCGACGAGAAACACGGTGAGGCCTTCGTCGCGATTGAGCCGCTTAAGCACGTCGAAGATCTGCTTGACGATGAGCGGCGCCAGACCCAGAGAAGGTTCGTCGAGAAGCAGCAGCCGCGGGCGGCTCATCAAGGCGCGGCCGATCGCAAGCATCTGCTGTTCGCCGCCCGACAGCGTGCCGGCACGTTGTGTCGCGCGGGTGCCCAGCCAGGGGAAGTGATCGACCACGCGTTCGAGATCGCGGGCGAAACTGCCATTGCCATTCAAGGCACCCATTTGGAGATTTTCGAACACCGTCATGCGCGGAAAAACCCGGCGGCCTTCCGGCACCTGCGCGAGACCCGCGCGGGCGATCTCATGCGTCTTGCGATGCGTGATGTCTTCGCCATCGAAAAGGATGTGGCCTTCACGTGCCTGCGGCTTGCCGAAAATGGTCATCATCAGCGTCGATTTGCCGGCGCCATTGGCACCGATCAATGTAACGATCTCGCCTTCATCGATATGGAGCGCGACGCCCTTCAAGGCGGCGACGGGCCCATAGAAGGCCTTGACGCCCTCTATGGACAAGAGCGTCGAAGAAGAAGGCCCCGCTTTCATGCGCCGACCTTTGTCTCGGCCAAACGCAGCTCGTCGTCTTCGACGCCGAGATAGGCTGCGACGACATTTTCATCGCGGCGGACGGCGGATGCCGTGCCCTCGGCGATCTTGCGGCCATAGTCGAGCACCACGACGTGGTCGGATATGCTCATGACGACCGACATGTCATGCTCGATCAACAGGATCGACGTGCCGTGCGTCTGGCGAATATCCCGCAGCAGTTCGTTAAGCTTCGATGATTCCGCTGCGTTCAATCCGGCGGCGGGCTCGTCGAGGCATAAAAGCAGCGGCTCCGTCATCATGGCGCGGGCGATTTCGAGCTGGCGCTGCGCGCCATAGGAGAGATTGCCGGCCGCATCATCCGCGTGTTCGGCAAGGCCGATCTTGGCGAGCCAATATTTCGCTGCCTCGACTGCTTCTTTTTCCGTCGTGTGATAGGCGCCGATGCCGAGCAGACCCAAGATCGTATAGCCGGACGCGGCCATCAATTGATTGTGGCGCGCGACGATCAGGTTTTCGAGCGCCGTCATGCCGGAGAACAGCCGTATATTCTGAAAAGTCCGCGCCACATGTCCGCGACGGGCGATCTCGGCATCGCTCATGCGCTCCAGAAGACAAATGTCGCCGGATGCAAAGACGCCGTGGCGGCGGCCGGAGCGCGTCAGCCTGTCGATATCGGCCGCCTTCGGCTCGCCTTGCATCAAGACGATGCGGCCGGCATCCGGTTTGTAGAAACCGGTAATGCAATTGAAGAGGGTCGTCTTGCCGGCGCCGTTCGGTCCGATCAGCGCCGTGATCTCGCCGCCTCTGGCCTCGAAGCTCACATCGTCTACGGCGGTCAGACCGCCGAAACGCATGGTGAGATGTTCGACGCGCAAAAGTGGAGGCGCCATCAAGTGCGCCCTTCCGCGATAAGCTCGACCGCGACGGGCTTGGCTTTTTTCAGAAAGATCGAGGGCCGCCGCACAGAGACGAGACCGCGCGGACGCCAGTTCATCATGGCGACCATGGCGAGGCCGACGAGCAACATGCGATATTGCGTCGGATCGAATGTATAGCCGAAGAATTCCTGCAATACGTCGAGCTCGCGCAAAAACTCCGAGCCGCCGATAATCAGGATCGCGGCGAGCACGATGCCAAGCTGCGAGCCCGCGCCGCCTAAAACGACGATCGAAAGGATCGTCGCGGATTCGATAAAGCCGAAGCTCGATGGCGAGACGAAACCCTGCCGCACGGCGAAGAAGGCGCCGGCGATGCCTGCGATGAGCGCGCCGATCGCGAAGGCGGAGAGTTTTGCTTTGACCGTGTCGATGCCAAGCGACCGGCAGGCGATCTCGTCTTCGCGCAGCGCCTCCCAGACGCGGCCGAGCGGCAAGCGGCGCAGCCGCGTGGTCAAGAAATTCGTCAGCAGCGCGAGCGCAAGAATGAGATAATAAAGAAAGATCGTTCGCTCGATCGGAAAAAACGGAAGGCCGAAATGCGCGGCGAAACCCGCTTCACCTTTAGTGAATGGAATGCCGAGGAAGGTAATTTTCGGGATCAGGCTGACACCTGCATCGCCATTGGTAAGCGCCGTCCAATTGACCGCGACGACGCGGGTGATTTCGCCAAAGGCCAAAGTGACGATGGCGAGATAATCGCCGCGCAGCCGCAGCACCGGAAAGCCGAGCGCTATGCCAAAGAGCGCCGCGATGGCGCCGCAGATCGGCAGGCAGAGCCAGAAGGACCAGCCGAGATCCGTCGCAAGCAGCGCATAGGCATAGGCGCCGACGGCATAGAAGGCGACATAGCCGAGATCGAGCAGGCCGGCGAGGCCGACGACGATGTTCAAGCCCCAGCCGAGCATCACATAGATCAGGATCTGAATGCCGTAATTGTCGATCCATTTGAGCGAGCCCGCCGGGCCGAGCGTAAAGACGGCGGCGAGCGGAAAGGCAATCAGCGCGCCGATCCCGGCAAAGCCGATGAGGCGAAGAGCGTTTGGCGAAACGCCGTATTTGGTCTTCGGCGTTTCGGCGGCGGCGCGTCTGCCATGCATCCAAGAGAGGACGATCTCGCCGAGCAAGCGGAGGATGAAAACCCCGCCTACCAGGAGTGCAACCAGCGGCCAGCGGCTTTCGAGAAAGAGACCGCGCGTCAGATCCATATCGGCGTGATAGGCGACGATCGGAAACGAAAGACCGAGCATAATCAGCGCTGCGAGGCCGGCGCTTTTGACTTTGCTCGGAATTCCTTCCGTTCCCACGGTTAAACTTTCTCGATGTCGGCGCGGCCCAAAAGACCGCGCGGCAGAAAGATCAAAGTGACGGCGAGCACGCTGAAGGCCGCGACATCCTTATAGTCGGAGGAAAAATAAGCAGCCCAAAAGGTCTCGACGAGGCCGATCAGCAAGCCGCCGAGCACGGCGCCGGGCAAAGAGCCGATGCCGCCGAGCACCGCCGCCGTGAAGGCTTTGACTCCCGCGATGAATCCGTCGTTCGGATTCACCACACCATAATAAAGCATGTAAAGCACGCCGGCGGCGGCCGCGAGCACCGCGCCAATGACGAACGTCGCAGAGACCGTGCGATCGACATCGACGCCAAGCAAAGCCGCCATGGTCTGGTCCTGCTCGCAGGCACGCTGCGCGCGGCCGAGCGGCGTCTTTTCGACGACATACCAGAGGCCAAAGAGCAGCACGGCCGTGACGGCGATGATGAGGATCTGCTTCAACGACAGAGTGACGTCATAGCCGTGCCCATGCGTCAGCTTGAAAACCTCGTCGAGCATGGAGGGAACGGCCTTGTTGCGCGGGCCTTGCGCGAGCGCGACGAAATTCGACAGAAAGATCGACATGCCGATCGACGAGATCAAAGGCGCCAATCGGAACGATGAGCGCAGGCGTCTATAGGCGAGGCGCTCGATCATGAAATTCCAGAGGCCGGTGAGCGCCATGGCAGCGACGAGCACGATCACGAGATCGAGCGGGATCGATGCGAGGCCCAGGACCTGCGTCAGCAGGAGAAAGATGATGAGCGCGATGAAGCTCGACAGCATGAAGACATCGCCATGCGCGAAATTGACCATGCCGATCACGCCGAAGACCATCGTATAGCCGATCGCGATCAGGCCGTAGATCGCGCCGAGGGTCAGTCCATTGATCAATTGTTGCAGAAAGATTTCCATGCCGTACCTTTGCCTCAGGCGATGGACCATATTCTAAGCATTTGTTTCAAGGCGTGATCATGCTGTCGCTTTGTTTGTCGCGCAGCCTTTGCTATCAAGGCCTTTCGGCCCCCTAAGCCCGGGGCAGTCGCACCGGCAGGCCGAGCCCCGAAAACGACAAGACCCCGAAACGATAAAACCAAGCCCTACAACTATAAAACAAGGTGTATCATGGCCGAACTTACCGTTGCTGCTCCTGGCTCAGGCGTCGATCCCACACATTTCAAGGAAGCGATGAGCCGTTTCGCGGCGGCGGTCAATATTGTGACGACGGACGGACCGGCCGGCCTTGGCGGCATCACAGCAACGGCCGTGACTTCGATCACGGTCGAGCCGCCGATGATGCTGTTTTGCATCAACAAGACTTCGCCTTCGGCCGCGCGCATGATCGCCAATGGCTGTTTCTGCATCAATACGCTTGCGCCGCCGGATGAGGCTTTGTCGAATATTTTCGCCGGTCGCACCGACGAGCATCTCGAAGAGCGGTTCAAGACCGGCGCCTGGACGAAGCTCGTCACCGGCGCGCCGGCGCTTGCGACCGCGCTCGCCTCTTTCGATTGCCGCCTGATCGAGGCTAAGGAAGTGACGACCCATTTCGTCATGATCGGCGCGGTCGAGGCAGTGGCTTTCGCTCCGGAGAGCGAGTGCCTGGCCTATGTGCACCGGAAATATCGCGCGCTGTAGAGACTGGGCTAGTCCCTCACCCTGAGGAGCCGCCAAAGGCGGCGTCTCGAAGGGCGAGGGATCGGCGTGCTTTCTTACAAAGTGCCAACCCTCGTCCTTCGAGACGCATGCTCCTGAGGATGAGGCTTAGCGCGTTCTCTCAGCGCCGCTTCGCCTTCTTTGCGACGCTCTTCTTGGCGACGGCCTTCTTGATGGGCTTGCGGGCTACTTTCGCCGGTCCGGCTTTGCGTGACGGCAGCGTCTTTTTCACAGCCTTCTTCACGGTGCTTTTCTTTGCCGCTGTTTTCTTCACGGCCGTCTTTTTAACTGCCTTCTTCGTGGCGGCCTTCTTGATTGCGCCTTTTTTGATCGGGCCCTTCTTGGCAACCGTCTTCTTCACCGCGGTCTTCTTGGCGGCGGATTTTTTCACGGCCTTCTTGGGCGCAGCCTTTTTGGCAGCAGTCTTCTTGACGGCGGCCTTTTTGGGCACCGCTTTCTTGGCGGCTGCCTTTTTCACCGGAGCCTTTTTGGCCGCGGCTTTCTTCTTGGTGCGGGTCGTAACGGCGACCGGTTCAGGCGCGACCACAATCTCCACGTCCGGCGCTTTCTTCACGCGCGGCTTGCGCGGCTTTTTCGGAGCTGGAGCTTCGGAAACCTCTTCAAGCTCAAGCTCGATGACCGGCTCTTCCGCCAGAAGAAATTCGAGCGCTTTCTCAATGAATTGCTCTGCATCTTCGATATTCGAGAGATGCGCCGCTTCGAGCGTGACAAGCTTGGCCTTGGGGATCGTGCTGCTCAGCAGCGCCGCTATGCCCTGCGGCGTGACGGTGTCGTGACGGCCGACCATGACGAGAACCGGCGCCTGAATCGAACGGACCGCCTCGCGCAAATCGGCATCCCGGATCGCCGCGCAGGTGGCCGCATATCCTTCGGGGGGCGTTCTCAGAATCATATCCTCGATCTCGCCGACCTCGTCAGGATGTGAATCGCGAAAATCCTTGGTGAACCAATGTTCGATCAGGCTCGATGCGACCGCGCCCATGCCGTCTTGCAGGACTGTTTGAATCCGGCTGTTCCAGAGATCCGGCGAGGCGATCTGAGCTGCCGTATCGGAGAGAATGGCCTTGCCGATTCGCTTCGGCGCATGGGTCAAAAGCCATTGACCCACCATGCCGCCGAGCGAGAGGCCGAGGAAATCGACTTTTTCCAAACCCAATGTATCGAGGATCTCAAGTGCGTCGCGGCCGAGATCGGCGATTGAATAGGGGCCTTCCGAGACGACGCTGTTGCCATGCCCGCGCGCATCATAGCGCAGCACGCGATAGTGTTTGAGCAGGGCCGGAATTTGCGCGTCCCACATGTGCAGATTTGCGCCCATCGCATTGGACAACATCAAAACGGGCGCGTCTTCGTCGCCCTCGATCTCGACGTGGAACGCTTCGCCACCGATGCTCAATTCGGCCATGGGTCACCCTCGTTTCAAAAAATCCTCTGCCGGCAGAAGCCGGCCAATCCACTGCCTTTTAGCCCAACAAAAAGATTCGTGCAGCTTCATTCAAACCATTGAACGATGAATAGCGATGGCGGCACGCGCCGAGGCCCCTGAAAAACCTCGGCCGTAGGCTATATGTTATAGGCTGTATAAAGAGGCTCAGGGTAAACCGGAGTGGTCGGATCATGCTGACATCGGAAGATGATATTCTGCTCACCGCCCAGGCGTGGAAGCAGGCTGGCCGGCAGGTCGCGCTAGCGACCGTGGTGGAGACCTGGGGATCGGCGCCGCGTCCGGTCGGGAGCCATCTCTTGATCGACGAGACCGGCGGCTTTCTCGGCTCCGTCTCCGGCGGTTGCGTCGAGGGTGAAGTCGTGACCGAGGCGCAGGACGTGATCGAAGACGGCAAGCCGCGCATGCTCGAATTTGGCGTCGCCGACGAGACGGCCTGGCGCGCCGGTCTCTCCTGTGGCGGCAGGATCAAGGTCTATGTCGAAAGGGTCGATTGATGCGGCTCGACCTTCTCGCGGCCCTCAATGCCGAACGCGCCGCGCGGCGCGCCTGCGTGCTCGTGACGGATCTCGCCGCGGGCACGCAAAGGCTTGTGCGCGCAAATGAAATTGCCGCCGATCCGCTGGCCGGTGCGCTTCAAGACCAAGTCGGCCTCGGAAAAAGCGGCCTCGTCCATCATGACGGACGCGACTGGTTCCTGAGCGTCCAGATCCCGCCGTCGCGACTGATCGCGATCGGCGCCGTGCATATTTCGCAGGCGCTTGCCCCGATCGCCAAATTAATCGATCTCGACATTGTGATCGTCGATCCGCGCACGGCCTTCGCCAGCCTTGAGCGTTTCCCGGATGTGCCGCTCATCGCCGAATGGCCGGAGGTGGCGCTGCCGCCACTTGGGCTCGACCGGTTCACCGCTGTGGTCGCACTCTGCCATGATCCCAGGATCGACGATCCGGCTTTGGCAGCAGCCTTGAAGTCCGAGTGCTTTTATATCGGCGCCCTAGGCTCGCGGAAAACCCATGCCAAGCGGTTGGAGCGCCTGCGGGGTCTGGGCTTCGGCGAGGCCGAGCTTGGCAAGATTCACGCGCCGATCGGCCTCGATATCGGCGCCATCAGTCCTGCCGAAATCGCCGTTTCCATTATCGGCGAACTCGTCTCGGCCCGCCGCCAAAAGCCCCTGCGGGCGGCAGCGGAGGTGGCGGCGTGAGAGCCTGCGCCGGCAGTCATGCGTGAGGTCGCAGCGATTCTGCTGGCGGCCGGGCAGGCCACCCGTTTCGGCGGCGGTCCGCAGGAGACGAAGCTTGCCGCCGATCTCGATGGCAAGCCTTTGATCCGTTATGCGGCGGAGGCGGCGCTCGCCTCCAAAGCCGTTTGCGTCGTTCTTGTCACTGGCCATGCCGCCGAAAAAGTCCAAGACAGCGTGGCGGGATTGGATCTCTTCGTGGTCCATAATCCCGCCTATACAGAGGGGCTTTCCGCCTCCCTGAAGGCCGGTGTCGCCGCCCTGCCGGACATGGTCCGGGGCGCGATCATCCTCCTGGCCGATATGCCCTTTGTGACGGCCGAGGTGATCGACCGGTTGATCGCTCGGTTCGAGGATGCACCAATCGAACCCGATGCGGTCGTGCCTCTCCGGAACGGGCGGCAAGGCAATCCTGTTTTGATCGGCCGGAAACTCTTTCCCGAGGTCGCCATGCTCGTAGGCGACCGGGGCGCCAAGGCGCTTCTGGGGGGCCAAGACCGTCTTATTCTCGACTGTCCGATCGACGACTCAGCGATCGAAATCGATGTCGACACGCGCGAGATTTTGGCCGGATTGAAACGGCCGGTTTCATAAAGCTCCGGCATGTGGCTTGCTGTCACTAGTCACGCCTGTCACACACCCGTAACATTTGCTTAACCTTAAGCATGCGCAATATGGGCGTGACGGCAGGTTCTCCGAGTCTTCGCGGCGCGTGAACCAGAACAGGGCCTGAAGCAACAAATATCTGCGCGCAGGCGTTGTGGCCGGCACGGAGGTCGAAGATGTCGAAGCAAGCGCAAAATGGCAGGGTATCGGACGATTTCTTGAAGCAGCTTTCCGGCTATGGTCTGACGACGGCCGAAATCCTGTACCGGATGCCGGATCACCCCGGTCTGCTCCAAAGCTTCATCTGGCAGGACTATGATATAGCACCGGACTTCCCGACCCTGATCCGGTTTTTGACCTTCTGGCGGGAGAAACTCGACGGCGCCTTGCATAGCGTCAGGGTGGGGCATTCGAAGCTCATCAAACCGGCGGAAATCAAGGCGTTCGACGCCGAATTCCGGTTTAACTAGAGCATGATCCCGAAAGGTCGCAGAGCTTTTGGAGAGGGTGAAGCGAAAGCCGCCGCTTTTCTTCATCCGGCTCTGGCGACGGCAAGCGGCATGTTTGGCACGAGGCCATAGCCGCCCGCGGCCGTCGCCGCGAAAGCCGCGACGTCATCGGCCGCAAGCGATGCGGAAAAGAGAAAGCCCTGCAATTCATCGCAGCCGAGCGCACGCAGGAATTCGACCTGGTCCGGCGTTTCGATTCCTTCCGCATTGACGGTGAGACCGAGTGCGCGTCCGAGCTGGACGATCGATTGGACGATGATCGCGCTCTCTCCCGATGGCTCCATATATTGCAGGAACGACCGGTCGATCTTGATCTTGTCGAAGGCAAAGCGGCGCAGATAGATCAGGCTCGAATAGCCGGTGCCGAAATCGTCGAGCACCATTCTTATGCCGAGCGCGCGCAATTCGATGATCGAGTTTTCCGCCTGATCGGCATCTTCGATCACGACGCCTTCGGTCAGCTCGAGTTCGAGCCGTTGCGGCTCCATCCCGGTTTCCTGCAGAATTTTGACGACCGAGCTTACGAATTCCTTATGCCGGAATTGGATCGGCGAGACATTCACGGCGACGCGCAGCTCCGGCCACCTCCGCGCATCCAGACAGGCGCGCCGCAAGACCCATTCCCCGAGGGGAACGATCAGGCCGCGCTCTTCCGCGAGGCTGATGAAGCTTTCCGGCGGGAGATTGCCTTGGGTCGGGTGATTCCAGCGCACGAGCGCTTCGAGGCCGACCATTGTCTGTCCATCGCCGGACATGACGGGCTGATATTCGACGCCGAGCCCGTCATTGGCGATCGCTTGGCGTAATTCATCCTCGATGGCTTTGCGCAAACGCAAATGTTCACCCATGCGCGCTTCGAAGAAGGTGTAGCGATTGCGGCCTTCGTGCTTTGCCCGATAGAGCGCAAGATCGGCGAGGCACATCAAGCCGCTGCGGTCGGTCGCGTCCTGCGGGCAGAGGGCGATTCCGATGGAAATACCGGCAAAGACCTGCCGTTCGCCGAGGTCGAAGGGAACCGACAGGGCATCGAGAATGCGCTGTGCCAGGGCGGCGCTGTCGCGCGGATCTTTCACATCCGTCTGCAGAATACCGAATTCGTCGCCGCCAAGCCGCGCCAGACGATCGTTTTGGCGAAGCACCCGCGTGATGCGCGTGGTGATCGAGATGATCAGCTGGTCTCCGGCATCATGCCCGAACGTGTCGTTGATTTCTTTGAAACGATCGAGGTCGAGATAAAAAAGCGCAAACGAGCTTCTATTGCGGGCGCAGCGGCCGATTTCGGAATCGACGAGGTCGTTGAACAGAAAGCGGTTGGGTAGACCCGAGAGAATGTCATGGCCGGCGACCTGCTTGGCCTTGGCTTCGCTTTCGGTCAAACGCTGAACCGTCCGGCGCGATTGCCAAACCACATAAACCGAGAAGACAAGCGCGCTCGCGATGAAGAACGTATCGATGGCCTGCTGGGTCGCCACGAAAGCGACGAAGGTCGCCAGGGCGACAAGAGCGATGCCTGCAAGAATGGCTGAACCCTGGAGCGTTCCCTGCCGGAAGTCGCGCAAATTCATAAGGTCCATTTTCATTTGCTTTTTTCCGGCCCGACCCATGCGAATATTAATGCAGTGCGTCGAGTGCGACGCTAATTGAATAAATCTTGTTATCGATCGGTTGAAAATACCCGTTTTGAAGTCGCAAGCCGTCAGGATGAAACCGCCGGCCCAATCGCGCTTAGGTCGAGACTAGCATGGCTCAGTTAACGGTAAGTTCTTTTACGTATGTTTTCTCTAAACGATTCTGACGGTTGGGAAGGCTTGTGGAAAAGCCCGGAAACCATAGACGATCCAGCCAAATAAGCCGGTCTGGATATGCCTTGGCGCGGTGGGCGTTCATATCGAATCGGTCGGGTGCCTGTAAGTCTTTTAAATCGCATCGGATTGGTCCGAAAACCGCTTCGCACTTTTCGGTCCGATGCTCTAGATGAGCTGCAGCCCCTTGAAGCTTGCGTGCCCGTGCCGGCCGATGATCAGATGATCGTGAACAAGGACGTTCAGCGGTTTTCCGACAGCGATGATCTGATGCGTCAGATGAATGTCGGCGGTCGAGGGCGTCGGATCGCCCGAGGGATGATTGTGCACGAGAATGAGCGCCGTGGCATTGAGTTCGAGCGCGCGTCGCATGATTTCGCGTGGGTAGACCGGCGTATGGTCAACCGTGCCGGTGCCTTGGACTTCGTCGGCGATGAGCTGGTTTTTCTTGTCGAGGAAGAGAATGCGGAATTGTTCCCGGTCGTTGAAGGCCATGGCGGTCCGGCAATAATCGACGACGGCGCTGAAACTTCCCATTGAGGGGCGCTTTTCGATGGCCGATTTCGTCAGGCGGCGGGCAGCGGCCTCGATCAGTTTCAATTCGGTGATGCTGGCGTCGCCTAGATTCGGAATTTCGGCGAGCCGCTCGGGCCGCGCCGCGACGACCTCGGCGAAAGATCCGAACCGGGCGATGAGGGCTTTGGCGATGGGCTTCACGTCGCGCCGGGGCATGGCGCGAAAAAGCACAAGTTCGAGCAATTCGTAATCGGCGAGCGCGGCGTCTCCGGCCTTGCGGAAACGCTCGCGCAACCTCTCGCGATGGCCGAGATAATGCGGCGCGCCGTCATCTTCTAGGGGAGAGGACGGCGCCTTGCTCATACGGCCGGGGCAGTGCCGGCATTATAGGGCGGGTGATGCAGGCCTTTCGGCGAGAGCGTAAAAATCTCGTACCCGGTTTCGGTGACGCCGATCGTATGTTCGAACTGCGCCGACATGGAACGGTCGCGGGTGACGGCGGTCCAGCCGTCGGCCAGGATTTTCACATGCGGACGGCCGAGGTTGATCATCGGTTCGATCGTGAAGAACATGCCGGGCTTCAGAGCGACGCCTTCGCCGCGCCGGCCATAGTGCAGTATGTTGGGCTCGTCGTGAAAGAGCCGGCCGAGTCCATGGCCGCAGAAATCCCGCACCACGGAGCAGCGCTCGCTTTCCGCGTAATCCTGAATGGCGGCGCCGATATCGCCCGTCGTCGCGCCGGGCTTGACGATCGCTATGCCGCGCATCATGGCCTCATAGGTGACCTCGACAAGCCGTTGCGCCCGCCGCGGAACTTCACCGACGAGATACATCCGGCTCGAATCGCCATGCCAGCCGTCGACGATCAAGGTGATGTCGCAATTGACGATATCGCCATCCTTGAGGGCCTTCCGATCCGGTATGCCGTGGCAGACGACATGATTGATCGAGGTGCAAATCGATTTCCGGTAGCCGCGATAATCGAGCGGTGCAGGATAGGCGCCATTCGCGAGGGCGAAATCGAAGACGAGGTCGTCGAGAAATTCGGTCGTGACGCCCGGCTTTACATGTTCGGTCAAAAGGTCGAGCGCTTCGGCCGTCAGGCGGCCGGCCTCGCGCATGGCTGCGAAGGCCTCCGGACCATGCAATTTGATATGACCGCTCTTGCGGCCCGTCACTTCCAAGGCGTCAACGAAGGTCATCTGGCTTCTGCTCTCTTGGCGCGGCGGGCCCGGTTCAATCGCCGCCATGTTTCAAATCGGCTTTAACGCATGATCTTGCCCGAAAAGTCGAGCCGGCATTTCCAAGATCATGCCCCGGCTCACCATGAATTTATGCTTTTGGCGGCGCGGCGCAAGATCGCCGGGGCTTCGAGGCTATTTCTTCGAGTCCCGCCCCTATGGTAGGACACCGCGCGGATAAAGATCAATTCTTGGCCGAGGCGATCGGACAAGTCCGATCAGCCAAATCCGATCGGCAAAGTCCCCAATCAGCGGCGCGAATGGCAAAAACGCTCACCAATGATCTTTCCGCCTTCGGCCGCTACACGCCGCAAGGCGCCATTGCGCGGCTTTTGGATCTGACGCGGGGCGCTTCGGAGAGCTGGGCCGGCAAGCGCCGGGCGTTTTTCCTGCGCGCCATGGCGATGAAAGCCATGAAGGGCCAGCCCCTCGATGTCGAGGCGCTCGGCGCGCGCATGCGGCTCTATCCTTACAATAACGTCTGCGAAAAGCGCATATTGTTCACGCCGCAATATTTCGACCTGCCGGAGCGCGAGTTCATGCAGGCGCGGATGACGCCGGATTTCACCTTTATCGATATAGGCGCCAATGTCGGCGGCTATAGTCTTTTCGCCGCGGCGGAGGCCGGACCACGCGCAAGGATCCTGGCGATCGAGCCGCAGCCCGAGATCTTCGAACGGCTGACCTATAATATCGGCCAGAATCCCTTTGCGACGATCAAGGCGATCGCTTGCGCGATAGCCGATCGCGATGGCGAGATCACGCTTTTCATCGATGCCGACAATCGCGGCGAAAGCTCCATGCGGATCATCAATTCGGATGCCGTCGGCGAAAGCGTCAAGGTGCCCGCCAAGGCTTTGATCAGCATCGTCACCGAGGAAGGCTTCGAGCGGATCGATGCCATGAAGCTCGATGTCGAAGGCGCCGAGGATCTGATCCTCGAACCTTTCTTCCGCGATGCGCCGCGAGCGCTTTGGCCGCGTCTTTTGTTTTTAGAATTTGTGCCGGAGCGCTGGTCGATCGACCTGGCCGCGCTGCTGATCGAAAACGGCTACGCCGAGGTGCTGCGCACGCCGCGCAAGGCTGCTTTCGAGCTCAAATGAGTGTTGCGGGGACGCCTGCGCCGCCCCATCTTTCTCATTTCATTGCCTGCTGACAGCAAGGCGGGGCAGGTCTATAGAACGAAGACCTTCAACCTGAGCGCGCCCTGACAAGCGCCCTTTGGACGTATTCCTATTGGACCAGCCCCTAAAAACTCCCTCTCGGGCGGATCTTGACCTTCGCCGCCGTCGCATCCTGTTTCGCTCCTGGCATCGCGGGATGCGGGAGATGGATCTGATTCTGGGCGGCTTCGCCGAGGCCAAAGTCGCCGATCTGAGCGATGCGGAGCTTGACGATTTCGAGATCCTCCTCGATGCCACCGACAGGGATGTGTTCGGCTGGGTGACGGGGGAGTTCGAAACGCCGGCCAACTTCGACACTGGGCTGTTTCGGAAAATATGTGCCTTCCATACCCACGAAAAGCCGCTTCATAGCTGAGCTTTTGCCGCGAAAAAGGGCCGCGATCTTCTCGTGATTGATCTCAAACGTGCCGTCGCATCGCTCGAAAAGGACCGGCAGCTCACGCTTGCTTCGGTCCCCGACGGGTTCGATGCCTTTTGCATCGCCGACCTCACGCGAGCCTTGGCGCGCGCGGCCGAACGCCGCGCCGTCGTGCTCGTGCATGTTGCCCGCGACGAGCAACGCGCCCGCGGCTTCAACGAGGCGATGAGTTTTGCCGCACCCGAAATCGAGGTCATGGATTTCCCCGCCTGGGATTGTCAGCCCTATGATCGGGTCTCGCCCAATGCCGCGGTGACCGCGGCACGGATGACCGTTTTGTCGCGTCTCGCTTTGTCGCGCACGGCGCTTGAACGCCCGCGCATCTTGTCGACCTCGGTCAACGCCGTCCTGCAACGCGTGCCGCCATTGCAGCAGGTTGGGCAGGAGAGCTTTTCGGCCGCGCCCGGCAATGCGGTCGATACGGAAGCCCTGGTGCAATGGCTTCAAGCGAATGGTTACGGCCGAGCTTCGACGGTTCGCGACACCGGCGATTATGCGGTGCGCGGCGGCATTATCGATTTGTTTCCGCCGGGCATGGCGCAGCCGGTGCGGCTCGATTTCTTCGGCGATACTTTGGAATCGATCCGCACCTTCGATCCGGAAACGCAACGGACCGTCGGCCAGATGAGAAGCCTCGATCTCGTGCCGATGAGCGAGGTTCAGATCAAGACCGACACGATGCGCCACTTCCGCCAGGCCTATGTCGCGCGCTTCGGCGCGCAGACGCGCGGCGATGCGCTTTACGAGGCGATCAGCGAGGGGCGCCGTCACGCTGGGTTCGAGCATTGGCTGCCGCTGTTCTATGACAGGCTCGACACCGTCTTCGATTATGTAGGTGACGCGCCCTTCGTCCTCGACGCGCTCGCTGAAGATGCCGCCAATGAGCGCCTGACGCAGATCAAGGATTATTACGATGCGCGCAAAAGCGCGCATGATGCCGATCCGGCGCATTCCAATTATAAGCCGCTCGAACCCGATGCGCTTTATCTCTCGCCCGCGGAATGGCGCAAGGACCTCGACACAGCCGCGACTGTGCATGTGACGCCTTTCGCCGTGCCCGGATCGAGCAAAGGCCTCGTCATTGATGGCGGAGCGCGGCCGGGACGCAGCTTCGCGCCCGAACGCAATGATGAAAACGCCAATGTCTTTCAGGCGGCGGCCGATCATGCGCGTACCTTGCTCTATGCCGGCAAACGCGTGATCGTCGCCGGCTGGTCGGATGGATCGCGCGAGCGTCTCGCCCATGTGCTCGGCGATCACGGGCTTAAAAATCTCGAACCCGTTTCGTCGCTCGTCCAGGCTCAGGCACTGAAAAAAGGCGTCGTCGCGCTCGCCGTCGTCGGTCTGGAACAAGGGTTCGAGACCGAGGATCTCGCCGTCATCGGCGAGCAGGATATTCTGGGCGACAGGCTGGTGCGCAGCCGTAAGAAGTCGCGCCGCGCGCAAGACTTCCTGAGCGATGTTACGACGCTCACGATCGGCGATATCGTCGTCCATGTCGATCATGGTATCGGGCGTTTCGCCGGGCTGCAGGCGATCGAGGCGGCGGGTCTGCCGCATGATTGCCTTGAGCTGCATTATGCCGAGGGCGCCAAGCTCTTTCTGCCGGTCGAAAATCTCGAACTTCTGTCGCGCTATGGCTCGGAAGACACCGAGGTCCAGCTCGATCGTCTGGGCGGCGGCGCCTGGCAGAAGCGCAAAGCGAAAATGCGCAAGCGCATTCTCGAAATGGCAGCGGGGCTCATCAAAATCGCCGCCGCGCGCGAGCTGCATGAGGCGCCGAAGCTCGTCCCGCCGGAAGGGCTTTACGACGAATTTTGCGCCGGCTTTCCCTATGACGAGACGGAAGACCAACTCGCGGCCATCGATGCGGTGCTTGACGATCTTGCGTCAGGCAAGCCGATGGACCGGCTCATTTGCGGCGATGTCGGCTTCGGCAAGACCGAGGTTGCCTTGCGCGCCGCCTTCGATGCTGCTGTCAATGGCAAGCAGGTCGCGGTCGTTGTGCCGACGACCTTGCTCGCGCGCCAGCACTACAAGAATTTCGCGGCGCGTTTCGCGCATCTGCCGATCAAGGTCGCGCAAATGTCGCGCATGGTCTCTGCGGCCGATCTCAAGGCCGCGAAGGCCGGCGCGGCGGACGGATCGATCGATATTGTCGTCGGCACCCATGCCGTGCTTGGCAAGACCGTGTCGTTCAAGGATCTGGGTCTCGTCGTGATCGACGAGGAGCAGCATTTCGGCGTACAGCATAAGGAGCGGCTCAAGGAATTGCGCGCCGAGGTCCATGTGCTCACATTGTCGGCGACGCCGATCCCGCGCACCTTGCAGCTCGCGATGACGGGCGTGCGCGAATTGTCGATCATCGCGACGCCGCCGGTCGATCGCCTCGCCGTGCGCACATTCGTCTCTCCCTTCGACGAATTGCTGGTGCGCGAGGCTTTGCTGCGCGAACGGTATCGCGGCGGCCAGAGCTTTTTCGTCTGTCCGCGCATCGAGGATTTGGACGAGGCCGCCGCCTTCTTGCGCCAGAACGTGCCGGAGGCGAAATATGTCATCGCGCATGGGCAGATGGCGGCGACCGAGCTCGAAGATAAGATGGCCGCCTTCTACGACGGCCAATATGACATCCTTCTGGCGACGGCGATCGTCGAATCGGGCCTCGATATTCCAACCGCCAATACGCTTATCGTCTGGCGCGCCGATATGTTCGGCCTGGCGCAGCTCTATCAATTGCGCGGACGCGTCGGACGCTCAAAAGTGCGCGCCTATGCGCTTTTCACGCTGCCGACAAACCGCGCCTTGACGGTTCAGGCCGAGCGCCGCTTGAAAGTGCTCGATTCGCTCGACACGCTGGGCGCGGGCTTCCAGCTCGCCTCGCACGATCTCGACATCCGCGGCGCCGGCAATCTGCTGGGCGATCAGCAGTCGGGCCATATCAAGGAAGTCGGCTTCGAACTCTATCAGGATATGCTGGAAGAGGCCGTCACCGCGCTGAAGGCCGGCATCGAAGAGCCCGTCGAAGAAGCGTGGTCGCCCTCGATCACGATCGGGACGGCGGTCACGATTCCGGAAGATTATGTGGCCGATATGCAATTGCGCATCGGCCTCTACCGGCGTCTTGCCACGCTCGAAACCGACGAGGAGATCGAAGGCTTCGCCGCCGAGATGATCGACCGTTTCGGGCCCTTGCCGGAAGAGGTTCAGCATTTGATGAAGCTCGCAGCGATCAAGGCGCTCTGCCGTCACGCGCATGTCGAGAAGGTCGAAGCGGGGCCGAAGGGCGTCATCGTCGCCTTCCGCGACAATGCCTTTGCCAATCCGCAAGGGCTCGTGCGTTATGTCTCCGAACAAGGCTCCGACGCGAAGGTGCGGCCGGATATGAAGATCGTCTTCATCCGCGATTTCGCGAATGCCAAGGCGCGGCTCGAAGGCACGATCCAGATCATGCGCACCTTGGTCGGCCTCGCGACGAAGAAGAAGGCGGCCTAGCATGACCCCAAAAAGTTGCAGACTTTTTGGATCAGATCATGCGTTGACCAAGGGCATGACCCCAAAAAGTTGCAGACTTTTTGGATCAGGTCATGCGTCAAATAAGAGGCGTGATTGACTCATGGGCCGCTATGTTCTCGAAGACGAACGGCTTTTTGCAAGGCTTTATGAGCTCGATAGAGCCGTTGCCTCGCTGAACGAATTGAAGACCGTTGCGCCATTCGAAACGATCATCCGCGTCTCCGCCGATTTCGGTATGATGGTCGAAGCGGCCTTGACGCCGCGCCAAGCGGAATTGATGCGCGCCGGCGTCCCGATCCTGACGACGGATGCGTCAGGCAAACGCGTCCGCCAGCTCAAACTTTTCGACGGCCGTTTCACCCTTGAATGGCTTTTCGTCAAACATGTGCCGGAGCGCGGCGCGGGGATCTGATCTGATCGCTTTTTACGCGGCAGCAATCGCGACGTTCGAAGCCATTTTGCCGATGAGCGCGACGCCTTTCACAAGCGGCCGCGCTTCGTCGCGTAGCCGCTGATGAAACGCCTGACGGGTTGCATCGGACAGCGTCGCCAGGATCGGTGCGATGGGCATGGCGACGAGCGCTGCGATGGCTTGTTCGAGTCCGTTCTCGAAGGTCAGCGTACCGTCCATGCGAGAAAGGCGCACGTTCGGAAAACCCGCCGCTTCGACCGCTCGTTTCAGCTCTTCGCCATTCGGCCAGCGAAACGGCGCTTGGATCACGGCGGCGGCTTCCGCACCGAGCGTCGCGCGCAGCGCTTTTTGAATAGCGGTAAACCATTCATTGTCGGCGATGTCCGTCCAGACAGCGACGGCGAGCTGGCCGCCCGGTCGCAAGGCGCGTTTCATCTCGCGCAAAGCCGCGAGCCGGTCCGGAAAAAATTGCAGGCTCTGCTGGCACGTGACGAGATCGAAGGTATTGCTCTCGACCCGAAGCGGCGCGGCGGCCGATTGAACATAGGCGATGGGCGCGCCGCCTTCGACCGGCGGTTTTCCGCGCGCGACGTCCAGCATGGGTGCCGCGATATCCGTCGCGGTTACATGTCCTGTGAGGCCTATGCGCCGCGCTGCGCAACGTGCGACCGGACCCGAACCCGTCGCCACATCGAGCACGCGCATGCCGGGCGCGAGCACCACATGATCGAGAAGGACCTCGGCCCAAGGTGCAAAGATCCGTGGGACGAGCAGATCGTCATAGGCCTGCGGGATCGAGACCAGCCCGATTAGCCTTCTTCGATCGAATTGAAGAGCGCGTCGGCGAATGTGTCGGCTGGTTGCAGCCCGACAATGTCCTGCTTGCCGGCGAAGGTGAAACGCGGCACTTCATCGACGCCCGCGCCGCGGATCGCCGCGAGTTCCTGGATCAGCGGCTCGACATCTTGACCCGCATTGAAAATCGCTTCGACCGCGCCGACATCCATGCGCGCTTTGGCGGCGATGCCGAGCAGCACGCCGCGATCGCCGATATCCTGGCCCTGCAGGAAGAAAGCCTGGAACAGGCGTTCGGCGATTTGCGGCTGCAAGCCGGTGCCATAGGCCATGCGGATCAGGCGATGCGCATCGAGCGTATTCGGCTGGCGCTGGATTCGGTCGAGCGCCAGCGCAAGGCCGAATTCTTCCGCCGCCGAAGCCATTTTGGCCAAGGTTTCTTCGACCTTGTCGGCGCCGAATTTCTTGACGAGATACTCCTGGCGATCCATGCCGCCTGCCGGAATGTCTTGGTCGATCTGATAGGGAAACCAGCGGATATCGACGGCGAGGCCGGGCACGGAGGTAACCACCGCGTTGACGAGCCGGAGGCCCATAAAGCAATAGGGGCAGACCACATCGCCGACGATGTCGATTGGGATCGTGCCTGGATCTTCTTCAGCCATCAGAGGCTCCTCGGTGGAAATCGGTTGGTTTCTGCCGCTCTATAGAGCATTTTGTGGGCCAATTTGCCTGCCAAGTGGATTGGCCTGTTTTCAGGCCTGCGGCGTTCCTGGCCCGATCTGCTCCTGCGCCCGGAAGAGGGCCGCGGCGAAGACATCCGAGGAGGCGGCGCCCGGAACCACGATTTCATCGGCAAAGACAAAGCAGGGCACTTTCGGCAGGCCGAGGCGCCGCGTGATCGCCAGTTCCTCTTCGATCGTCAGAATATCGTCCTGCTGGGCGAAGAGATTTTCAACCGCGTAACGGTCGATCCCGCTCTCTTCGGCGAGTTCGATCAGAAGGCCGCGGTCGCCAATATCCGCGCCCTCGCAGAAATAGGCCTTGAACAGCCGCTCGACGATTTTCGTCTGGGCGCCGTAAAGCAGCGCATGACGGATCAGCCGATGCGCGTCGCGCGTGTTCGGCATGCGTTCGATCTTGTCCCATGAAAAGGCAAGGCCGAGTTCTTGGCCTGCTTGCGAGGCCAGCATCTGATTGATGTCGGCCTCGGCGTCGTTTCGCTTCTTCGCCGTATAGGCGCGCAGGTCGAGCCCGTCTTCCGGAATGTTCGGATCGAGCTGGAACGGCCGCCAATGAAGATCGACGTCGAGGCCCGCATAGGATGCTATGGCGGCTTCGAGCCTATGTTTGCCGATGTAGCACCAGGGGCAGGTGATATCGGAAATGATGTCGATCCTGATCGATGCTGTGGGCGAGGAGTCGTTCATGACGGTTTAATAGCATGAAGCGGGGTTTGAGCCCAATTGCTCGGTGCGCACCCCTTCTCCCGACCAAACTCGGGCTCGCCCGAGTTTGGCATTTTTAAAACGCAAGTCGGGCAGGCCCGACTTGCAAGCGGGAGAAGGGTGCCCCGACATCTTAGCCCTTTTTGCCTATGGCCCGCGCCATGTCGACGAATTCCGAGGGCATCATGATGATCGTCATGGTGTTCTGCTCGGCGCCGACCTCCGTGATCATCTGCATGCGCCGCAATTCGAGGCCGGCCGGATTTTGCATGATGGTCTCGGCCGCCTGCCGCAACAGATGCGCCGCGTCGACTTCCGCCTCCGCCTTGATCTGACGGGCGCGTTTCTCGCGCAGCGCTTCAGCTTCCTGCGCCATGGCACGCTGCATCGATTCCGGAATTTCGACATTTTTCATCTGCACGCGCTCGACCTTGACGCCCCAGGGTTCGGTCACCCGGTCGATCGAAGCCTGCAGGGATTCGCTGATGGCATCCTGCGCCTTCAGCACATCGTCGAGCGAGTGCTGACCGATCACGCTGCGCAAAGCCGTCACCGCGACTTGCACGACCGCATTGCCGACATCGCGCACTTCGATGACGGACCGTTTTGGATCGACGATGCGCCGCCAGATCACCGCGTTGATCTTGATCGGGACATTGTCGAGCGTGATCGTTTCCTGCTGCTCGACGGCCGTGGTCGTCGTGCGCAGATCGATCTTCCATTGCCATTCGATGAGCGGAATCTTGAAATAGAGTCCTGGTCCCGCCGTGCGGTCGTATTTGCCGAGGCGGAAGATCACCGCGCGTTCATATTGGTTCGCGACGCGAACGCTTGAGATCACAAGAAGAAAAACAAGAATGAGAAAGATGATTGGGGCTTGCATAGCCAACTCTCCTTAAGAAGGATGCGCGAGGACATCCGACTTGGGGTTAGTCGATCACATCAGCCCAAAGGTTCATACACATTATGTGGCGGCCGCGTGTGACGCCAAAGCGACAGCTTCCGTCACGGCCGCGCCCGAAAGGCCAATCCCGCCGGAGGCGGCGATCTGCCCTTTGACGGCCAGGATTTTCGTATTTTCAAAGCCGATGTGATGAGCGCCCTGCGCCGGCTCTTGTGCCATGCTGCCGAGACGTTGCTCGGGGACGGCTGCGATCTCGTCGAAAGCATAAAGATCGACCAGAGCGCATTCGGCGGCGAGAGCAGCGGGCAGGGCGAGCGGTCCAGCCACCCGCATTTGTGAGACGAGCGTGAGGCTGGCGAGATTTCTTGTGACGCCGGCTTGAGCGAAATCCGCTCCGAAAAGCGCCGGTGCGATGAGATGGGCGCGTCCGGCGCGTTCGCAGGCTTTGAGAAAAGCCTTCGCCTCGAAAGGTCCATCGAAATGCAAAGCCGCGCCCGAAAGCAAAGCCGCGACGGGGCCGGCGACCAGCGACGCGAAACGCACCGGCGGCAACGTCGAGAAGATCGGCGTGTCGCGTCCGATTTTCGCATGGGCGACGAAATCGAAGCCGGCGGCGATCAGGGTGCTCTGCTTATGCATGACCGGCGTGAATTTCTCGCCACGCCGTAGCGTGAAGATTTTCGCCGATGCCGTCGTCGACGGCTTGCCGCGTTCATATCCGGTATAAAAAGCCGAAGCGCTATGGCGTTTGATGGCGTCGGAGCCGAAATTCACGGCTCCGTCCATTTCGTCCGGGCCGAGCGTTGCGACCAGCCGGATGCTGGCCGTCTCCGCGGCCGCCATAAAATAAAGATCGCCGGCATTGAAAGCGCCGTAGCGCGTCGTCCCGATCAAGGCCACGGCATTGACGGCGCGGGCATAGGCGCCGAGGTCCTGGGCGGAAAGATCGATGGGTGCGAGTGCCGGTTCGAGCCCGGCGCGGATCGCCGCGATCAAAGCTATGACGAGCGCATTGCTGGCGCCGCCAATGAGCATCACGCGTTCGCGTGGCTTTAATCCATGTTCCGCAAAAAGATGGCCGAGCGCCGTCGCCCGGCTCGCGAAACCTGCGTAAGTCAAAGTCTCGTCGCGATCGGCAAGCGCTATGCTCTCCGGCCGGAGTCGTGCTGCGCCGGATAGGAGCGTATCGAGCCCGAATTGCGCAAAGGGATCGGCGTTCCTTGCATCATCGCGGGCTTCAAGCGTCATGGCATCGATCTCCACCAGGTGTCTAGTGTCGCTGAAACGGGAGGCCCATCGTGCGGGAGCCGGTGCGGACGCGCAAGCGATGCGGATGCTGCGATCCACTGGTCGGATGAATAAAACAGCGGAACGATATAGAAGCCGGACAGAAGCACCCGGTCATAGGCGCGCACGGCGGTCACGAAGTCTTCCTGCGTCGTCGCCGCGAGCAAGGCCGTGATCATGGCATCGACGGCGGCCGATTTGACGCCGGCGAGATTGAAGGAGGCTTCCTGATCGGCGCTGGCCGAACCCCAGCGTGAGCGCTGTTCATTGCCGGGCGAGGCAGAGGCGATCCAGCTGCCGATCATCACATCGAACTCGAATTTTTGGCGCCGCCGCTGATACTGCACTTCGTCGACCAGCTTCACCCGCGCATCGACGCCGATGCGCCGCAGCGAGTCGGCGTAGTTCAAGGCGAGGCGTTCCTGATTGCGGTCCTTCACCATGATCTCGAAGGCGAGCGGCACGCCGTCTTTCGTCAGCCTTCCGTCTTCGAGCGTAAATCCGGCCTCTGCCAATTCGGCGAGCGCGCGTTTCGGCAAGATCCTGTCATGGCCGGACCCGTCGCTCTTTGCCGGCTGCCAAGTGCCGTCGAGAATATCTTGCCGCACGGCACCCGGGAAAGGCGCGAGAAGAGCGCGTTCGGCAGGCGATGCCGGACGTCCCGTTGAGGCGAGTTCGGAAGCGTCGAAATAGCTTTTCGAGCGCGTATAGACGCCGTCGTAAAGGTTGGCGTTGATCCATTCGAAATCGAAGACAAGGCCCAGAGCCTCGCGAACCCGGACATCGTCGAAAACGGGATGCCGCAAATTGAACACGAAACCTTCGATGCCCTTCGGGCCGCCGATCGGCAGGGAGTCGCGATACATACGATGATCCCGCATGGCGGGAAAATCATAGCCGCTCGTCCAGCGCTGCGGGTTTGTCTCATCACGAAAATCGATGAGGCCGGCGCGGAACGCTTCGAACTGGCTATTGGCGTCGCGGTAATAATTGATTTCGATCTCGTCGAAATTGAACAGCCCACGGCGGATCGGCAGATCCTTGGCCCAATAATCGGGATTGCGGCTGAGCAGAAGCCGTTCGCCGGGTTTCACCTCGGTGACGCGATAAGGCCCGGAGCCGATCGGAATGGCGAGGCTCGTGTCTTCGAAGGCCGCCGGATCGACTGCGTGGCGCGGCAAGACCGGCATCAGGGCCAGAATCAGCGGCATTTCACGATCGCCAAGACCTTGAAGATCATAACGGATCGTCAGCGCATCGGGCGTTTCGACGCCGCGCACCTGAGAATAGGCGGCGCGCTGCTGCGGCCGTCCCTTGCGCTTCAGAAGATCGAAAGTGAAGGCGACATCATCCGATGTGATCGGCGTGCCGTCGGAAAAGCGGGCGCGCGGATCGAGTCTAAAGGTCGCGTAGGACCGCTCTGCATCGGTTTCGATCGACTGCGCGATCAGGCCATAAAGGCTGAAAGGCTCATCCGACGAGCGGGCCATCAAGGTCTCGAAAACATTTCCGTTCAGGCCTTGCGCCGTGGAACCGGCTTTCAGATTGAAAGGGTTCAGACTGTCGAACGTGCCTTGAAACGCGAGTTTGAGACGGCCGCCCTTTGCCGCGGCGGGATCGGCATAAGGTAAATGGTCGAAATCGGCGGCAAGCACCGGATCGCCATGCATGGCAATTCCGTGACGAGCGAGATTTGAACGGTCCGGATTGACCG
Source organism: Methyloferula stellata AR4 (assembly GCF_000385335.1). Taxonomy (NCBI): domain Bacteria; kingdom Pseudomonadati; phylum Pseudomonadota; class Alphaproteobacteria; order Hyphomicrobiales; family Beijerinckiaceae; genus Methyloferula; species Methyloferula stellata. Next base: position 4,059,731 of record NZ_ARWA01000001.1, on the reverse strand, counting down.
GATGGTCGGCCAGCGCCGGGGCAAGCGCGAAGAAAACGGCGCAGCCAGCCGCCAAGCCGTGCGTCCAACACGTCTTTCCCCGAGCCGCCTTTTCCCAAGACGCCTTCAAAAACAAAGCACTCGCCAGCCGAATCGCTCGTTGCAACATAGATCTGCTTTTACTGCATCGCGCCGTGATTCGCATGGTTGCAACTGGGCTGCGCATGGTTTTTAAGGGTATCGAACACGTCAATTTGTCGCCGCATTCGATGGCGAAGAGCTAGGAAGCTGGGTTGACGGCGGCTCGCGATCCGTTTTTTTGAGCTGCGGTCGTTTGCGTTCACTTTATTCTTGCTGCGGCCCGCTCAGAAGGCTGATTACCGGAAGGAAACCTGATGCCGTTCTCCACTAAGCGTCTCTGGGCCGCCATTTTGGCCGGCTCCATCTGTTTGCCAGGCGCCGCTTTCGCCCAGGCGAAGAAGCCGGCTGCGCCGCCGGCCCATGCCCCGGCTGCTCAGGCTCCGGCCGCGGCGCCTGCCGCCCCGGCGGCTCAACCGGAGGCGGGCGCCGGACAGCAACCGGCCGGACCCGTCAAAGCCGATCTCGTGCCGACGCAAGCCAATTGGACTAAGGTTTGCGGCAGAGATCAGGCGGCGGGCAAGGATATTTGCTATACGACGCGTGATTTTGGCGTCCAGGCGGATCAGCAGCCGATTCTCGCGCTGGCGGTTTATGACATCAAGGGCGACGACACCCGTATTGTGCGTCTGCTTTTGCCGATCGGCCTCATGCTGAAGCCGGGTTTCCGTCTCACCATCGACAAGGGCGCACCGGTCGAAGGCACTTTCGAGATATGTTTCCCGAACGGATGTTTCGCCGAAGCGAAGGTCAAGAGCCCGATCATTGACTCGTTGAAAAAGGCGGCAGGCCTTGTCGTTCAGGTGAAAAACCAAGTCGGCAACGAAGTCGATTTCAATATCCCCGTGAACGGGTTCGGGGAGGCTTTCGACGGTCCCGCAGTCGATCCGAAGGTGCTCGAAGAACAGCAAAAGAAGCTGCAGGAAGAATTGCAGAAACGCGCCGAAGAGGAGCGTAAGAAGCTCGAAGCGGCGCAGCCCGCAGGTGGCGCTGCGGCGCCGGCCGCTCCCGCGGCCCCGAAGTAAGCCTTCGCTCTGGAGCCGTTGGGTTTCAACCGGCGGCTCCGGTGTTGGGTATGAAAAAGCGCCGCGACGGCATCCAGTCCGGCGTTGCGCGTCATGATCGACTTGGAAAATAGATCAGGCGGTCAATCGGTCAGTTGAGCCGGACGGTCTTGACCAGATAGGCGCCGTCCGGATCACGCTCGAACATTTCTTCGACTTGCGGGTGGCGCACCGGATCGCCCGACGTGTCCGGCAGCAGGTTCTGCTCGGAAACATAGGCGACATATTCGGTTTCGGCGTTTTCCGCGAAGAGATGATAGAAGGGCTGGTCCTTGCGCGGCCGGACTTCTTCCGGGATCGCCTGCCACCATTCTTCCGTGTTGGCGAATTCCGGATCGACATCATAAATGATGCCCCGGAACGGATATTTCCGGTGCTTGACAATCTCACCAATCGCGAATTTCGCAAAGAGCGGCTTCATGACGTGGACTGTGTCGCCTTGTGACGGAACGCGATGCGAGGTGGCGCGGCTCCCGCAGCAGACCTTGCCTAAACGTACCCCATGCGACTGTCAACCAGCCGGCCCCACCGTTATGCCGGTACCCCCAGTGCGGATTGATCGATCACAACTTGGCCTCAATGAATCCGCGAGCTTGACCATAGAATCTTTCCAAAGTGCTGGCGCGGCAAACGGATTTGCGCAAGAAAACCCGCGGCGTATTTTTACGCCGCAATCTTTTGCAAAAGGCTTGGTATAAGGCTTGCCGATGATTGCATTGACGAGCCATCCCGAACTTCTGACAAATGAAGAAATGGCATCCGCCGATCGCTTGACGATCGCCGCGGGGACACCCGGCATCGTTTTGATGGAGCGGGCAGGAGGCGCCATAGCGCGCGAGGCCTTGCGGCTTCTGGTGCAACCAATGCCGGTACGGGCGCGGGTTTTGGTCGTCTGCGGGCCCGGCAATAATGGCGGCGACGGCTTTGTCGCCGCGCGGCTACTTGCCGAACACGGCATCGAGATTTCGCTCGGTCTTTTGGGCTCGCGGGACGCTTTGAAGGGCGATGCCGCGCAAGCCGCTGCCGCCTGGCGCGGCGATACCCATTCCCTCATGGGAGTTCTGTCCGAAGCCAAACTCGCCGAAGCCGACCTTGTCATCGATGCCCTGTTCGGCGCAGGCCTCGCGCGCGATCTCGAGGGCGACGCACGCACCGCCGTCTTGCGTCTCAATGAATGGACGCAGCGCACGGGGCGGCCGATCCTCGCCGTCGATGTGCCTTCGGGCCTTGATGGTTCGACCGGAGCCGTGCGGGGCGTTGCCATAGAAGCGCGCCGGACGGTGACGAATTTTCGCATGAAGCCCGGACATCTGCTTTTGCCCGGGCGGCTTTTATGCGGCGAGACGAATATCGCGGACATTGGGACCGACTCTAATGTGCTGGCATCGATCCAGCCGACATGTTTCGCCAATAGCCCGACGGTCTGGGGGCGTGATTTTCCGATCCCGCGCATCGCGGGCCATAAATATTCGCGCGGTCATGCGCTCGTGATGTCCGGCTCGCTTGGTCATACAGGGGCGGCGCGTCTTGCCGCGCGCGGCGCTTTACGCGGCGGTGCTGGGCTGGTTTCGATCGTGACGCCGAGCGATGCGCTTGCCAGTCATGCGACGGCCTTGACCGCGATCATGACGCGGGTCTGCGATACGCCGGAGGATCTCGCATCCCTGCTGCAGGACCAGCGCTTGAGCGTGCTTGTCATGGGCCCCGCGCTCGGTGTTGGCGAGAGAACCCGGCAACTCGTTCTGACCGCTCTTTCGGGTCCGCAACCGGCGGCCGGTAAGCACCGCGCCTTCGTCCTCGATGCCGATGCCTTGACGAGTTTCGCCGATTGCTTGGAAACTTTAGCCGAGGCCATCAAATCCTCCGGATCGCCGGTTGTCCTCACGCCGCATGACGGCGAATTCGAAAAACTATTCGGCGCCCATGTGCCGGCGGGCTCGAAGCTCGAACGTGCGCGCGCGGCGGCCGCGCTTTCGGGCGCGGTGGTTCTTTCGAAAGGACCGGACAGCACGGTCGCCGCACCGGGAGGACGCGCCACCATTGCCTATGACCTGCCGCCGTGGCTTGCGACGGCGGGCTCGGGCGATGTTTTGGCAGGCATCATCGGCGGACTTTTGGCCCAGAAGATGCCCGCCTTCGAAGCCGTCTCCGCCGCCGTCTGGCTGCATGGCGCGGCAGCGAGTCATTTCGGTCCGGGTCTGATCTCGGAAGATATTCCCGAACATCTGCCGCCGGTATTGAGGCGGCTGATCGAAAATGGAATCGGATAGAGCATGATGGTTGAAATCATCATGCTCTATCTTTCCTTCAACGCATGACCTTGATCCGAAAAGTCTCCAACGTTTCGGGGTCACGCTAGTCCAAATTTCGTTGGGTTGAGCGGGCAATCTCCGTGATCGAAAAGTCGGATCGCTGATGCGTACACCAAACGAAATCGATTTCTGGCGCGGCTTTGCGCTGATCACGATCTATATCAATCATATTCCCGGCATTTATTTCGAACGTTTCACCTATCGTTCTCTCTCGCTCTCCGATTCAGCCGAACTTTTCGTGTTTCTGGCAGGCTGGTCGATGCGGCTCTCGATTGCCGGCAAAGATAGGCCTATCTCACCCGGCCGGCTCGTCCTGCGTCTGGGTGGCCGCGCGGTTACGCTTTATATCGCGCAGATGGTGATCACCGAGATTGCCATCGCCATGCTGGCATCCGCTTCGCTTCTTCTCGACGCGCCGTTTCTGCTCGACTGGCACAATGCCTCGGCGGTTTTTCGCGAGCCGATCGAAGCCAATATAGGGCTCGTGCTGCTCACCCATCAGCTCGGCTATTTCAATATTTTGCCGCTCTATGTCGTGCTCATGGCCGCGGCGCCCCTGATTGCCTTGATCGATCGCTATGCGAAACCGTTGCTCCTGCCAGTCTCTGCCAGTCTCTATCTCTATGTGCTGGCACGCGGCATTAACCTTCACACCTGGCCGGTCGACGGCGTGTGGTTTCTAAATCCCTTGTCCTGGCAGCTTATCTACGTGCTGGGGTTCGTCATCGCCGACAAAGACGGGATCGGCGCTTTTGCGAGAAAGCATCTCTTTTGGTTAAAGCTTGCGGCTCTGCCGATCGTCCTGCTTGGTGCCTTGGCGGCATTCACGCATTTTTCGCCAAGTCCGATCGATGTTCCAGAGCCGAAGCTCTTTTTCATGTTCGATAAAACCTTTCTTTCACCGGCCAGGCTCATTCATGTGCTGGCTTTGGTGGTTTTGTTTGCCGGCAGCTATAAAGTGATCACGCCGTGGATTCCCTATTCGGCGCGCTTTTTGTCGATGCTCGGCCGCAATTCGCTGAATGTCTTCTGCGTCGGGTCGGTTTTGAGCCTCGCCGGGCAGATCTTTCGCTTTGCGATCGGAGGGGACATTGCAAGCGATGCATTCCTGGTTATTTTGGGCCTCTCGATCATGGGACTTGCGGCATGGGTATCGGAATGGCGCGACCGGCTGCGCGAAGCGCCCGCTTCGCCTGTATCTGCCTCGCTCTCGGCCTCGTCCTGACGCCAGCGGCGCGGGCGGATAGCACGCCCGCTGTACCTGAGGCGGCGGTTACACCGACGACGCCGCCCGCGCCCGAGGCGACGGCGACACCCGAGGCGCCCCCGCTCAGCCCGCCCTGCGACGTCCCCGCTACAGACATCGCATCGCCGGTTCCTCTGCCGAATGTTGCAGAGGCCTTGAAAAGCGGAAACGTCGTTAAGATCCTCGCGATCGGATCTTCATCGACTTTGGGGGTCGGCGCCTCGTCAGGCATACAGAGCTATCCGGCCCAGCTCACCCTCATCCTCGAAGCGGCCTTGAAAGGCGTCGATGTCGAGATATTGAATCGTGGCGTCGCGGGCGAGACCGCGGCCATCACAGCCGAGCGAATTCGCAGCGAAGTCGCGCAGTCGAAGCCGGATCTGGTGCTTTGGCAATTGGGAACGAACGACGCTTTGGCGCGCGTACCGCTCGACGAGTTCGAGCAGACGGTGAAGTCCACCGTGGAGTGGTTGAAGGACAATAAGATCGACGTGGTGCTTGTCGGCCTGCAATATACGTCGCGCTTCGCCAAGGATAAGAATTATTTCGCCGTCCGCGATCTTTTGTTCAAAATCGCGGCCGAGGAAAACATCCTTTATATAAGACGCTATGATGCGATGCAGTTCATTGCCAAGACACGCGCCAATCTGCCGATGATGTCACGCGATAATTTTCATCTGAACGATCTCGGCTATCATTGCATGGCCGAGCATGTCGCCCATGCGGTGATCGTCAGTCTGTTTCTCAAACGGCTGCGGCCAAAGGTGCCGTGAAAGCTTCAATCAAGCCTTTTGGAGTTGGGCCCGCCGCAAATAGGCGGCGCGTGTGATTGCGCCTCCGGCAATCGTGGCATGGATCGCGATCGATATGCCGAGGCCCAACAGATGCTGGCCCAGCGATGCCGGAACCATGTAAAGGGTGACGAGACCGAGCGGAAAAAACACTATGAGGGCTGTGACCAAGCCCGGATTATAGCCATGCGTGCGCTTGACCGTCCCGAGATGGGCGACGGCATTCACAATCATGAGATAGGGGGCGGCCAGGGCATAGCCCGGTTCCAGGAACACGGCGGCGTAAAGCGCAGCCAGATTGATGCCCCAGACTCCTGGCAGGTTGATCCATAAGACGCCGACGGTTGTCAGCGCCTCGACGCCGCCGAAAAGCCGCTGGTTTATGAATGTCCGGAACCGGTCGCCAGTATGCTCTTCGACCTGATGCACCATATAGCCTGGCGAATGCAGATAGATGAGCAATATTTGCGGCCACCATGCCTTAAATATCAAGGGCACAAGTGCCAGCAAGGCCACGGCCATGAAAAGTGCGCCTTGGACCCAGTATTTTGAGAGCCAATGTGTCATGTCCTCATCACTAAGGCGATAAATCTCGCCGGTCTTGCTTGTGTCGTTGGAATCCACAGGTCTTTTAATGCGCGCATGTCCGGTTCGGCCGATGGTCTTCGGGCAGCACCGAAGGAGAAATGAAGCTTCATGACGTTCCATTTTCCTCCTCTCTTGCGTCTTGTTGTTCTGGCGGTCCTTGTTGCATGTCCGATCGGCTTCGCTTTGGCGGACCCCTTCCAGCTTTATGCGGCAGGCAGTTTGAGAGAGGCCATGCAAGCGCTTGTCAAAGAGTCGGGACTGCCCGAAGGCAGCTTCGCAAAGCCGGTCTTCGGTCCAGCCGGCAGCTTGCGCGAACGCCTGGAAAAGGGTGAGCAGGCTGATCTCTTTGCTTCGGCCGATATGGCGCAGCCCGAAAAATTGAAGCGCGAAAAGCCGGATGTGCTTGTCGTTCCCTTTGCGCGCAACCGCATGTGCGCCATCGCGAAATCGTCGCTCGGATTGACGCCGGAAAATCTGGTCGACAGGTGGCTTTCCTCGGATGTGCGGATTGCGACCTCCATGCCCGGCGCCGATCCCGGCGGGGATTATGCGATGGCCGTGTTCGACCGGGCAGAGGCCCTGCATCCGGGCGCGGCGGCGCTTTTGAAGGCCAAAGCGCTGCATCCTTTCGGTCCGCAGGGGATCAAGCCGCTCCTGGGACATGGCCCGGCGGAGAGTCTTTTCCTCGGCGACCATGCTGATGCCTTGATCTCTTATTGCAGCGGAACGCCGGCTTTGCTTGCGGGCGTTCCGGGCCTGGTGTCGATCCCGCTGCCGGAAAGTTTGGAAGTGCACCCGGTCTATGGTTTTGCGGTCTTGTCGCGCGATCCGGCGGCGGAGCGCTTTGCGCTTTTCGTTCTATCGGATGCGGGGCAGGCGATTTTGCAAAAGCATGGCTTTCTGCCTTTGGACGGCGCAGGGCCGAAAACAGAAAACCCCTGACGGGCGCTTCGACTCCGCGATCAAATGGCTTTGGTGTCGGCGAGAACCGCTTTCTCCGTCGCCGCTTTGCGTTCGCTATAACGGTTGGTGAGATAGGGCGAGATGCCACGCGTCAGCAGGGTGAATTTGACGAGTTCTTCCATCACGTCGACGACGCGGTCGTAATAGGCCGACGGCTTCATGCGGCCTGCATCGTCGAATTCCTGATAGGCTTTCGCGACCGACGATTGGTTCGGGATCGTTATCATCCGCATCCAGCGGCCGAGGATGCGGAGCTGATTGACCGCATTGAATGACTGTGAGCCGCCGCTCACTTGCATCAGGGCGAGCGTCTTGCCCTGTGTCGGCCTCATGGCGCCCATTTCGAGGGGTATCCAGTCGATTTGCGCTTTCATGATGCCGGTCATCGCGCCATGGCGTTCGGGACTGCACCAAACCTGTCCCTCCGACCACATGGACAGGTCGCGCAACTCCTGCACCTTGGGATGATCGGCCGGGTGATCGTCCGGCAGCGGCAGACCGCTCGGGTTGAAGATGCGGGTTTCGGCGCCGAAGGTTTCAAGCAGGCGCGCGGCTTCCAGTGTCAGGAAGCGGCTGTAGGACCGCTCACGCAACGAACCATAGAGCAAGAGGATGCGCGGCTTGTGCGCAAGCGGGGCGGCCTGCAGACTGGTGACGTCAGGTGTCTGCAATACGCTTTGTACCACGTTCGGCAGATCATCCATTATGCTGGCCTCCAAAGAGCCGCGGTATTTCGATCGCCGGGCAGCGGTTCATGATGACCGCTATTTCTGCCGCTTCCGCTTTCCGCGCGGCTTCGTCATCTCGAACGCCAAGCTGCATCCAGAGGAATTTCGGATGTTGGAGCAGGGCCACAACCTCGTCGACCAGGCCTGGCACCGCCGCGTTGTTTCGAAACACATCCACCATGTCGATTGGGTCCGGCACGTCGGCGAGCGTGGCATAGACGGGCGCTCCGGCGATCTCCTGTCCGGCGAGCTTCGGATTGACCGCGCTGACGCGGTAACCGCGCCCCAGCAAAAAGCGCAGGACCCGATTGGAGTCCCGCCCCGGATTATCGGAAGCCCCCACTATAGCGATCGACTTTGTCTTGATGAGGATGTCACGCAGATAGGCGTCCGTGTAATTGTCATGATCGGCCAATGCGCACCTCGCTCGCACCGTTTTTCGGAGAGCCGCTTTCATACCAGCCTTGCGACGCTTTCACGATCCAGACGACGGAGAGCATCACCGGCACTTCGATCAAGACGCCGACGACGGTGGCAAGGGCTGCGCCGGAGTTGAAGCCGAAGAGGCTGATCGCCGCGGCGACGGCAAGTTCGAAGAAATTGCTCGCGCCGATCAAGGCCGATGGCCCAGCTACGCAATGCTTTTCGCCCGCGAGCCGGTTTAAAAGATAGGCCAGCCCCGCATTGAAATAAACCTGGATCAATATAGGCACGGCCAGCAAGCCGATGATGAGAGGCTGCGCGATAATCTGCTCGCCCTGAAAGCCGAAAAGCAGAACCAGTGTCGCCAGCAACGCCATCAACGAGAGCGGCTGGAGCCACGCGAGCAACCGGTCGAGCGCCGCCTCGCCACCCGAGGCGAGCACGGCGCGTCTTAGAAGCTGCGCCCCGATCACAGGAATGACGATATAGAGCGCGACCGAGAGGGCGAGCGTATCCCATGGCACGGTGATCGCGGAGAGGCCGAGCAGGAGCGCGACCAGCGGCGCGTAGGCAAAGACCATGATCGTGTCGTTCAGGGCGACTTGCGACAAAGTGAAATGCGGCTCGCCCCGGCTCAGATTCGACCAGACGAAAACCATGGCCGTGCAAGGGGCCGCGGCGAGCAGGATCAGCCCGGCGACATAGGAGTCGATCTGCCCCGGCGGCAGATAGGGCCGGAAGACATGACCGATGAACAGCCAGCCGAGAAGGGCCATCGAGAAGGGTTTCACCGCCCAATTGATGAAAAGCGTGACGCCGATCCCGCGCCAATGCGCCCGCACTTGGCCGAGCGCGGCGAAGTCGATCTTGATGAGCATCGGAACGATCATCAGCCAGATCAGGGCGGCGACCGGCAGATTGACCTTGGCGATTTCGAGAGCGCCGATCACATGGAAAAGGCCCGGCGCAAGCTGACCGAAAGCAATGCCGGCGACGATGCAAAGCGCGACCCAAATCGTGAGATAGCGTTCGAAAAAGGACATGATGGAATCTCTATGCTGTCGCCACACGCCGGCCGTGCTCGTCGATCACGCGCTCGCCGTTCTCCTTGATGAATGGTCCGTGTTGCGGCGGGAGGAGATCAAGAACGAGTTCCGAGGGCCGGCACAGGCGCACCCCTTGCGGCGTCACCACGATCGGGCGATTGATGAGGATAGGGTGCGCGCCGATCGCGTCGAGCAGGGCATCGTCCGAAAGCGATAGATCGTTGAGGCCAAGATCCTGAAAGGGAGTGCCTTTCTCGCGCAAGACCTGCCGCACGGTCAGACCTGCACGCTTGAGCAACTGCGCCAGCAGCAGCCGTGTCGGCGGGCATTTCAGGTATTCTATGATGTGTGGCTCGATGCCTGCGTTACGGATCATCGCAAGCGTGTTGCGTGAGGTTTCGCAGGCGGGATTGTGATAGATGATCGCATCCATCATGCGACCTCCGGGCGGGGCTTCGTCGCTCCATCCTGCTGGCCGATCTCGCGCAGTTTGGTTGTGAGCGATAGCTTGTCGAGGCTCTTCAGCGGCAGATTTGAGAAAGCTGAAATCCGGTTCTTGATATACCGGGCGGCGAGCACGAAGGCGGCTTCCTTTTGCAGGTCTGTTCCTTCGACCGCCGCGGGATCTTCAATGCCCCAATGGGCCGTCATCGGCTGGCCTGGCCAAACCGGGCAGGCTTCGCCCGCGGCGTTGTCGCAGACCGTGAAGACGAAATCCATGACCGGGGCTCCCGGCGCGGAAAACTCTTCCCAGCTTTTCGAGCGCAGATTCTCCGTCGGAAGATTGAGGCTTGCGAGCACTTTGATCGCGAATGGATTGACCTCGCCCTTTGGATGGCTGCCGGCGGAAAAGGCATTGAACCGCCCCGTCCCCTCCTTACGCAGAATGGATTCCGCCAGGATCGAGCGCGCGCTGTTACCGGTGCAGAGAAACAGGACGTTGTAGAGGCGATCAGGCATGGGCCTTCCCTTTTTTCGGCGGACAGCAAGGGGTGAGATCGGCGATGAGCGGGGCGCAGAGCTCCGGGCGGCCGCCGCAGCAATCCTTGACGAGAAAAAGCATCGTCTCGCGCAACTGTGAGAGATCGGCGCGATAGATGATCGAGCGGCTTTGCCGCTCGCCGACCACGAGGCCTGCGCGGCCCAGCACGGCGAGGTGAGCGGACAAGGTATTTTGCGGCACCTCCAGCAAACGGGCGAGTTCGCCCGCCGGAAGGCCTTCCGGCTCGTGTTTCACGAGCAGCCGGAAGGCTTCGAGACGGGTCGGCTGCGCGAGTGCGGCCAAAGCGAGGATTGTGCTTAATTCATCCATATATCCAGAATAATGGATATATTGAGTTCATGCAAGCTCGTGTTTCAAAGCCGCGCGTCCTAAGCGCGCGGCTTTGTCTATTCGTCACATCGTCAGTGCGCCGAAAGCAGATGTGCAAGGCGCTCGATGCTTTGCGTCCAGCCAGCCTCCATGCCTCCGATCATCGGCACCGCCTGCGGCACGAGCGCGGTCGCGCGCGTGTGCAGCACCATTTCCGTCTTTCCGTCGCGTTCCGTGAAAGTGACGGTCGTCAATCCGTCGATGATCGGATTGTCCTTGTCGTCCACGGCGAAGTTGGCAAAGACGATCCGCTCGGGCTCCACAATCTCTTGGAATATGCCGCGCATCGGATACTCGGTTCCGTCCGGCGCACGCATGACGATCAGGATTGCGCCGCCGGGCCTGACATCGATCTTGCAGACCGGATTGGTGAAGCCTTGCGGTCCCCACCAGGCGGCGAGATGCACGGGATCGGTCCAGGCCCTCCAGACGAGTGCACGCGGCGCATCGAATGTGCGCGTGATCGTCAGCTCGCGCGTGTTTCCCTGCATGATGGAAAGCTGATTGGCGAGTTTGTCGAAAGCCTGCTTATTGACTGGAACCGCGATGGGCTTGATGCCGTCGCAAGCGGCGGCCTCTTCGAAGAGCTGGCGGAACGTGAGCTTGGTTTTTCCATCGAGTTCTTCGAAGGTCGCTGTGACGCGGAATTTTGGCGCGAACACATGATCCAAGACGATTAGCGAGGGCGGGACGATCTCAACAAAGACCCACTCGTTCGGATAGTCGGTTCCATCCGGGCCATGCATTGTGAGGCGCCAAAGGCCGCCTTGTTTGAACTCGAATGTCTCGAACGTATTGCGAAAGTCTTTCGGTCCCCACCAATGCCGCAAATGCTGCGGCTCGCTCCAAGCCTGCCAGACGAGATCGCGCGGCGCCTCGAAAATGCGGGTGGTGACGATTTCGCGGTCTTCTTCGCGATCCTGCATGCTTTTCTCACTTGCCGGCATTGGTCTTTCCTCCCTTGCCACGTGTTTTCTTGGGCTCTTTTACCTCTGCCTGTGTCCCTGCTTGCAAGTCACGCAGATAATCGTCGAGGCGATCGAAGCTGTCGGTCCAGAAACGCCGATAATGCTCGATCCAATCGGCGGCTTCCTTCAGCGGCTTTGCTTCGAGCTTACAGGGCCGCGTCTGCGCCGCGCGGCTGCGCGAGATGAGCCCAGCACGTTCCAGCACCTGGATATGTTTCGAGATCGCGGGCTGGCTGAGAGCGAAGGGCTCCATCAGCTCTTTCACGGAGGCCTCGCCCGAAGCGAGACGTGCGAGAATGGCGCGCCGCGTCGGATCGGCGAGGGCTGCGAATGTGTCGTTGAGATGCTCGGGAGACATTGCATCGCCTATTAGTTATATAACTAATTAGTGATGTATGTGCCGCCGCCTGTCAAGCGGCTATTCTCACTTGATCTGCATCAAAGCCTGAGCTCGTCCTTAAGTCTGATTCTCCCCCTCTGATTCGGGGGACAACTTCATGGCGCGGCCCATACGCAACCAAACTTTTCTAAAGGAACGTCTCGATTTCATCGGGATGGACCAGCAAGCGCGGGCGGTCCTGAGCAAGGTGCAACCGCTTATCATGCGGTCCATCGGGCCGGCTCTCGCCGTCTTTTACGACAAGGTGAGCGCAACGCCGGACATGCGCAAATTTTTCCGCGACGACAAACATATGGCGGGCGCCAAGACCACCCAAGAAACACATTGGGGCATGATAGCCGCGGCCAATTACAATGAGGATTATGTCGGCGCGGTTCGAAAAATAGGCCAGACGCATGCGCGGATCGGCCTTGAGCCAAGATGGTATATCGGCGGCTATGCCCTGATCATCGAACAGCTCATTCACGCCGTCGTCAAAGAGCAGTGGCCGCATCTTCTGCAAATGGCGAAGGCTCGTCCGGAAGGCATGGCCGAGGCTCTTTCCTGTCTCGTCAAAGCGGCCATGCTCGACATGGATTTCGCGATTTCGATCTATCTTGAAACCTTGGACGAGCAGCGCCGCCGCGCCGAGGAAGCGCAGGAGGACGCAAAGCAGGAAGCGGTGATGGCCGTCGGTGCGATCGGTATCGGCCTCGCCAGACTGGCGGCGAAGGACCTCACCTATCGCATGCCGGCGGATATGCCTCCGGCCTATCGCGGCTTGCAGACCGATTTCAATGCGGCGATCGAACAGCTCGAAGCGGCGATGCAGGGTGTCGCCGGCAGCACAGGTGCGATCCGCTCGGGCACGCGGGAAATATCGATCGCATCCGATGATCTGTCGCGCCGGACGGAACAACAGGCGGCAAACCTCGAAGAGACCGCCGCGGCGCTCGACGAGATTACCGTGACGGTAAAGAAATCGGCGCAGAGCACGAGCCATTTGCGCCAGGTAGTCGCGGCCGCGAACGAAGACGCGCAAAAAAGCGCTGCCGTCGTCGGCGAGGCTGTCGATGCGATGGATGCCATCGCAACTTCGGCGCGCCAGATCAGCCAGATCATCGGCGTCATCGACGAAATCGCCTTCCAGACCAACCTGCTGGCTTTGAATGCCGGCGTCGAAGCGGCGCGGGCGGGAGATGCCGGCCGGGGCTTCGCCGTCGTCGCATTGGAAGTGCGTGCGCTCGCGCAGCGCACGGCCGAGGCGGCCAAGGAAATCAAAAGTCTGATTTCAGCCTCGACCACGCAGGTCGATCACGGCGTCAAGCTCGTCTCCGAAACCGGAAAGGCGCTGCAGCGGATCATGACCCAGGTTGCCGAGATCAACGGCGTTGCCGACGACATAGCGAGCGGCGCGCGGGAGCAGGCGACGGGGCTGAACGAGGTCAACGTCGCGATCAACCAGATGGACCAGGTGACGCAGCAGAATGCCGCGATGGTCGAGCAATCGACGGCGGCGAGCCATTCGCTGTCGGAGGAGACGACGCAGCTTTCGGGCCTTGTCGGGCAGTTCAAGCTCGGCCGGATCAATGAAAGCGATGTCCATGAAAGCAAAGTCATACGCAGCGAACTCAAGCGGGTTGTGCCGCACGCCTTCCGTTAGACAGTCAAAGACCGTCACGGCTTAAGCGGATATCGACCTCGCGATCGACGTAGCGCCATTCCTTCGTACCGCGCAGGCGTCGCACGAGCTCTTCAAAACGCTCGCTATGTTCGGGCGCGTATTCGAACCAGGTGAGAAAATCGAAGGGCTCACCAAGTTCACGGCTGTGATGGAGCCGCCTGGCGATCGCGGGGAGATAGTCGAGACCAATGCCTATATGCCGGGAGTCTTCTTCGAAAATGGCTCTCCGCTCATCCTGAGCCAAGGCCCACCAGGCCTCGGTCTTGCGGATGGGAATGAGCGCGGCGCGCGTTGCCTGCGGCCGAAGCAACCCTTCCTGACTCGCGGTCAGCGCGTCCGTTTCGGCCCGGTTGGTGTAGCGCGTGTTGCTTGTCACGCCGCGCAAATTCCAATCGCATTTTTGCGCGGCGAGCACTTCCGGGCCTTCGAGCACCGTCAATCTCTCGGCCATTGGTAATGTCTCGCCGATGACAGGGCTGATCTCGCTAATGCGCCATGTGCCCGACGAGTTTGCGACGAAGGTGACAGAGAGCGGCACAGGCGCATTCCTTGATATTGGGGGGACGTCCCCAGTCGCGTCTTGGCGCGAAAACATGCTGTCGAATAGAGCTAGATCCCTCGTTAATTACGGGGCGGCATCCGTCTTCGTTACGTTCACGTCGCCTCGGCGTAACAAAACGCCTCCGACGCTCGAATAAGGCAGAACAGCTGGTAGCTATCAATGCGCGAGCGCGCGAGCGGTATTGCAAACGATGCGTAATCAAATCTCTGGCGCATTTGTATGGCCTCGGTCCTATCCCTCCCGCATCGGTGATTGCTAGCGAGATGCGGGCCCATCCTGACAGCACGGCGTTCTGTGTTTCGTACCAGGAGCGTGCATCATGACCTGTAAGGTTCTGATCATCGAAGATCAGCGCGAGATCGCTGACCTCGTCAAGCTGCATCTTGGCGACATCGATTGCGACACCAAATTCCTCTTCGATGGCATCGTCGGTTTGGTTGAGGCCGAAGCGAACAAGTACGATCTCATCATTCTTGACCTGAGGCTGCCGGGCGAGGGCGGTCTCGATATTTGCCGCCGCCTGCGCTCGTGCATTGACTCTACGCCTGTTCTGACTCTCACTTCACGCGCTTCCGAGCTCGACCGTATTTTGAGCCTTGAGATTGGCGCTGACGATTATCTTACAAAGCCGTTCAGCGTCCTCGAATTGCGGGCAAAAGTGGAAGCGATTTTCCGCCATGTGGAAGCGATTGCGAACGCCGGCATCAACCCAAATGCGATCATCCGAGCGGGCGATATGGTCATCGATACCGATCAGCGCTCGGTCACCTTGTGCGGGCAGGAGATCAATTTGACGCCTAAGGAGTTCGATCTTCTTTTGCATCTCGCCCAAAACCCCGGCCGCGTCTACACGCGCGAGCAGCTTCTCGATTTCGTCTGGGGCTTCAATTATGCGGGCTATCGGCATACGGTCAATTCGCACATCAACAGGCTCCGCAGCAAAATCGAAACCGACCCGGCCAATCCGACCTATGTGCTGACGGTTTGGGGCGTCGGTTATAAATTTTCTGAGACCGCTGGAAACAGTGCTCGGTTAAGCGCTGCGCAAAAACGCTCGCCGCTCCCCTGACCTTGGAGCCCAGCGCGAACGCATGTTTCATGCAGACACGCACGTTCGAATTCTAATCGCTTGGCATGCGACGCAGGCGCGCAACCAAGTTGGCGTTGCACAGCGGCCTAGAGCGGATGCCAAAAAGTGGATCCCGATTTTTCGCTGAAATCATGAACGCAATCTAGCATGTAATTATCACGCCGTTATCACGACGGAGTATTGTGTTCGCCAGTCGCACGTAATTTTACGGCATTGATCTGCGCAGACATTTTTTAATGTCACACCCGTTTCAAAAACACGGATCCGTGAGAAACAAAATCAACACGCCTCTCGAACCAGAAAAGTCCGGAAAAAATTACATCCGGTCCGACATGGCAAGGGGGGATATGAAGATGCGAATTCAAAAGTCACGAAAAAATCACGCATTGGTCCAAACGTTGATGTTGAGCGGCCTCGCTACTTTCGCGGCAAGCCAGGTGAAGGCAGACGTTACAGATGAATTGCTGGATCAATTGAAAGCCAAAGGCATCCTGACTTCCGCTGAATATGCAAAACTGAAACAACGCCACGCGGCCGAATTGAAACCGCACCATGCCGTCGAAACGGCTGCTGCACCGCCGCCAGGAAAGCGCATCGTCACCAAGGATGATGTCACTATTGTTTCCGATGATCGCTATGTGACCCGCCTCGACAAAGGCATTGGTCTTCATGTCGGCCAGGTCGATGTGCAAGTCTCCGGTATTCTTTCGTTCTTTTCCGAGGAGAACTTCAAGACGCGGGCGAGCGGATCTGCTCTCATTGGCGGGGTCAACGGCAATGTCGTCGGTTTGAACAGCACGGTCAACGCCTCGAACTCTATTCGCTCGGGCCTTCTGCCGAGCGAGATCGCGGTCAAGTTGTCGACGAACCAGGAAGGCCTCGATTTGAGCGCGACTTTCGGGGTCTATGTCAGTGGCAATAATGGCGCGGCGCCGAATGGTCCGGGTAATCCGGTGGCGTTGGGTTCGAGCGGCATCGACTTCCGCCAAATTTTCGGCACGGTGGGCACGCCGACCTTTGGGACCGTCAAGATCGGCCGCGATCTCGGCCTCTTCGGCGGCGACGCCATCTTGAACGATGCCACGCTTTTTGGAGCCGGTTCCGCGCTTCTCAATGCGGCGCCGACCAACACGTCGCTTGGGCGCATCGGCGTCGGTTATGTATATGCCGATTGGATTCCGCAGCTCACATATACTTCGCCAGATTGGAACGGTTTCACTGCGTCGGCGGGCATCTTCACGCCTTATGATGCGACAAATATTTTCACGACAGCGGCGACGACCGGGACTCTCAGCGGCCACGACCAGCCACAGATTCAAGCCCAATTGCATTATAAAAGCGAGATCGCTCCTGGTGCCAAGCTCTTCCTCTGGACTGACGCCGTGACCCAACAATTTCGCGCTAATGTCGGCGATAACACCTTGCTGGTCCCCGGCGCCTCCGCGCGAGCCTGGGGGTTTGATGGCGGCGGCAAGCTCGATGTCGGCCCCGCCAGTGTGCTCGCCTATGGTTATTATGGCCAAGGCCTCGGAACCACCGGTCTCTTTGCCGAAAACAACAGCTTGGATGGCGAAATGCGCAAATCCTACGGGGGTTATGCGCAAGGGACTTGGAATCTAACCAATCGCTTCATCGTCGGTGCAAGCTGGGGTATCAGCGAACTTCAATCCACGAGTTTCGATCTTCTGTCTGCCTATAATCCGTTCCTGCTTCGCTCGAACGCATCCTATATCGGGTTTGTTCGTTACAAGCTGACGGATTGGATGAACATCCAGGCCGAATACATCCACAATATCGCGAAGAATCAGTCCGGCGGGGCTCTTCAATCCGATGAACTCGCGGTCGGTACTGCCTGGTTCTTCTGATTTTCGAGGGCGGGAGGATTCCTGGTTCATCGTAACCGTGAAAAAGCGAAGATGAGCCAGAAATCCGGACCCGAGAATTTCTCGTCAGCGCCTAATCGTATTCTTGTCTCACGTCACTTCTCTCACGTCACCTCGAACCATGTCGCGAGGCCGCTCGCGGCGCGGTCGGTGATCGAGGATTCGATCGCCCATTTGCCGGGATTGTCGGCGACGAAGGCTGCGTGTTTCGTGCGTCCTTCGGGGATGAGCACGGCGTCGCGCCAATAAGGCTCCCATCCGTCGTCGAGATCGTGCAGGAGCCGCAGCACATGGCCATGCACATGGATCTGCTGAAAGAACCCGGTCTTATTGGTAAAGCCGAGCGTTACGGCGGTGCCGCGTTTCACCGAAAACAGAGGCTTCTGCCCATGCCCGTCGGAAGCGACGCCATTCACCGTCCAAAGATGTGTGGGGTCGGAGGCTGAAACCGGCGCGGGAGCAGGCTGCGCGGCTTTCGCGCCGCCAACGGATTTTTTTGGCGCGACCGCAATGGCTGGCTTTGAGACCGCGCCTTCCTTCGGCGGCATGCCGCCTTCGATGGTGAGTTCGACCTTTGTCGATTTTTCGAGATGGATTTCCGCCGGGAGGAGCGGGTTCGACATAAGCACAGGCAGAGGCCCAAGATCGGCGCGCCTGTCGCCCTTGGTCCGAAAGGTCAGCAGCGTCTGATCCGGCATGCCGTCGCCGCGCAGAATGAGATTTGATTCGGTCGAGGCTTCGTCAGGCAGATCGAAGATGACATCGAAACGCGCGCCGGGCCCGGTCGGAAGCGTGCGGCGTACCGGCTCGAATGCTTCGCAGGGCTGACCGTCCATGCCGATCACTTGCGGCCTGACGCCGACGAAGCTTAAGATGATGAGCCGCGCTGTCACGGCGCTCAGGATTCTCAGGCGCAGCCGCGAGCCCGGTACAAAGGTTTGCTCGATGGGGGCAGGGGCCGAATTCACGGTCAGCAGCGAACCGGTGCGGCCCGCGCCCGCGGCCTCGTTGAAATTTTGGAAATCGGCGGCGATCGATCCTTTGTCGTCGAGCTTCCAATCGTCAAGCACGACGAGCATGTCGGCATCGACTTTGGGCGGTTCCGGCTCGTCGACGATGAGCACGCCATAGAGGCCGCGATCCAGCTCTTCGCCGGTCAGAGGCTGAATATCCGGATGATACCAGTAGAACCCGCTATCCGGCGGCGTGAAGCGGTAGTCGAAGCTCGCGCCGGGCGCGACTGGTTCCTGCGTCAGATTGGCGACGCCATCCATCGCATTGGTGATTCGCACGCCATGCCAGTGAATGGTGGTTGGCTGGTCAAGCTTGTTGGCGAGCCGGATCTTGACCTCTTCGCCTTTCTTATAGCGCAGCAACGGACCGGGAACGGTGCCGTCATAGCCCCAGATGCCAGTTTCGGCGGCGGGGTCCGGCTTCAGCCGCAAAGCGCCTTTGCGGGCTTCCAACAGCCGGAAGCCGTCTGTCCCGGCTGCCGGCTTGGAGGATGCGGTGGCGGCGGCCTCCGGCGGCTGCGCGCCTTCCGAGTGAGCCGGGAGCGAAATGAGGCTGGCCCCAAGCGAGCCAAGAAAAAGGCGGCGGCTGAAAAACATTAAAAATCCGGCGTGAGGGGACCGCGCGTCATGGTCAGGCTTGTCCCGGCCATCCAGCGGTTCAATTTAACTCCATCGAAAACGGTTTCTTCTTCATCACGAGACTTAAGTCCAGGTCCATGTGGGCGGAATTCGACCTTCGAAGCCTGTCCCGGATTGGGATGGCCGGTACAAAACGGGCTACGATGGACGGAAAAACCATGCGTCGCTTTTTTTGCTGCATCCTGCGAGCGCGGTTGCTATAGAGCGCGATCCCAGGCGGTGAGATGACGAGCGCCCTCTCGCGCGTCCGGTCGCGGGCGTGGCGGAACTGGTAGACGCGCCGGATTTAGGTTCCGGTGATGAAAATCGTGGGGGTTCGACTCCCTCCGCCCGCACCAGACCCTGTCTTTTCGCCTCAAACGCCAAACCTGCCGCGGTGGCCGCGACACGACTTTGGCGCCATCATGATCTGGGTGACAGAGTTTTGAAAGAAGGCTGATTGCGATGCAAGTGACCGAAACCCTCTCCGAGGGCCTGAAGCGCGAATATAAGATTGTGCTGCCCGCGGGCGATCTCGCAGCCAGGCTCAACGGCCAGCTCACCGAGATGAAGAGCAAGGCGCGCATCAATGGCTTTCGCCCCGGCAAAGTCCCGCTTTCGCATTTGAAACGCCTCTATGGCCGCTCGGTCATGCTCGATGTCGTGCAGGACGCCGTCTACGAGGCCAATCAGAAGATCGTCGAAGAGAATAAATTGAAGATCGCCGGCCAGCCGCGCTTCGACCTGCCGACCGAGCAGGCGGAAGTGGAAAAGGCCTTCGAGTCCTCCGGCGATTTTTCCTTCGGGGTCACTTACGAGCTTCTCCCGAAATTCGAGCTCGGCAGCTTTGACGACATCGAGATCGAGCGGCTCGTCGCGGAAGTGACCGAGGACGAAATCGATCAGATCGTCGGCCGGCTCGCCGATCAAAACCGCAATTTCGTGCCGAAGGAGGCCGAAGGCGCCACGGCCGAGAAGGGCGACAAGGCGACGGTCGACTTCATCGGCAAGCTCGACGGCGTCGCCTTCGATGGCGGCGCTGGAACCGACGTCGATGTCGTGATCGGCTCGCAAAGCTTCATTCCGGGCTTCGAGGACCAGATCACCGGGATGAAGGCCGGCGAAGCCAAGACAATCTCCTGCACTTTCCCGGAGAATTATTCGGCGGCCCAGCTCGCCGGCAAGGACGCGACCTTCGACGTGACGATGAAGTCGATCGCGGCGCCGGGCGAGCTCAAGATCGACGATGATTTTGCCAAAAGCTTCGGTTTCGAGGATCTCGCCGGATTGCGGACCTCAGTCCGCGACCGGATCAATGAGGAAAATGCGAACGCCGCCCGCTCGAAATGGAAGCGGGCGCTTCTCGACGCATTGGACAAAAAATATGCATTCGATCTCCCGCCGGGCATGCTCGAACGGGAATTCGCGACCATTTGGCAGCAGGCCGAGACCGAACGCCAGCAAGCCGGCCGCAGCTTCGAAGACGAGAAAACGACTGAGGAAGAAGCCCGGGCCGATTACATGCGAATCGCGGCGCGCCGGGTTCGCCTCGGTCTCGTCCTGGCGGAGATCGGCGAAAAGGCCGGCGTCACCGTCTCCGAGGAGGAGGTGTCGCGTGCGCTTCTCGAGCGCACCCGCAATTATCCGGGTCAGGAGAAGGCCATCTGGGACTTCTACCGGAAAAATCCCGGCGCCTTGAACGAGATCCGCGCGCCCTTGTTCGAGGAAAAGGTTGTGGATTACCTGATGACCCAGGTGAAGGTCGCTGACAAGAAAGTGACCCGCGACGATCTCGTCAAAATGGCCGCCGAAGAGCCTGAAGATGCGGCGGAAACACCGGCCAGCTGAGCCTTCGCTGTAAATTAAGCCTGCGAGAAGGAAGATTGGCCCGCCCTTTGCGGGACGGGTGGAGAGATATTATCTTGGGTCAGGAGCCTTCTCCGCCCGCCGAATGCTCACACGAGAAAGAAAACACCATGACTATCCGCGACCGCGATCCGATCGAGACCTACAATAGTTATCTGATCCCCCAGGTCATTGAGAACACGAGCCGTGGCGAGCGCGGTTTCGACATTTATTCGCGGCTCCTGCGCGAACGCATCATCTTCCTGACCGGCCAGGTTGAGGATCACATGGCCTCGGTCATCATTGCGCAGCTTCTCTTCCTCGAGGCGGAAAACCCGAAGAAAGAGATCTCGATGTACATTAATTCGCCGGGTGGCGTCGTGACCGCGGGCCTCGCGATCTATGACACGATGCAATTCATCCGCCCCAAGGTCACGACGCTCTGCGTCGGCCAGGCGGCTTCGATGGGCTCGCTGCTTCTCTGCGCCGGCGAAGCCGACGCGCGCTACGCGCTTCCGAATGCGCGTATCATGGTGCATCAGCCTTCCGGCGGATTCTCCGGGCAGGCTTCAGATATCGTTCGCCATGCCGAAGACATCATGAAGGTTAAAAAGCGCCTGAACGATATCTATGTTCAGCATACGGGCCGTGATTACGATACGATCGAAAAGACTCTCGACCGCGATCACTTCATGTCTGCTGAAGAGGCGAAAGAATTCGGCATTGTCGATCACGTGATCGTCAAGCGGCCGGAGAATGCGACTGAAACTAAACAGGCAACCGCAGCCTGATTTACTTTTAGACGACCGACGCGAGAGCGCCTGCTGGGGGCATGGTATAAGTATTGCTTGCTATACCCCTGGCACAGTCCGGCCCGTATACGGCCGTGCTTAACGGTTTCGATGCAAATACGCGACATCCTACGATGGAAATGCTGCGGCCATGTGACGCGAAAGCGGATATGTCCGGTTTTGGGGCCTTCGGGCCACTTGATCCCGGGATTCATGCGTGCTGCATTTTGAAAATGGAGGTTGTATCTTAAGAGGTTGAAACTTTTGAGGTCGATCGAAAATTGATGTGCGCTGACGTTGAGTTGTGACGGAGGACACATTGTCGGCGGCTTTCCTAGGCGCCTATAACTTTAGCAAGACCGAAGCACAGCTTCGGCCGGTATGGAGATAAGCCATGACCAAGGTCGGCGGCAGCGACTCGAAAAATACGCTCTATTGCTCGTTCTGCGGCAAGAGCCAACACGAGGTCCGTAAGCTCATTGCCGGTCCTACGGTCTTTATCTGCGACGAATGCGTCGAGCTCTGCATGGACATCATCCGCGAGGAAAACAAATCCTCGCTGGTCAAGAGCCGCGACGGCATCCCGACGCCGAAGGAAATCTGCAAGGTTCTCGACGATTACGTGATCGGCCAGTTCCAGGCCAAGCGCGTCCTCTCGGTCGCGGTCCACAATCATTACAAGCGCCTGAACCACGCCTCGAAGCACAATGACGTCGAGCTGGCGAAGTCGAACATCCTGCTGATCGGTCCGACCGGCTCTGGCAAGACGCTTCTGGCGCAGACGCTGGCGCGCATCCTTGATGTGCCCTTCACCATGGCCGACGCCACGACGTTGACCGAAGCGGGCTATGTCGGCGAGGACGTCGAAAACATCATCCTGAAGCTGCTCCAGGCCTCCGACTATAATGTCGAGCGGGCGCAGCGCGGCATCGTCTATATCGACGAAATCGACAAGATCTCGCGCAAATCCGACAATCCGTCGATCACCCGCGACGTGTCGGGCGAAGGCGTGCAGCAGGCTTTGCTGAAGATCATGGAAGGCACGGTTGCGTCGGTTCCGCCGCAAGGCGGCCGCAAGCACCCGCAGCAGGAATTCCTGCAGGTGGATACGACCAATATCCTGTTCATCTGCGGCGGCGCTTTTGCCGGCCTCGAAAAGATCATCTCGACCAGAGGCAAGACCACGTCGATCGGCTTCGGCGCGACGGTGCAATCGCCGGACGACCGGCGCACGGGCGAAATCCTGCGCAAGGTTGAGCCGGAGGATTTGCTGAAATTCGGTTTGATCCCCGAATTCGTCGGCCGCCTGCCGGTGATCGCGACGCTCGAAGATCTCGACGAAGAGGCGCTGAAGAAAATCCTCACCGAGCCGAAGAATGCTCTGGTGAAGCAATATCAGCGTCTGTTCGAGATGGAGAACACCGAACTCACCTTCCAGGACGAAGCGCTCAACGTCGTCGCCAAGAAGGCGATCGACCGGCGCACCGGCGCGCGGGGCTTGCGTTCGATCATGGAGAGCATTCTGCTCGATACGATGTTCGATCTTCCCGGCCTCGACAGCGTCGAGCAGGTGGTCATCGGACCCGATGTCGTCGAGGGCAAATCGCGACCGCTCTACATTCATGCCGAACGCACTGAAAAGAGCGGTACAAGCGCTTGAGCGCGGTCTGCACTCATGACGTTCTGATGCGCGGCAGCAGCGCACACCACTTGCAATTCCCGGCCGAGCTTCTCACTGCTCGGCCACGGGACCTGCGACGAAATGCAATCTCAGTTGGCCTCATACATGCTACTGAAGGGCTACGCGCGTCGATGCGTCGTGCCTTGAAAAGAGGCAAATCGTTGCCATCTCGCTTTAAGAGAGGTGGTGCTTCGCCCGAGGCACCTTCAACCTGATTTCCACGTCACAAGATCTTGCGACCAACCATCCAAGGGACTGACGAGATAGGACGGTAAAATGACAAGTCAAAAACGTGACCCGGTGCCTGCAGGCTCGATCGAAAGCTATCCCGTCCTGCCGCTGCGCGACATCGTCGTTTTCCCCCACATGATCGTGCCGCTGTTCGTCGGCCGAGAAAAATCGATCCGTGCGCTCGAAGAGGTCATGAAGGCCGACAAGCTCATCCTGCTTGCGACTCAGATCAATGCGGCCGACGACGATCCGGCGACCGATGCGATCTTCAAGACCGGTACGCTCGCTTCCGTGCTGCAGCTCCTCAAGCTGCCCGACGGCACCGTCAAGGTGCTCGTCGAAGGTCAGGTGCGCGCCAAGGTGCATACCTACACCCGCACCGACGACTTCTATGAGGCCGACGCCGAGGCGCTGGCCGAGGAAGCTGTCGATAAGGTCGAAGTCGAGGCCTTGGCCCGTTCCGTCGTGTCGGAATTCGAAGGCTATGTGAAGCTCAACAAGAAGGTTTCGCCGGAAGTTGTCGCGGCCGTTACGCAGATTGACGATTACGCCAAGCTCGCCGACACGGTTGCCTCGCATCTTGCCGTCAAGATCACCGACAAGCAGGCGGTGTTAGAGACGACTTCGGTCGCCAAGCGCCTGGAGAAGTGCCTGTCGCTGATGGAAAGCGAGATTTCGGTTCTGCAGGTCGAGAAGCGTATCCGCACGCGCGTCAAGCGCCAGATGGAGAAGACGCAGCGCGAATATTATCTCAACGAGCAGATGAAGGCGATCCAGAAGGAACTCGGCGACGAAGACGGCAAGGACGATCTCGCCGAGATCGAGGAGCGCATCAAGACCACCAAGCTCTCCAAGGAAGCCCGCGACAAGGCGACGGCCGAATTGAAGAAGCTGCGGCAGATGTCGCCGATGTCGGCCGAGGCCACCGTCGTGCGCAACTATCTCGATTGGTTGCTGTCGATCCCGTGGAACAAGCGTTCGAAGATCAAGAAGGACCTCGTCATCGCCGAGGAAATTCTCGACAGCGAGCATTTCGGTCTCGACAAGGTCAAAGAGCGCATCATCGAATATCTGGCGGTGCAGAGCCGCGCCAATAAGCTGACGGGACCGATCCTGTGCCTCGTCGGTCCGCCCGGCGTCGGCAAGACCTCGCTCGGCAAGTCGATCGCGAAGGCGACCGGCCGCGAATTCGTGCGCATGTCGCTTGGCGGCGTGCGCGACGAAGCGGAAATCCGCGGCCATCGCCGGACTTATATCGGCTCCATGCCCGGCAAGCTGATTCAGTCGATGCGCAAGGCAAAGACGTCCAATCCGCTCTTCCTGCTCGACGAGATCGACAAGATGGGCCAGGACTTCCGCGGCGATCCGTCATCGGCTCTGCTCGAAGTGCTCGATCCGGAGCAGAATCATTCGTTCAACGATCATTATCTCGAAGTGGATTATGATCTCTCGAACGTCATGTTCGTGACGACGGCGAATACGCTGAATATCCCGGCGCCCTTGATGGACCGCATGGAGATCATCCGCATCGCCGGCTACACCGAAGATGAGAAGGTCGAGATCGCCAAGCGCCATCTCATTCCGGCGGCCATGAAGAAACATGGTCTGGCACCGGAAGAATGGTCGATCGACGATAGCGCCTTGATCATGCTGGTTCGCCGCTACACCCGCGAAGCCGGTGTTCGTAATCTCGAACGCGAGATCTCGAATCTGGCCCGCAAGGCGGTGAAGAAGATCCTGATGGAGAAGGTGAAGCAGGTTGCCGTTACGGCCGAGAACGTCCCGGATTTCCTGGGCGTGCCGCGGTTCCGTTATGGCGAGGCCGAAACCGAAGATCAGGTCGGCGTGGTGACGGGTCTTGCCTGGACCGAAGTCGGCGGCGAGCTGCTGACGATCGAAGCCGTGATGATGCCCGGCAAGGGCCGCATGACGGTGACGGGCAATCTGCGCGACGTGATGAAGGAGTCGATCTCGGCGGCCGCATCCTATGTGCGGTCTCGCGCGGTGGATTTCGGCATCGAGCCGCCGCTCTTCGATCGCCGCGATATCCACGTGCATGTGCCGGAAGGCGCAACCCCGAAGGACGGTCCGTCGGCCGGCGTCGCCATGGCGACGACGATCACCTCCGTCATGACGGGTATTCCGATCCGGCGTGACATTGCCATGACGGGCGAAATCACCTTGCGTGGTCGCGTCCTGCCGATCGGCGGTCTTAAGGAGAAGCTGCTTGCCGCTCTGCGCGGCGGGTTGAAAAAAGTCCTCATCCCGGAGGAAAACGCCAAGGATCTCGCCGATATCCCCGATACGGTGAAGAACCAGCTTGAGATCGTGCCGGTCTCGCGCATGGAAGAAGTTCTGGCCCATGCGTTGATCCGCAAGCCCGAGCCGATCATCTGGGAAGAGGAGAAAGCGGTGACCGCCGCTCCGCTCCCGACCGACGACGAAGCGTCGGGCGTCGTGGCCCACTGACGACGCGGCGAAGCCTCATTGAGGGCTTCGCAGCGCTTCCTGCCTTAATCTCGAGGCCGCATTCTTTTAAGGATGCGGCCTTTTTGCTGTCCGGCGGGTTCTGTGAGGATAAAATGACACATTGAAACAATAGGATAACACATGTCTGCGGCATCGCGGCCGGGACGTTTGGCTTGCTTTTTATCGGCCGCAAGACCACGACGAAACCGCCGTTTCGCGGCGATTCGTAAACACGCAGCCCGCCATATCGAACAAGGGAAATAACCCTCGAAAGAGGGGCTGCGGCTTTGGCACTTAAGCCAAAATGGGGAAAGCAGCTAATGAACAAGATGGAACTCGTTGAACATATCGTGGCGGAAACGGAACTCTCGAAAACCGCCGCGGCGGCCGTCATCGATGCGATTGTCGGCGGGATCACCAAGGCTTTGAAAAAAGGCGATGACGTGCGTCTTGTTGGATTCGGGACATTTTCCGTGAAAAAGCGCGCGGCCGGAAAGGGCCGTAATCCTGCGACGGGCGCCTCGATCAAAATCCCGGCGTCGAAGAACGCGCGCTTCAAGGCCGGAACCGCGCTGAAGGCGGCCCTCAATAAAAAATAAGGCCCTGGTGCCGCGCCTTGAACCTACGACCAGGAGGCCGCCGGGGGCAGCTTATCTTCCAAAAAAGGATGATATAGTGTCGTCGGCGCCTGCTCTGATCCGGGCGCGAGGCTGAATGAAGGGGCGGTTAGCTCAGTTGGTAGAGCATCTCGTTTACACCGAGAGGGTCGGCGGTTCGAGCCCGTCACCGCCCACCATTTGACTTAATGCCGGTGTTGATCACGATCCTTACGGGCCAAGACCTTGGATAGGTCATTATAAAAAGAGCCCTATGCTAAAATGTGTCCGCATCGCAGAGGAGGCGTTGGCGACACACACGTTTTGGAGGAACGCCGATCATGATATCGAAGCAATGGCTTCAAACCGTCTCGTCCGACCTCCGTCTGACGCTTGTGGGCTTTTTGTCGAGCCTCGCTGCTTTTTCGATCCTCGCCGCGGCGCCGGCTTTTGCCGACGAGGAGATGTCATTTCATATCGTAAGCCTCGGCAGCACGGGGCAGCAGGTGATCGCTGCCGAAGGGCAGATCACCGACGCGACGCCGCAGGTTTTTCGCGCCTTTGTCCGCGAGCATTACGAACGCCCCAGTTTGCACTCGATCGTTTTGATCGATTCCTACGGCGGCAAGGTCCTGGCTTCGATGGAGCTTGGCAGAATCTTCAGGCAGATCGGCGCGGCCGTTATCGTCGCCCAGCCAGCGTCCGGCACCTTGGCGGGCGGCCGCTGCTTCTCGGCTTGCGTCTATGCTTTGATCGGCGGCAAAAAGCGGGTGATCCCGCCGCAAAGCCAAGCCGGCATCCACCGCATGGTCGCTTACGGTGGCGGCTATGATTCGCAGTTTGGCAGCACCGCCACCATGCGGCTCGACAACGGGACGGTCGCAGGCACGCTGTCGCGTTATACATCGTCGATGGGGGTCAATCCGGCGATCATCAGCTTGGCCGAACATATACCGCCAGGTGCGCTTCACGTCTTATCGCGCGGCGAAATCGCGCGTTGGAATCTCGCGGCGTCGCGACTTTAGATGTTGGTCCATAAAGGCGCATCGCGTTTCAAAGGGACATGCTCCGGCGGCTTATTTTGACGCATGACTAACTCTGCGCATCACATCAAGATCGGTGCGCCGGCCGGCGCCGTGACGTCGAATACTTTGACGCTCGGCAATGACCTGCCCTTGGTGTTGATCGCCGGACCCTGCCAGATGGAATCGCGCGAGCATGCGCTCGAATGCGCCGCGGCTTTGGCCGAGGCCGCCAAGGCTCAGAACATCGGCCTCATTTTCAAGACCTCCTTCGACAAGGCGAACCGCACCTCGGTTGATGGCGCGCGCGGCCTTGGGCTCGAAAAGGCCTTGCCGGTCTTCGCCGAGATCCGCGCGCAATTCGGCATCCCGGTGCTGACCGACGTTCATAGCGAAGCGCAATGCGCCATCTTGGCTGAGGCTGTCGATATTCTGCAGATTCCAGCTTTCCTGTCGCGGCAGACCGATCTGCTTGTGGCGGCGGGAAAAACCGGTGCCGCGGTGAATATCAAGAAGGGACCCTTCCTGGCACCATGGGATATGGCGCATGCCGCCGCGAAGGTTGCAAGCACCGGCAACACCCGCATTCTCCTGACCGAGCGCGGCACAAGCTTCGGCTATAATATGCTCGTCTCCGATATGCGCGGACTGCCGATCATGGCCGCGACGGGCTATCCGGTGATCTTCGATGCGACACATTCGGTGCAGGAGCCAGCCGGTCAAGGTGCGTCGTCCGGTGGCGACCGGCGGATGATCCCGGTTCTGGCGCGCGCTGCGGTCGCCGTCGGTATAGCCGGCATTTTTATCGAGACGCATCCCGATCCCGATCATGCGCCGTCCGACGGACGAAGCATGCTGCCTTTGAAAGCGATGCCGGAACTCATCGAAACGCTGCTGGCTTTCGATCGCATCGCCAAAGCAAGGCCGCTCCCGCCTCTGGCATAGGCTCATTTGCAAAAAGCCCGTTTGTGGGGTTCGATAGGCTCGAACGGTCCAAAGGCCCATGGTCAGCAACATCATCAAGGCCCTGAACACACCGCAGACGCCGGCGGAAACGTGCGCGCAAGATGTGCAAAATGCGCTTCGCGTCACCGCGATCGAACTCGACGGCCTCGCGGCGCTTCGCTTGGCGCTCGAGGGCGAGCTTGGTCTTCGTCTGAGTCAGGTCGTCGATCTTCTCTATCGCTCGTCCGGGCGCCTCATCATCACCGGCATGGGCAAATCGGGACATATAGGCCGCAAGCTGGCGGCCACCTTCGCCTCGACCGGCATGCCCGCGCATTTCGTCCATCCGGCCGATGCGAGCCATGGCGATCTCGGCATCATCCGCGCAGAGGATGTCGTGATGGCCCTGTCCTGGTCGGGCGAATCGGCTGAGCTGTCGGATATCGTTGCCTATACCCGCCGCTATCATGTGCCGCTGATTGCAATCACATCGCAGGCGGACAGTGCGCTTGGCCGCGCCGCTGATTTGGCACTTGTGCTGCCGGAAATGCCCGAAGCCTGCCCGCACGGCCTGGCGCCGACGACATCGACGACGGCCGAACTCGTTCTTGGTGACGCGCTGGCGATCTGCCTTTTGTCGCGCCGCAATTTCAGCTCGCACGATTTCCGGCAATTGCATCCGGGCGGGACGTTGGGCGTGAAGTTGCGGCAAGTGCGCGACTTGATGCATGCAGGCGAGGATGTGCCGCTGGTGCCGCGAGACAGCCTGTTGACTGCGGCGATTTTCGAAATGACGTCGAAGCGGTTCGGCGTCACTGGCATTGTCGATGAGGCAGGCGCTCTGATCGGCGTGTTGAGCGACGGCGATTTGCGTCGCGCATTCGAGGCGGGCTTCTATGATCGCCCCGCGGCCGAAGTCATGAGCCGCGACCCGAAGACGATCGCGCCCGAGGCCTTGGCGGAGCAGGCCTTGGGGCGTCTCAATGCCCTGCGCATCACCTGTCTTTTCGTGATCGAAGACGGCAAACCCGCGGGCATCATCACCGTGCATGATCTGCTGCAAGCGGGCGTGACGTGATGAATCTAGAGATTTTAGGGTAACGGCCTTTCAGTTGCGTCATGGCCGGGCTTGACCCGGCCATCCAGGCAACACGGATAGGAGTCGTGCCTGGATGCGCGGATCAAGTCCGCGCATGACGCTCACACTCACGGCGCGATGCGGCCATCCCTGAGCGCGTCAGGCGTATAAGAAAACACAATGGCCGGATCGGGCGCTTCGGCCTTATTGGGTTTGTCCTTATATTCGAGGTTGAACAAGAGATCGCGGATCACATTAAGACGCGCCTTGTGCTTATCGTCGGCGCGGACGATATGCCAAGGCGCAGTGGGCGTGCTGGTTCGCGCCAGCATGATATTGCGTGCCTCGCTATAATCGTCCCATTCTTTCTGCGCCGCCTGATCGATCGGGCTGATCTTCCATTGCGTCAGCGGATTTTGAGTCCGATCCTTAAGCCGCTTCTTCTGCTCGTCTTTCGAAATATCGAGATAATATTTGAGGAGCTTGATCCCTGCGTGAATCAGAAGGCTCTCAAAGATTGGCGCGTCTTCTAGAAAGGCTTCGGTTTCGGCTTTCGTGCAAAAGCCCATCACGCGTTCGACCCCGGCGCGATTGTACCAGCTTCGGTTGAAGAGGGTCATTTCCTGCGCCGCGGGCAGATAGCGGGCGTAGCGCTGAAAATACCAGGACGTGACCTCGCGGTCGGAGGGCTTGCCCAAAGCGATGACACGCACTTCGCGCGGCGACAGATGTTCGATGATGCGCTTGATGGTTCCGTCCTTGCCGGCGGCGTCGCGGCCTTCGAACAGGACGACGATCTTTTCATTGTTCTGGATGATGTGTTTTTGCAGCTTCACGAGCTCGACTTGCAGCTCGTAGAGTTCGGACTCATAGTTGTGCTTGTCGAGGTGGTCCGGCGTGTCCGCGGTCTTTTGTTTCTGACCCATTTCGCCCTCTCTTTGCCGGACTTAGTCCCGCTCAGCTAACATATGATTGATCCAATCGATCCATCAACCATTCGAGCGTCGCGTCGCGGATGCCAAGCTCGCGCAAGTGAGCTTGCGTGTTACGAACATAGTCCGGATTGGCACCGGACACGCCTACGCCTTGGGCCACGAGGCGCATCAGCTCCGCGCGCTCGAGTGCGCCCGCATATTGCTCGTGCCTGGGGTCGGCGATATAGCAGACGGCCTTGACGCTGCGCTTATCCGCAAGCGTCGCGGGAAGCGTACATTCGAGATAGACATCGGTCACTTGCTCGCGTGATCGCAGATAGGCAAGCGTTTCTTCCGCCGCCCCGGCGGCGACGCGAAAGGCGATGCCTTTGCACGATCCGCCGCGCTTCAATCCAAGGACGAGCCCGGGCCGGTCGGGCGTGCCGCGATGGACGTGAGAATAGACGCAAAGCGCCCGATGATAGCCACGCAAAAGCGCGACTTGGCTCTCAATGAAGGCAAAATCCGGCCGCCACATCAGCGAGCCATAGCCGAATATCCAGAGATCTTCCGCCACCAGCACTTTCGTTTCCCGATTCCTTCGCATTATAAACGCCATAATAGGGATAGAAAGATCCCCGCCGGAGACAAGATCATGCAGGCGAATGGCCAAATCATTCTCAAAGGGCGCCGGGCTTCTAGATTTTCAATATCCGTTTCAATCGCTATTGTAGCGATTATTTTCGCTTTGCTCATCGGCGCTTGGTCTTTCTTCTGGTTCCTCGCGGCGCAACAGACCGAGTCCCTGCTTGAGGCCTGGACGAAACGCGAAAAATCCGTCGATCGCATTTGGACGTGCCCCAATCGGCAGATCGGCGGCTATCCGTTCCAAATCGAAATCGTCTGCGAGAAGCCCGGCTTTTCCGGAGAGGTCTTGGGGCGGCAATTGACGGGCGGCGTGAGTGAGTTCCACGCGACGGCCTCCCTGTTCCATCCCGACCAGGTCGAAGTGCTGGCCGCGCCGCCGTTCGAATTGCGCAGCACGGACGGAGACGGCGAAGTCAATCTGCAATGGAATTTGATGCGCGTGCGGCTCGACGGTTTGCCGCAAGATGTCGATTCCGTCTCGGTCGAGGGGTCGGACGTCTCCTTGCGCGGCGGCCTCAAAGGTTTCGGTGCTTTGGCTGGCCGTGCGGGAACGGTCAGCAGCGTGGTCTCCATTGTGCCGGAACGCCGCGCCGACGATGTCTATACGTTCCGTCTCGCGCTCGGCAATGCCTCCATTCCGGTGCTCGATGCGCTGCTCGGTTCGACGCCGCCCGATCAGATCAAGTTCGACGGCACTGTGACGAAAGCCAATTTCGGTGCCGCTGGAACATTGGCCGAGCGGCTCGAACATTGGCGGCTCGCCGGCGGCCGTCTCGATTTCGACGAAGCCAGCATTACGCGCGGCGCGACGCGGCTTGCGGCGCGGGGTGCGCTTCAGATCGATAATGAGCATCGGCCGCAAGGCCGGTTCGATGCGGAATTCGCAGGCGCGGAGCCCCTCTTGAAGCGCTATGGCGTCAATCCGTCGCTCGTCACCGCGGGCTCGCTTTTGACGGCGCTTCTCGGCGGAAAACCGAGTGGCGGGGCTTCGGCGAATGGGCCGCCGGCCTTGCGGCTGCCGGTGACATTGCAATCGGGTCTGGTCACGATCGGCCCGGTCAAGACCTCTATCGCCGTGCCGCCCCTGTATTAGGTTTTCGCATCGGGATGCGGACGGCCGAAATCCGGTGTCGGCGTTTCCTGGCCTTCGGCGATGATGCTGCGCCTTATCGCCCGCGTGCGGGTGAAGAGATCGAAGAGCCCTTGTCCGTCCGCGTTGCGGATCATGCGCTGCAAGGCCGTGAGATCTTCGCTGAAACGCCCGAGCATTTCGAGCACGGCCTCTTTGTTATTGAGAAAGACGTCGCGCCACATGGTCGGATCGGAGGCGGCGATGCGGGTGAAATCGCGAAAGCCCCCGGCCGAGAATTTGATGACTTCGGATTGCGTGACGGTTTCGAGATCGGCGGCCGTGCCGACGATATTATAGGCGATCAGATGCGGCACGTGGCTCGTGATCGCAAGGACGAGATCGTGATGCGCCGCGCCCATGATCTCGACATTGGCACCGGCCGCTTTCCAGAAAGCGGTGAGCTTTGCTACGGCGTCGGGATCTGAGCCCTCAGGCGGCGTCAAGATGCACCAGCGATCGAGAAACAAAGTCGCAAAGCCTGCGTCGGGTCCGGATTGCTCGGTGCCCGCGACGGGATGTGCGGGTACAAGATGAACGGATTTTTGGATATGCGGCGCCAGGGCCGCGATGACCGCGCTTTTGACCGAGCCGACATCCGAGAGGATCGCACCGGATGGCAGATGCGGGCCGATAGCCGCGGCGACGGTCCCCATCGCGCCGACCGGCACGCAGAGAATGACGAGATCGGCGCCGGTGACGGCGGCCTCGGCGCTTTCGGCGACAATATCGGCGAGCTTCAACTCTTTCGCTCTCGCCCGCACGTCAGGCGACAAATCGCTCGCGACGATCAGGCGTGCGAGGCCTTTGCGGCGGCTGACATGCGCGAGCGAAGAGCCGATGAGCCCAAGCCCGATGATGGCGATGCGTTCGAACAAGGGCTCTTGGAGCGGCGCTCCAAGTTCGCCCGCAAGACCGTCAGGCACTGTGATGACCTTCGGTCTTCAGGAACGCCGCGAGCGTATCGACGACCAGGCGATTGGCTTCCTCGAGACCGACCGTCAGCCGCAGACATTGCGGCAGGCCATAGGCCGAGACCTCGCGCAGAATGAGTCCATGGCTCGTCAGATAAGCATCGGCGGCCCGCGCCTGCGCCTCGTTCTCGAAATGAATGAGCAGAAAATTGCCGGCGCTCGGCGTGACAGGCAGACCAAGGTCGATGATTTCCCGCTCAAGCCAGGTGAGCCAGGCTTCGTTATGCGCTACGGCCTGATCGACATGATCCGTATCGGCCAAGGCGGCTATGCCGACCTCTTGCGCGACGCTGCTGACATTGAATGGACCACGGATGCGGTTGATCGCATCGCAGACGTGCAAAGGCGCATAGCACCAGCCAAGCCGCAGTCCGGCGAGGCCGTAGATCTTCGAGAATGTGCGCGTCATGACGACATTCTCGCTGGCCAGCGCGATTTCCAGGCCGGGCGAATAATCATTGTGGGTCACATATTCCGCATAGGCGGCGTCGACTATCAGCAGGACGTGGCGCGGCAGCGCGGCAGCAAGCCGCTTAAGTTCGGAGAAGGGCAGGTAGGTGCCGGTCGGATTGTTGGGATTTGCCAGGAAGACGATTTTTGTCTTCGGCGTCACTTCGGCGAGAATTTCATCGACATCGGCCGTGAAGCTTTTTTCCTGCGCGACGACGGGGACGCCGCCCGCCGCGAGGATCGCGATGCGATAGATCAGAAATCCGTGCCGCGTAAAAATGCCCTCGTCGCCCGGCTCGATGAAGGCGGAGGTGATCAGCGAAATCAATTCGTCCGATCCGGCGCCGCAGACGATGCGGGCGGGGTTCAGGCCATAGCGCGCGGCCAGCGCTTCACGCAGTGCCGTCGCCTGACCGTCGGGATAGATCTCGAGACGGTCCACCTGTTTGCGGTAAGCCTCTTTGGCAAGCGGAGACGGGCCGAAGGGCGTTTCGTTGGAGGAGAGCTTGAAAGCCTTTCCCGCGCCCGGTGCGGCGCTTTTACCGGGCTGATAGGGATCGATCGCGGTAACGCCCGCGTGCGGGCGCGGACGGGTGGGGCTCTCCGATGATTTCATTTCGTCAAACTCCGAACGTGCAACAATTGTCTACAATAAACAAAAAAGCTTTCATTGCGCGGCCTCGCAGCGCCGCAAAGCGAGATCGAACCGCGCCGCATGGCTGCCAATTTCCGTACTCTGCGCATCGATGCCGCGATCGTGAAGCACTTTGCGTAGGCGTTCGTCGATCGTATCGTTTTGAGCGGCCACGCCATCCGGGCGTGAGGCTGCAAGCATCAAAGAGACCTTGCCGCCTGCCTCGCTCTTGTCGAGAATTTCAATATTCTGTTCTGCAAGACGCGCCGGCAGATCCTCTTGCCATCGGTCGATCGTGACACTGAGGATGACGACATCCCGCGCGGTGGCTTCGGCTGGCGGCGTGGCAACGACGAAGAGCGGCAAGCCGGCCGGATGATCCGGGCGTTCGACGAAGGGCAGCCGCGCGATGATCTTCGGCGCGTCGGGCGCCGCGAGCTCCGTCCACCAGGGCCCGGCCGCCGGCCCCGCTTCGATGCGCACGAGGCCGAGGTCGCCTTTCGACGCCTTCACGGCCGAGATGACCGAAGCGACGTCAGGATGCGGATTGAAAGGCACGGTGAAGCCGAAATGAAAACGGCAGCAATCGCGCATCACGGCATCGCCGCCCGAAATATCGGCATGGACGGCGTAATTCGACTGAACAAAGGTGAAGGTCGAAATGATGATGCGCCAGATGGTTTCGACCGTGTCGAGCGGCAACAACCCCTGGTGGCGTTCGACGAGTCTGCGCATCATGTCGGCTTCGCGGCTTGGCCGGAAGGCCGAACCATTGCCTTGCTTGGCTTTGACATGGATGAGGCGATCGATGATCTCGCCGCGCTCCATCAGGAGGCGGTGCATCGCCTGGTCGATACGGTCGATCTCCTCGCGAAGATCGGCCAGAGTCTCACCGGTCGAGGGCTTGAGCATGACGGCCTGTTTCGAGTTGCATCATGCGCCGAGTTTTAGCGGGGCCTTCTCAACAAGGCAAAGAAAACCCGGAATTTAGGGTAATTCGCCGCGCCAGGACGAGCCAATCACATATGGATGGCCCGTTTATCGACGGAAAGTGCGGCTTCGCGTACCGCTTCGGACATGGTTGGATGCGCATGGCAGGTCCGGGCCAAGTCTTCCGCCGAGCCGCCGAATTCCATCAAAACCACTGCTTCGGCGATCAATTCTCCGGCACTCGCGCCGAGGATGTGGACGCCAAGCACCCGGTCGCTTGCGGCGTCCGCCAGGATTTTCACGAAACCTTCGGTCTGTCGCATGGCCCGCGCGCGGCCATTGGCCGTAAACGGGAACTTTCCGACGCGATAGGCGATGCCTTGCTCTTTGAGCTGCTCTTCGGTGGCGCCGACAGTGGCGACTTCCGGCATCGTGTAGACGACGGAGGGAATCGCTTCATAATTCACATGGCCATGCTGGCCCGCGATGATCTCGGCGACGGCTATGCCTTCATCCTCGGCCTTATGCGCGAGCATGGGCCCCGCGACGGCATCGCCGATGGCGTAGATCTGCGCCACATTGGTGCGGAATTGCGGATCGGTAACGACCCGGCCGCGCTCCATTGCGATCCCAAGCGCCTCAAGCCCGAGACCTTCCGTGAAAGGCCGGCGTCCGATCGCGACAAGCACCACATCCGCGTCGAGGCTCGCCGCCTCGCCGCCCGCTGTCGGTTCGATCGTGACGCTGGCTCCGGTCTTGGTGCGTTCGACCTTCGTTACCTTATGGCCGAGGCGGAAAGCGAAGCCCTGTTTTTCCAAAATGCGCTGGAAGCTTTTGGCGACCTCGCCATCCATCCCGGGCACGATGCGGTCCAGAAACTCGACGACGGTGACTTCGGCACCGAGCCTTTTCCAGACAGAGCCGAGTTCGAGCCCGATGACGCCGGCGCCGATGATCAGAAGCTTGCCCGGCACCTTGTCGAAGGAGAGCGCGCCGGTCGAGGTGACGATGATCTTCTCGTCGATCTCGGCGCCGGGCAGAGGCGCCGCCTCGGAGCCCGTCGCGATGACGATAGCTTTGGTCTCGACCCCGCTCTTGGTTCCATCCTCGGCCGTGACTTCGACAAGCTGCGGCGTCTTGATCGTGCCTAACCCATGAAACGCGTCGATCTTGTTCTTCTTGAACAGAAAGGCGACGCCATTCACATTGGCTGCGACCGTCTCGTCCTTATGCTTCATGAAAGCGGGAAGATCGAGCTTGGGCGGGCTTGTGAGCACACCGAAGGATGCAAGATCATGCTCCGCCTCGGCGAATTTGTCCGAGGCATGAAGAATGGCTTTCGATGGAATGCAGCCGATGTTGAGGCATGTGCCGCCGAAGGTCTTGCGCTTTTCGACGACGGCGACTTTCAGACCGAGCTGAGCGGCGCGGATCGCGCAGACATAGCCGCCGGGTCCGGTACCGATGACGACAAGATCATAGGACATGGGAAGTGCTTTCAAATTGGGGCAATGAGTTAAAAGGGTTTCTGTGGTGTGCGAACCTTCTCCCTGTGGGAGAAGGTGCCGAGCGAATGCGAGGCGGATGAGGGGTTACTATCTCTCCGATTTAAGATCGTAACCCCTCACCCGGCTTGCTCCGCAAGCCACCCTCTCCCACAGGGAGAGGGTTTGTGCGTCGTCGTTTCCGCTACAAATCCAACACCAACCGCGCCGGTTCCTCCAAAGCCTCTTTGACGCGCACAAGGAACGTCACGGCCTCTTTGCCGTCGACGATCCGGTGATCGTAAGACAAGGCGAGATACATCATCGGCCGGATCTCGATCTTGCCGCCGATCGCAACCGGCCGCTCTTGAATCTTGTGCATGCCCAAAATACCCGACTGCGGCGCATTGAGAATCGGCGTCGACATCAGCGAACCGTAAATGCCGCCATTGGTGATGGTGAACGTGCCGCCCTGCATCTCGTCGATACGGAGCTGCCCGTCGCGCGCGCGTTTGCCGAGCGCGGCGATGCCCTTCTCGATGCCAGCGAGGCCGAGACGATCGCAATCGCGCACGACCGGCACGACGAGGCCCTTGTCGGTGCCGACGGCTATGCCGAGGTGATAGTAATTCTTGTAGATCAGATCATTGCCGTCGATCTCGGCATTGACGGCGGGGATTTCCTTCAGCGCCGACACGCAGGCCTTCACGAAAAAGCCCATGAAGCCGAGCTTCACGCCGTGGCGCTTCTCGAAGACATCCTTGTAGCGGCTGCGCAAGGCCATGATCTCGCTCATGTCGACCTCGTTGAAGGTCGTCAGCATGGCAGCTGTATTCTGCGCATCCTTCAGCCGCCGCGCGATGGTCTGGCGCAGTTTCGTCATCGTAACGCGCTCTTCGCGCGGC
Source organism: Methyloferula stellata AR4 (assembly GCF_000385335.1). Taxonomy (NCBI): domain Bacteria; kingdom Pseudomonadati; phylum Pseudomonadota; class Alphaproteobacteria; order Hyphomicrobiales; family Beijerinckiaceae; genus Methyloferula; species Methyloferula stellata. The sequence goes on along the minus strand of NZ_ARWA01000001.1, from coordinate 4,022,158 downwards.
GTGTCATCGGCTGAGGACGGCACGCGGGCTTGCACTGGCGGCGCTGCCGGTGCGGCGGCGGGCGCTTGCGCCAAGAAGTTCAAGACATCGCCCTTCAGCACCTGGCCACGTTTGCCAGATCCGTCGATCGCGCTCAAGGCCACGCCTTGGTCGGCAGCGATTTTCGCCGCGGCGGGTGAGGCCGGCATGGCGGGCGTTTCGCCATTGCTTTTCGCAGCAGGTGCGGGGGTGGGAGCGGCAGGTGCCGGAGCCGCGGCGAGCGCTGGCTTTGCCGCACCGGCCCCATCGGCGATCTCACCCAGAAGCGCACCGACGCCGACGGTCTCGCCGTCCTTCGCGATGATCTGCGACAGGGTGCCGGAGGCGGGCGCATTGACCTCCAATGTGACCTTGTCCGTCTCAAGTTCGCAGAGCGGCTCGTCGGCGTTGACGGGATCGCCTTGCTTCTTGAACCAGCGCCCGATCGTCGCCTCGGTAACGGATTCGCCTAAAGTCGGAACACGGATCTCTGTCATTTTCATCACGCCCGCCGCAGATCTTTAAAGTAAAGAGCGCGGTCTTCTTGAAGAAATCATAAGACGCCTATCCGGTCAGGCCGAGAAAGCGTCGTCCACGAAAGCTTTGAGTTGCGCCAGATGTTTCGACATGAGTCCCGACGCGGTCGCGGCCGATGCCGGGCGGCCGGCATAGCGGGCGCGTTTCACTTTGCTGCCGCATTGCCCGAGCACCCATTCGAGATAGGGTTCGACGAAGGACCAGGCGCCCATGTTCTTCGGCTCCTCCTGGCACCAGACGATATCGGCCTTTTTGAAGCGCGACAGCGCATTGACCAGCGCCTTCAGCGGGAACGGATAAAGCTGCTCGACGCGCATCAGATAGATGTCTTCGATGCCGCGCTTTTCGCGCTCTTCCAAAAGATCGTAATAGACCTTGCCGGTGCAGAGCACGACGCGGCGGATCTTATCGTCCTTGACGAGCTTCACCGTTTCGGTGCGATGCGTTTCCGCCTGATCCCATAAGATGCGGTGGAAAGTGGCATCCGCGCTCATCGCCTGCAGCGAGGATACGGCGCGCTTGTGGCGCAGCAGCGACTTCGGCGTCATCAGGATCAAAGGCTTGCGGAATTCGCGCTTCAATTGCCGCCGCAAAATGTGAAAATAGTTGGCGGGCGTCGTGCAATTGGCGACCTGCATATTGTCCTCGGCGCACATCTGCAGATAGCGCTCGAGCCTGGCCGAGGAATGCTCCGGCCCCTGGCCTTCGTAGCCATGCGGCAGCAGGCAGACGAGGCCCGACATGCGCAGCCATTTGCGTTCGCCTGACGAGATGAACTGATCGAACACGACCTGCGCGCCATTGGCGAAATCGCCGAATTGCGCTTCCCACATGACGAGCGCATTGGGCTCGGCGAGCGAATAGCCATATTCGAACCCGAGCACGGCTTCTTCCGACAGCATCGAATTGATGACTTCATAGCGCGCCTGTCCGTCGCGCACATTGTTGAGCGGCACGTAACGCGCTTCGGTCTCCTGATCGATCAGCACGCTATGGCGCTGCGAGAAGGTGCCGCGCTCGCTGTCCTGCCCGGAAAGGCGCACAGGATGGCCTTCGTCGACGAGGCTTGCGATCGCCAGGGCTTCGCCCATGGCCCAATCCACGCCTTCGCCGGTCTCGATCATGGCGCGGCGATTTTCGACGAGCCTTTGAATCGTCTTGTGCAGATGGAAGCCCGCGGGCACTTCGGTGATCCGGCGGCCAAGGTCCTTGAGCTTTTCGAGGTCGAGGCCGGTGCGGCCCCGGCGGTCGTCGTCGCTGTCGAGCGCAGGCTTCAGACCAGCCCAGCGGCCGTCGAGCCAGTCGGCCTTGTTCGGCTTATAGGCTTGGCCAGCCTCATATTCGGCTTCCAGCCTCTGGCGCCAATCGGCCCTACGCTTTTCGACTTCGCCTTCGGTCACGACGCCTTCGGCGACGAGCCTTTCGGTGTAGATTTCGAGCGTCGTCTTATGCGCGCGGATGATTTTATACATCAGCGGTTGGGTGAAGCCCGGCTCGTCGCCTTCGTTATGACCGAAGCGGCGATAGCAAAACATGTCGATGACGACCGGCTTATGGAATTTCTGCCGGAACTCGACCGCGATCTTCGCGGCATAGACAACCGCCTCGGGATCGTCGCCGTTGACGTGGATGATCGGCGCTTCGATCATTTTCGCCGTGTCGGACGGGTAAGGCGAGGAGCGCGAGAAGCGTGGGTTGGTGGTGAAGCCGATCTGATTATTGATGATGAAATGGATCGAGCCGCCGGTGTTGTGGCCCTTGAGGCCGGAGAGGCCAAAACATTCCGCGATGACACCTTGGCCGGCGAAGGCCGCGTCGCCATGGATCAAGAGCGGCATCACCTTGTCGCGCTCGACGAGATCGTTCAATTGATCCTGCTTGGCGCGGGCCTTGCCGAGCACGACGGGATCGACGATTTCGAGATGCGACGGGTTTGCCGTCAGCGACAGATGCACGTGATTATTGTCGAACTCGCGATCCGACGACGCGCCCAGATGATATTTGACGTCGCCCGAGCCTTCGACATCTTCGGGCGTCAGCGAGCCGCCTTTGAATTCATGGAAGATGCCGCGATGCGGCTTGGCCATCACCTGGCTCAGGACATTCAGCCGGCCGCGATGCGCCATGCCCAAGATGATTTCGCGCACGCCGAGCGCGCCGCCGCGCTTGATGATCTGTTCGAGCGCCGGAACCATGGCTTCGCCGCCGTCGAGGCCGAAGCGTTTGGTGCCGGTGAATTTGACGTCGAGATATTTCTCGAAGCCTTCCGCCTCGACAAGCTTGTTCAAGATCGCGCGCTTGCCTTCGCGCGTGAAGCTGATCTCCTTGCCGTGGCCTTCGATGCGCTCCTGCATCCAGGCTTTTTCGGAGGGATCGGACATATGCATGAATTCATAGCCGATCGTGCCGCAATAGGTGCGCTGCAGGAGAGGCAGAATTTCGCGGATCGTCGCATATTCGAGGCCGAGTACATTATCGAGGAAGATCCGGCGATCGTAATCGGCTTCGGTGAAACCGTAATTCGACGGATGCAGTTCCTCGTGATCTTTTGAGGCGGCGAGCCCGAGCGGATCGAGATTGGCATGCAGATGACCGCGTATCCGATAGGCGCGGATCATCATCAGCGCCCGCACAGAATCGCGCGTGGCGCGTTCGATATCGGAGGGCGATGTGGGCTTCGCCTCGGTGGCGGCCTTCGCCTTCAATTTGTCGGTGAGGATCTTTTCCGTGACGGTCCAATTGCCGTCGAGGGCGGACACGAGTTCGCCATTCGCAGCCACCGGCCAGTTGGGAATTTTCCAGGCGGGCGCATGGGCGCTTTTTTCGACGGCGGCGCGGTCGTCGTTCAGCCCGTCGAAGAAACTCCGCCATTCCGCATCGACGGAGAGAGGATCGCGGCGATAGGATTCGTGCAGCTGCTCGACATAGGCCGCATTGCCGCCATAGAGAAAAGAGGTGAGGGCAAATGTGTCGTTTTGCGGCGAGCGGGCAAGCCCGGCTCCGCCGGACGCACCATTCGTTCCATTCGTATCTTGCCGTGCCATTCGATCCTCCGGCCAAACTTCGGCGTGCCGACGCCTATAAGATCCCCGTCATAGTTTGCCCCCGATACGCTTAACTCACCCTTGCAGACCGGCCGGATCGTGGAGCTTTTGAGAAGCTCCACGATCTTCACTGATCTATCTTTTCAAAACATCGACCAAGGTTTTGCCCAGCCGCGCGGGCGAGGGCGAAACCCTGATGCCGGCGCGTTCCATGGCGGCAATCTTGTCTTCGGCTCCGCCTTTGCCGCCGGCGATGATCGCACCCGCATGACCCATGCGCCGTCCGGGCGGCGCGGTGCGTCCTGCGATGAAGCCGACCATCGGTTTCTTGCGTCCGCGCTTCGCCTCATCGGCCAGGAATTGCGCGGCGTCTTCCTCGGCCGCGCCGCCGATCTCGCCGATCATGACGATCGATTGCGTCTTATCATCGGCCAAAAAGAGTTCGAGCATGTCGATGAATTCTGTACCCTTGACGGGGTCGCCGCCGATGCCGACCGCCGTCGTCTGGCCCAGTCCCTCGCGTGTCGTCTGGAAGACGGCTTCATAGGTAAGCGTTCCGGAGCGCGAGACAATGCCGACCGTGCCCTGCGAAAAGATGTTCCCGGGCATGATGCCGATCTTGCATTCGCCGGATGTCATCACGCCGGGGCAATTGGGTCCGATCAGACGCGATTTCGAGCCCGAAAGCGCCCGCTTCACCTTGATCATGTCGGCGACGGGAATGCCTTCCGTGATGCAGACGATGAGCGGGATCTCCGCATCGATCGCCTCGCAGATGGCATCCGCCGCGCCCGGCGGCGGCACATAGACGACGGAAGCGTCGGCGCCGGTCTTTTCGCGGGCTTCCGCGACCGTGTCGAAGATCGGCAAGCCCAGATGCGTCGCACCGCCTTTGCCCGGCGTCACGCCGCCGACCATCTTGGTGCCGTAGGCGATCGCCTGTTCGGAATGAAAGGTCCCGTTCTTGCCGGTGAAGCCCTGGCAGATGACCTTGGTCTCTTTGGTGATGAGGATCGACATCGTCTCAGCCCTTCTTTCCAACGGCGGCGACGATTTTCTGTGCGGCATCATCGAGGTCGTCGGCGGGGATCACGTCCAAGCCGGAATTATTGATGATCGCCTTGCCGAGTTCGACATTGGTGCCTTCGAGGCGCACGACAAGCGGCACTTTGAGGCCGACCTCCTTCACCGCGGCGATGACGCCTTCGGCGATCACGTCGCATTTCATGATGCCGCCGAAAATATTGACGAGAATGCCTTTGACGTTCGGATCGGCGGTGATGATCTTGAAAGCCGCCGTCACTTTCTCTTTCGTGGCGCCGCCGCCGACATCGAGAAAATTCGCAGGCTCGGCACCATAGAGCTTGATGATGTCCATGGTCGCCATGGCGAGGCCTGCACCATTGACCATGCAGCCGATCGTGCCTTCGAGCGCGACATAGCTGAGGTCATATTTCGAGGCTTCGATTTCCTTCTCGTCTTCTTCCGTCAAATCGCGCAAGGCGAGGATTTCGGGATGCCGGTAAAGCGCGTTGGTATCGAAGGACACCTTTGCGTCGAGGCAGCGGATCTGCCCGTCCTGCGACAGGATCAGGGGATTGATCTCGAGCATGGACATGTCGGTCGCGACGAAGGCCTGATAGAGTTGCGCGGTAAGCTTTTCGGCCTGTTTCGCCTGGTCGCCGGTCAGCGCCAGGGCCTTGGCGACGGCGCGGCCATGATGCGGCATGATGCCGGTCGCGGGATCGACCGAGAAGGTCACGATCTTCTCGGGTGCCGTATGCGCGACTTCCTCGATCTCGACGCCGCCTTCGGTCGAGACGACAAAAGCGACGCGGCTCGTCGCGCGGTCGACGAGGAGCGACAGATAGAATTCCTTCGCGATGGCCGAGCCATCTTCGATATAGATCCGATTGACCTGCTTGCCGGCGGCGCCGGTTTGAATCGTGACAAGCGTACGGCCGAGCATCTCGGCGACGAAGGTCTTGGCTTCGTCGATGGATTTGGCGAGGCGCACGCCGCCCTTATCGCCGGCTTCCGGCTCCTTGAACTTGCCCTTGCCGCGGCCGCCGGCATGAATTTGCGATTTGACCACCCAGATCGGGCCGCCGAGTTCCTTTGCCGCCGTTTCCGCGTCGGCCGCGCTCAGCACGGCCACACCGCGCGACACGGCGACACCGAAATCCTTCAAAATAGCCTTTGCCTGATACTCGTGAATATTCATCGCAAATTATCTTCCTTCGACCGGAGCCTTACCTTTTTTCGTCAACTCAGCTTGAGCTGGGATGCCGAATACCATGGTATACCAGGGGTCCAGTCCGGGGTCATTATTTGGCAAAAACAGGGTTGATGGTTTTGCAGGCGTCGACGAGCGTGCGGACGGCCGCGACGGATTTGTCGAACATAGGCCGCTCCGCCGCGTCGAGCTCGATCTCGACGACACGCTCGACCCCGTTGCAGCCGATCACGACAGGGACGCCGACATAGAGCTTGTCGACGCCATATTCGCCGTTGAGTTCGGCCGCGCAGGGCAGCACGCGGCGCTTATCCTTGAGATAGCTCTCGGCCATCATCACGGCCGAGGCGGCGGGCGCATAAAAGGCCGAGCCGGTCTTGAGCAGATTGACGATTTCACCGCCGCCCTTGCGGGTGCGGTCGACGATCGCGTCGAGCTTTGCCTGCGTCGTCCAGCCCATTTTCACGAGGTCCGGCAAAGGGATGCCCGCAACGGTCGAATAACGCAGCGACGGCACCATGTCGTCGCCATGGCCGCCCAGCACGAAGGCCGTGACATCTTCGATGGAGACCTTCAGCTCCTCGGCGAGAAAAAACCGAAACCGCGCCGAATCAAGCACGCCCGCCATGCCGACGATTTTCTTCGACGGCAGACCGGAGGCCTTTTGCAGAGCCCAAACCATGGCATCGAGCGGATTGGTGATGCAGATGACGAAGGCATCCGCCGCATGGCGCTTGATCCCGTCGGCGACGGCCTCGATGACCTTCAAATTAATGCCGAGAAGATCGTCCCGGCTCATGCCGGGCTTGCGCGGGACGCCTGCCGTGACGATCACGACATCGGCGCCGGCGATCGCGCTATAATCATTGGCGCCGGCGATATGCGCGTCGAAGCCCGCGATCGGCGCCGCTTCGGAGAGATCGAGGGCTTTGCCCTGCGGCGTGCCTTCGGCGATATCGAAGAGGACGACATCGCCGAGTTCCTTAAGGCCGATGAGATGGGCGAGCGTCCCGCCGATCTGACCGGCGCCGATCAACGCGATCTTTTTTCGCCCCATCGTGACGCCTCCACCCATTTCTTATGTTGCACCGCAGTAAAGCGTTCGATGCTTCCGTGCGCGCTTGCTTCGCTTTGTATGCCAGCTTCGGATGCGTTTCGAGAGCGACATAAGTATGAATTTCGGCGAAATCAGGCGTGGATCAGCATCAAATCTTTGAAAAGATGCGTAATACGAGTTTTAGGCTTCTGGTTACCAATTACAGTTTATGAAATTTGTAACAACAATTATTCAAATCCTGCCAGTGCTCAGAGCCCGGAAAACCGTCTTCGTCACGCGCCCCATGCGCTGTTCGAGAACCGCTCTTTGGACCTCCAAATCCAGTTTCATCGCAATGGGATCGATAAAGCGGTAGGCGGCGTCGAGAATCAGTGCCAAGGCGCGTTTTGGATCGATCGGATCGAAGCCTGGACCGCTCGCGCCTTCGTCGAGGATCCGGCGCATTTCCGAATCGCGCCGCCCATAATGGCGCCGGGCGATCGCGGCGCCCTGTGCCGAAGCCGCCGAAAAAAGTGCGAATATGGCGGGATCGGTCTCGATCTTGTCGCGATAGGCGCGGTGCAGGGCGAAGACGAGCCGTTCGAGCTTGTCGAAGGCGGGATCGGGCGCGTCACCTATCACATGCAAGGCCGCTTCGAGGGGTTTCAGCCATTGCGCGCTGATTTCCTCGATGAGCGCCGTCTTCGACGGGTAATAGCGATAGATGTTGGCGTGCGACATGCCGGCTTCGGCGGCGATGCTCAAGATCGTGGTGCGCTCGATGCCGTGGCGGCGGATATGGTCTGCGGCAATGTCGAGAATACGGACGTCAGTCGGAGTTTCTGCCGGTTGCGGATCGCGAAGGCGCAGAGGCTTTTTCAAGGTCCGGCTTTTTCAAGTTTCGACGAGGCCGCTCGTATCGCCCGATCCGATCGATGCGGCCATGCCGTGCGGCAAAGCAAGATAATCCTTTGAGCGCATTTCCATCAGGCGCGACGCGGTGCGCTTGAATTCGAACGCCTCACGCCCCTCGGTGCCGCGGAAAAGCCGGTCCGGCTCGGCAGCGGCAGAGGCGATCAATTTCACATGCTGATCGTAAAGCGCATCGATCAGGATCGTAAAGCGTGCGGCTTCATTGCGCTCGGAGGCTTCGATCACCGGAATCTCGTCCAGGACCAAAGTGTGGAAGGCGCGCGCGATCGCGAGATAATCCTGCGGACCCAAAGCCGCCTTGCACAAATCGGCGAAATTGAAACGCGCGACATTGGCGCGGGCCTCGGGCACGTGAAGCTGGCGCCCGAGCAGCGACAAATGACAGGGCTCGCCATGTTCGGCACCCGTCAAGGCTTTGAAAGCCTTGGTCAAAGCCTCGTGCGCCTTGGCATCGGCCGGAACGTAATAGACCGCCGCGTCCTGCAGTTTTTCGAGCCTGAAGTCGGTGCGCGCCGCGAGTTCGACGATATCCATCTTCTGCTGCAGAAGCTGGATGAAGGGCAAAAACAGGGTGCGGTTCAAACCGTCTTTGTAGAGCTCCGACGGCTCGACATTGGATGTCGCGACGACGACCGTGCCGCGCTGCAACAAGGCGTTGAAAAGCCGCCCGAGAATCATTGCGTCGGTAATGTCGGTGACGGCGAATTCGTCGAAACAAAGAAGCCAGGCTTCGTTAGACAGGGATTCGGCGACAGGTGCGATCGGATCGTCGCCCTTGACCTCGCCGCTCTTCTCCATCTGCCGCCAAGCGTGAATGCGGGCATGCACTTCGGCCATGAAGGCGTGAAAATGAACCCGTCTTTTGTGCGGGATTTCGACGGTCTCGAAAAAGAGATCCATCAGCATCGTCTTGCCGCGTCCGACCGAGCCCCAGATGTAAAGCCCATGCGGCGCGGCGCTTTGCTGTTTCGCTCCGAAAACCCGGCTGAGGGCACCGGCCTTGCGCGCAGGCTGATAGGCAGCAAGCGCCTCGGCGAGCTCACCCAACCGGTCCAAGACGGTGATCTGCGCGACGTCGCGTTCAAGATGGCCGCGAAACACTTCGGCTTCGTAGCGGTCTTGAAGGCTGGAAACGGGCATTTTGGTCGCGTGCGAAGCTGGCAAACCGGAGATCCGTTCCTGATTTGGGTCTCGAATCCAAAGCATCAGTGTAACCTGTGAATAATTCGACACGCCGCGACGGGGTCCGGGCCAAAGGCCTGAAAATGACGGCTATACGTTCTCAACTGCCGCCAAAGCCGCGGGTTTCGGCCAAAATCTGCCGCAAAATTCTGTGAAACAGTTTCTATCGACGAACCTGTGGCGCAAGCTGGTCTTTCGGCTGCCTGCGACATGCCCGCACAGCAAGAGGTCCGCGGCCTGAGGCGATCCGTTCATTTTCCGCCCTTCGAACAAGACGGAATTGAATTAAATTGCGCCGGCTCAGCTTGATTTGGCCTTTTTCTCGAAATTAAATCATTGGCTTGTCGCGCCGAATCGAGAAATATCGGGATGATGAAACCAGGACGTTTGCTGACTGCCCTCGGCATTTTGCCATTTGCTCTTGCTTCCTCCGAGTTCGCGGCTTCTGCGCCGGTGATGCAGGAACTGCCCGCCGCTTCACCGCCTCAAAACGTCTTTCCGGTTCTCGTCTTCGGCAAGAACAGCCGCAAAACCGTCGACGATTTCGCCGTCGAGAATAAGCTCGACCCCAAAGCGTTGCGCCGAACCTATGCCGCCTCGGGCCTCATCGAATGTGGGAATCTGCACGGCGCCGGGCAATTGACCCTGACCGATCAGGTCGTGACGACGGCCGCGCATGTATTTTTCGACGAGAAGGGCGCGCCGACTGCCAAATCCTGCATCTTCGTGCTGGAGACGGACGGCAAGCAGATCGGCGTCCCGATCGATCTCAGCTCGGTCATTGCCGGCAGCACCAATCCCTATGCCGTCGCAGAGGTTCATGACTGGGCCGTCGCGCGCCTCGCGAAGCCCGTCGAAGGCGTGCAGCCCTATGGAATAGCCGAAGCCTCGGCCGTCAATGCGCCGGTCGAATTCGTGGCAAGAGGCCATGTCGATTGGGGTGAAGGCCGCCGCCTGTCGATGGAAAAATGCCATCTCCACGATCAACTCGCGTCCGGCAAGGAAGGCACGCGCGAATTTTCCTTCGATTGCGAGACGGGAGACGGCGCCTCTGGCGGCGCCGTTCTGGCGCAAACCGACAAGCCCGAGATCAGCGCCATCCTCGTTGGCTGGACGAGCAATAAGCCGTTTCATGCCGCGCCTTTTTCGCCGACCCATTATAATTTCGTCGTCACCATGGAAGGCGCGTTCCGGCAGGCCGTGCAGACGATGGCCAATAAGGTCTACGTGGCCAAATAACTTCCGCGCCGCGAGCTTCCAAAAGAACGTTGCGCAGCTTCGCGCGGGGCAGCGCGATTAAGGTTAAGAAAAGCTTTCCAGGTTTTTTTAAGAATTGAAATAGTATTCCGCTCGCCAAAAGCGTGCGATTCAGTCATGAATCGTGTTCAATAAATGCCGCTTCAGATTCCATGCGCAATATGCGAAGCGCGGCGGAGAGACTGAATGCGCATTGCCATCGTTCATTATTGGCTCGTCGGCCTGAGAGGCGGCGAAAAAGTTCTGGAAGCCATCTGCGAAACATATCCGGACGCAGATATCTTCACTCATGTCTATGATGCGGAAGCCGCCGGACCGATCATCGGCGCGCATAAGGTCACTACGACCTTCATCGCGAAATTGCCCTTCGCGCGCCGCTTCTACAAATTCTATCTGCCGCTCATGCCCTTCGCCCTGGAGGCATTGGACCTCTCGTCCTATGACCTCGTGATCTCGTCGGAGTCGGGTCCGGCCAAAGGGGTTCTGACGCGGCCCGACGCGATTCATGTCTGCTATTGCCACAGTCCCATGCGCTATATCTGGGACCAATATCAGCTCTACCGCTCGTCCGCGGGCTTCCTGGCTCGAATGATGATGCCGGTGCTGGCGCCTTTTCTGCGCCTCTGGGACGTGGTCTCGTCCAATCGCGTGGATCATTTCATCGCCAATTCGCGGTTTGTCGCCAAGCGAATCAAAAAGACCTACAGGCGCGACGCCGAGGTCATTTTTCCTCCGGTGAGACTCGAGGACTATGACATCGAGGCCCATCCGAGCGGGGATTATTATTTCTTCATCAGCCAGCTCGAAACCTATAAGCGCGCCGAGATCGTCATCGAGGCAGCCAATCGCCTGGGCCGGAAACTGATCGTCGTCGGCGCCGGAGCGGAAGAGGAGCGGCTAGCCTCGCTCGCCGGTCCGACCGTCACGCTTCTCGGGCGGCAGACGACGGAAGAGATCGCGAAACTCTACAGAAACTGCCGCGCGCTGCTGTTTGCCGGGATCGAGGATTTCGGCATCGTGTTTTTGGAGGCCATGGCCTCGGGGCGTCCCGTCATCGCCTATGCAAAGGGAGGCGCGCTCGATGCCGTGATCGACGGCAAGACGGGTCTGCTTTATAAGGAACAGACGGTCGAAGCCTTGGTGCAGGCGATTCTGGCTTTCGAGGCCAATCCGGATGGTTTCGACCCGCGGGCGATCCGCGCCCACGCCGAGACCTTCAACACCGATGCGTTCAAGGCCAAGTTCAAAGCCGCGATCGAGCGTTTTTGCGCCAAAGCAGATTGAAGCCCGGTCTCAAGATCCACATCTATCGAAAATCGCGATTTGTGCGGTTCTGGACTGAAATCACGCCGATTTCAGTCGAAAGACGCGAGCTCTGCCATTCTGGCAATGGTCTTGCTTGTTCTCAGACGCGCGAAAACGTCATAAAAGAGGGCGGGGAGGGTGCTAACCCTCTGCCCTTGCGAGGACCATGAGTCGACATCGAAATCATCCTGCCACAGATCACGATGACTTTGGATCGGACCGATCCAAAGTCATGAACGTGATCGCCTCTGATCGTTTAGAGCGGGATGCGGGCGGAAAACCGCTGCACACTTTTCCTCATCCCGCTCTGGATCCCGATGACTTTGGATTGCAGCAATCCGAAGTCATGAACGTGGTCGACTCTGATGAGTTAGAGCTGGCAGGCTCATCCGCGAGCGAAGCCTCGCATGTGCAGGATCATCCGCGCCGCAAGCTCCATATCAAGTCTTATGGTTGTCAGATGAATGTGTACGATGCGCAGAAGATCGCAGATCTTCTGGCAGCGGATGGCTATGACGAGACGCTGCAGGAAGAAGATGCGGATCTCGTGATCTTGAACACCTGCCATATTCGGGAGCGCGCGGCGGAAAAGGTGTTTTCTGAACTGGGCAAGGTGGCGCTCCGCAAGAAGGAACGCGCTTCTCTTGGTCGTGAGACGCGAATCGTCGTGGCGGGTTGCGTAGCGCAAGCCGAGGGCGGTGAGATTTTGCGGCGTCAAAAAGCGGTGGATCTCGTGGTCGGGCCGCAGAGCTACCATCATCTGCCCGAACTTTTGCGCCAATCGAACGGACGTGCCGGCATCGTCGATACCGAATTTCCGATCATCGATAAGTTCGCCTTTCTGCCGGCACCGCTGCGCGAGAAGACTTTGGCGCGCGGCGTCTCGGCCTTTGTGACGGTGCAGGAAGGCTGCGATAAATTCTGCAGCTTCTGCGTCGTGCCCTATACGCGCGGCGCGGAAATGTCGCGTCCGGTCGCAGCAGTCATTGCCGAGGTCGAAGCTCTGGCGGCCGACGGCGTCCGCGAGATCACGCTGCTCGGGCAAAACGTCAATGCCTATCACGGACTGGACGAGGCGGGCGGCATCGTCTCGTTCGGCCGGCTCTGCGCGCGGCTCGCGGAGGTCGAGGGCATTGCCCGGATCCGCTATACGACGAGCCACCCAAACGATATGGACGCGGATCTGATCGCAGCGCATCGCGACCTGCCGCAGCTCATGCCGTTTTTGCATCTGCCGGTGCAGTCGGGCTCCGATCGCATTCTGGCGGCGATGAACCGCAAACATGACCGCGCCGAATATCTGAAGCTCATCGATGCGATCAGGGCGGCGCGGCCGGATATTGCGCTATCGTCCGATTTCATCGTCGGGTTTCCGGGCGAGAGCGATGCGGATTTCGAGGCAACCCTCGACTTGATCGCCGAGGTTCGATTCGCCTCGGGCTTTTTCTTCAAATATTCGCCGCGTCCCGGCACGCCTGGCGCCGATCTTCCCGATCAGATCGAGGAGACGGTGAAGAGCGAGCGGCTGGCGCGGCTGCAAGCGCTTGTCGAAGCACAGCATGATGATTTCAACCGGGACATGATCGGCCGCCGGATGGACGTTCTGTTCGAAAAGCCCGGCCGCCACGCCGGTCAGATCGGCGGAAAGTCACCCTTCCTCCAGGCGGTTCATGTCGATGGGCCGCGTGAGCTGATCGGCGGAATCCATCCGGTTGAAATTATCGCAACAGGTCCAAACTCTTTGTTTGGACGCCTCATTTCAAACCCGGGCATGAGCGAGGTAATGGCTTGAGACCAGACCGTTCGCAACCTTCGTTGCGTGCCGAGGTGCTGCCTTCCGTGGCGGACACGAAGCCGACCGAAATCAGCGTGTCCTTCGACGATAATCGCCTCGCCTCCCTGGTCTTCGGCCAATATGACGAAAACCTGGCCAAGGTCGAGCGCAGGCTTGGCGTCGTCGCCCATGCCAATGGCAATCACGTTACGATCAAAGGCCCCATCGAGGCCTGCGAACATGCGCGGCTCGTTCTTGCGAATCTCGCGGCGCGGGCCCGCCAGGGACATGTCGTGACGCCCGGAGACGTCGACGGCGCGATCGAAGAGGGAGCCCTGCAAGGCAGCCTGTTTCCGCGCGAGGCGGATGTTACCGGCATCGTATTCGAGCAGATCCGGACACGTAAAAAGAGCCTGGTGCGCGCCCGCAACGTTGCGCAGGATCTCTACATGCGGACCTTGAAGCGCGAAGAGCTGGTCTTCGCGGAAGGCCCTGCCGGCACGGGCAAGACATGGCTCGCCGTCGGCTTCGCGGTGTCGCTGCTTGAACAGGGCGTCGTCGAGCGATTGATCCTGTCGCGGCCGGCGGTCGAAGCCGGCGAGCGGCTCGGCTTTTTGCCGGGCGATATGCGCGACAAGGTCGATCCCTATCTGCGGCCGATCTTCGATGCCTTGAACGATTTTATGGACCCACGGGTGGTCGAGCGCGGCATGCAGTCCGGCATGATCGAGGTGGCGCCGCTTGCCTTCATGCGCGGTCGCACCTTGACCAATGCCTGCGTGCTCCTCGACGAAGCGCAGAACGCGACGACGATGCAGATGAAAATGTTCCTGACGCGTCTCGGCGAGGGATCGCGGATGATCATCACCGGCGATCCGACGCAGACCGATCTTCCGCCCGGACAAAAATCCGGGCTCGCCGAGGCCATCGATCTTCTGTCGGGTCTCGAAGGCATAGGCCATGTGATCTTCCGCGAGGGCGATGTCGTGCGTCACGATCTCGTGCGGCGCATCGTCGGCGCCTATGAAGCCGCGGCGCGCAACCGCGCGGCGGCGGTGACGCGTGAGGGACCGCAGCGATGAAGCTCTCGCTCGATATCGCGATCGAAAGCGATGACTGGCAAGCATTCGAAGAGCCGGAAGGGCTCGCCGAAAGCGCCATCGATGCGGCGGTCCGGTTAAGCGGCGTCGAACTGCCGCCAGGCGCCGAGGTCAGCATTCTTCTTTGCGATGATGATTTCATCCGCGATTTGAACCAAAAATGGCGCGGCATCGACAAGCCGACCAATGTCCTCTCCTTTCCGGCCGGCGATACGGCGGCCCCAGGGCCCATCCTGGGCGATATCGTCGTCGCCTATGGCACCGCTGCGCGGGAAGCGCGCGAGGAAGAAAAGTCCTTGCGCGATCACGTTGCGCATCTCTTTGTCCATGGATTCTTGCATCTGATCGGATACGATCATCTCGTCGCCGCCGAGGCGGACGAAATGGAAGCGCTGGAGCGCGCCGTTTTGGCCGAGCTCGGCATTGCCGATCCTTACCGGGGAGCCTTCGTCCAGATCGCTGAGTCATGATGAGCGAACACGACCCGCGTGCCGCCGGCGAGGCGCAAGGCGAGAGACCGCAGCCCGCCAAGCCGACCTTATTCGATCGTCTCCGGACCTTGTTTGGAATGGGCGGGGTGTCCGTCCGCGACGATATCGAAGATGCTCTGGCCACCACCTCGACGGAGGCCGACCTCTCGGCGCAGGAACGCGCCATGCTCAAGAACGTCCTCGATCTTCATGAGGTGAAGGTCGAGGATTTGATGGTGCCGCGCGCCGATATCATCGCCGTCGCCATCGATGCGAGCCTGCACGATGTCCTCTCGCTGTTTCGGACCGCCGGTCACTCGCGGTTTCCGGTGCATGGCGAGACGCTCGACGATCCGCGGGGCATGGTCCATATCCGCGACTTTCTCGATTATCTCGCGACTGGACCGCAGGCTGCGGGCGCGGAAAAGCCGATGGAGACTCCGTCCAAACTGCCGACCATCGATCTCTCTCTGCCTTTGTCGGAAGCGAAAATCTTGCGCCCCGTTCTTTTCGTGCCGCCGTCCATGCCGGCGCTCGATCTCCTGGTGAAGATGCAGGCGACGCGGACCCATATGGCGCTCATCATCGACGAATATGGTGGAACCGACGGACTCGCGTCGATCGAAGACATTGTCGAGATGATCGTCGGCGACATTGAAGACGAGCATGATTTCGACGAAGGGCCGGACGTCGAGGCGGCGGCGGACGGCACCTTCGTCGCCAATGCGCGCGCGGCGCTCGACGATGTGTGGCAGACGATCGGCGTCGATCTCGATCTTTTTACCGATGCCGAAGATGTCGACACGCTCGGCGGGCTGGTGACGGCTTTGGCCGGTCACGTCCCGGTGCGGGGCGAAATCATTGCCGAAGGTCCATTCGAGTTCGAGATTCTCGATGCCGACCCGCGCCGGGTCAAAAAGATCAAGATCCGCCGGCGCGTGGACCCTGTCACTCCGCCGGCCTCCGCCGCGCCGGCGGCGGGTGATACGTCGCGGTGAGATTTTGACGCGGGACACCGAATCTGCTTCGCCTCCTCCAGCCAGGACAACGGCGGGCGGAGAAAAATGACGACAGCGGCGCCTCTTCGATCACAGCTCCCCGGTGCGTTTTCCGTCCTGCTTCGGATCGCCGAGACGGTCATGCTCGCCGATGGCTGGCGCCGCCGGTTGATTGCCTGCGGCGCGGGCGCGGGCGGCGCGCTCGCCATGGCGCCCGTCGATGTCTTCCCGGCCATGATCGTGCCTATGACCATCGCGGTCTGGCTTCTCGATGGCTCGGCGGATGCCGGCCTGCGCCGGGCAGCGTCTCTCTTCAGCGCCTTCGGGATCGGCTGGTGGTGGGGCTTTGGCTATTTTCTGGCAAGCCTCTGGTGGCTCGGCGCGGCCTTTCTCGTCGAGGCGGATAAGTTTGCGTGGCTGCTGCCGCTTGGTGTCATCGGCCTGCCGGCCTTTCTCGCCTTTTTCCCGGCTTTGGGATTCGCCCTGGCGCGGCTCATCTGGTCGCCGGGTCCCGGCCGGATTTTGGCGCTTGCCGCTGGCCTCAGTCTTTCCGAATGGCTGCGGGGCCATGCCTTCAGCGGCTTTCCCTGGAACGCGTTCGGCATGGCGCTCGGCGGCAATCTCGTCACGGCGCAATTTGCCTCCGTGGTCGGCCTCTATGGATTGACCGTTCTTACGATCGCGATTTGCGCGGCGCCCGCCACTTTGATCGACCGGCACATTCGGGCAGCCTTTTCGACGCGATGGTTCGTTCGCACGCCCGTCGGCCTCGCGCTTCTTGTTTTTATGGGCCTCGCGATTTTCGGCGCGATCAGGCTTGCGCCTGGAACGACGCCGCTGGTCAAGGGCATTTCCTTGCGGATCATGCAGCCCAATCTGGCGCAGGATGCCAAATTCCGGCCTGAGAACGGGCCGGCGATCCTGGCGCATTATCTGTCCCTCTCCGATCGCTCAACCGGACCGGCACATACCGGGCTCGCCGATGTCTCGGTCCTGATCTGGCCGGAGTCGGCCTTTCCATTCATCTTGTCGCGTACGCCGCAGGCCTTGGCGCAAATCGCCGCCGTGCTGTCGCCAAATAGCGTCCTCGTGACGGGCGCGGCCCGCGAAGAGGATCTGCCGGCCGACAAGGACAATCCGAAGCCGCACACCGTCTTCTTCAACGCTGTGCAGGTCGTCGACAAGAGCGGCGTGATTTTAGAAAGCTACGACAAGGTTCATCTTGTCCCCTTCGGCGAATATCTGCCGTTTTCGACCTTCCTGAACAAGCTGGGATTGCGCCAGTTCGTGCATATGCCGGGCGGCTTCGAAGCGGGCAGTAAACACGTGATTTTGAATGTCCCCGGCCTGCCGCCGGTTGTGCCGCTGATTTGCTATGAAGCCATTTTCCCCGGCGATGTGATGCCGTCTGTGCCTGGCGAACGGCCGGGCCTGCTTCTCAATCTCACCAATGACGGGTGGTTCGGCAATACGGCCGGCCCTTATCAGCATTTCGCCCAGGCGCGATTGCGGACGATCGAAGAAGGTCTGCCGTTGGTGCGCGCGGCGAATTCAGGGATATCTGCGATCGTCGACCCCTACGGACGCGTATTGTCTGAACTCTCTCTCGGTAGAGAAGGACTATTGGACGGTGGCCTTCCGCAGAGACTTGGGCCACCAATATTCGCTCATCTTCCATTCATCTCACCGTTTTTAGTATGGTTAATAGCAATTAGTTGCTCCTTTATCTTTCGCAGACAGGTTTGATACCAGCGCTTTCTCGCGTCTACGTTGCATTATTATAAAATACACGCTAGGTGTCATTTCACATGCGAAATCAGGGTATTGCTAAGTTTGATGAGACAGAGCCGGTTTCTGGCGAGGTGGAGGGGAGACCAGCTTTTGTGAAAAAGGCACCGAATCCGATTGATCGGCATGTCGGAAGCCGTGTCCGCATGCGCCGCATTTTGCTGGGAATGAGCCAGGAAAAGCTGGGGGAGGCGCTGGAACTGACGTTTCAGCAAGTACAAAAATACGAGAAAGGCACCAACCGCATTGGCGCGAGCCGGTTGCAGCAGATCTCGCAGATTTTGAACGTACCTCCGGCCTTTTTCTTCGATGGCGCGCCGGCGTCCGAAGGAACGGCTGCGTCCGAAGCGACGCAGGCCCAATTCGCGGAAGAAGATGAAGGCTCGACCTATATTGTCGATTTCCTTTCGACGACGGAAGGCGTGCGCCTGAACAAGGCCTTTGCCCGGATTCACAATCCGAAAGTCCGCAAAAGGATCATCGATCTCGTCACGAGTCTCGCCGACGAGGACGATGCCGAGGAGCCGGAAACCGGCAAGACGCCAGCGAAGTAAGCTTGCTCTTCACATTCATAACCAACATGTGCCTCAACCCCAGGCGCGATCCGCAGCCTACGTTACTCAGGTAGCGTTCGTTATAGCGAACGTATCCGCCAGAAAAGCTTGACGAAACGAACGAATTGTCCGAAGTTTAGCGGGTTCGAGGCGTTGGGTGTCTCCAGCCTCGGCCTCCGCTGGCGTGGTTCCGCCGCTTGGCGGATCGACCTCAATCACCTGCCTGTTGGAGCTCTCCGTGCCGCGCGAGACCTTTTTATTTACAAGTGAGTCGGTTTCTGAAGGCCATCCGGACAAGGTCTGCGACCGCATTTCCGACGAAGTGGTCGATCTCTTCTTTCGCGAAGGCGAAAAGGCCGGTGTCGATCCCTATCAGACGCGCGTTGCCTGCGAGACCTTGGCGACCACCAATTTCGTCGTGATCGCCGGCGAGGTGCGCGGCGCACCGATAAAGCCCGAGCAGATCGAAGAGACCGCGCGCCAAGCCGTCAAGGACATAGGCTACGAGCAGGAAGGCTTCCATTGGAAGCATGCCGACGTCAACATCAGGCTGCACGCCCAATCGGCCGATATTGCGCAAGGCGTCGATGCCGCCGGCAATAAGGACGAGGGCGCGGGCGACCAGGGCATCATGTTCGGCTATGCCTGCCGCGAGACGCCAGAGCTGATGCCGGCGCCGATCTATTACGCGCATAAGATTCTCGAGCTGCTCGCCACCGAACGCAAGAGCGGCAAAGGCGAGGCCGCCAAACTCGGTCCCGATGCGAAGAGCCAGGTCACGATCAAATATGAGCATGGCAAGCCGGTCGGCGCGACGCAGATCGTGCTCTCGACCCAGCACCTCGACGAGAACCTGAGCTCTCTCGACGTGCGCTCGATCGTCGAACCCTATATCCGCAAGACCTTGCCGGAAGGTTGGATCAGCGATGCAACCGTCTGGCATGTGAACCCGACCGGCAAATTCGTCATCGGCGGTCCGGACGGCGATTGCGGTCTCACCGGCCGCAAGATCATCGTCGATACCTATGGCGGTGCCGCGCCGCATGGCGGCGGCGCCTTTTCAGGCAAGGACCCGACGAAGGTCGATCGGTCCGCCGCCTATGCCGCGCGCTATCTCGCTAAAAATGTCGTCGCGGCCGGTCTCGCCGATCGCTGCACGATCCAACTCTCCTATGCGATCGGCGTCGCCGAACCGCTGTCGATCTACGTCAATCTTCACGAGACCGGCAATGTCGCCGAGGACAAGCTGGAGACGGTCTTGGGCCGGATCATGCGCCTGTCGCCGCGCGGCATCAGAGAACACCTTCAACTGAACCGGCCGATCTATGCGCGGACCTCGGCCTATGGCCATTTCGGCCGGATCCCCGATGCCGAAGGCGGCTTCTCCTGGGAGAAGACCGATCTCGTCAAGGAGCTGACGTCGGCGCTCGCCTGATTGGGTCAGGCGCTGCCGATTTGCCGCCCGCCGCGGCAAAACATAAATAGGCGCGCATGAACTCCAGTCTTCCGCCACATACGGAATTTATTCCGTCGCCGCTTCATGGGCGCCGCAAAGCCAAAAAGCTGCGGACCCATCACACCGCGCTCGTCGAAAATCTGCTGCCGCATCTGGCGCTCGATCTTTCGAAGCCCTTGGGCGATCCGGCGGCGCTTTTCCCGAACCAGCCCAAAACCTTCTGGATGGAAGTCGGCTTCGGCGGCGGCGAACATATGGCAGATGAAGCACTGCGCCATCAAGACGTGGGCTTCTTCGGCTGCGAGCCTTTCGTCAATGGCGTCGCCAAAGCCCTGGCTCTCATCGCCGAGGCGGACCTCTGCAACATCCGTCTGCATAATGGCGATGCGGGCGATGTGATCGACGCCTTGCCGGAGGCGGTGCTCTCCTGCGTCTATCTGCTTTATCCCGATCCCTGGCCGAAGCGGCGTCAGCACAAGAGACGCTTTCTATCGGATGATATGCTCACCAGATTGGCTCGCGTGATGAGCAGTGGCGCCGAATTGCGCTTTGCGACCGATATCGATCACAACGCCGGCTGGGTGCTCGCCCGGATTCTGCGGTCGCCCGATTTCGTCTGGCCTGCGCAAAGTGCTTCGGATTGGCATGCGCCTTGGGCGGATTGGGAGAGCACCCGCTACGAGACAAAGGCGCTGAGCGAAGGGCGTCGCCCCGCCTATTTCACATTCGTGAGAAGATAGGCGCCAAATGCCTTCGGAAGGCAATTAAGCGCTTAGAGATTCCTTCCACGATTCTGCAATCCAGAGTTATAGTCTTTCAGAGATCGGAGCGCCGCCGGTGCGTTTCCGCCGGCTATTTCCCTTGTGGCGGCCGGACTGTGCGGATGGGGACCAAAATGGCGGAGCTGGAAGGTGTAAGGGCGAGCGGCAATCGCTGGCTGCAATTGGTGCTCGGTGTCATCACCATGATGGCCATCTCCAGCCCGCAATATGTCTGGACCCTTTTCACCAAGCCGTTGCTGGAGGTGACCGGCGTCAGTCTGGCGACCTTGCAGATCACCATCTCTATCCTGATCGTGCTGCAGACTTGGCTGTCGCCGTTGCAGGGCGCGCTCATCGAGCGCTTCGGGCCGAAGCCGCTCGTGATGGCCGGTTGCGCTTTGTCGGGTCTGTCTTGGATTCTTTCCGCCTATGCGACGGATGTGACGATGCTCTATCTCACCTATGGTGTGCTTGGCGGCATCGGTACAGGCATCGTCTATGTCGGCGTCATCGGCCATATGGTGCGCTGGTTTCCGGACAAGCGCGGCTTTGCGACGGGCATGGCGGCGGCGGGCTATGGGTTCGGCGCGATGCTCACGACCTTCCCGATCGCGGACATGTTGAAGGCCTCCGGCTATCAGCACACGCTCATCGTTTTCGGTGCGATTCTCGGAGCTGTCGGCGTGCTCGCCGCGGCCTTTTTGCGCGAGCCTTTGGTTGGCTATACCGTTTCAACCATTGCATCGCCGCATGTGACAGACACGGATTATACGCCGACATCCATGCTGAAGACGCCGATCTTCTGGCTGCTCTTCGTCATGATGACGATGATGTCGACCGGCGGCCTCATGGTGATTTTGAACTTCGCGACGTTCAGCCGCGAGTTCGGCATTACCGACAATGTGATGGTCCTGGGCTTCGCGGCTCTGCCGCTGGCGCTGACGCTCGATCGCATCACCAACGGGGCGACGCGGCCCTTCTTCGGCTGGCTCTCGGACAGGATCGGGCGCGAAAATACCATGGCCATCGCCTTCGCGGGCGAGGCTTTGGCGATTTTTCTCATGCTCAATCTACGGCACGATCCTCTGGCCTATGTGCTCTTGTCCGGCGTCGTCTTCTTCGGCTGGGGCGAGATTTTTTCGCTCTTCCCCTCGACTTTGACCGACACGTTCGGCACGCAGCACGCGACGACCAATTATGGCTTTCTCTATATGGCGCAAGGCGTGGGCTCGGTGCTCGGCGGTCCGCTCGCAGCCTCGTTGCACGAACATACGGGCAGTTGGGTTCCGGTCTTCGGATTGGTCATCACGATGGACGTGTTGACGGCTCTGCTCGCCTTATTCGTGCTGAAGCCCTGGCGCAAGACATGGCTCGCCGGCAGCCGGCCCGCGCTGGCGACAGCCACGAAGCAGGCCTGACGTCCGATCTCAGATCGAGGCTGCGGCCTCGCGGGCTTTGTCGAGGAACTCGTCGCTCGCATAGACTTTGTCGCCATCCGGATCGTGCACGATCGCGCCGAAATTATTGACGAGCGCGGCGCAGACGGCCATGGCGGCAATATATTCGCGCACGTCGCCGCTCCATTTGACGGCGATTTCGACATCGCGCTCGGCGAGCGCGGATTTGAGATTCGCGGGCGCAGCATCTGCTGCGACATCCTGGAATTTGATATTGAACCCGGCATCCTCGCCGTCGAGCGTGCAGGGCAGATAGCCCTGGCTCTTGAAGGGCGCATAGCCGTCGTCCAGGGTCACTTTGAACTTGAGGCCGTCGATCGCCTTTTGCAGATCCTTTCGCGCCGGGACATCCTTGCGATTGAGAAAGGCGGACTGCGCGCGCGGCATGGCTTGCTCCTGATTTCGGCCGATCGGACGCGCCTCTTTATCACAAGCCTCATTCGCCTGAACAGGCGGGGCTTCGCCAAAAGCTGGATTTATTAATAAAGCCAACGGATTGGCTGGCCGGGACCGGGCTCTTGCGGGGTGATTTCATTCACCTTGTGCCGGAAAACCCGTCGCTTCGCCGCGCGGCCTTTGCTACGAAGGTTTTCATTTCGAAAAGGATGGAATGGCGGCCGCCATGTCTCTAACTGACGATCGCCTGCTTCAGGACGCCTTGGCGGCCCATCTGGCCGCGCAAGGCTATCCGCGCTGCGAGCCGCCGATCCTTCTGCCGGCCTCGGATTTTTTCGATTCCGGTGAGGAGATTCGCGGGCGGCTTTACCTCACAAGCGACGTCTCGGGCACGGATTATTGCCTGCGTCCGGAATATACGATTCCGGTCTGCCGTCATTATCTCGCCTCGCCGGAAGCCGGCCAGCCCGCGGCCTTTTCCTATTGCGGCCCCGTCTTTCGCTATCGCGCCGATGGGCCGGGCGAATTCATCCAGGCGGGACTTGAGAATTTCGGCCGCGCCGATCGCGAGGCGGCGGACGCCGAGATTCTGGCGCTCTCCTTGGAAACCATCGCCGCCGTTGCAGGCAAGGTGCTCAGCGTGCGGATCGGCGATGCGGGGCTCTTTGCGCGTCTGCTGGAAGCGCTTGATCTCTCGCCGCAATGGCGCCGCCGTATCAGCCGCGGTCATCTGCAAGGCAAGGCGCTTGAAGCCATTCTGTCCGCGCCCATGAATGGCGCGAGCACGGATCATTCCGGCGTGCTCGCGGCTTTGGAGGGGTCCGACAAGCAAGGCGCCCGCGCGCTGGTTGAAGATCTGCTATCGATCGCAGGCATAGCGACGGTCGGCGGACGCACGGCGGCTGAAATCGCCGACCGCTTTCTCGAACAGGCGGCGCTGAAATCGGGTTCGGGCTTTCCGGCCGAGAAGCGCGCGATCATCGAGCGCTTTCTCGGCATCGAGAGCGATCCCGATCATGCTTCGGCGGAACTCCGCCAATTGGCGCGCGACGCCAAGCTCGATCTGTCTGCCATCCTCGATCGGTTCGATGCGCGGCTCGGCTTCATGGCCGCGCGCGGCCTCGATATCGAGGCTCTGTCCTTCGGCACCGGCTTCGCGCGCAATCTCGATTATTATACGGGCTTCGTCTTCGAGGCGCATGACAAGGATCAGCCGAATAGCAAGCCGCTCGCGGGCGGCGGACGCTACGATTCCTTGGCCAAGACGCTCGGCGCGAAGGAGCCTATTCCTGCCGTCGGCGCCGCGATCTGGGTCGACCGCCTCAATCACGGCAAGATGGACGCTGCATCATGAGTGGGGCTCAGCCTTTCGTCCTTGCCGTACCCTCGAAGGGGCGGTTGCAGGAAAATGCCGCGGCCTTCTTCGGCCGCGCCGGGCTGACGCTCGTGCAAGGCCGCGGCGCGCGCGATTATCGCGGCACGCTCGCAGGCATCGAGGGCGTTGAAGTGGCCTTCGTCTCGGCATCCGAGATCGTGTCGCAGCTCGCGGCCGGCACCGCGCATATGGGCGTGACGGGCGAAGATCTCGTGCGCGAAACATTGCCTGATGCCGATGCGAAGCTTGTGCTTCTGACGCCGCTCGGTTTTGGCTATGCGAATGTCGTCGTCGCCGTGCCGCAGGCCTGGATCGACGTGAAGACCATGGCCGATCTCGAAGATGTCGCGGCGGCCTTTCGCGCGCGCCGTGGCGAGCGCATGCGGGTCGCGACCAAATATCTCAATCTCACGCGGCGGTTTTTCGCCGAGCGCCATGTCACCGATTACCGGATCGTCGAAAGCTTGGGAGCGACCGAAGGCGCACCTGCGGCGGGGCAGGCCGAACTCATTGTCGATATCACGACGACAGGCGCGACGCTCGCCGCCAATGCGCTGAAGATTTTGGACGATGGCGTCATGCTGCGGTCCGAAGCCAATCTCGTGGCGTCGCTGACGGCGCCATGGGACGACAAGACCAAAGAGACAGCGCGCATTCTTCTCTCGCGGATCGTCGCCGAAGAGGAAGCCCGCACGACCCGCGAAGTCTCGACGGTGCTCGCAAAGTTCGAGGCCGAGCAACAGATCGACGCGCAGGCGATATTTGCCGCCCGGATGCGCCTGCACGCGCCGGATGGGCGCCTTGTTTTGAATTGCCCCAAAGAAAAGGTGGCGGCGCTCGCCGATTGGCTCATCGGCCAAGGCGCGGACCATGTCGCTGTGACGGCGCAGGATTACGTGTTTTCCGCCGTCAATCCGCTTTACGAGAAGCTCGTCGCAAAGCTATATAAATAATTGCGACAAGTTTGCGAAATCCGCTATAAATGCCACCATGAGCATGGCCGTCTCTCTCGATGAAGGGCGGCAAAGGATTATGAGACTAGCAGTTTAGGGAAGCCGTCGATGTCATACTTCGTTTCCTGGATGAAGGACGGGCATGTTCGCAAATTCGCCTATCCGCATGTCAGCCTCGAAACGGCATTGGCACTGGCGCATGAGGTTTTGCAAACGGACGGCGGCGACGTCTGGGTGAGCGACGAAAAAGGCCAAAAAGTCGCCGACCGGGAAGCCGTTTTGGATCACGCCGAAGGCGATTATGCCGAGAGCGACGACGAAAATTAGAGGCGAGTAGCCTCTGCTTGGGCATCGGGCGGGGGACGAAAGGCTCGAAATCCGCTATAGGTTCGCCATGAGCGAAAGAGATGAGATCATCGCGACTTTACGCGCTGCCCTGCCGGACCTCCGGAAGCGTTGGCCGATCCACTCGCTCGCGCTTTTCGGCTCGATGGCGCGCGGGGACGCGACCGAGAAGAGTGATGTCGATCTTCTCGTCGAGTTCGATAAGCCGATCCCGTTTTCCATCATTTCTCGCTTGAGCAGGAACTTGAGAGATTGACGGAACGGCATGTCGATCTTGTCACGCGCCGGGCACTGAAGCCACATATGGGCAAGCGCATCCTCGAAGAAGCTTTGCCGCTTTGAGCAGCCGCAGCTATATCGACTTTCTGGACGATATTGTTGGCGCATGCCGTTCGATCATCCGATTCGTCGAAGGTATGACGATGGATGACTATTTCTCCGATGAGAAGACACGTTTCGCTGTGATGCATATGAGATCATGGGGGAAGCGGTGAAACATCTGCCAGACGATCTAAAATCCGATCATCCAGAAATTCCGTGGGCGCGAATGACCGCGGTGCGAAATTACATAGCTCACGGCTATTTCAGCGTGGACGATGTCATCCTGTTCGAGACGATCAGGCAAGAGTTACAACCTTTGCTTCCACAACTTGAAGCGATCTTGCATAAGCATAATCAAGAATGGAAAGAGTGATTTCTTTGCGCTTGGTGGGGTTCCGCGTTCAAATCATTCCCACAGCTTCCGCCGGATAGAGGATAGCGCCCGCACCGAGCGCGATGAGCTGGCGCTTCTTGATCTCGCGGTGAAAAATCTCGCTGCTTGTCACGAAGATATCGCGGCCGGCTTCGATATGGGCCAGCATCATCTGCACGTCGCATTTCGCCGCGCGCCAAGGGCTTTCCCTTGAAGGCGCCGTCTCTTCCAATTGATGCGCCTTGCGATAGTCGCGCCATGCATATTGGATGCTCGGATAGAGGATCGAATGAATTTCGTGCTCGATGTCTTCCATTTCTTCAGTCGGAAGCAGACACCATTTCGGAAAGGCTATGTCGAAATAGGCCATGGGTGGCAGGAGATCGACGCGCAGCAGGCCATGCCGTTCCAAGGTTTGGCCAAACTCGGTGAGGTCCTTGATCAAAGGCGCCGCCGGCAAGCGTGATGCCGCGATCGACAGAGCAACCAGCGCGACATCGGCTTTGTCCGCCTCATGCGCCGCCGCCAGCGCGCGGATGGCTTCGGCCTCTTTGGCCGCTCCATCCGGCAAGGCAAGATAATGCGTGTCGAGCGTAAAACTCGTCACTCCGCTGCCGCTTTTGCGTGACGCGCTGGATCGTAATTGAGGATCGGTGCGAGCCAGCGTTCCATCTCCGCGAAATCCATGCCTTTGCGCAAAGCATAATCTTCGACCTGATCGCGTTCGATCTTGGCGACGCCGAAATAGCGCGCATCCGGATGCGAGAGATAAAGCCCCGAGACCGACGAGCCCGGCCACATCGCGAAACTTTCGGTCAGCGTGACGCCGATGCGGCGTTCCGGCTCGAGCAGGCGGAACAAGGTCGCCTTTTCGGTATGGTCGGGCTGTGCCGGATAGCCTGGCGCCGGCCTGATGCCGCGATAGGGCTCGGTGATCAATTCATCGGGCGCGAGCGCCTCGTCCGGCGCATAGGCCCAGAATTCCTTGCGCACGCGCTCGTGCATGCGCTCAGCAAAAGCCTCGGCGATGCGGTCGGCGAGCGCCTTCACCATGATCGACCCATAATCGTCATTCGCCTTGGCGAAACGATCCGCGATCTTCTCTTCACGCGCACCGGCGGTGACGACGAAGCCGCCGAGATAATCCGGCTTCAGGCTTTCGACCGGCGCGATATAATCGGACATGGCAATATTCGGCCGCCCGTCGCGTTTTGATAATTGCTGACGCAAGGTATGGAAGGTCGCGAGCACCTCGCTGCGCGACTCACCCGTATAAAGCTTGATGTCGTCGCCAATTGCATTGGCAGGCCAGAAGCCGATGACGGCTTTCGGATCGAACCAATGTTCCTCGACGATCCGCGCCAGCATCGCTTGCGCATCGTCGAACAATTGCTGCGCGGCAGCGCCCTTTTCAGGATCGCTTAGGATATCGGGATAGCGTCCGCGCATTTCCCAGGTCTGGAAGAAGGGTGTCCAATCGATATAGGGAACGAGCTCGGCGACGTCATAAGTACGGAATATCCGCGTGCCCAGAAATGTTGGGTGCGGCGGCTCATAGGCGGCCCAATCGAGCTTCAACGCATTGGCCCGGGCGCGCGGCAAGGGCTGGCGGTTCTTTTCCGCCTCGTTGCGCATATGCGCCTCGGCGACATTTTCATATTCGGTCTTGATAGCCTCGATATAAGGGCCCCGCGCGGCCGGCGAGAACAGGTTCTGCACGACGCCGACGGCACGGCTCGCATCGGTCACATAGACCGTCTGGCCCTTGGTGTAATTCGGATTGATCTTGACGGCCGTATGGACGCGGCTCGTCGTCGCGCCTCCGATGAGCAGCGGCATGCTGAAGCCTTCGCGCTCCATCTCGGAGGCGACGAAACACATTTCATCGAGCGAGGGCGTGATGAGGCCGGAGAGCCCAATGGCATCGACTTTTTCCGTACGCGCCACATCGAGAATCTTCGCGCAAGGCACCATCACGCCAAGATCAATGATCTCGTAATTGTTGCAGGCCAGCACGACGCCGACGATATTCTTGCCGATGTCATGCACGTCGCCCTTGACGGTCGCCATCAGGATCTTGCCGGCATTTTTGCGCTCGGCACCGCCATTCTTGCGTTTTTCCTCTTCCATATAAGGCATCAGATAGGCAACGGCCTGTTTCATCACGCGGGCGGACTTCACCACTTGCGGCAGAAACATTTTGCCGGAGCCGAAAAGATCGCCGACGACATTCATGCCGGCCATCAGCGGGCCTTCGATCACATCGAGCGGACGCGTGGATTTGGCCCGTGCCTCTTCCGTGTCGGCGTCGATGAATTCGGTGATGCCATTGACGAGCGCATGTTCAAGCCGCTTCTCGACCGGCTCACTGCGCCAGACGAGATCCTTCTCAGCCCTCTCCGTCCCTTGGCCTTTGAAGCGCTCGGCGAGCGCCAGCAGGCGTTCCGTGCCGTCGGGGCGGCGGTTGAGGACAACATCCTCGCAGGCGTCGCGTAGCTCTGGATCTATATCTTCATAGACCGAAAGCTGGCCGGCATTGACGATGCCCATATCCATGCCGGCTGAGATGGCGTGGTAGAGAAAGACCGAATGCATGGCCTGACGGACCATCTCGTTGCCGCGAAACGAGAAGGAGAGATTGGAGACGCCGCCGGAGATGTGGACCAGGGGGAATCTTTTTCGGACTTCCCGCGTGGCTTCGATGAAATCGACGCCATAATTATTATGCTCTTCGATGCCGGTCGCGACTGCGAAAATATTCGGATCGAAGATAATGTCTTCAGGCGGAAAGCCGACTGTCTCGGTCAGAATTTTATAGGCGCGTGAGCAAATCTCGATTTTCCGCGCGCACGTATCGGCTTGGCCTTGCTCGTCGAAGGCCATCACGACGACGGCGGCGCCATAGCGGCGCACGAGCTTCGCGACTTCGACGAATTTCTCTTCGCCTTCCTTCATCGAGATCGAATTGACGATGGGCTTGCCCTGGATGCATTTAAGGCCGGATTCGATCACTTGGAATTTGGACGAATCGACCATCACCGGCACGCGCGCAATGTCCGGTTCGGCGGCGACGAGATTGAGGAAGTCGACCATGGCCTTTTCGGAATCGAGCAGGCCTTCGTCCATGTTGATGTCGATGACTTGCGCGCCGGCCACGACCTGATCGCGCGCGACATCAAGCGCCGCCGAAAAATCGCCTTCCTTGATGAGCTTGCGGAATTTGGCCGAGCCCGTGACATTCGTGCGCTCGCCGACATTGACGAAGCGGATTTCCTTCGTCAGCGCAAAAGGCTCAAGGCCCGAGAGACGCAGGAGCGGCACGATCTCCGGGATCTTGCGCGGCGCAATGCCTACGACACGCTTGGCGATCGCATGAATATGCGGCGGCGTCGTGCCGCAACAGCCGCCGACAATATTGACGAGGCCACTCTCCGCGAATTCGCCGATGAGCGAGGCCATGTACTCAGGGCTTTCATCATAGAGGCCGAATTCATTCGGCAGGCCGGCGTTCGGATAGGCGCAGACATAGGTATCGGCGATGCGCGAAATTTCGGCGAGATGCGCCCGCATCTCTCTTGCGCCGAGCGCGCAATTCAAGCCGATGGTGAAGGGCTTGGCGTGGCGCAGCGAGTTCCAGAAGGCCGTCGGCGTCTGGCCCGACAAGGTCCGGCCGGACAAATCGGTGATCGTGCCGGAGATCATGACGGGCAGTTTCTTGCCCATATCATCGAAAACCTGATCGATGCCGACCAACGCCGCTTTGGCGTTCAGCGTGTCGAAGATGGTTTCGACGATCAGAATATCGACGCCGCCTTCGATCAGCGCGCGTGCCGCTTCGGCATAGGCATCGCGCAATTCGTCGAAACTGACGGCGCGAAAGCCCGGATTATTGACGTCGGGCGAGATCGACGCGGTGCGGTTCGTCGGGCCAAGTGCACCTGCCACGAAATGACGGCGGCCGTGTCTTTCTTCCGACTCATGCGCGGCCTCGCAGGCGAGCCGTGCCGCCTCGAAATTCAATTCGGGCACAAGCCTTTCCATGCCGTAATCGGCCTGCGCGATCCGCGTCGACGAAAACGTGTTCGTCGCGATAATGTCGGCGCCCGCGTCGCAATAGGCGAGATGGATGGCGCGGATCGCATGCGGCTGGGTCAGCACCAGAAGATCGTTATTGCCGCGCAGATCGCGCGGCCAATCGGCGAAACGCTCAGCGCGGAAATCGGCCTCGGTGAATTTGTGCTGCTGGATCATCGTGCCCATGGCGCCGTCGAGCACCAGGATTTTTTCGCGCGCTGCCGCGCGCAGGGCAGCGAATGTATCGGATTCTTTCATGTCAGGCGGCTTTCTGTTCGGATTTTGGCCTGAGCCCCAAGAGATGGCAGATGGCATAGACGAGATCGGCGCGGTTCATCGTGTAGAAATGAAAATCGCGGATGCCGTGATCGACGAGATCGAGCACTTGCTCGGCGGTGACGGTCGCGGCGATGAGGCGGCGCGTCGTCACATCCTCTTCAAGGCCTTCGAAGCGATCGGCCAGCCATTGTGGAATCGAGGCTCCGGCCTTCTTCGCGAAACCGGCGGTGAGATTGAAATTCTGCACCGGCACGATGCCGGGCACGATCGGAATATGGATGCCATGCGCGCGGACCTTGTCGAGATAGCGCAAATAGACATCGTTTTCGAAAAAGAACTGGGTGATGGCGCGCGTCGCGCCCGCATCGATCTTGGCCTTCAACACATCTATATCGGCGTCGACCGATTTGCTTTCGGGATGGCGCTCCGGATAGGCGGAGACCGAAATCTCGAAATCGCCGATGCGGCGGATGCCCGCGACAAGCTCGGTCGAGGTCTTATAGCCTTGCGGATGCGGAACCCATCCGTTTCCGTCCTGGCAGTCGCCCCGCAATGCGACGATATGGCGGACGCCTATGTCCCAATAATCGCGCACAACTCTATCGACTTCGTCGCGGCTGGCTGCGACGCAGGTCAGGTGCGCGGCGGGCTTGATCGACGTTTCTTTAAGAATCCGCGCGACGGTCGCATGCGTGCGCTCGCGCGTCGAACCGCCTGCGCCATAAGTCACGGAGACGAAGCTTGGGCCAAGCGGTGCCAGGCGCTTGATCGACTCCCATAGCGTCTTCTCCATCTCATCTGTCTTCGGGGGGAAGAATTCGAAGGAGACGCAAATATCGGGGCAATGCGTGCGGCTCGCGCGCGGCGGCACGGCTGGCAGAGGTTCAAGCATGGTCAGGCAACCTCCTGCGCCATCAAGGGCGGCGCATCCGAGATGAAGCGGCGGTCATGGCCGAGCCACAAGGACACGGTGAGCTTATGGCCTTCGTGCGTATCCGGCACGAGATCGCGTTCGACGAGCACATCGAGGCCGGCGTCGCTCATCATGCCGGTGATCTCCTCATGCGCGAAGCCAAGGCGGCGATGCGCATGGGCCTCGCGCAAAGTCTCTTCATTGTGAGGCGCGAAATCGACGATGACGAGCCGGCCTCCTGGCCGTAAGGCTCGCGTGGCCTCGCGGATCGCGCGCGACGGATCGTCGAGATAATGCAAGACTTGATGCAGGATCACGAGATCGTAGGAATTGCGTTCGACCGGCAGGGCATAGAGATCGCCCTGGCGCAATTGCGTATTGCGCAGCCCGCTGCGCTCGATTCTGGCTCGCGCGAGTGAAAGCATTTGCGGCGATTGATCTATGCCGACCGCGCGGGTTGCGAGCGGCGCGAGCAGTTCCAGCATGCGGCCGGTGCCGGTCCCGAGATCGAGCAGCGAATCGACGGGCGCTGCGCCAATGGTTTCGCGAATGGCGGCCTCGACATGCTCCTCGGCGACATGCATGGCGCGAAGCCGATCCCAATTGCCCGCCTGCGCCGCGAAATAACGCGCCGCCTGTTCGGCCCGCGCATGACGCACCTCCTGCAGGCGCGCGCGGTCAGCCGTCAAAACCGGATCGTCGCCTTTGAAACGGGCGAGGATGTCGCGAACGAGCGAGGCACCCGCACCGCCATGCGGAACGTGAAAAAAGGCCCAGGCACCTTCGCGATGACGCTCGACGAGCCCCGCTTCGACCAGAAGCTTCAAATGGCGGGAGACACGCGGCTGCGACTGACCCAGAATGGTGACGAGTTCGGACACCGTCAGTTCGACTTCGGAGAGAAGCGCGACAAGCCGCAGGCGCGTCGCCTCGCCCGCGGCGGCGAGCGCGGCGAGCACAATGTCGAAAGGGGCGCCTTCACTTTGGGGCATCGAGTTTGTCCGCATCTCCACTAGTGGCTAAACATATAAAGATATCTTTATATGTAAAGTCTATTCGGGAAAAAATTACGGAAAGCGCTTTTTATATTCACGCTCAAGTTGGGCGGCCCGCCGGGTACCGGGGTATGGCGTGCCGGAAGACGGAATTTGACTTGTCATAGGGCCACGCTAGACAGGTTGCCCCGTCCCCGGCCTCGAGAGGTTCGATATGAAAATTGCTCATGTGTTGACCTGCACCCTCCTTCTTTCCTTTGCCGCGACGCCTTTCGCTTTGGCCGAGACTGCGACGACAGCCGCGACGACGACCACCGACGATGCGAAGAAGGCGAAATCCAAGGAATGTTCAACTGAGGCGGACGCTAAGGGCCTGCACGGCAAAGAGCGCAAGAAGTTCCGCGAGCAGTGCAAGCACGCAAAGTAAGTAAGCCCTGAGTGAGCGCTCGCTGACAGATCGAGATCGATGCAAAGACGAATTTTCATCGATCTCTCCGATCTCATCGTATATGCGGCGAATTTCGATAATATCTCCGGCATTCAACGCATCGAGATCGAGCTCATCAAACTCATTCTCGATCAATATGAATCGATCGGGATCATCAATGCCTTCGAGCCCAATTCGGCGCGATTGAAAGCGATCATCGAGCAGTCCCTCGGCGACGAGAGACTGCTTCTTTCAAGATTGAACGACGCTTTTTCCTATTGCAACGCTGGGCCGAAACATCAGGGCCGCAAATCGCCCCGCATGTTTTTCAAAATGCTCGCGCGGGATATATCGCGGCTCTTCGGCTCAAGACTGCCGAACCTCGAGAGCGGCGACATCGTCCTCGTGCCCGGCGGTTTCAGCTTCGACCGTTTCCTTGTGGGCTTTTACGAGCGGCTTGCCGCGAAAGGCGTGCGCCTCGTTTTTTTCGTTCAGGACGTCTTGCCCATCACGCGCGCCGAGTTCTTGTCCGGCAAGGGCGATGTCTTTGCCTTGAACTTTCCTATTCCGGCGAAAATCATCACGACCACGCATTACACGGTGGAGGATTTCGGCCGCGCCTATCAGATCGTGATGAAGGCGCCATGCCGCGCGGCGCTGGAGGTCATCGGCCTCGTCCATCAATTCCCCGGCGTGCCGCGCAATGCGAAGCCGGATGAGCCGTCGCAACGCCTGACCGACATGTTGCAGGGCCGGCCTTTCGTGCTTTGCGTGGGCACGGTCGAAATCCGCAAGAACCATCTCAGGCTTTTGGAAGCTTGGCGGGCTTTGAAATCGGAATTCGGCGCGGCGCTGCCCGTGCTCGTCGTCGCCGGACGGCGCGGGTGGAAGGCCGAAGCGGCTCTCGCTTTTCTCGACCATGCGGCTGAAAACAACGATCCCGTTTGCCTGGTCGAGAAGCCTTCGGATGACGAGCTCAAATGGCTCTATGCGTCCTGCACATTTTCGGTTCTGCCGAGCCTCTTTGAAGGCTGGGGCCTTCCGGTCGGCGAAAGCCTTTGGTTCGGCAAAGTGTGTGCGGCCTCGCGCGCGACGTCGGTTCCGGAAGTCGGCCGCGATCTCTGTGTCTATTTCGATCCCGATTCCGTCGAAGAGATGAAAGCGGCGATCCGGCAATTGCTCGATTCCGCCGTCCGCAAGACTTACGAGGATAAGATCCGCGCTGCGACCTTGCGGACCTGGGCCGATGTCGCAAGCGATCTGATCGCGGTGCTTTTGAAAATGGCGGAGACGCCAGTCTAGGCTGAATCAATAAGCCGTCATTGCGAGGAGTGGAGCGACGAAGCAATCCATGCGGCCGCAGGACGATTGCCCCTGGATTGCTTCGCTTCGCTCGCAATGACGGACTCCGATGACTGCCCCTGATCTTAGTCCTTGGTCTTCGCCTCATGCGCCAAGGCCTGCTTCACGAAATCGCCGCCTCTTGCCTTATAAAAATCGATGCCTGAGGCCGTAAAGCGATAGCGGCCTTGCTCTTCCCGTAGAAAGCCTTGCCGTTTAAGCTCGTCGCAGAGCGCTTTCACGGCGGGCCAGAGCGGCAGGACCGATCCGGATAGTGCGACTTCGTCGAACAGCAAGCGCCATTGCTTGGGCATTAGAGGCGGCCTCGATCTTCATGGCAATCACAGCAAAGACAATAGGCAAGAAAGCGCTAGGTGCCAAAGCGCAAGGTGCCAAAGGGCAAGCCGCGCAGGGGCAAGTTGCGGCGGCTCTTGTCGAAGAGCCTGCGACTCTGCCCGATCTCGTGCGGAACAATCTCGACGTGATCTTCGTCGGGATCAATCCCTCGACCTATTCGGTCGTGCAAGGCCATTATTTCGCGCGCAAGACCAATCGCTTCTGGCCGGCCTTTTCGCAATCGGTGTTGAGCCTTAGCGTGCGAACGGCGCGCGGTATCGACAGGCTTGAACCACACCACGATACGCTCTTGCAGGATCATGGCTTTGGCTTCACCGATGCGGTGAAACGGGCTAGCCCGAGAGCGACCGATATTTCGCCCAAAGAATTTGCCGATGGCGTCGCGGATCTCTTGGAAAAATTCAAAGAGCTGCAGCCCAGGATCGCCTGCTTTCACGGCATCATGGCTTATCGAGCAGTGCATCGCCTATTGACGGGATCGAAAGACGATCCGCTGCTGGGCGTGCAGCCGGACCTTTTGAATATTGGCCGCACCAGGCTTTTTCTGGCGCCCAATCCAAGCCCCGCCAATGCGCATTTCACGCCGGCCGATCAGGTCGCGTGGTATGATCGGCTCGCGGAGATTTTGGCAAGAGATTGATGCTCCCTCGTCCTTCGAGACGCCGCACCGATTTCGGACGAGCCCGAAATCGGTGCGGCTCCTCAGGATGAGGGATTGAAGACGATGCCCTCAGCCCTCATCCTGAGGAGCCGAGCGAAGTGCTGCGTCTCGAAGGACGAGGGCGGTCTTGGCCGCTGCGGAAAAGATCGGCTTAGCGCGAAAATTTCTTATATTTCATCCGGTGTGGAGTGAGGCTTTCAACACCGAGGCGGCGTTTCTTGTCTTCCTCGTAATCGGCGAAATTGCCTTCGAACCATTCGACATGGCTGTCGCCTTCATAGGCCAGAATATGCGTGGCGATGCGATCCAGAAAGAACCGGTCATGCGAGATGATCACGGCGCAACCGGCATAATCGGTCAGCGCGTCTTCGAGCGCGCGCAGCGTTTCGACGTCGAGATCGTTGGTCGGTTCGTCGAGCAGGAGGAGGTTCGCACCCGACTTCAGCATTTTGGCAAGATGCACGCGATTGCGTTCACCGCCCGATAATTGCCCGACCTTCTTTTGCTGATCCGAGCCCTTGAAGTTGAAGGCGCTCGTATAGGCGCGCGAATTGATCTCGCGCTTGCCGAGATAGATGATCTCATTGCCGCCGGAAATCTCTTCCCAGACGTTCTTCTTGCCGTCGAGCGCATCGCGCGATTGATCGACATAACCAAGCTTGACGCTTTCGCCGACCGCGATCGTGCCTTTGTCGGGCTTCTCCTGCCCGGTGATCATGCGAAACAACGTCGTCTTGCCGGCGCCGTTGGGGCCGATCACGCCGACAATGCCGCCTGGCGGCAGTTTGAACGACAGGTCGTCGATCAAAAGCTTATCGGCGAAGCCTTTCGACAGATTGGTGAAATCGACGACATTATTGCCGAGCCGCTCGGCCACCGGAATGACGATCTGCGTCGCAGATGGAATGCGGTCCGTCTGTTTCTCGACGAGGTCCTGGTAGCGCTGGATACGCGCCTTGGACTTGGCCTGTCGCGCCTTGGGCGAGGCGCCCATCCACTCGGCTTCCTGCTCGATCTGGCGTTGGCGCGACGCGTCCTCGCTCTTCTCGAGCGCGAGGCGCTTGGCCTTCTGCTTCAGGTAGCTCGTGTAATTGCCTTCGTGCGGGATGCCGCGGCCGCGATCCAATTCGAGAATCCAGCCCGTCACATTGTCGAGAAAATAGCGGTCATGGGTGACGATCAGGATGGCGCCCGGATAAGCGCGCAGATGTCCCTCAAGCCAATTCACCGTCTCCGCGTCGAGATGGTTGGTCGGTTCGTCGAGCAGCAGCAGTTCCGGCTGTTCGAGCAGAAGCTTGCAGAGCGCGACGCGGCGGCGCTCGCCGCCCGAAAGCTTATCCACCGCCCAATCGTCGGGCGGACAGCCGAGCGCGTCCATCGCCTGATCGACCTGCGAATCGAGATCCCATAGGCCCTGCGCTTCGATCTCGTCCTGAAGCTTGGTCATCTCGTCGGCGGTCTCGTCCGAATAATTCATGGCGAGATCATTGTAGCGGTCGAGGATCGCCTTCTTGGCGGCGACACCCAGCATGACATTGCCGCGCACGTCGAGAGTTGGGTCGAGCGGCGGCTCCTGCGGCAGATAGCCGACCTTGGCGCCCTCGGCAACAAAGCCTTCGCCGGTGAATTCCTTGTCGATTCCGGCCATGATGCGCAAAAGCGTCGATTTACCGGCACCGTTGACGCCGAGAACGCCGATCTTGGCATCCGGATAGAAGGACAGGTTGACGTTATCAAGGACTTTCTTGCCGCCCGGATAGGTCTTCGTCAGGCCTTGCATATGATAGATGAACTGCCGCGCCATCGGGGCCTATATCTCTCTCTGTCTGTTTAGGAAATTTGCGCTGTTCTAGAACATGTCCCGGAAAAGTTGAACGGTTTTTCCGGTAAAGGGCGCGTTCCGGGCGATTTTATCGCGCCGGACAACGGCCGCCGCACCTGCTGGTCTTTGCAAAGTCACAATGCTTTGCACAAGTGGAAATGAGGTTTCAGCCGCTTTCCGGCAAGAGGGCTTGCGACTCGCCGCCGATCGGAAAAGACTTTAAGCCCCGCCATTCAGAAAACTTCTCAAAAGGAGACGGCGTTTGAGCGATCCCCAATTGCGTGATTTTGGCACCGTCTCTCCTGGTTTTGGGCGGACCGAGCCGATTGCGCCCGCTCTTCCGGTAAGGCTGCCGGTCAGCGTTCCGGAACCGGTTCAAATATCAGCCCATACGCCCGCCAATGGGAATATTTTCGCAGCCGACGGTCTCAATGGGCCGGATGCCCTCGGCGTCGAGACGCTTTTATCTCTGCTCGCCGAGCTGAGCCTCCATAAGAATGTGGAATTGCCGCTTTGCATAGGCATTTTGGGCGGCGCCGGGTCCGGCAAAAGCTTCACCCTAGCGCGGCTTGGGGCCGCGGTTGAGGCTTTGGCGGCGCGGGCGGCGGCTCAAAATGAGACGCCTTATCTTGGCCGCGTGCAGGTCGTGCAGGCCGATGCCGCGCATTTCGACGGCGAGCCGATGGTGGCGATCGCCGGCGCGCTTTGCGCCGGTCTTGGCCGCGCCGCGCCGGACCTCGTCGCGGAAGCCTTGCGTGCCGCGCGCGATCCGCATGCCGCCGTGACGGAGGCGGCCGAACGGCTCGATCAGGCGCAGCGGCGTCTGCATCTGGAGCGGGACAATCTGACCGAGGTCGAAACCCGCCGCGCCCGCTTGTTCGAGGCCTTGCTTTACGAGACGCCCGGTTCGCAGATCGACGCCTATGTCCGAACCTACCGGCCGCGCATTGCGAGCAGGCTCCAGGCTTTTGGCTTTTCCGGCGATCCGATCCTCAATTACAAGGACCTCGTTTCGAGCCTTACAACCGCGCAAGGTCCGGGCGGCCGGATCGCCATGGCGCTTCGCTCGGTTTGGGCTTTCAAGGGCCAGACGCGGCTTCTCGTCATTGCTTTGATCTTGGCCTTGGTCGGCGTCGGATTTGAATGGGCCGTCGCACATCAGGCCGCTTGGCTTTCGCCGATGCGCGCCAATACGACAGGCGCGCCGGTCGCAGCCTGGTTCGAAGCGAACATGGGCACGATCGCAGGCGTCGGGAAGCTCGCCTTTGCCGGCGCGGGCCTGGCGGTTTTGACCAATCTCTGGCGCGCCTTTCGTTTCCTTCAGCCGATCCTGCGGGGCATCACGCTTCTGAAGACGGAACTGAACAATCGGCGGCATGAGTTGGACAGTTCTCTTGCGCATCAAACCCGCCGCGTCGACGGTCTCAACGCCGAAGTCGAACGGGCGGCGCGTTTGCATGCCGAGGCCGATCAGCATGCGGGCAAGGCCGCCGTGCAGGCCGATGCATCGCCTTTCCATGGCAGCAGTGAAAAATCCCAGGCATCGCAATTTGTCGGGACGCTCGCGTCCCTGATCGCGCAAAAGCCGTCAAGCGCACAGGCTTCCCGCAATGCACCGCGGCGCATTTTCTTCGCGCTCGACAATCTTGACGCCGTGCCGCCGATGCGGGCCTGCGAGATCCTCGATGCGGCGCACCGGCTTTTGGCCAATCCGGCCTTCGTCACGGCAATCACCATAGATCCGCAGCGGCTGGCTGATGCGGGAATCGGGACGCAGGCGCATCTCGAAAAATGGGTTCAGGTGCCGCTGCGCATCGATGCGACGGCTAAGGATCATGAAGCCTTCATCCTGCATCTCATCGGCAAAAGCAGCCGCGACGAATTGACGGTCAAATCGAACCTGCCGGCATTTTCCGGGGACGTGCGGAAGTCCATGCTCGATCAGCCTTTGTCCGAAGAAGAAGGCCGGCTTTTGGGAGCGCTCGCCCCGCTGGCAGGCCGCTCGGCACGCGCCTTGAAGCGCTTCGTCAATCTCTATCGTTTGACGCGACCGCTCTTGGCCGACCATTGGGCCTCGCTCGCTTTCATGCTGGCGCTGGAAGGCGGTGGTACGCAGGCAGAGGCCGAGGCCGTGACCTATGCGCTGGCCGTCGCAAAGCCCGGCGCCGATCTCGATCTGTCGCAAGGCCATCCGCGGCTCAATGATTTGCTCGGCGCGGTGCGGAATCTGGAGAAGGGGCCGACGGCGGAAGCCTTGAGGCAGGCAGCGCCGATCGCGGCGACCTTCTCTTTCCGGGCCTGAAAAAGAATAGAAAGGGGGCGTGAGGTCAGGAAAACCTCACGCCCCATTTTCTTGCGTTTCACTCGAGCCGGAACTTCACCCGAAAAGTCTGCAGCTTTTCGGATTCACGCTCTATTGGAAGATCTTTACCGCGCTATCGAGCGCCTTCCAGACGCCCCAGGCGATCGGGATGGACACAGCCAGCCAAGCAATCGCCGAGGGTCCGGTCAAGCCACCGAAGCCTATGCCGAAGGAACCTGTCGTTATCGGCTTCGCCGGGGCGGGCAGGCCTGCTGCAGCTTCCGCTTCAGCCTCTTCCATGAGCCATTTCTTTGAAACCGGCTTCACCAATGCATTGCAGATCAAGCCGGCGATCAGGAAGCTCGCCAAAATATACATCGTGCGATCATAGACGAGCGCACGTTGGACGCCCGCTGAGATCTGCGCGTCGCGGATATAGCCGACGACGAGTGGCCCCACGACGCCCGCCGTCGACCATGCCGTCAGCAAGCGCCCGTGGATAGCGCCGACGAACTTCGTTCCGAACACGTCGGCAAGATAGGCAGGCACTGTCGCGAAGCCGCCGCCATACATCGAGAGGATGATGCAGAAGGCGCCGACGAAGAGGGCACGAGATCCCCAATGCGCGAAAGTGGGAGCCGAGGCATAAAGGATGATGCCGAGACCGAAGAAGCAGAAATAGGTCATCTTGCGCCCGATCTTGTCGGAGAGCGATGCCCAGAAGAACCGCCCGCCGATGTTGAACAGGGACAGGAGGCCGACGAAGCCCGCCGCGATCGTGGCGATGGCCGTTTTCTGCCCCGCGTCGAGGGCGGAGAAGCCGATGTCCGGCGCG
Organism: Methyloferula stellata AR4; assembly: GCF_000385335.1. Taxonomy (NCBI): domain Bacteria; kingdom Pseudomonadati; phylum Pseudomonadota; class Alphaproteobacteria; order Hyphomicrobiales; family Beijerinckiaceae; genus Methyloferula; species Methyloferula stellata. The sequence goes on along the minus strand of NZ_ARWA01000001.1, from coordinate 3,982,483 downwards.
CCTATGAGCTTGCCGCCGAATATCTCCTGGAGCATGGGCGAGGCCATGCTGATAACGCCGATCCCAGCCGAGACGTTGAGGCAAAGAACCGCCCAGATCAGCCAGAACTGCGGCGTCCTATGCGCATGCACCAGATGCACGTTGCCCTCGGTGACGAGTTGTTTGCGTCCGGTGACCGAGGTGAGGCCTTCCGGCACCCAGCCGTCCGGCGGCACGCGATAACCGAAGGCACCGATGAGCATGCAGACGATATAGAGCGCGCCTATGATGAAAAGCGTCTGCCAGACACCGACTCCGGTGCTGGATTTGAAATGGATCATAAGAAGATTTGCGAGAGGGGAGCCGATCAAGGCACCGCCGCCAAATCCCATGATCGCCATGCCCGTCGCCATGCCGCGCCGGTCCGGAAACCATTTGATGAGCGTCGAGACGGGCGAAATATAGCCGAGGCCGAGACCGACGCCGCCGAGCACGCCCATGCCGAGCCAGATGATCCAGAGCTGGTGCAGATAGACACCGAGGGCCCCGACGATAAACCCGCCACCCCAGCAGAAGGCTGCGACAACGCCCGCTTTCCGCGGTCCGGCGCGTTCCAGCCAGCCTCCGAAGACGGCAGCCGACAGGCCGAGGAAAACGATGCCGATGGTGAATGTGACCAAGAGATCGGTCACGCGCCAGTCGCATGTCGTCGTGAACAGGGCATTGAAAGTCGTCATGTCGGGACAGGCGACGGCTTTGTCTATGCCGAGCGCACGCGACAAAGGCAGCCAAAAGACGCTCAGCCCGTAAGACATGCCGATACAGAGATGGATGGCGAGTGCGGCTGGTGGCACGAGCCAGCGGTTGAACCCGGGTTTTGCGATGATCCGCTCGCGGGTTAGAAACCCGGGCTCGGATCCCCCCGGCGCATAATGTCCTTCTGCGATGCTCATGGTGTTCCTTCCCCTTTATTGTTGCCGGCCCTGGGCGAACCCCGATGCCGTGATCTCGCGATGTATTCATCGTCGATGATCGGAGGGTGGCGACGCTCCTGCCGCCACCGGCCTGATATCCTTCACCGGGATACCGTCCTAGCCATAACAGCGCGAAAACCGCGTTCCGGCAATATCATAACGCGCATGACGCAAGAATTTCAGCTTCTGGGCGGGAATCCCGGCTGGCCGCCGCGGACGGCCGGCTTTTTGCGAGGCGAAATGCGTCACATTGAATGTCCATGGCGGCTCCTTTAGAAAGCCGCTCAAGCCATGGCCGAAGGGCGCCCCGCTTGGCGGCGCTGTCGCACAGGATCGCACGCATGAAATTCTATATGACGCCCGGCTCCTGCACGACCGGCATTCACATCATCCTCGAAGAGCTCGAAGAGGTTTTCGAGGTCTATGTGGTGAACCTGCCGAACGGCGACCATTTTAAGCCCGAATATATCGCGATCAATCCGAAATCGACGATCCCGACGCTGGTGCGCAATGACGGAACGCCTTTGACCGAGGTCCAGGCGATCGCCTATTGGCTCGCCCGCACGCATCCGCGCCGTAAGCTTTTGCCAGAAGACGTGAATGACGAGACGCGCGTCATCGAGACCCTGGCCTATGTCGTCGGCACAGTTCACGGTCAGGGCTTTGCACGGATCTTTGCGACATCGACCTTCGCGCGGACGCAAGCCGATCACGAATCGATCCAGCAGCTCGGACGCGACATCGTCGTCAAGGCATTCGCGATCTTAAACGACGTGCTGGCCGGACGCGATTATGTCGGCGGTACGTTCTCGATCGCCGATCCTATTCTCTTTTATGTCGAATTCTGGGCGGACAAGTTGAAGATCGCGTTGCCGCCGAATTTGCTCGCGCATTACCGGCGTATGCTGGCGCGCCCGGCCGTGCAGCGCGTGATGGCCGAGGAAGGCTATAATGTCAAAACGCTCGGCGTTACGGACGCGGCGTGATTTTGCTGGCTGTCAGCTTGATTTTTTCATTTTTGTTTCATCGCATCATCTTATCCGAAAAGTCGTGCCAACTTTTCGGGGTGATGCTCACGTCCCGCACCTTGAAAGCACGGCATCTTTCACGCGCGCGGTCGCCTCATCGGCATAGTGGCCCGTCTTCTCGCGATAGGCGAGATCGGCTTGCGTGAGCGTGTCGGCCGAGGCCTGCCCGTAGCATTCGCAATAATTGCTTGCGCGCACCGGCAATTGGGTGCCGGTTCCGAGGCTTCTGCCAACGTCTTCCTTACAGGCCTTGGCCAGTCCCTCGGGCATGACATTGCGCCGGTAGGCGTCGAATTCCATGATCGTCATCGTGGCGAAACTTCCGGCCGGCTTCGCGGCATGTGTGGCGTCCTGCCAATCGAACCCTGAGCCGGCGAGATAAATTCCGCCGAAGACGGCGAAGACGATCGCTGCGAGCCAGCCGAGAATCGGAATAAAAATAAGGAGGATTGCGGCAGGCAGAGCAAGCCACCAATGCCATTCGAAGAGCCGCATCAGCGCGGCGACATTCAAGACAATGACTAAAAGGATGATGACAAGCGCGAAGATGCCGGCTGCGGATCGCGTCAGGCTCGCGACAATCGCAGCCAGGGCCGAAAAATAGCCTTTGATCGCTGTCATGAAATGGCGCTCTGACGGGCTGCTGGAATACAAGTTCTAATCCTCAAAAGCCGGATCGGTCTCGAAAGACTGCTCCGCAGCATGAGGGCTTCAATATGACAAATCCGAGATTTCACCCCACCGCGACAAAAGCGAATCGACTTCGCACATGACTCTATTTTACCGCAGGACCTTGCCCGAAACGCCCGCAACTTTTGCGATCTCGTTCCGGACGCTCACTTTCTAAATATATTCACACATGTTGCGGCAGTGCAAAGGCGCTCAGCGGATGAGCGCATAATCGATAAACCCGATTTTGTCGCCGGGAGCGACTTTCGTGACATTTTCCGGCAATTCGACGAGGCCATCGGTCCGGGTGAGCGATGTCAGCACGCCCGCCCCCTCGACGGGATATTTCTCCGCGATCATGTCGCCTTCGGCATTTTGTGTGAGCGAGACGCGGACATATTCGCGCCTGCCTTCCTTTTTCTTGTAGGCGAAGCCGGATGTGACGGAAATCGGCTTCGCCGGCTCCGGCGGCGCGCCGTTCAAGGCCGCGATCAAGGGCCGCACCACATAGATGAAGGTGATGAAGACGGCGACCGGATTGCCGGGCAGCCCGACGAAAGGCGTGCCGTCGATCACGCCCATGGCGACGGGGCGTCCCGGCTTGATGGCGAGCTTCCAGAAGACCAGCGAGCCTGCCGTGGAGATGGCGCCTTTCACATGATCTTCTTCACCCATCGAAACACCGCCGGAAGTGATGACGAGATCGTGATTCTTGGCGGCCTGTGTCAGCGCCTCTTTGATGCGGGCGGGATCGTCTTCAAGAATGCCGAGATCCGTCACCTCCAGCCCCAGGCGTTTCAAAAGGCTCTGCAACACGAAGCGGTTGGCGTCATAGACGGCGGCCGGGCGCAGCGCTTGACCAGGCGACATGATTTCATCGCCGGTCGAAAAGACGGCGGCCTTCAGCTTGCGGCGCACGGTCAGCCGGTCGAGCCCCAGCGCGGCGGCAAGGCCGATGTCTTCCGGCCGCAAACGCCGGCCTTGTGGTAAAGCCGCTTCGCCTATTTTCACATCTTCGCCGCGCAAGCGCAGATTGGCGCCGCGCGAAAGGCCGGAAGGCAGGCTCACACCCGCGTCCGTTTCCTTGCAGTCCTCCTGCATGAAGATCGTGTCGAGCCCGGCAGGCATTGGCGCGCCGGTGAAGATGCGCACGGCGCGGCCTTGAAGCGCTTCCGCATCGAGACAATGGCCGGCGGCGACGCGGCCTTCGACCGGCAGGATGGTCTCGCCTTCCGGCTTGAGATCGTCAAAGCGCACCGCATAGCCGTCAACAGCTGAATTATCGAAGGTGGGCAGATCGATCGGCGCGGTGAGCGCTTCCGCCAGAAACCGGCCTTCGGCTTCGACCAGGGAAACCGGCTCCGTCTCGGCGATCGCCGGAATGCGCCCGAAAAGAAGCCGTACGGCGTCTTCGACCGGCATGGGTCCATTTCCGGTTGAAAATATATCCTTGCTGAGTTGGGCCATTCATGCGGTTCCGGCAGATAGTTTTTCGGGATCATGCGCGCTAAGCCGCGCGAGCGTTTCGTCGAGCGGCAAAGCCAGGGTCCACATCAGATCTGCGATTGCTGCCGTATCGTCGAGATGCGCCGATGGCAAGGGCAGCTTTGCGTCTTGCGCATCGGTCGCGAGCGCGAGGATGTTCGGATCTTCGGGATAAAGAAAGGATTTGCCATTTGCTGCGCGATGGACTTCGATCTTTGGATGCGGATCGCGCTTGAATCCCTCGATCAGGATGAGATCGACGGGGGAGAAATGACGCAAGAGCTCTTCCAGGCTTGGCTCTGGCGCGCCGCGCAATTCATGCATCAAGGCCCAGCGGTTTGATGACGCGACCAAGACCTCGGTCGCGCCCGCCTCGCGATGGACATAGGAATCCTTGCCGGGTCTATCGATGTCGAAGGCATGATGCGCATGTTTCAGCGTGGAAACCGTCAGACCCCGCGCGTTCAGCACGGGAATGAGCTTTGCGATCAGCACCGTCTTTCCGGCGCCGCTCCATCCTGCCAATCCGATGACGCGGGTCATGTCCGGTCTCCCGGGCGCGCGGGCGTGAAGCCGATCGCGGCAAGGGCGGCTTGGACGTCGTCACGATGAAGCGCCTCGATAAAGGCTCTTACCGCGGGCCGTTCGATGCGGCTCAGGGCAATCGCAAAATCATAATGCTCTTCGGCCAGCGGAATGAAGCTAAGATGATAGGCATCGGCGACGGGCTTGATCGCAATGCCCCAATCGGCGCGCGCCTGCGCCACGGCGGCTGCCACCGCATTATGCGATTTCGGCTGGTTCCAATAGCCGTCGGGGCGCGCCGCGCCGAGCAGGCGGTCGATCAGAATGCGAGTGCCCGCGCCTTGATTGCGATTGACCATATGGCACGCCGGATCTGCGAGAGCGGCGGCTATGGCGTCAGCAATGCTCCTGCCCTCGAAACGCTGATCCCCACGCCGGAAGACGAGACCTTGCATACGGCGCCAGCCTTCGACGAGCATGAGATCGTCGTTGAGATAAGGCTTGTTATAGATCCCAGTCTGCGGGTCCATGAGATGCATGGGCGCGAGATCGCATTCGCCGCGCTTCACCGCCGCGAGACCGCCCATGCTGCCGATGGCAACCGTGCGCACGCGAAACCCCTGATCGGCCAGCCGGTCGATGATGGGCTCCAACCCGATGCAATGGCTGCCCATGATGGTGAGATCGGGCACGCGCACATGCGCATCGAAGAGCGTGACTTGCATGCGCGTGCCTTCCGGCACATGCTCCGACAAAGCGTCCACTGTCAAAAATCCATCGGCCTGCGAGAAGGCGGACACGGAGCCGGAGCCTTTCGACAAGGGAAAAGCGTTCAAGCCTTCATTGCCCTCGGTCAACGCGACCATCATGAATTCCGCTCGGCCGAGATCGGAGATGATGCGCACCGGCGTGACTGCCTCAAGCGTTGAATCCATACGCGCGGCGAGCCCGCTCATGGCGCGCAGCACGGGCACCACGAAATCGTGAAAGGTGAACATGGCCGAGGTCGGAAAGCCTGGCAGAATGACCACGGGCTTTCCATCGGCGACGGCGAGGCACAAAGGTTTGCCCGGCTTCAAAGCGACGCCATGCGCGATGATGCCGGGTTGGCCGAGCTTTGCCACGATGCGATAGGTGAGATCGCCGGCGCTTTTCGACGTGCCGCCCGACAGGATCACCATGTCGCTTTCGGCAAGCGCCTTTTGCAAGGCCGCCTCGAGCGCATTGGGGTCGTCGCGAATGGCACCGATGAAGATGGGCTTGCCGCCATTCTCGGCGACGGCAGCCGCGACGATCGGGCCGTTCGAATCGTAAATCGCGGCGGGTTTCAGAGCTTCGCCTGGCTGAACCAATTCGTCGCCGGTCGAGAGCACGGCCACGCGGGGTTTGCGATAGACGGGCACTTGCGCTAGGCCGCAGGCGGCGAGCATGCCGATCTCGCGCGAGCCGATGAGATCGCCATGGCGCAGCAGCGTTTCGCCGAGAGCGATGTCGCTGCCGGCAAAGCCGATGTTCTGGCCCGGCGCGACCGCGCGGCGCACGATGATCTTGCCGCCATCGGGATCGGTGTGTTCGACCATGACGATCGCATCGGCGCCGCGCGGGATCGGACCGCCGGTTGCGATTGGTGTTGCCGTAGCCCGCGCGACTTCAAGCAAAGGCGGGGTACCGCAGGCGATCGTCTCGGCATTGAGCGCGAGCGCGATGGGCGCGGCATCGCTCGCGGCTTTGATATCGTCGGCGCGAACCGCAAACCCATCGACGCTGGAGCGATCGAAAGGCGGCACATCGATAGGGGCGCGCAATGTCTCGGCGAGAATGCACCCCAGACTGTCTGCGAGTGAAACCTGTTCGATGCCGAGCGGCTTCATCGCGAGATGGCTTTGAAAGCGGCGTGCAGCCTCCTCGCGCGAGAGGACAGAAAGAAACTGTTCCTGCACAGGCGTCGCGGGGCTTTGGCTTTTGCGGTCGCTCATCGCTTTAGATCTCTTCACCACACAGCAAAGCGCCGGCCGGATAGCCTTCGCTTTCGGGCGGTACGATGTGCCAAGCCTCGGCGCGCACTAGCGCGTGCCATGGCAGATCGCCGGAAGCCAAAGGCTCCCAGTGGGTTTTACCGTCGATCGATGCGCGGCGCAGCAAAACAATGTCGCTGACGCCTGGGTTCGAGGTGATCTTGCGCGCAAGCGGCAAGGTTTCGCCGCGTGCTTTAGGCGTCGTGGCTGCCATCTCGCAAAGACAGGGTTTTGCCAGCGCAAGCCAGACGGCAAAAGCGGCTTCCAGCCGTCCCGGCGCCATGATGACCGGAATGGAGCCCGAGGATTTGGAGACGAAGCCAAATCCCGCTGTCTCGCCCGGATGCATCGCTATGCCATGGACCAGGACGGACCCGACTTGGGCCAATGCCGAAGCGGTGCAATCGCTCTCGCCGAAGCCCGTCCCGCCTATGGCGATGATGAGATCGGTATCAATCGCAGCCAGCGTTTGCGCGAGGATTTTGAGATCGCTCATGTCGATGGCAAGGATCTCGACCGAGGCACCCAATGTCTTCGCCATGGTGCGAAAAGCCGGGCCGATGAAGTCGCCTTGCGGTAGATCGTTGCGTATAATTATCGCGGCATGTGGAATGCGGACATGAATCGTTGCGATGCCCGTTGCGCGGAACAAGGCAAGATGAAGCGGTTTGATTGTCTCGCCCTCTGCGATCATCACAATGCGCGTGCCAAGGTCGCCGCCTGAAAAGCGGACGCCGTCGCCGGGTGTTGCTTGCGCCAATATCTCGATAGGCTGGCTTGTTTCGCGCACGGCATGGGCCGGCAAAATCGCATCGGTCGATTGAGGAAGCTGATTGCCGCATGACACCCATTGCGGCGGTGTCAGCGCAAAGGCGGGCGCGTAGGCAGAAGCGCCGACGGTATCAAGTGCCGCCACGGCGAAACCGTCGCGCAGCGCGATCGCCTCGGCCGGCACAGGGCCTGGCGAGATCACGGTCTCGGCAGTGACATAGCCCATCGCCTCATCGACGGGCATGGGCGTGCTCTTTGTCAGCCGGCAATAGGAGAGCAGCACTTGACGCGCATCGCCAAGCGCGCTCAGCTGGTCGAAGCTGCGCCGGGCCACACTTGGCCCGGCCATGCTCGGCTTGGCATCTCGAAATTCGCTCAAGGGCTGCTATCTTTCTGGATATAGCTCGCACGATCCGCTAAATTTGTAATCCATCATATATAGCAATGCAGGAATATCTTTGGCAGACACGTCTATTTGCCTTGATCTGATCGGCTTGAAATGCCCTTTGCCCGTCTTGCGGACCCGCAAGGCTTTGCGCAAGCTTGCCGACGGAGATCGCTTGGATGTCGCCTGCACCGATCCTCTCGCCGTGATCGACATTCCGCATATGCTGCGTGAGACCGGCGATCGTTTGGAAGGCGTGGAAGAGAAAGATGATGTGGTGACTTTCCGCATCCGGCGCGTCAAGAAGGCCTGAGAGATGAGCACGGAGCCCGCGAAATTGCTGGCCGCATTGATCTTCGAAAACGGCGATGACGCCAATCGCATCGTGGCCGATTTCGCGGCGGCGCTCGCAGCCTCTGGCACGCGTCTTGGCGGTTTCGTTCAGATCAGCGAAGACCTCGAGAATTGCGGCTGCAAGGACACTTATGTGCTCGATCTTGAAAATGGCGCGCGCACCAAGATCCTGCAGGATTTGGGGTCGGGCTCGCAAGGCTGCCGGGTCGATCCTTCGGCGCTTGTCGCCATCGGGCAACTTGTCTCTCAGGCTTTGACGCGGTCGCCGGAGCTTTTGATCATCAACCGGTTCGGGCGGCTCGAATCCGAAGGTATGGGGCTTCGCGACGAGATTGCCTCGGCTGCCTTGTCGGGCATTCCGACGGTGGTTTGTGTCTCGACGCGTTATGTCGAGGCCTGGCGGGAATTCGTTGCGGATATGAGCCAGGAAATTTCATGCACGCCGGAAGCGCTGTTGGCTTGGTGGCAGGCGGTTACGAAAGCGATGTGCTCCGAAAGGGCTTTGGTGTCTTAAAACCCTCGTGCTTCGAGACGGCGGCTTCGCCACCTCCTCAGCATGAGGGTTTTGGAAAGAGCCGGGCCCCAGTGCCCTCACCCTGAGGAGCTTGCGTAGCAAGCGTCTCGAAGGGCGAGGGCGACAGCTAAAGCCGCTCCGCCAAAATCTTTTCCGCCTGAGCGATGTCTTCCGGCTCATTGGCGTTGAAGAACGGATCATAGGGCTCTACTGGCCAATCGGCGTGAGCCACTTTATGCCGGTCGATGAAGAAACCCATCTTGTGAATATGCTCGTCGACGAGCGCTTTGCGCAGATCCTGGCGGATCGCGACGGGCCAGAGCGCGACGACGGGATGCGTCGAACCGCCTGAGGTCGCGATGGCGATATCTGCTTTCGCCTCGCTGCGGGCCTCTAGCAGCCGCACAACGAGATCGGCCGGCAGAAACGGCGTATCGGTCGGGACACTGACCGCGCATGTGCATTCGGGATGATGCTCTGCGATCCAATCGAGTCCCGCCAGAATGCCGGCGAGCGGACCTGCGAAATCCGGCACATCGTCGGGCACGATGGGAAAGCCGAGATCAGCCAGCCTTGCCACATCGCCATTGGCGTTGAGTACGAGCCCTGCGCATTGCGGCGCGACCGCCCTGATGATCCGCGACAGGATCGTTTCACCGCCGAGCACCTTGAGGCCCTTGTCGCCGCCGCCCATGCGGCGGGCTAGGCCGCCAGCGAGCAGAATGCCGAAGACCGGTTCACTCATCTTCGGTGGCCTTTAGCGGTTGATATCTGATTAAAGAAGCCTCTCTTGAGCCCTCACCCTGAGGAGTGTGCGAAGCACACGTCTCGAAGGGCGAGGGCGGCGCGGCACCACTTCCTTGAAGCCCAAACCCTCGATCCTTCGAGACGGCCTTCGGCCTCCTCAGGATGAGGGTTTGATCTGCGGCTATTCCGCGGCTTCGGTCAGCACTTCGGCCTTCGACACCCGCGCGGCGCAGAACTTGAATTCCGGAATCTTGCCGAACGGATCGAGCGCCGGATTGGTCAGGATATTGGCGGCCGCTTCCGCATAACAGAAGGGCATGAAGACCATGTTCTCCGGCACGTCGCGATCGGAGCGCACTTTCAACTGGATCGCGCCGCGCCGCGTCTCGAGCCTGATGAAATCTCCGGCCCAGAGATCGAGGCGGCGCAGATCCTTCGGCGAGAGGAAGGCGACAGCCTCGGGCTCGAGATTGTCGAGCACATTGGCGCGCCGCGTCATCGAGCCCGTGTGCCAATGCTCCAATACGCGGCCGGTGGAAAGCACCATCGGATAGTTTTCGTCGGGCACTTCCGCCGGCGGCAGAACATTTGCCGGAACGATCTTGCCGCGCCCGCTTTCGGTCGGAAAGCCGGTCGTGAAGATGATCTCATTGCCGGGTTTGTCGGTCGCATCGGCCGGATAGGTGACGGCGCCTTCGCGCTCGAGCCTCTCCCAGCTGATGTTCTTCAACGACGGCATGGTTTTGGCCATCTCGGTATAGACTTCGCCGACGCTCTGATAGTTCCAGTCGTGTCCCAAGCGCTTGGCGATTTGCTCGATGATCCAGATATCCTGGCGCGCGTCGCCGGGCGGCGTCACGACCTGACGCGCCATTTGCACGCGGCGATCCGTATTCGTAAACGTGCCGACCTTCTCGGCGAAGGCGGAGGCCGGCAGGATCACGTCCGCGTGGAAGGCCGTCTCGGTGACGAAAAGATCCTGCACGACGAGATGATCGAGCATGGCGAGCGCGCCGCGCGCATGTTGCAGGTCCGGGTCGGACATCGCTGGATTCTCACCCTCGACATAGAGCCCGCGAATCTCGCCCGCATGGATCGCATTCATGATCTCGACGACGGTGAGGCCGCGTACCGGATCGAGCTTTTGATGCCAAAGCGCTTCGATCGGCTCGCGCAGGTCGGTGCGGCCGACCGGCTGATAATCCGGCAAGAACATCGGGATCAAGCCGGCGTCCGAGGCGCCTTGCACATTGTTCTGGCCGCGCAACGGATGCAGCCCCGTGCCCGGCCGGCCGATCTGGCCTGTGATGAGGGCGAGCGCGATCAGGCAGCGGGCATTGTCGGTGCCGTGAACATGCTGGCTGATGCCCATGCCCCAGAAGATGATCGAGCTGCGTGCCGTCGCATAAAGCCGCGCAACCTCGCGCAAGGTTTCGGCGTCAATGCCGCAGACGGGAGCCATTTTTTCCGGCGTGAACTCCTGGATGCGGGCCTTGAGCTCTTCGAAGCCCTCGGTATAGCCGGCGATATATTGATCGTCGGTCAGGCCTTCGTTGATGATCGTATTGATCATCGCGTTCAGCATGGCGACATCGCTGCCGGGCTTGAAGGCAAGGTGTTTATAGGCGTGCCGCGACAAGGTCTGCCGGCGCGGATCGATGACGATGAGCTTCGCGCCCTTCTTCGTCGCGTTCTTGATGAAGGTGGCCGCGACCGGATGATTGATCGTCGGATTGGCGCCGATGACGATGATCACTTCGGCGTCGGCCGCGGCCGAGAAGGGCGCCGAGACCGCGCCGGACGCTATGCCTTCGAAAAGCGCGGCAACGGAAGAAGCATGGCAAAGGCGCGTGCAATGATCGACATTGTTCGAGCCGAAGCCCGTGCGCACCAGTTTCTGGAAGAGATAGGCCTCTTCGTTCGAACCTTTGGCGGAGCCAAAGCCAGCCAGAGCCTTCGGGCCTTTCTCGTCGCGGATTTTCTTCAACCCATTGGCGGCGGCATCGAGCGCCTCTTCCCAGGAAGCTTCGCGGAAATGCGTCCAGGGATTGGCCGGATCGACCTGATCGTTCGGATCTTTCTTGGCGTTCGCCAGACGGATCAGCGGCTTCGTCAACCGATGCGGATGATGGATATAGTCGAAGCCGAAGCGGCCTTTCACGCAAAGCCGATTGTGGTTCGCCGGGCCGTCATGACCGTCGGCATAGACGATCTTGCCGTCATGAACATGGTAGTCGACCTGACAGCCGACGCCACAGAAGGGGCAGAGCGACTGCACGGTTTTTTCTGGATAGACCACGCGCGTTTGATGCTCGTCGAGATAGGCGGACGGCATCAAGGCGCCGGTCGGACAGGCTTGGACGCATTCGCCGCAAGCGACGCAGGTCGATTCGCCCATCGGGTCGTCGAAATCGAACACGATCTTCGAATTGGAACCGCGATGCGCCATGCCGATGACATCATTGACCTGGACCTCGCGGCAGCCGCGCATGCAGAGGCCGCATTGGATGCAAGCATCGAGGTTGACGCGCATGGCGGTGTGGCTCGCATCGCCGATCCAGCGCTTGGCGGCGGGGAAGCGGCTCTCGAGTACGCCTTCGGCCTCAGCCCAATGCCAGAACTTCGAATCGGGATCATGCGAAGTCTCGCGCGCGGGCTGATCGGCGACGAGCAATTCCATCACCATCTTGCGGGCCTTGACGGCGCGTTCGGTCGCCGTTTTCACCTTCATGCCGATGGAGGGCATGCGCTTGCAGGAAGCGGCAAGCACGCGCTCGCCTTCGACTTCCACCATGCAGGCGCGGCAATTGCCGTCGGCGCGATAGCCGGGCTCAGGCGAATAGCAAAGATGCGGGATCGTATTCCCCAGTCTTTGCGCGACTTGCCAGATCGATTCGCCGGGCGACGCTTCGACCAGCTGGCCGTCGAGTTCGAAGGTGATCTTATCGGTCATTCGGCTGCCTCTTTAGGTGCGAATTCTTCCGGGAAATATTTGATGACGGTCGTCAGCGGGTTCGAGGCCGCCTGGCCGAGACCGCAGATCGAGGCATCGCGCATGGCCTGACTCAATTCTTCGAGAAGCTCCTGATCCCAGACGGGCTCTTCCATGAGCAGTGCTGCCTTTTGCGTGCCGACGCGGCAGGGCGTGCATTGACCGCAGCTTTCGTCCTCGAAGAAGCGCATCAGGTTCAAGGCGGCGCCTTTGACGTCGTCTTGCTGCGACAGCACGATGACCGCGGCGGAGCCGATGAAGCAGCCGTATTTCTCGAGCGTACCGAAATCGAGCGGAATATCGTTCATCGTGGCAGGCAGAATGCCGCCCGATGCGCCGCCCGGCAGATAGGCGCGGAACGTGTGGCCTTCGGCCATGCCGCCGCAATATTCGTCGATCAATTGCTGGATCGTGAGACCGGCAGGCGCAAGCTTCACGCCCGGATTTTTGACGCGGCCCGAAACCGAATAGCTGCGCAAGCCGTGCCGATCGTTGCGGCCGTTCGAAGCCCACCAGTCGGCGCCTTTCTCGACAATGTCGCGGACCCAGAAGACGGTCTCGACATTATTGATGAGCGTCGCCTGGCCGAAGAGCCCGACCTGGAACGGGAAGGGCGGCTTGTGACGCGGCAGCCCGCGCTTGCCCTCAAGGCTTTCGAGCATCGAGGATTCCTCGCCGCAAATATAAGCGCCTGCGCCGCGGCGGAGGTAAATCACCGGTCCACCCGGCGGCAGCTTGGCGATCTCGCGGGTGAGGATTTCGCGCGCGGCCGGATATTCGTCGCGCAGATAAATATAGATCGCGGGCGACTCGACGACATGCGCGCCGATCAAGGCGCCTTCGAGAAAGCGATGCGGATCGCTTTCGAGATAGAAACGATCCTTGAAGGTGCCGGGTTCGCCCTCGTCGCCATTGATCGCCATCAAGCGGGGCGCGGGCTCGCTGAGCACGGACCGCCATTTGCGCGCCGTCGGAAAACCGGCGCCGCCGAGGCCGCGCAAATTGGCGCCTTCGAGCGCCTTCAGAAGATCTTCGGTTTGAAGCGCGCCGCTGCGCAGGCGCTCAAGCAGTTGATAGCCGCCCTTCGCCTTATAGTCCTCATAGCCGATGTAATTCGGAATCTCAGGATGCGTATGCCCAGCCTCCGCCGCGGCGAGCACGGCCGCGGGGGTCGCATGATCGACGTAGAAATGTCCAACTTCGGCGATGGGCGCGGTGTCACAACGCCCGACGCAGGGCGCGCGGACGACGCGCACATGCGGACCGGAGGCCGCCTTCAATTCGTGCAGAAGCTTATCGGCGCCGAGCAAGGCGCAGGTGAGCGAATCGCAGACCCGGATCGTCAGCGGCGGGACGGAAGGCTCGCCCTCCTTGATGACATCGAAATGCGCATAGAAGGTCGCCGTCTCGAAGACCTCGGCGAAGGAGAGTTTCATCATCTCGGCAAGGGCTGCGAGATGGGCTGCGGAAATCTGCTTATAAGTGTCCTGGATCAGATGCAGATGCTCGATCAGAAGATCGCGCTGGAGTGAACGGCCGGCGAGAAGATGCTCGATCTCTTCCAGCGCCTTCAGGTCGATCTGCCGGCCTTTGGGTGTCGCCTTGGCGCGCTTCGACCCTTCACCGGGATGCTCGAAGTGGCGGACGGTTTGATCTGCTGTATGATCCATATGATAGCGTTTCCGCGCTGGCCGCGACCGCATGGCGCATCGGGCGATATTTTTAAATATGTTCCGGCGGCGAAAGATGCTGTCTTTGTCGCGTCGAAGATCGCGTTCTAGAACCGTTCCATCTTTTTCCTTTCGGCGAGATGAAACAAGATAATTTTCATAAGAGTTGATAGATGTTTTCTATCGGCTGATAGAAAAAGCAACTTATAGGCTAAAATCTATACCAGAGCGCCGCGAGCGGCCCGAGTTCGCGGCCCGCATTTCTGCCGGCGACGGTCAGAAAGCCGCCGATCTGGCCCGACCAACGCGGGCTAAACGCATAAACGCCGCTCACCTGTTCTTTGTCCCAATAATAACTCGGATTTAATGGCGTTCGCCCGTCGGAGATCGCGGTGAAGTTCTGAACAAGAACCATGAAGACCGGCGTCACATGGACGCCTAGCGTGAGATCGGCGCGCCATTCATTTGGCGTGACCGTATCGTTCCAGCGATAGCCGGCCTCGAAATCGGCGAAACTGTCGTAGCCCCAAACCGCTGTGCTGATGCCGACGAGGCCGCGGATTTCGCCGGTCAAGCTATGGCTCTGGTCCAAGGACTTGGTGGCCGGATCGGTCTGCAAACCGAGCGGCGGACGCAAAAGGCCCTGAACCGAAAAGATCAAAATCTCCGTCTGATAGATTTTCAGACGCGCACCGATGGCCGTGTCGCCTATGCCAGTCGTATCTTGCGTGCGGCCTGGGATGGGAGCGGTTTGAATATGGTCGATCGACGGCGAGGCGACCAGCGTCAGCCATTCCGTCGCGCCATATTCGATGTAAGTGCCGAGTTCGAATTTTTGATAGGACGATACTGGGATCAATCTGTGACGATTGTCGAAAGCCCGCGTCGAGCCCGAGAAAGTCGCTGTGGTGATGATTTCGCCTTCGCCGGCAGGTGCGAGAAAAGCCCCGGCATGCGCGCCAGCCTGGGCGAAGACCATTGCCGCGGCAATAGACGCGACGGCCCGGACCAACACCTGAAAGATACGCAGAAGAGACACGAAAGCGACGCCGGAAATCGAAAACTAAAAGCAACGAGCAAAATCTTCCGCAACGTTATCTCAGTTGGCCGCTTTGCCAAGTCTTCCATCTGTCAAGGGGTCAGGTCCGATGAAAGCGGTGAATCATGGGGATGAATTGCCGGAAAAACGGGGAAAAGCCGTCACCTGGCCGGGCGTAACCTTCAGCATCTGCGCGTCGCCCGGCACGTCGGCGAAAGCCAGCGGGTCGGCGCCCGTCATCCAGACCTGTGCGCGCAAACTCGCGAGCGCCTCATAAAGCGCGATCCGTCGCGCCGGGTCGAGATGCGCCGCGATCTCGTCGAGCAGGATGATCGGCGCGATTCCGCTCATATCCGCGACGAGCCGCGCATGCGCGAGCACGATCGTGATCAGCAAGGCCTTTTGCTCGCCCGTCGAGGCCTGAGCTGCATCAAGCGCCTTGGCGGCGAATCGCACGTTGAGATCGCTCGCATGCGGTCCAATCAAGGTGCGGCCGGCGGCTGCGTCGCGGCCGCGCTGCTCGCGCAAAATCATCCGGTAATGATCTTCGACCTCCAGCGCGGGCCTTCCGCCGATCATAGGCTCGATCTCGCCTTCGAGCGAAAGCTCCGGCAACGGAAAAGCCGTGGCCTCGGCTGGCATTGTGGCGATGAGCGCCGAAAGGCGCGTGACCGTTTCATGCCGGGCCGCAGCGACGGCCACGGCCAATTCGGCGATTTCGCGTTCGACCGCATCGAGCCATTTGGCATCCGGCCGATGGTTGAAATCCTCGAGCAGGCGATTGCGGTTGCGCAGGGCGCGTTCGAGCGAGGCGACGCGGGTGCCATGTTCTGAATCGACCGCGAGCACGAGCCTGTCGAGAAAACGCCGCCGCTCGCCGGCGGAGCCGGAAAAGAGCCGGTCCATGGCGGGCGTCAGCCAGACCACGCGGACATGGTCGGCAAAGCTCTTGATCGATGCGACTGGCTCGCGGTCGATCCGGTAGCGGCGCAGCAAGCCATTGCCGTTCGGCGGATCTATGCCTGTGCCGAGCCGTACCGCGCCTTGGTCCGTATCGATATCGACCGACACCGCCCAGCCGCCGGAGCCTTGCGACGCGGCGCATTCGGCAAGTTCAGGCCGGCGCAGCCCGCGCCCGGCGGTGAGGAAAGACAAGGCTTCGAGAAGATTGGTCTTGCCGGCGCCATTGTCGCCGGTGAGCACGATCATCGGCGCATCGACGGCGAGGTCGAGGCTTCTGTAGGAGCGGAAATCCGTGAGTTGGAGGCGCCGAACCGCCGGACGGACGGAGCTCGAAGCCGGAAGCATTTGAGACGCCATGTGCTATCGTTTTCTTCGGCGCAATCGTTCTTTTGGAACGATCCTATAGCATGAGCGAGCTGCGGTCGGCATTGGACGACGCATTTCGGAGCAGAGACAATCCAACATGAACGACTTGCTCGATCAAATGCGTCAAAACCCTAGAGGCGACTGGCGCATCGACGACGTTAAGGCTGTTTGTGCCCAAAACGGCATAGCATGCCGAGCACCGAAAGGCGGCGGCTCCCATTACAAAGTGTTCTTTGACCGCATGCCTGAGATTTTGACCATCCCTTCCAAAAGGCCTATCAAACCAGTCTATATTCGCAAACTGGTGGCGTTCATTGACGCGGCAAGGGCCAGCACATGAGCGATCTTCGATATCCCATCCTGGTTGAGCCTCTTTCCCCGGAAGATGGCGGTGGCTTTGTCGCGCTTGTTCCAGACCTGCCGGGATGCATGAGCGATGGCGCCAGCCCCGAAGAAGCTGTCGTCAATGTCAAGGACGCCATTGAAGCGTGGCTTGAAGCGGCCGCTGAAGCCGGAAAAATCATTCCGGAACCATCCAAGCATTTGACGCGAGTCTAACGGCCGTATCCGGCGCGATGGCCCGCCATCTCAAAACTCCGGAGTCTTCCTGCCGCCCCCGTGCTGAAAGCGAGCTCTCCGCTCTTGTCGACCTATGGGTGGCGAGCTGGCAGAAAGCCATGCCGCAGATCGATTTCGAAGCGCGGCGAGACTGGTTTCGAGACCATCTGAGCGGCCTCGAAGCAGGCGGATTTCAAACAATCTGCGCTTTCGATATGCAAGGCATCATCGTCGGCTTCGTGACCGTCAACCCCAAGACGCACAATCTCGCTCAGCTTGCCGTGACACCTGATGCCTGGGGCTCTGGCTTGGCCTCGCAGCTTCTCGCCGAGGCGCGGCGCCTGTCACCCGAAGCGCTCGTCCTCGATGTGAATGAAGACAATCCGCGCGCCATTCGCTTTTACCAGCGCGAGGGTTTTGTGCGAACCGGCGAAGGCGTAAATGCCTTGTCGGGCCTGAAGACTTTAAGGATGCAATGGCGGCTTGGCCCTACGACTTAGGGCTGGATGCTAAAATTTGCTACTCTTTATGGAGTATGTAAATAGCTGTGCTCGTCGCCAAGCTGCGGGACGTTACATTGCCCTGCGCGGCAGACCAATCGACGGGACGTCATTTCTTGGACTGGCATGCGATCAATTTCGCCTATTCGATCTCGGGTTTCTTCGTCGGAATGCTCGTCGGGCTGACAGGCGTCGGCGGCGGCTCGCTCATGACGCCGCTCTTGGTTTTGTTTTTCGGCATAGCGCCGGCAACCGCCGTCGGCACGGACCTGCTCTATGCATCGATTACCAAATGCGGCGGCACGCTTGTCCATGCGTGGAACCGCACGATCGAATGGGGCGTCGTCGGCAGGCTCGCGGCGGGCAGCGTGCCTGCGACGATCGCAACTCTACTGTTCCTCAATTATCTTGGCACCAAGAGTCATGGCGCGCATGGCTTGATCACCAATGTCCTTGGCTTCGCGCTGATTCTGACGGCCATTACGTTGATCTTTCGCAAATGGATGCTGTCGCATCTCGCGCGCTATTCGGAAGGGCTTTCCGACTGGCACAGGACAGCGCTGACCGTTTTGCTGGGCGTGTTCCTCGGCGTGCTTGTTTCGATCTCATCGGTCGGCGCGGGCGCAATCGGCGTCACCGTGCTGATCTCGCTTTATCCGAACATGCGCATCGCGCATATCGTCGGCTCGGACATCGTCCATGCGGTGCCCTTGGCCTTCATCGCTGGCATCGGCCATTGGTGGTTTTTAGGCTCCGTCGATTGGGCGATGCTGATCTCGCTTCTGATCGGCTCCTTGCCCGGCATTGTCATTGGCAGCCTTTTGGCGGCGCATGTGCCAGACCGCATCCTGCGGCCGCTGCTCGCCGGCACGCTCGCAGTGGTGGGGATCAAACTGTCTTTTTGACCGCCGCAGGGAGCAACCATAGGGGATGTCTGTCAGCGGTTTCGCGCCGATAGGTTAGCCCCGCTCGCGCTGCGACGCTGAACACGCCAGGCAATTAGGGGCTGGCATCCCTTACAATTGGCGCTAAGCGCCGCCATATGAGATTATACTTATCGATCGTCGCCTCCAGTCATCACGCCTGAGATGAAGCAACGACAACGATCATGACCGAGAGCATGATCGCGGACTTGCGCAAGGAAGTCCCCGCCATTGCCGTGGGCGGCATGGATTACTAGACCGGCGTCTCATCCGAGAGCCTGAACCCGTTACGGCCACCGGAGAGGATCGCATGCCCACCCATCGCTTCAAGATCGGATCGGTCGTGACGCTATCTGCCGAAGGGCAGCCAGCCTCCACGGCCAGCCGCTATATCGTCGAAGCGCAGATGCCGCCCGTCGGCACGCAGCTTCAATATCGCATCAAGAGCGAGACGGAGAATTTTCGGCGGGTAGTCGTCGAACATCAGCTGACGTCCTTCTCGCTGTCACCCGTCACGGCGCCGACCGTTGGCCCCGGCTCGGAGGGTGCCTCCTGGCCCAGCGCCGCCGAAGAAAGCTGATCCTTCACCCTTCTTCCTCAGGAGCATTTCACATGGCCCAACTCATGCGCTTCGGGCGCCGAATCGCGCTTCCGTCCGCCCGCCAGATCAGGCACGAGCTTCTCATGATGATGCAGGACGATCAGCGGCGGCTCGCCGTGAAGACGCCCGACGTCGCGGCGCCGATGCCGTTACCCGGTGTGGAACCGCTAGCAGTCGCAGTTTGACGGCCAGTCAGTCCATGCTCATCCGCTACGGTTACGAGATCGCCATCACCTGCGCGCAACCGACGCCGATCATCTGCATGATGTCCGTCCAGGCCGACCGCCTGCAGGATCTCGTGGCGCCGGAAGTCGCGACGACGACGCCGTTCGTGCCGGTCGCCACCTACCATGACAGCTACGGCAACCTCTGCCGGCGCCTCGTAGCGCCGGCAGGCGATTTCGTGCTGATGGGCGATGCCACGATCAACGACTGCGGCGGCAGGGATCCTGTTTACGCCGATGCCAAGGAAATTGCTGTCGCGGAGCTGCCGAACGAGGTGCTGATGTTCCTCATGGGCAGCCGCTACTGTGAGACGGACCTGCTGAACCAGCCCGCCTGGGACCTGTTCGGCGGCCTCGCGCCGGGCTGGGGGCGCGTGCAGGCGATCTGCGACTTCGTTCACAATCACATCGTCTTCGACTATCAGAAGGCCTCCGCGACGCGCTCGGCCTTCGAGGTCTTCGAGGGGCGCGTCGGCGTCTGTCGTGATTTCGCCCATCTCGCGGTCGCTCTGTGCCGTTGCATGAGCATCCCCGCTCGCTACGTGAACGGTCACCTCGGCGATATCGGCGTGCCGGTCGTCGACCCGATGGATTTTAGCGCCTGGATCGAGGTCTATATCGGCGGCGAATGGCGGACCTTCGACCCTCGCAATAATGTGCCGAGAATAGGTCGCGTGGTCGTCGCGCGCGGCCGCGATGCGGCCGACGTCGCTATGATCACGAGTTTCGGGCCTCATCTGTTGAAATCGTTCCGCGTGTGGACCTACGAGGTAGACTCCGCGGCGGGATGAATGTTGCGCCCAAAGCGGACGACACTTCGACCGGCCTCGGCGATTCGGCCGTCTCAAGCAGCCGCCGTGCGCCCATCCTGCAAGGCAACCGCGCCCGTCTCGAATTGCAGCCGCGCGAGTTTCGCGTAAAGCCCGTCTTTGGCAACCAGCGTCTGATGCGTGCCTTCCTCGACGATCTTGCCATTGTCGATGACGAGGATGCGATGCGCTTTGAGCACAGTTGCGAGCCGATGCGCGATGACGAGCGTTGTCCGCTCGGCCATCAGCTTTTCGAGCGCCGCTTGTACGAGGATCTCGTTTTCGGCATCGAGAGCGGAGGTCGCCTCGTCGAGCAGAAGGATCGGTGCATGCTGCAAGATCGCCCGGGCAATCGCGAGCCTTTGCCGCTGGCCGCCCGACAAAGTGATGCCGCGCTCGCCGACCTGCGTGGCATAGCCTTCGGGCAAAGCCCGGATGAATTGATCGGCGGCGGCGCGTTCTGCTGCATCGCGCACGGCGGCTTCGCTCGCCTCCGGCATGCCGTAGCGGATGTTGTCCAAGATACTGATGCCGAAAATCACCGGATCCTGCGGCACGCTGCGGATATGGCGGCGCAGATCGGCCGGATCGACCGTCTTGATATCGACTCCGTCGATCAGAATCCGGCCGGAGGTCGGATCGTAGAAGCGCAGCAGGAGTTGGAAGAGCGTCGATTTGCCGGCGCCCGAAGGACCGACGATCGCGACCGTCTCGCCGCGTGCGACCTCAAAGCTCAGCCCGCGCAAAGCAGCGTCCCGCAGCCGCGACGGGTAGGAGAAACCGACGTCTTCGAAAGTGATCGTTCCCACCGATGGCACGGGCAAGACGGCTGCTGGAACCGGCGCGACGATCTTCGGCTCTATTTTGAGGATTTCGGCGATCCGCTCGGCTGCGCCAGCGGCGGCGGCGAGCTCGCTGCCGACCTCGCTCAATTGCCCGAGCGAGCTTGCGCCCAAAATGGCGTAAAGCACGAATTGCGACAGAAGGCCGCCGGTCATGCGGCCGGCCAACACATCTTGCGAGCCGAGCCACAGCACGGCGACGACGCTCGAAAAGGCCAGGAACAGGATAACGCCGGTCAGAATAGCGCGGGCACCGATGGCTGCACGCGCCGTCTCGAAGGCGTAATCGACGGCGCCTGCGAAACGCTTATTGGTGTCGGCTTGCGCGCCGAAGGATTGCATGACGCGAACCGCGCCGAGATTTTCGGTCGCATAGGCGGTCGCATCGGCCAGAGCATCCTGAGCCGCGCGTGAGCGCTTGCGCACCGTGCGTCCCGAGGCGACGAGCGGCAGCACGATGACCGGGATGGCGACCAGGACCAAGGCGGACAGTTTCGGGCTCGAATAGATCATGAGCCCGATGGCGCCGATAAACAGGAAGAAATTGCGCAGCGCCACGGAAGCTGAAGACCCAAACGCGGATTTCATCTGCGTCGTATCGGCGGTGAGGCGGGAGATAAGTTCGCCGGTACGCACGCTGTCGAAAAAGGTCGCGTCGAGCTTCGTCAGATGCGCGAACACATCGGTGCGCAGATCGGTGACCACCTGTTCGCCAAGCGTCATGACGAAGAAATAACGGAAGGCCGATGACAAAGCCAAAACGGCGACGACAGCGATAAGCGCGAAGAAATATGTATTTATGAGCTTGTCGCTTTGGGCGGAAAAGCCGAAATCGATCATGCGCCGGATTGCGAAAGGCACGACAAGCGTGGCAGCCGACGCAAAGGTCAAAGAGATGAAGGCGCCTGCGATGCGTGACTTGTACCGCAGGACATAGGGTAAAAGCGGAGCCAGGGCGCGGAGCGGCGGCTTGCGGGCGGGTTTTGCAGGTTCGGTCAAAGCTTCGGTTTCTTCGGTCATGGCTGCTTATACAGGCTCTCTTGCGCGGGCTCGATAGGAATTCGGTTTGCTTTGAGGCTTATCTCTCGAACATAAATAGCCCTTTGAGCGCCGAATACCGTCCCCTGGCGATGGGATCGGCCATAGATTTCGGGCGAATTTGAGAAGGTGCTCCCACATTCGCGTGATGGGGCCGGTCTAATTTGCCATCTGCGGGCTGGCCGGTTGCCCAAATCTGAGCAGAAATGATATGCCCATCCGGCGAGGGGGCAATATTTCCCAATTTACGGGTCCGGGGGCGAGGCGGCGTGGCAGGTGACAAGGTATTGGTCACGGGAGCCTCAGGCTTCGTCGGGTCCGCGGTCGTCAAGGCTTTGCTAGCCGCAGATTATTCGGTTCGCGTCTTCTTACGGCGGACGAGCCCGCGCATCAACCTCGCAAATCTCGATGTCGAAATCGCCGAAGGCGACATGTGCGACGCCGTATCCGTCGCGCAGGCGGTGGCTGGCACGAAATTTCTCTTTCATCTGGCCGCCGATTACCGGCTCTGGACCCGCAGGCCCGAAGAGCTGATACAGACTAATCGCGAAGGCACGCGCAATGTGATGAAGGCCGCGCTGGATGCCGGGCTGGAGCGCGTCGTCTATACGAGCAGCGTCGCGACCCTCGCATTGCCGGTTTGCGGCAGCCCCGCGGATGAGACGATGCGGCACACGGAGACCACGGCGATCGGCGCCTATAAGCGCAGCAAGGTGGCGGCCGAGCGGGTTGTCGAGGAGATGATCGCGAACGAGCGCCTGCCGGCGGTGATCGTGCATCCCTCGACCCCCATAGGTCCACGCGATGTCAAACCGACGCCGACCGGCCGCATCATCGTCGAGACGGCATTGGGACATGTGCCGGGCTATGTCGACTCGGGCCTCAATCTCGTCCATGTCGACGACGTGGCGGAAGGGCATATTGCAGCGCTTCGCCGCGGCAAGACGGGCGAGCATTATATCCTCGGTGGACAGAACGTGCCGCTTGCGACCATGCTGTCGGAGATCGCCTGCCTGAGCGACCGCAAGCCGCCGCGGGTCCGTCTGCCGCGGCCTCTCCTTTATCCCTTTGCATTGGTGTCGGAAGCCGCAGCCCATATAACCGGCCGCGAGCCTTTCTTGACCGTGGATGGATTGCGCATGTCGAAGCATCGGATGTTTTTCAGCTCGGCCAAAGCCGAACGGGATCTCGGCTATAGCGCGCGGCCTTATGGCGAGGCGCTGGCTGAAGCCGTGAGCTGGTTTCGCGAACATGGGTATGTGCGATGAGCTTCGTGCCGCCGCCGCCTTCGAAGACGCACAAGGATGAAAATTTCCCTGTTGCCTCGGTTTTGATCGCGCCGGCGCATCGTGCCACGATCATGGCCTTCTATCGCTTCGCTCGCAGCGCCGATGACGTCGCCGACGATCCCGTGCTGACGGCGAAAGAAAAACTATTCGCCCTCGACGATTTCGAGTCGACTTTGAAGGGCAGAACGGATGTCATCTCTGACGCCGTGCCTTTGCGGCTGGCGCTCGCCGAACACAATCTTTCGCCCCACCACGCACTCGATCTCTTGCAGGCGTTCCGCATGGATGCCGTCAAGAAGCGCTACGAGACCTGGGACGAGTTGATGCTTTATTGCGCCTATTCGGCCGCGCCCGTCGGGCGTTTCGTGCTCGACGTCCATGGTGAAAGCGAATCGACCTGGCCGGCGTCGGACGCGCTTTGCGCGGCTCTGCAAATCATCAACCATCTGCAGGATTGCGTCGCCGATTACCATAATATCGATCGCGTCTATATCCCGCTCGATGGCCTGACCCAGGCCGGCTTCGGCGTCGAGGCTTTGGATCTGCCGGCGGCACCTCCGGCGCTGCGCGCCTATCTCAAAAGCCTCGCGGAAAAAACCAACGGGCTCGTGGCGCAAGGCGCCGCTTTGCCGGGGCAGGTGAGGGATTTCCGGCTTTGCCTTGAAACCGCGATCATCGTAAAGCTCGCGCAGACGCTGACGCAGCGTCTCATTGCCTATGATCCATTGAGCGAGCCCGTGCGTTTGACGAAACCCGGTTTCTTGATCTGGACTCTCGCCGGCGTCGCGTCCGGCTTGAGAACCTTCGCGCGCCGCAAGCCGCGCAGCGCGGAGGGCGATCCGTCATGAGCGACGTCGCGGTTTCATCGCCGCCTGATGCGGCGCAGCGCGCCAGCAAAAGCTCGTTTTACACGGCGATGCGCATTCTGCCGAAGGCGGAGCGCGAGGCCATGTTCGAGATCTATTCGTTCTGCCGCGCGGTCGATGATATCGCCGACGATGGCGGGCCGAGGCCGGAGCGCGCGGAGCAATTGAACGTCTGGCGCACGGACATTGACGCGCTGTATGCCGGCACGACACCTCCAGCCCACCTCGCGGCCTTGGCTGAGGCGATCCGGGCGTTCGATCTTCAGCGCGAGGATTTCCATGCCGTCATCGACGGTATGGACATGGATGTCGCTGCCGATATCCAAGCACCGGACTTTGCGACGCTCGATCTTTATTGCGACCGTGTGGCAAGCGCGGTCGGGCGTCTTTCGGTCAATGTCTTCGGGGTGCCCCGCGCGCATGGACGCGATCTTGCGCACCATTTGGGCCGGGCCTTCCAATTGACCAATATTTTGCGCGATGTCGATGAGGATGCCGAAATCGACCGGCTTTATCTGCCGCGCGAAGCGCTCGAAGCTGCCGGCATTCATTCCACATCGCCGAAGGAGGTCGTGGCGGATCCGGCGCTGGGTGCTGCCTGCCAACCCGTCATCGAAAAAGCCAAGGCGCATTTCGCGACGGCCTATGAGGTGATGGCGCTGTGTCCCCGGGTGAGCGTCAAAGCGCCGCGCATCATGGGGATCGGCTATCACGGCATTCTCGACAATCTGATCGCGCGCGGTTTCGCAGCGCCGCGCAAGCGCGTCTCCGTGTCGAAGCTCCGCCTCCTGCTCGCAATAGTGCGATACGGCTTTCTTTGATGCCGCGTCCCAAGGTTCATATTATCGGTGCCGGCCTCGCGGGTCTGGCCGCGGCGGTGCGGCTTGCCGACGGCACCCGCGACATCGTGGTTTATGAAGCCGCGCGCCAAGCCGGTGGCCGCTGCCGGTCTTATTACGAACCGGCGCTCGATCTCACCATCGACAATGGCAATCATCTGCTGTTGTCGGGCAATTATGCGGTGCGCGATTTCTTAAAGCGCATCGGCAGCGAGAACGCGCTCGAGGGGCCGAAGGACGCGCGTTTTCCTTTTGTGGATCTCGCGACCGGCGAAAGCTGGGTCCTGCATCCGAATGCCGGCCCCATCCCATGGTGGATTTTCGTGCCGGGACGGCGCGTGCCGGGCACCAGGGCCAAGGATTATCTCGGCCTGCTTCGCCTCCTCATGGCTCGCGACGGGCAATCGCTCGGCGAAGCGATGACCTGCGAAGGGCTTCTCTATGAGCGCCTGTGGCAGCCTTTTTTCTTGGCCGTGCTCAACACGGAACCGAAGGAGGGGGCGGCTGTATTGGCGGCGGCTGTCACGCGCGAGACCTTGATGAAAGGGGCTGGCGCTTGCCGCCCGCTGGTCGCGGTCAAGGGCCTG
This sequence comes from Methyloferula stellata AR4, assembly GCF_000385335.1. NCBI lineage: Bacteria > Pseudomonadati > Pseudomonadota > Alphaproteobacteria > Hyphomicrobiales > Beijerinckiaceae > Methyloferula > Methyloferula stellata. Next base: position 3,956,931 of record NZ_ARWA01000001.1, on the reverse strand, counting down.
ACCGCGGCCTTCATAGAGCCCGCCTTGCGCCATCTTGCCGCTCACAAAGCGGACGTCAGGTTCGAACACCGCCTGCGCGCCTTTGCTTTCGCGGACGCTCGTGTGTCGGCGCTGGAACTCGACGAGAAACACATCGCCGTTGAGGCGGAAGACGCGATCATCCTCGCCGTGCCGGCACCCGTCGCAGAAGACCTTATGCCCGGCCTTGTGGTACCTCAGTCCTTCCGGGCCATCGTCAATGCGCATTTCAAGATCGCGCCGCCGCCGTCGCTGCCGCCGATTCTGGGCGTCATCAATGGTCTGACGGAATGGCTTTTTACCTATCCGGACCGGCTTTCGGTAACGATCAGCGGGGCGGACCGGCTGCTCGACGTGGGGCGCGAAGAGCTCGCCGAAAGAATCTGGGCCGACGTGACACAATTGACACATATTGCGGGGCCGCTTCCCGCGTGGCAGATCATCAAGGAAAAACGGGCGACTTTCGCGGCGACGCCGGAGGAAGAAGCCAGGCGACCGGGACCAATAAGCAACTATGCCAATCTTTTCCTTGCCGGGGATTGGACAGCGAATGGTTTGCCAGCCACAATTGAAGGCGCTATCCGCTCGGGAAACCGGGCGGCGGATGAATATCTTCGTACGCGATAGGAATGCCCGTTAACGGGAAACAGCACAGCTCGCCACGTGTTTGTAGAAGCGTTAAGAACCTGTCTGAGGACATGTCGATGTCGGGTGACATTGAACGTCTTCAGAGAACCTAGGCAATGATCGTGAGAGACACGCGTTTTTCGGACATAGCCACAATCGAAGAGGCGCCGGAACCGCGCTTGAGCGATCTCGATCAGAGTATCGCGCAGGCGACGCATGCACTTCTCTCCGAGCAGCGTCCGGACGGGCATTTCGTGTTCGAGCTCGAAGCCGATGTTTCGATTTCGGCCGAATATATTCTCTTCAAACATTATTTCGGCGACGAGCTGGACGCGGCTCTCGAAGCCAAGATCGGTCACTACCTGCGGCGCGAACAGGCAGCGCATGGCGGCTGGCCTTTGTTCAAGGACGGTGGCTTCAATACCAGTTCCAGCGTCAAAGCCTATTTCGCTTTGAAGGTGATCGGCGACGCGCCGGACGCGCCGCATATGGCGCGGGCCCGCGAAGCCATTCTCGCGCATGGCGGCGCCGCCATGACCAATGTATTCACCCGCGCGCTGCTTGCGCTGTTTGGCGAAGTGCCATGGCGCGGCATTCCGGTCATGCCGATCGAAATCATGCATTTGCCGCGCTGGTTTCCGTTTCACCTGACGAAAGTGTCCTATTGGGCGCGCACTGTTCTCGTGCCGCTGATGGTGGTGAACAGCTTGAGGCCCAAGGCGCGCAATCCGCGGGGCATCACCATCTCGGAATTGTTTGTCGAGCCGCCGGAGCTTGTGCGCCATTGGCCGGCGGGGCCGCATCGGACATTTCCCTGGACGGCGATCTTCGCTGCGATCGACAAAGTCTTGCAGCGCGCCGAACCTTATTTTCCGAAGCGCTTGCGCAAGAGCGCCGTCGATAAGGCCGTGGCCTTCGTGGACGAGCGTTTGAACGGAGAGGAGGGGCTTGGCGCCATCTATCCGGCCATGGCCTATTCGGCCATGATGTATGATGCGCTTGGCTTTCCGGCGGACGAGCCGCGCCTTGTCCAGGTCAAGAAGGCGATCGATCGCCTCTTGGTGATCAAGGCGGACGAAGCCTATTGCCAGCCTTGCGTCTCGCCCGTGTGGGATACGGCTCTCGCCTGCCACGCGCTGATCGAAGCCGATGCGGAAAAGACCGCGGCGCCGGTTCGCGCCGGGCTCGACTGGCTGCTGCCTTTGCAGGTTCTTGATGTCGCTGGCGACTGGGCTGCGCAAAAGCCGAAAACCCGTCCGGGCGGCTGGGCGTTTCAATATGCCAATGCCTATTATCCCGATCTCGACGATACCGCTGTCGTCGTGCTCGCCATGGATCGCGCACGTACCCGCCTGCCGGCGCAAACGCACTATGATCAGGCGATCGCACGCGGCCGTGAATGGGTCGAAGGCATGGCCAGCGCCAATGGCGGCTTCGGTGCTTTCGACGCCGACAACGATCACGAATATCTGAACAATATTCCATTCGCCGATCATGGCGCCCTGCTCGATCCGCCGACGGCCGACGTGACCGCACGGTGCATCTCCATGCTGAGTCAGCTCGGTCAGACGCCCGATCGGAACGCGATCGCTGCAAGGGCTGTTGATTACCTGTTGCGGACTCAGGAAAAAGATGGAAGCTGGTACGGCCGTTGGGGCATGAATTACATCTATGGCACTTGGTCGGTGCTTTGCGCCTTGAATGCCGCTGGAGTCGAGGCGCAGCATCCGGCCATATGCAAGGCCGTGTCTTGGTTGAAGTCCATTCAAAACACGGATGGCGGTTGGGGAGAGAGCGGCGAAAGCTATGCTCTCGGCTATGCGGGTTACCAGGTGTCTCCCAGCACGTCGTCACAAACGGCATGGGCGTTGCTTGGATTGATGGCTGCCGGAGAGGTCGATGATTCGGCGGTTGCGCGAGGGGTGTCTTATTTAGCGCGCACACAAGGGGGCGATGGGTTTTGGCAAGAGCAGCTTTTTACAGCGACAGGCTTTCCAAGGGTCTTTTATCTGCGTTACCACGGGTATTCGAAATTCTTCCCGCTCTGGGCTCTGGCACGGTTTCGAAATTTGAAACGCGCCAACCATCGCTCGGTCCCGGTCGGGATGTAACGGCACCTGTGATCGCAGTAACGGGCCTCATTGCGGAAGCGCGGGCCGCCTACGGTCCTGATATCCGCGTGCTGTCGGGGGGCGGCGACGCGGTGCAGCTGGCGTCGGATCTCGAAGAAGCGGTCGCAGGCGAAGCGGCGGCCATCATCAGTTTCGGCATTGCCGGCGGCCTTGCGCCCGGCCTCAAGCCCGGAACCTGCCTCATCGCGCGTTCGGTCCTGACGGCCGAAGGCGAGCGTTATTACGCAGATGCCGCCTGGGCCCGGAAATTATCGCTGGCGGTTGGCGGAGCGCCGATCGTCGATTTCGCCGGTGTCGATACGCCGGTCGTCGGGCCTGCCGCGAAACGCGCGCTGCATGTCAGCACGGGTGCCGTCGCAGTCGACATGGAATCCCATATCGCCGCGCGTATGGCGTCGAAGCATAATCTGCCCTTCGTCGCTTTTCGCGTGGTCGCCGATCCGGCCGAGCGGCAATTGCCGCATGCGGCGCTTGTCGGCATGCGCCGCGACGGCTCGGTGGCGATAGGCGCTGTCTTGAGTTCGATCATTCGCCAGCCGCGGCAGATCCCGCTGCTGGTGCGCACGGCGCTCGATGCGCGGACGGCCTTTTCGGCTCTATTCCGCGGCCGAGAGATGCTGACGGGAAGCTTCGGTTTCGGAGATTTCCGCGAGCTTCTCCTCGACGTGCCGAGAGAAAACATATTCAGCGGGTCTTTGCCCGTCTAACGGAATATCGGGCGCCATCGGACCTTCGGTCCTGATGCCGCCGATCGCGACCGCGAGAGCATGCAGAGGATGCGCGAAAGCATCCTCGACGGCGCTAGCCTCGAAGCCACAATGGACCATGCAGTCGGCGCATTTCTCGTAATTGCCGGTGCCGTATGTGTCCCAATCGGTATCGTCCATCAGCTCCCTGAAGGTCTTCACATAGCCTTCGCCGAGGAGATAGCAGGGGCGCTGCCAGCCGAAAACCGTGCGCGCCGGATTGCCCCAAGGGGTGCATTGATAGGTCTTGTTGCCGGCGAGGAAATCGAGAAAGAGCTGCGACTGGAAAAACGGCCAGGCCTTGCCGCGGCGGCCGAGCCGGAAGATGTCGCGGAACAGATCCTTGACCTTGGTCCGGTTGAGGAAATGCTGCTGGTCGGGCGCCCGCTCATAGGCATAGCCGGGCGAAACCGTGATGCCTTCGATGCCGAGCTTGGTGACGTCGTCGAAGAAGGCTGCGACCCGCGCCGGCTGGGCATCGCTGAAGAGCGTGCAATTCACGGTGACCCGGAAGCCAAGCTCCTTGGCTTTCTTCAACACGGCAATGGCGCGGTCATAGACGCCGGCCTGACAGACCGAACGGTCGTGCATGTCCATGTCGCCGTCGAGATGGATCGACCAGTTGAAATAACGGTTCGGCTTGTAGAGATGCAGGTTCTTCTCAAGCAGAAGCGCATTGGTGCAGACGGTGACGAATTTGCGCCGGGCGATCGCGCCTTCGACGATCTGCGGCAATTCACGATGCAGCAGGGGCTCGCCGCCCGCGATGACCACGACGGGCGCGCCGCATTCGTCGATCGCACCGAGGCAATCTGCAAGCGGCAACCTTTGGTTGAGAATCTCGTCGGGATAGTCGATCTTGCCGCAGCCGGCGCAGGCGAGGTTGCAGCGGAACAAGGGCTCGAGCATGAGGACGAGCGGAAACCGCCTGCGCCCCAATAGTTTCTGCCCCAAGACATAGGCGCCGATCTGCGCCATTTGCAGTAGTGGAATACCCAATACTCGGCCCCCGAGTGAAGATCAGTGCCCGCGACTCATGCTTCGATGAGTTCGGGGGGCAATCTGAATTCTATGTCTTCTTCGACGCCAGGCAACATCGAAACTTCGATGGGCCCGAGGTCACGCAAGGCTTCTATAACATCGTGAACCAGCACCTCCGGTGCCGAGGCGCCGGCCGTGATCCCAATGGCTTTTGCGCCTTTCACCAGACCGAGATCAAGTTCATTTTTATCCGCGATGAGATAGCTCGGTATGTCGGATTCCGCGCCGATTTCGCGCAGGCGATTGGAATTGGAGCTGTTTTTCGCGCCGACCACGAGGATCACATCGACGAGCTTCGACAGTTCACGGACCGCCGACTGGCGGTTTTGCGTCGCATAGCAGATATCTTTTGTATTGGGCCCGATTATGTCCGAAAAACGCCGCTCCAGCGCCGTGATCACGGATTTTGTGTCGTCGACGCTCAGTGTGGTCTGTGTCACGTAAGCCAGGGGCGTATCCTGCCGCAAGGCTAGTTTTTCGACGTCGGCTTCGGATTGGACCAGATGAACGGGACCTGGAATGCGGCCCATCGTGCCTTCGACCTCCGGATGGCCGGCATGGCCGATGAGCACGACGGTGCGGCCTTCCTGGACGTAACGTTCGCCTTGGCCATGCACCTTGGCGACGAGCGGGCAGGTCGCATCGAGGATTGGCAAGCCAAGTTCGGCCGCTTCCTCTTCCACGGAGCGTGCAACGCCGTGAGCGCTGAAAATCGTCCGGGCGCCGCGCGGGACTTCGGAGAGATTCTCGACGAAGCGAGCGCCCTTGGCCTTCAAGGTTTCAACGACATAACCGTTATGAACGATCTCGTGGCGCACGTAGATCGGTGCGCCGTATTTTTCGAGCGCCCGTTCCACGATCTCGATGGCACGGACGACTCCGGCGCAAAACCCCCGCGGCTGAGCCAAGATGACCTTCATCGAAAAGTCCTAGTTAGACCGCTAGTTAAACCGTAGGTGGCCTTTTTCTCTTGCCCCAAGCTTGTAGTGATGACAATGACATTGTCAAACAACAAGGTATGTCGCGCCGCAGGGTTGGTTAAAGGCCCTCCTTGATGGGATGGCGTCGAAAAATTTTTCTTGGAAAAGCCAATAAAACCCTCAACCGGCTACGGTTTTAACAAAGCTTAACTTTGGTGCCACGGCATATGCAGATATCGGACGAAAGCAACAGTGACATTTCTCACGGCGCGCCACGTGGCCCGATTACGCGGGCGATCGTCGCGATCGTCCACGCGAGCAGCCACCACGCCAAGCTTGTCCTGCTTCTGGGCGTTCTGCTTTCCGTGGCCGCGGCCTGGTATGCCGGAAACCATTTCCAGATCACGACCGATACCAATGAATTCATCTCGGCGTCCTTGCCTTGGCGCCAGAGGCTTGCGGCTTTCGATAAGCTGTTTCCGCAACTGACCGACAATATCGTCGTCGTGATCGATGGCAAGTCGCCCGAACTCGCCGAGGCCGCAGCCGCCCAGATCGCCGAAAAGATGCGCGGCAAGCCGGATCTCTACTCTTCGGTCGAGCGGCCGGACGGCGGACCCTATTTCAACAAGAACGGCCTTTTGTTCCTGCCGCCCGAAGAGCTTCAGCAAACCGTCGAGGGGCTCATGCGCGCGCAGCCCTTCCTCGCGGTGATCGCCTCCGATCGCAGCCTGCGCGGGATCATGGATGCGTTTTCCTTCGTCAACCGCGGTGTTCGCGCCAAGGCGGGCACGCTTGACGATTTCGACAGGCCTATGGTTGCCCTTTCAGGCGCTCTGGAAAAAATTCTCGCCGGACAGAATCCTTTCTTTTCATGGCGCGGGCTTTTTACCGGTCAGGCGCCGGATAAGCGCGAGCTGCGGCGCTTCATCAATGCGAAGCCCATTCTTGACTATTCGGCGCTCGAGCCCGGAGAAGTGCCGTCGGAATTCATAAGGCAGACCGCGCACGATCTCGGCTTTACGCCCGCCGATGGCGTGCGCGTGCGGCTGACCGGATTGGTGCCTTTGGCGGATGAGGAATTTGCGACTGTCGCCGATGGTGCTGGCCTCAATGGCGCGATTACCGCGCTGATCGTGCTCTTCATCATCTGGCGCGCCTTGAAATCCATGCGCATCGTGGTGGCCGTCGCGGTCAGCGTCGTCGTCGGCCTTTGCATCACAGCTGCAATCGGCCTGATGATGGTCAGCGCCTTGAATCTGATCTCCGTCGCTTTCGCTGTCCTCTTTGTCGGCATAGGCGTCGATTTCGGGATTCAATTCAGCGTCCGCTATCGCGCCGAACGTTATGAAGAGCCGGATTTTTTCAAAGCCATCGACCTCGCTGCTTCAAAAGCCGGACGTCCGCTGGCGTTGGCCGCCGCCGCGACGACGGCGGGGTTTTATTCCTTCTTGCCGACCGATTACCGCGGCGTCTCGGAATTGGGCCTCATCGCGGGCACCGGCATGATCATCGCCTTTTTCAGCGCGATCACCGTTTTGCCGGCGCTTTTGTCTTTGCTTCGGCCGCCGGCCGAACGCGAGCCGGTTGGTTACACGTTCTTGGCGCCTGTCGATGCGTTTTTATCGAACCATCGCTATGCGATCGTCTTCGGCACTTTGGCGATCGCGCTCGCCGGGACGCCGCTTTTGCGCAACCTCCATTTCGATTTCAATCCGCTCAACTTGCGCAGCAGTAAGGTCGAGTCGGTTGCGACTTTGCTCGATCTCGAAAAGGATCCAAACGGCGATACGAACACGATCAACCTCTTGGCCCCGAATTTCGCGGCGGCGAAGCCGATCGTCGAACGGCTCGAAAAATTGCCCGAGGTCTCGCGCGTCACGACTCTCGAAGATCTGGTCCCGGCGGATCAGGACGCGAAGCTTCCGATCATCCAACATGCCGCTGCGATCTTGTCGCCGCTCTTCGATCCGCAGCGGCGCCTCGATCCGCCGACCGACGCGGATGATGTCGCGGCGATGAACAAGGCGGCCGAGGCTTTCACGACGACTGCCGCCGGTGAGTCTGGGAAGGGCGCCGATGACGCGCGCCATCTTGCCGATCTCATCCGCCAGCTGGCCGCGGCACCGCCGGCGACGCGGGCGGCGGCGCGCACCGATCTGTTGCCGAGCCTGAATGTCACGCTCGATCTGATGGCGGATTCGCTGCAGCCACAAAAGACGACGGTCGATTCTATTCCCGCGGGGCTGCGCGCCGATTGGGTCGCACGTGACGGGCAGGTCCGTATCGAAGCCGTGCCGAAGGGCAATCCCAACGACAATGAGGTGCTCGCCAAATTCACCAAGGCCGTGCAATTGATCGACCCCAATGCGACCGGCGAGCCTGTCGCCATTCAGGAGTCCGGAGCGACCATCGTCAAAGCCTTTGTCGAGGCGGGGCTTTGGGCGCTTCTGTCGATCAGCGTGCTTTTGCTGATCGTCCTGCGGCGGATCAGCGACGTGCTCTTGACGCTCGTGCCCCTGCTGCTCGCAGGGCTTGTGACGCTCGAAATCACCGTCTTGATCGGCTTGCCGCTCAATTTCGCGAATATCATCGCTTTGCCGCTGCTGCTCGGATTGGGCGTCGCCTTCAAGATCTATTTCGTCATGGCTTGGCGCGGCGGCACGACCAATCTGCTCCAATCGAGCCTGACCCGCGCCGTCTTCTTCAGCGCGCTCACGACGGCGACGGCTTTCGGCAGCCTCTGGCTGTCGAACCATCCGGGCACGTCGAGCATGGGCAAGCTGCTGGCGCTGTCGCTCTGCTGCACGCTCGCGGCAGCCGTGCTCTTTCAGCCGGCCTTGATGGGGCCGCCCCGGGTCAAGGAAAAAGACCTAGACGTACATTGACCTCCGAAGCGGGCTTCGGAGGTCATGAGAGCGGGGTCGTTTAGCTGGTAGGCTGGCTGCGGACTGCTTGAGCCTCAGGAGCCGAAACCGGCGCTGCCTTCTTCCAGGCTGATATATTTTTGACCGTAGAGCTGGACGCCGAGCTGCTTGATCAGCTCTTGCTGGGTCTCGAGGAAATCGATGTGTCTTTCCTCGTCCTTCAGGAGATCGTCATAGAGCTCTTTGGACACGCGGTCATGCACCGAGTTGCAATATTCGGCGGCTTCCGTGTAGAGCGCGCGCGCCTCATATTCCGAGGCGAGATCGCAGGCGATGATCTCCTCGACCGTCTGTCCGATCTTCAAGGGATCGAGGACCTGCAGGTTGGGGAAGCCTTCGAGGAAGAGGATGCGATCGGTGAACCGGTCGGCATGGCGCATCTCTTCGATCGATTCCTCGCGCCACTTCTTGCCTAATTCCTTGTAGCCCCAATTGCTCAGGATGCGGAAATGCAGCCAATATTGGTTAATCGTCGTCAATTCACTGCGCAGGCTTCGATTTAAATATTCGAGAACCTTTTCATCACCCTGCATCGGGGAGACTCCAACATTTGAGAGAAAGAGGCAGCCATGAGACCGCCGAATCGGAGACTGGCTATCTAGTTTAGATCAGTTTTAAACAGGATAGGGCGGTGGGGCAAGAAATCAGCCCCGGATGACCATTACCAGACAAATTCACGAAGAAAAGCTGGTCGCACCATTGTTGCCAGCCAAATCACACATGTTGGAATCGAGCACGTTTGCTTCGGCGAGCGCCTGAATAATGATGGTCTGAACCGTCGAAAAGCAACGTCCGCAGTTAGGGCTGCAGCCCATGCATTTATAGAGGGCGCCAGGCGTCTTGGGACAGGTCCCGCCGTTGATGGAAGCGCGGATTTTCGTGTCGGAAAGAACGTTGCAGGAGCATACGATCATCGGGGCACCGAAAGTACGATCCGCGCAGCGAATCGGTGTGAAAGGGTGAGCGCTTAGAACAAAAGCAAAGGCCATGCCATTAGTGTGATCGCGGTCGAGTTGGGCTGTTTGAGAAAACCTGCCGCATCGCAACCGTTGAAGAAGCGATACATCCAATACTTTTATCGGGCAAGTGCAGCCAAGAAAATTACAATCATTCAAAACTAAAAGCTGAGCACTGCTAGATTAAAACAGTTCAAGAATAGATTTGTCTAAAAGGTAAGCAGCCGAGCTAAATGCGATGCAGTCGCAAGTCAGCGGTCGACCTTGAACAATTTCGCACTGACCGAGAGCTGCTGATTGGCTCTCTCCGCCTCCGACAGAATCTGCGGGAGGAGCTTGTCGGCATTGGCGAGCTTGGCGGCATGGAGCGCCGCTACGGGCCTCGTGCTGGCGACGGCCAAGAGGAATTGTGGCTTTCCATCCGCGAGCTCGGGTCCGGGGTGGAGCGAAAACGACAGCTTATCCTCGCCTGTTGTCGGCACCGCGTGCACCGATCCGTCGTCGGCGACCAGCAGAAGATCGACTTGACGGCCATCGAGTTCGGTCAATGTCCCGGAGAGAGGTTGCCCGGATTTCAGCGTCGCGGAGGCAAGCTCGAGGCGCGGCGCTGTTGCCGCATGGGCGCGTAGCTTACCGAGAAACGCGACGACCGGACATTCTCCGCTTGCGACTTGCCGCACGCCGATGTCGGCTTCGAACCCTTGGGTCCGGCGGAACGCGTCGTCCATCACTTGAAACGGCGCTGCCGACGTGGCGTAGCCTTCGAGGACGGCGCCTGACTCGGCCACCTGAACCGGCTTTACGAAGAAGCAATCCCCGCCGTCATATTGATTGATATATTGCGTCACGGCACTGATCTTCTGGCGCCGCGCCGGATCGCCGGATTGATCCAAGAGCGTCTGGATGTCGGCGCCGGGTTGGGTGCCGAGCACCAGCTTGCCGATATCCGCGGGTGCGGCGAGGCCGAACCCGACATGGCTGACCTCGGGTTCGCCGGGAAGGGCCTGCGGGGGTGTCTCCGAATTGGTCAAGGCGGGTGCCTGGTCGGCCTGCAAGACCGGCGCTGCGGGAGGCGCCACATTCGCCGAAGGCCGCAAGACCAGATAGAGCCCGATCGCGACAAGGGTCGCCGCGGCGAAGGCGCCGCCGCCGATCAGCATGGCGCGCTGCGGACCGGCGGTGCCGGGCTCCTGCCTCAGCTTCTGCTTTGGCTTGAACTGCGTGGCAGATTTTTGCCGCAGCTTGAGACCAGTATGCCGCACCGTCGTGCCGGGGCCGGCCACCCACTCGGCGACCTCCGCCATCGAGGCCGGACGGTCATCCGGGTTGGGCTGCAGCATCTGTTCGATGAGCGGCCGCAGACGCGAGTCGATCGGGCCGATGTCAGGAACGGAGCGGCGCTTTTCGATGACGTCGACATGGCTGCCGCCCATATCGACCGGCCCGTGGCGCAAGGCTTCCGCGAGCACGAGGCCGAGACTGTAGATATCTGAGCGCGGCGTCACGTCGCCGCCGAAGAGTCCGAGCTGTTCGGGCGAGACATAATTATATTTGCCGGCAAAGCCGCTGCCGATGACGGTGCCGTCGTCGCCGAGGCGCGTCGAGCGGGCGATGCCGAAATCGATGATCTTCGCGCGGCTCATATCGCCGGCGGGGATGATGATATTGTCGGGCGACACGTCGCGGTGGACGATGCCGCGTTCATGCGCCGCGTTAAGGCCGGCGGCAATCCGCTGCATGAGCCGATAGACGGCCTCGAAGGCCAGGGGGCCGCCGCGCAACATGGCCGACAGGCTCTGCCCGTCGACATATTCCATCGCGAGGTAAGGGCGGTTGAGATTGGGATCGATCGTGAAGACGTAATAGCGCACGATCGCTTCGTGATAGAGATTGTGAAGCGCCGAAGCTTCCTTACGGAACAAGGCGAGGGCCGCTTCGGCCTCGGCCATATCGGAGCGGATCAGTTTGATGGCGACGATGTCGCCCGTCTGAATCGCGTGGCCCTTATAGATTTCGCCCATGCCGCCGGCCGCGATCGGCTCGTCGATCTCGTAGATGCCATTCAGCTGAGTCCCCGGAGGGATGATCGGCCGTGTGGCTCCAAACGAGGCGGCCTGGTTCATTTCTGACCCCATTGCGCGATCGGACCCGTCGTCGCGGGAAAGACCACGGTAGAGCCGCGCGGTGCATAGCGGATGACGACAACCGTGACATTGTCGAGCGCACCGCGCTCCATCGTCAGGGCGACCAGCGCATCTGTCGCGCTTTGCGGCGCGTGAAAGCGCGCGATCTGGAAGATTTCCTCGTCGCTCACATGCGCGGTGAGGCCGTCGCTGCAGATCACGAACGTGTCGCCTTTCTGCAAAACGCCTTGCGTTATTTCGACATCGATCTCGTCGTGAACTCCGATCGCCCGCGTAATGACATTGCGGCGCGGCCAGTTCTGCGCTTCTTCCTGGGTGAGCACGCCTTCGGCGATCAATTCCGCGACTTCGGTATGATCGCGCGAAATTTGCGACATCTGATCGCCGCGCACGAGATAAATGCGGCTGTCGCCCGACCAAAGACAGGCATAATAGCCGTCATGCGCGAGGAAGGCCGCGACCGTCGCGCCGATCACGATGCCGCCTTTCTCGTCGGCGATCTGCAAAAGCTTATGGTTGGCCTGCGACAGTCGATCGTAACAGAGTGTGACGAGATCGGTCACCGAGGTCGGCGTTCTGATCGTCTGCAAGGCATTGACGACCGTTGCGCTGGCGAGCGCGCCCGCCTCATGTCCGCCCATCCCATCGGCGACGGCCCAAACGCCGCTTTCGGGCAAAACGAGAAAAGCATCCTCGTTTTCGTCCCGGACCTTGCCGACGTCGGTCGTTGCCCCGCTATCGAATATACGGACCATTTGACTCATAACGGCTTTACCCCGATCGCAATCGTTTCTGCCCCGCGGGGGTCGAAATGTCCTGTGAGCATATCCGTAAAGACCCGCGTTTCGGGAAAGTGTTTACGCATCAAGCCGACAGGTCTGAAACCTTCGCCGCCGGCCGTCCACCAGAAGGTCGTCGCCGCGACGCTACAATCTTGATAGGCCAGTCTGCAAACCGCGAAAAGCTCGGCCAGCGGCAGAGCCGGCCTATCATTGAGCGGCGTGCCGAATTTCGGTTCTGCAACAGGCTCATGCGCCACCTCGGCGCCGGCATTTTTCAAATTGCCGATTTCTTCCAGAACCGTGTCGAGCGACGTATCCGGTGCGAGCGCTGACAGGAGAATGTCTTCTATTTTTTCAAACCAGGCATGACGCGGATCGACATTCGGCGGCCTGACGACGTCACCGTCAGGCATGGCGATCAGGGTCAAAGGAAAATACCGGCCGACCGCATCCATGGACGGCATGAAGGCGCCGAGAATGGCTTGCCCACAGACGTCCGCGCCGAGCCAGAAACGCCAGATCGGCGCGGACCTGAAGGTCTCTTCCCATGCGCCCGCGCCGAGTTTGGCGCGGCTTTCCGACATGCTCTTTTCCAGCCAGGTCTCCCAAAAGCGCAGAAAGCTCCGTGGCACGGCGTGAGCGATGAAGTCGCGCCTTGCGGGGAGCTTTCCGAAAAGGCCGTATTGCATCGCCGGTCAGGTCCCGCTCGGACAGTGGAATGATCGCAGCAGCGATAAAGCCAGAGGTTTGGTCCCGTTGTTGGGCGTGAAGCGGAATTTGAACTCGCGGCCGGCGAGGGTGAAGCTCGCGAGCGTGCCGTCGGGGGTCACTTGTCCGGTGTCGAGGACGCGGTAAAGCGCCCAAACGCCTGTCTTTTCGATGGTCAGCGGCGGCCGGCCGCCGGGCATTTCGACGCCGAGAACGGCGCGATGCGGCTCGCTCGAGCCCGGCCATTGAACCGTCGTGGAGGCGGTATTGCCTCTTGCGTAAATGGCGGTGCTGTCGATTTCGAGCTTGACGCCGGTCGTCGTCGGCGGTGTCACGGCGACGGTAAAGCCGGGCGTGGGGCCGTCAGCGAAGAATGAATCGCGGATCGCCGCGGCCTTCTGGAAATCAGACAGCGCCGTCGGCGACAATTGCCGCGAGATCGGGGCATCCTCATGCCATTTCCAGTCGCTGCCGGAGGTGTCCGCGGCGGGAATGATGGTCTCGGTCGCGAATTGATCGAGCAATCCCTTCGGCCCGAACATGCGGCGGAAATCGGCCAGCGTGACCTCCTGCTCGGCATTGGCCGAGAAAGGATAACGGCTCGCGATGGTCTCCTGGCATGAGAAGGTCACCTTGTCGCGCAGAACCTGAACGCGGCGTGCCGATGCCGAGTCGGCGATTTCACGCGTCACGTCGTTTGCCGTCGTGTCCATCATCATCGCAAAAGGCGGCGGCATGCGGTCCGTGTCGTTTTTGAGTTTGCCGACTTCCGCATCGAGCCGCGACGAAAGCTGATCCGCCTGCGACGTATTGGTGGCAAGCCGGTTGAGATTCGATCTGATGTCGTTCAGGTCCGACAAAATGAGATCGATCGGCCGGCGGCCGGAATTGCCTTCGACGAGCAATTGGTAGGGACGCAGCGCCTTATCGACCATTTTGGCCGGCGACTCGCCCGAACTGCCGACAAGTGAGGCCGCGGCGCCATTCGGTGTATTGGAGGCGCTGTCGCCGAGACTCTGCGGGACGTCGTGCAGGGAGGTTTCGTCGTGGATCGCTTCAAGCAGGCGCGCGATCGGAGACGTCACGGCGGCGGCGGCCGTCAGCAGCGGATAGGTCGGCCGGTCCTCGGTTAGGCGGCGGATCTGCACCTTGGCGATATTCTCCTGCCAGGCCGCGACGAAGTTCTTTGTGTAGATGTCGACGAGATCGGGCAGCAGCCGCTCGTATTGATCGGCGACGACCGGCTGCTCGCCGAAGCGGCCGAGGATCCAGCGATTGCGATTCATCTCGGTCTGCATGGCCATCAATTGCCCGACGAAGGCATGTTCGAAACCGGCATGCGTGAAGAAATAAGGAATGTGGAACCGGTCGAGGGAATCGTCGAAGACGACGAGTGCGCCGGCGCCTGCGTTTTTCGACGCGATCCAATCGTCGATGAGAGCCGACTTGGCTCTGTCTTCGAGCAGTTCGTAGGCGCGTTGCGCCGGATCAATGCGCGCCAAGGTTGCTTGCGACCGTTCGACAAGCGGTCCGTTCAGCGAGACGAAAGAATTGCGGCCATTGTCGAGGTCGAGCATCGCGACGAGATGCTGCTCGAGTTCTTTGCGTCCATCGGCATTTTTCGGGCCGGCATAGAGATTTTCCGACCAGTCGCGCTCCATCCAGCCGATCAGCAAGGGCCGGTCGACGGTCTTGAGGCCGCCGAGCATCAGATAGACCTTCAGCGCCTCATAGAGGAACTTCGGATCGTTGGCATTGGCTTCGAGCTGTTCTTCGAGGCGATAGATGAGCCTCGGCCGCAAAAGCCGTTCGAGCCCGATCTGATAGGCGGTCTCGGCCGCCGAGCGAAGCCTTGCACTTTGAGCAAGGCCGAAGCCGGCATAGGAAATCACCGGCGTCGTATGGTCCTGATAGCCGCCGGGCATGAAGCGAAGCGCATGCAGGGGCGGCAGGATCTTGCCGAAATCGCGGTCCGAGACGGTGTTCGTCTGGCTGAGACCCGAGGCGAGCGTCTTATACCGGCTGCTCGCATCCTGGCTTTGCGTGATCATGTCGTTGTTATGCGCATAGCTCACCCACCAGGCGCCGACGATGAGCGGCACGACGGCAAGGAGCGCGGCATAGGCCGCGGCCGTCATCAGGCTGTTGGCGCGGACGCGCGTGACCCATCCGGCTTCGCCGATGATGACGATCTTGATGAGATCGGTCAGGAAGAAGCTCTTGCCTTGTCCGGAGAAGGTCGGCGCGGCGACGCCTTGCGCGCCGAAATTCTTTGACAGCGCGCCGAGCAATTGGTCGATCGGCGTGCCTTGCTGCGTGCCCGACGTGAAATAGAGGCCGCGCAGCGCGGCATTTATGGGATAGCGGACCGGATCGAAGATCTGGTCGAGGAAATTCGCGATCGGTTGGCGTAGCGCCGCCATCTGCGCAGGGAAGCCGAAGAGAAGGACCCGGCTCGTCGGGTCTTTCTCGTTTTCGAGCTTTTCCGGCAGGCTCTGGTTGAGGCGCGTGATCAGCGCGTCGAACTCGCCCGGCACTGTGCCGATCATGTTGCGCGTCTTGTCGGCGGTTGGAAATGTCGCGCCCCAGACCTGGCGTCGCGCGCCTTCGCCGAGATCGTTGAAATATTCCATGAAGCCGATCACGAGATCGGCCTTGGTGAAAAGCGCGTAGACGGGAAAGTCGACCTTCAGCCGGTTGTGCAATTCGAGCAGGCGGGCGCGGATCGCGTCGGCGTGCGCGGCGAGTTCCTTGGCGTTCGAGGTCAGGATATCTTCGAGGCTGATCGCGACGATGACGCCGTTGATCGGCTGCCGCGGCCGGCTGCGTTTCAACAAGTCAAGAAAAGCGAACCAGCTTTTCTGATCGGCTTTTGCATCCGAATCCTGCGTCGTATAGCGACCGGCCGTATCGATGAGCACGGCATCGTCGGTAAACCACCAATCGCAGTAGCGCGTGCCGCCGACGCCGGAGACGGCGCCGGGCGTAGCCCCTTGCGCCAGCGGAAATTCGAGGCCGGAATTGACGAGCGCGGTGGTTTTGCCTGAGCCCGGCGGCCCGATCAGGACATACCAGGGCAGATCATAGAGGTAATTGCCGCTGCCGCCGCTGACATCGCGCAAGGTCGCAAGCGCTTCCTTCATGCGCTCGGCCAAAACCGGCGCGTCGCTGTCGTCGGCGCCCATCGTGCGCGCGATCTGCTCCGCGCCTTGCTTGCGTATGTAGAAACGATAGGCCTCGGCACCGCCGACGGCCAGGAAGATCAAAAGAATGATGGTAAGGCGCGGGCCCGCATCCTCGAACGGCTGAAACGAACCGAAGCTCAAAAGCGGTGCGGCGAACCAGATCAAGAGGGCGAGCAGGAAGGCGCTGCCGAAACTGATCGCCAGACGAATCCAGAGTCTCGTTTTGATCAGGCGAATGCCCGATTTAAACCAAGGCTGCCAGCCTTCGCTTTGCCGCTTCATGGGTCGCATCTAACTGTCCCAAACTATACAGAGCCTGATCGCTCGTCTGACTTGCGAATCACGCTCCAATCTTTCGTTTCGACGCATGATCTATTCCGAAGGTCGAGCCGACTTTTCGGGATCACGCTTTAGTCGCTGCGGGCGATGACCATATCGATTCTGCGATTCTTCTCGCGCCCTTGCGGAGTATCGTTGCTGGCAATCGGCGCGTCGCTGCCCTTGCCTTCCGCTTCGACGCGGTCGGGCTGCGACAGCGATTGCCTCAAGACGCTCGCGACAGTGTTGGCAAAGGCCTGAGACACTTCGAAATTCGAGGCAAAGCGCGCGTTCGATACCGGCGTGTTGTCGGAATGGCCGATGACCTTGATTTGTCCTTTCTCATCATCGAGTGCCGAGATGATGGACATCAAGAGCGCTCGCCCGTCTTCGGACAGAGAGGTCTTGCCCGGCTGGAACAGGCCCTTCTCAGGCGCGCGGATGATGATCTGATTGGGAGTCGTCTCGATGCTGATGAGGCCTGCCGCTATATTCGGCTGCAGCACCTTGCGAATATGTTCGAGCTGCGAGATCTGGGTGGCGCTTTGCGGCGCAGGCGCGGGCGGCGGCACGGAACTCCGCCGCGCGAGCGTCACGGGTGACGGCGGATTGAGCGAGACCATGGTCTGCGCCGCTTGTTCCGCGTTGTGCCCGAGCAGAGTTCGAAGCACGATGAACAGGATGAAGAGGCTGAGCGCGACCGCGCCCGCGACGGCCCAAAAAGGCACGTAGAGCCGCACGGCCTGACTCGGAAGCGATTGGCCTTCCCAATGCGGCGAAAGATAACGTGATTGCCTGGCTTTCGCCTTTCCGATGATCTCATAAAGATCGTGCTGGACGTCGCGTTCCAAAGCGTCGGCCGTCGTCGAGGTGCGCGGCGCGCCTTGAAAGCCGAGCGCGAGACAGGCATGCGCCAGTTCGACGACGGGATAGAAGCCAGGCTCCAACTTCACGCGTTCAATTTCGGAGAAGACTTTCTGCCCGGTCATGGCCTCGCCGAAAAAACGGCTCATCAGGCTGCCGCGCGCGGCGGGCGGGCGATCGTCGCCGGGGAGATTGGCGAGAACCTTATCGGCTGTGGCGCATAGAATATATTTGGCCGCGTTAGCCTGTTCCGAAGAAATGCCGGCCTCTTTGAGATGGGTCTCGAATGTCTGGACGGCCTCGGTGATCTGCGGCGTCAGGCTTGAGGCAGGCGCGCGCACGAGCGATGTGCGCAGTCGCCCGAGCAGAAGCAGCAAGGGCAAGGCAGCGCGCAGGATCGGATTGTCGTTCGGCGCCTGAAGTTCGGCGCTCTGTTGGACGGCCTGGCGCGGCGCCGCTTGGAGAGGCGCTGCGGAGGGTTCGGCTATTGGCGGCGGCGCGACGGGCCGGCGGCCGCCGGGATTGGGACGGAAGACCGTCCGATCGTCGTGAATAGCAGGCCCAGCCTTATCGTTTGCCGGCGGTGGCGGCGGAGGCGCCGGTGCCTGCCCTGGCGTCCGGGGTGGCGGCGGCGACCGGAAAACCGTGTTGTCGTCATGCGGCGGAGGCGGCGGTGCGCCGGGCGTGGGCGCCGGAGCGACGGCAACCTTGCGCGGCGCCGGGCTCGGCCGGAAGACAGTGCGGTCGTCCCCACCGGGAACGTTCGGCATCTTGTCCTTGTCGCTCATGGCCTCGGGTCCCGCGCTTTCCGCAAAATCACGCTCAATCCTATTCGCATGGGGAAGGCTGCCGCGTCCAGTTGCGCACATCCCGGATACATGAGCCCGAAAAGTGGAGATTTTCGGATAAGATCATGTGTTGAAAAAGCAAAACCGGAAGCACGCCTCGATTTAGGTCGCCGCGGATCGGCGCTAATCTTTTGTGCGATCGTAACATTCCGCGAAATACAGCATGAAAGCATCGACGAGACCGTCTTCGTGCCGCAATGTCTTGGCCTGCCACCTTGCAAGATAAAGATCCCAAAGCCGCGCCTTGCGCGAGCTGAGCCGAGACATCAGCCCTTGATCGGGGCCCATGGCCGCGTCGATCTCGTCGGGATCGAGATCTTCGACCAGCATTTTGACCGCGTTCTGCATCGCGGAGAAGGTCTTGACCTGATGCGTCTTGAGATCGCCGAAAGCGCCTTCGAGCGTGCGCCGCGCGTCGAGATAGCCGCTGGTCTTAGGACCGAACATGATTTTCAACGCATCTTCCGGCGTCGGCGCAAATTTCAACGGATTATTGTCGAAGGCCTGCACCACGGTCCGGTTCGCGGTACGTGCGAATCGTTTGGCGCTGTCGCGGGCGCTCAGCAATTGCTTCAGGCTCGCGACGACGAAATGAATGAAGAAGCCAAGGTCTTCGGCGGTTTTCAACTTGTCCTGACGGTCGAAGAGCTGCACCGGAATGCCGGCCGCCGTCGCGAATTGCTGAAGAAAATCGTCAAGCGTTACATCGGACTTGCCCTGAGCGGCCGGGGCCGCAGGCGGCAAGTCGGGTGCCTCGGCCTTGGGCATGCGGGGTGATGCTGCGATGCTCTCGGCAAAGACGGGTGCTCGGGCAGGCTCGCGCACAGGTTCGCGGGCCGGCTCGGGTGCAGGTTCCCGGGCTGGTTCATGCACGGGCTCGGTGAAATAGGGCGTTTCCGACACTCGGGGCATGCTGACGAGCGGAGCCGCCGGCTCGAAATCCGCAGCCGGCTGCGCATCCTCGACAGGCTCGCAGGTTGGAATTTCGAACGGAGCCTCGCGCGAGGCCTCATGCGCCTGTTCAGCCTGTGGCACGCCGAAGTCCGCGGCTTCGGCCGCTTCCGGCCGTTCGGCGACGAAAGGGTCTTCGGCAGGGATTGCATGCTCTTCCGCGGGCTCGGGCTCCGCCTCGGCATGCGCCGGTTCCTCGGCTTCGGAGGCCGGCTCGGAATGAACGTCCGCCGCATTGGCCTCGGCTATGAGTTCCGCGATCTCGAACGCGCCCGGCTCGGCAGCGGCGTGCTCTGCGGGAGCGCCCTGCGTCTCAGCCTCGGCGCCTTCCGTCTCGGGCCTCTGCGCGTCTTCTTCGATCGTGACGGCGATAATATAGGATCCGATCGCGAGCCGATCGCCGTCCTGCAGCTTGTGCGGGGTCTGGATCCGCCGCGAATTGTCGTTGAGAAAAGTGCCGTTGGTCGAGACATCGTAGAGCCAATAGGCCTCGTCGCGATAGCGGACCTCGCAATGTTTTCCGGAAATGAAACGCGAGGGATCGGGTAGGGTCCAGTCGAGATGGGCGCCACGCCCGATGTCGAGGTTCCGCTTATCCGTAATTTTGACGCTCACGGGAGCGCCGTTCGGCAAGCTCGTCTCGTTTTCGATCGTCAAGATCAGCGTCATAAAACAACTCCGGTACGCTCATACAGTTTGCCTTATCCCGAGGCCGTCGTCACCGTCTGTGTGAACGGCATGACGCCAAAAGCTTTGCCTACGCTGCAAATCGTCTTGTCGGAAGCCGGCAGGAACGGTTTTACGCTTTCTGTCTCGGGCTCAATTTCAATCGTGATCACATAAATACCGACGGCGATCATATCGCCATGATTGAGAGGCTGCGGGCTTTTGATGCGCGAGGCCATCCCATTCATAAACGTGCCATTGGTCGAAATGTCATAAAGCCAGTAGGTCCCTGCCCGATAGTGTATTTCGCAATGTTTGCCCGAAATAAAGCGCCTTGGATCGGGCAAGGTCCAATCAAGGTTACTGTTGCGGCCTATGTCGAGGCGGCCATGTTTCGGCATGCGAACGGTGGCTGGAACGCCTTTCGGCAGGTTTTCCGTGTTTTCAATTCTGAGGATTAATGTCATCGGACCGCTCCTCTTCCTACAAAAGAACTGTCCCCATAAGAAAGTTTTCGTTCCCGGTTTACCGTGTGAAAGCGCACGAGACATTGGTCCCGACGTCCTAAGACTACGTTGCGCGGTGCTTGGACTTGGGCCTATATTGGCGGCGTGATAATTGATCTGCGCAGCAAGGTCTTTCCGCCGGGAGCAGGTTCGGATCGAAACCGCCCGGCCTGCGAAGACCGCCGGGCCGATGCGGCTCGAACCGCGATAGACATCGGGTCGATCCGGTGCCCAAACCGCTGAAAACGTGATCAAACCTGTAGAGCCGCTTGACCGATGAAGCACTCGCTCTCCATTCTGGGCTTGCTGATCTGGAGCGCCGTCGCGCTGCTTCTCCAGACGGATCTGGCTGCCGCCGAGCGGCGCGTGGCGCTTGTTCTCGGCAATTCCGCCTACCAAAGCGCTTCGCTCAACCTCACCAATCCGAAGAACGATGCCGAGGACGTCGCCGCGGCCTTGAAAGGCTTGGGGTTCGAGGTCGTCGTCGAGACGGACGTGAGTTTGAGCGACACCAATCGCGCTCTGCAAAAATTCGCCCGCATGGCCGCGGAGGCCGACACGGCGCTCTTCTTTTACGCTGGTCACGCTCTGCAATATCAAGGGCATAACTATTTGATGCCCGTCGATGCCGACGTGAAGGACGAGATCAGCCTGCCTTTCGAGACGGTCGCCGTCGAGAATGTGCGGGCGGCGCTCGACCGCTCGAATGGCATCAAGATCATGATCCTCGATGCCTGCCGCAACAATCCCATTGCCGAGAAGCTTGCAAAGCTCGCCGGGTCCGCCACGTCTTCGCCCATGCCGGCGAACGAACGCTCGCGCGGTCTCGAGCGAATCGACAAGACCCAAGGGCTGATCGTCGCCTATGCGACTGGCGCCGACGAGGTCGCGCTCGACGGGCAAGCCCGCAACAGCCCGTTCACCACGGCCTTCCTGAAGCGCTTGAACGAGCCGGGGCTCGAAATCGAGATGATGTTCCGGCGCATCGCCAATGATGTGAATGTCGCAACCGACGGGCGCCAGCGGCCGGAGACCTATGTGTCTTTGGTGAGCGAATATTATCTCAATCAAAATGACCGCGTCGCCTGGGAGCAGATCAAGGAGTCGAACGATCCCGCGGCGTTTCGGGATTTCCTGGCGCATTACCCGTCATCTTATTATTCGATCGAAGCCCGTTATCGCCTGGATGCGCTGTACCGCGCCCTGGAAGAGAGCAAGAAGCGCGCTTTGCAGGAAGCGGAAGACAAACGCCGCGAAACCGAAAAGGCCGAGGAGGAAGCAGCCCTCAAACTCAAGGCAGAGAAAGCCTGTCAGGCCAATCGCACGGCGCTCGATGCGATCGGCGCGCGGGATCAAAACGGTCTTAAGAGCTTCATCGAGGGCAACCCTTGCGACGAGGCGAAACAGGCCGCGCAAAAGCGTCTCGCGACCCTGCAGGATACGCTCGCTGCGGAAGCCGAGGCCTGCCACCGCGACGCCGACGCCTTGGCGGCTTTGGGCCCGCGCGATCTCGCAGGCGTCAAGGCTTTGAACCAGAAAACCACGTGCGCCGACGTCAAGGCCGCAGCACAGGGGAAGATCGCGGCGATCGAAGCCGAGATCAACGCGGAACGGGAGACCTGCAAGCGCGAAGACACTGATCTGAAAGCCTTTACCAAAGCGGGCAACCGGGTGGAAATCGACAATCTGCGCCAGCACGGCCAATGCCCGGCGACGGCCGCCGCCGCCGAGCGGGCGATGCGCGACGTCATTGCCGCCGCGGAGGCGGAAACCTGCAAGCACGAGGACGCCGAGCTGAAGTCGCTCACGAAATCCGCCAATCGCGCGGAGATCGAAAACCTGCGCCAGCGCGCCAAATGTCCGGCGACGGCGGCCGCCGCCGAACAGGCGGTGCGCGATATCATCGCGGCGGCGGATGCCGCTTGTGCCAAGGACAATGCGGCGCTCGCCGCGATTGGGCCGCGCGACGCCGACGCCTTGCGCAATATGGCCAACAAAGCCTCTTGCGACGTGGTCAAGACCTCCGCCCAGCAGCGCTTGGCGGCGCTTGAGCACGACAAGGAAATCTGCAAACGCGACGAAGACCAATGGAAGGGCCTGGCGAAGTCCACCAATCGCGGCGAGGTCGAGGCGCTGCGCCAGCATGTCGAATGTCCGGCGGTGGCGAGCGCCATCGATCAGAAGATCGCCGAGCTTAAAGCCGCCTGCGATCGTGACACTGCGTCTTTGTCTTCGATCGGCGCGAGCGATGCCAGCGCTTTGCGCAGCTTCATCGGCAAAGCGACTTGCGACGATGCCAAGACGAACGCCCAGACACGCCTTGCCACGCTCGAAGCCGACGCGCTTACCCGGGCCAACCATGAAAAAGACATTTGCCGCCGGGACGAAGACAATTGGAAGCAGGCGGGCTCATTCGGCAAACCGGCGGACATCGAAGCTTTGCGTCAGAGGCTTGAATGCCCGGCCATCGTCGCTCTTGCCGATAAGGCGCTCGCCGACCTCAAGGCAGCCTGCGCGCGCGAGACCGCGAGTCTGAATGGATTGGCGGCAGGCGACACGAATGGCGCCCGAGCGCTCGCCGACAAGGCCATTTGCGACGACGTCAGGACGGCTGCCGGGTTGAAACTTGCGGCCATGGAAGCCGATTTCGCGCGCAAAGAAGAAATCTGCCGCAAGGAAGATTTTGAGGCGACGGCATTGGAAATGAAAGGCCCCGACGGGCGCGACGATTTGGCGGCCCTCGAACACAACATGACATGCGATCGTCTGCGTCCGTCCGTCCATGCGGCTCTCGACCGCCTCGCGGCCTTGCCGCCGGCGGACACAGCCAAGCAGGAGCAGCCGAAGCCAGCGAAGGAAAAAGAGATCAACACGCCGGAACTGGTCACTGCCGCGCAAGCCGAATTGCATCGTCTCGGCTGCCTTGATGACAGGCGCGACGGCAAGCTCGATAAGATGACGCGCGTCGGGCTCGACAAATATTACGAAGCCCATAACAAGCCGGTGCCGAACAAGGTCGACATCAAGATCAACGATGAATTTCTGGCGGAGCTCAAAGCCGAAAAAGGCCCCGCCTGCGTGGTTGCTTCGCTGCCGCCGCAACAAGAGGAAAAACATAAGACGCACCCGCCGCTCGATCAACAGCCGGTCGCACGGCATCCGCCGCGCGAGGAGCATCCCCCGGCGCGGGCCGAACGCGCTCCGCCGCCGAGAGAGCATTATACGCCGCATCAATCCGCCGGTGGCGGCGGTGGCTATGGCGGCGGCGGAGGGGGCGGAGGCAGTGGTGGCGGAGGTGGCGGCGGCGGTGCCAGCATGGGCGGCGTCGGCTTCTAAACTTTTCCGTTTGGGTCCAGCCGATGGGCGCGACCTTCCTCCCGTGGAAGAGAGTGCAAGACCCTCAATGCCCGTCCGGCTCGTTGTTTTCCGGCGGGGTGGCGGATTTGGGCCGCAGCCGCGTGACGCGAAGCTCGCCCAGATCCTCAAGGACCGGATAGGCCGCGCCGGTGACGAGCCGGTCGTTGACGCTTTTCAGGTTGCGGATGAGATCGAGATAAAGCGTGCGGGTTTCGACGCCGTCGGTTTTATTGTTCCGCAGATGCTGGAAATGCACGTCCATCGCTTTGGCTTCGATATCGCGAAAGATGGTTTTTTCGCTGGCGAGAACGCGGGCGGCGCGTACGTCTCCCGTCATGAAGATCGTTGCCGCGGCGCGCAGGTTTTGCGACAGCCGGTCGAGCACAGTATCGATCGATGCCTTTCCCTCGGCAGAAAGCGTCTGGCCGCGTTTGAACTGTTTATGCGCCGTCGCCAGCATATTGCGGTCGAGCGTATTGCCGGCGTGATCGAGATTGGTCGTGAAGGCCAGAATGGACGCGAGCTTCTTGTCGTCGTCTTCGGTGAGAGATTCGGGATCGATCACGGTCAGATAGGATTGGATGGCCGTGTTCAGACTGTCGAGATGATCGCCCATGCGCCGTGTTTCGGCGATTTTCTGCCGGTCGTTTTTTTGCAGCGCCGCGCGAGTCTCCTGCAGCATCTCGTCCAGAATATCGACCATGCGCAATGTCTCGCGGGTGGCGCATCCGAGCGCGATGGGCGCCATATCGCGCGCAGCCGGGTCGAGATAGATGGGACGCGATGGGTCCGGCACTTCGAAATAGGCCGGCATCCAATGGCGCAAAAGGCTGGCGAAAGGCGATAGCAGGGGCATGAAAAGCAGGGCCAATGCGAGATTGAAAAATGTATGAAAATTGGCGACGCCGCGTCCGAGGCTCGGTTCGAGATTGACGAGGAGCGGGCCGATCTTCGGGATGAGTGGCAAAACGATGGCAGCCCCGACCAGACGGTTCAGCAAATTGCCGATCGCCGCCTGCTTGCCGGTGCGGTCGCCGCCGCTCGGCGCTTCGAGTACCGGGTTGAATGCGGAGCCGACATTGGCGCCGATGACAAGCGCCAGGGCCGTGTCATAGGAAACGACGCCCTTCGCCGCAAACGACATGATGAGAAGAACGATCGCGACGCTCGAATGCGCCGCCCAGCTCAAAGCGGCGCCAAAGAGAAGTGCGATGAAAGGCGTCGTCGCGATGGCGCCGAGCAGAAGGCGCAGGCTCGGAACATCCTCATAAGGCGTGATGATGACGAGGAGCCGGCCGAGAGCGAGAAGGATCAGGCCGAGACCGATCGCGACGCGTCCGAGATCGCGGGTGCGATTTGCGCCCTGCCGCCGGAACATCATGAAGCCTATCAGGATGAAGATCGGCGAAATCCGCGCCACATCGAATGACAGAAGCTGCACGACCAATGTCGAACCGACATTCGCACCGAGCATCACCGCGAGCGCGGGGACGAGATCGACCCAACCCTCGGCCGCGAAGGCCGAAACCATGAGGCCGGTCGCCGTGCTGCTTTGCAAAAGCGCGGTGACGCCAAGGCCCGCGGCGAATGCCTTCAGGCGATTGTCGAGGGCCCGTGCCAGTCCACGCCTGAGGTTGGGGCCATAGGCGCGCTGGATACCGCTTTGCACCATATGCACGCCCCAAAGGAGCAGAGCGATGGTGCCCAGAAGATCGATCAAGGTCAGTGTCGCGTCATCCATGGGCGCGCATCCTCGAGTAGGACCTGTAGCCCTTCAAGTATAGGCATAAAGCCGTGCTTGTCGCGATCACGTTTTAAGGCGAAATCAAATTTCGGAGGATGCTTTGGCTTCCGATGCGTTGGCTTGGGCCGCCGCGTCTGTCTCCGATACCGCGGCGCGATCGACGAACCAAAGGACCGGGGCGTCCGTCTTGAGACGCGCGGCGGGCAAAGCGAGGTCCTTCGCGAGCACCCCGGCCAGAGCCGCGCGCTTTTCTTCGCCCGCGACGAGAAAGAGAATGGCCGCGCTTGCCTCAATGGCCGGATAGGTCAGCGACACGCGCGCTTCGTCTTTGACGCCGATGACGGCTATCGTCCAGCTCTCGCGTTCGTCGAGCGCTTTGGTGCCGGGAAAGAGCGAGGCCGTGTGGCCGTCGGTGCCGAGGCCAAGCAGCGTGACATCGAACAAGGGCCGCGCCGGATCGAGGCTCTTGGCACCGCCATATCTGGTACCGTAAAAGCGCTGCAAATCCTCTTCGTAAAGCGCCGCGGCTTTCTCCGGTGTCCCGGCCTCGACCGGGACCCGATGGATATGGTCCGGCGGGATCGGAACATGCGCGATCATCGCCTCATGCACCATGCGATAATTGCTGTCTTTATGATCGATGGGCACGAAACGCTCGTCGCCCCAAAAGAGGTGGACCTTGTTCCAGTCGATGTAAGGTTTGAAGGCTGCGCTCGCGAGGAGCTCGTAGACGCGTTTCGGGGTTGAGCCGCCGGCCAGATTGAGGGCGAAAGGCTCCGAGGCCACAACGATACGCGTCGCAAGCCAGAGCGCCGCCCGCATGGCCATGTCTTCCGCGTCGGCGGCAATATCGATGATCGGCTCATGCGTCATGGCCAGCGTGCTATCGTCACTGCAAGGAAAGCCACTCGCGGCCGTCTCTCAATAAGAGCATGTCCGCTGCCGCAGGGCCATTGCTGCCGGCCGGATAGAGGTGCAAGTCGCCCGGCTTGATCGCCCAGGCATCGAGGATCGGCTGCACGCCGGCCCAGCCGGCTTCGACATTGTCGGCACGCTGAAACAGGGTCGCGTCGCCGACGAGACAATCGTAGATCAAGGTCTCATAGCCGGTGCTGGGCGAGGTCTTGAAATAATCGGCGTAGCGGAAATCCATATTCACGTCGGCGAACTGCACTTTCCGGCCAGGCTGCTTGGCGGCGAATTGCAGAGTGATCCCTTCCTCCGGCTGAATATGGAAGATCAGCCGGCAGGACGATAATTTCGAATCGTCTATGTCTCGGAAGAGAACGCCGGGCGCTTTCTTGAACTGGATGACGATCTCGGTGCGCCGCAGGCTCATGGCCTTGCCTGTCCTTATATAGAAGGGCACGTCCATCCAGCGCCAATTGTCGATCCAGAGTTTGAGCGCGATATAGGTTTCGGTCAGGCTGCGCGGGTCGACATTATGCGCGTCGCGATAGGCCGCGACTTTCTCCCCGCCGATGAATCCCGCCACATATTGCCCGCGCACGACGTTCTTCAGTGCGTCCTCCGGCGACAGACGCCGGATCGCCTCGATCACTTTGGCCTTTTCCGCGCGGATCGCATCGGCGTGAAAGGAATTCGGCGCTTCCATCGTCATCATGGCAAGAAGCTGGAACATGTGGTTCGGGACCATGTCGCGCAGAGCGCCGGTCTCGTCGTAGAACCGGCCGCGCTGTTCGACGCCGACTGTTTCCGCCGCGGTGATCTGGACGTGATCGATATGCTGGCGGTTCCAGATCGGCTCGAACATGAAATTCGCAAACCGCAGAACCATGATGTTCTGGACGGTTTCCTTGCCGAGAAAATGGTCGATGCGGTAGATCTGGCTTTCATCGGCAATCTGCAGAACGCGTCTATTCAGCGCTCTGGCAGAAGCAAGATCGTGGCCAAACGGCTTTTCGATCACGACGCGCCGCCAGCCATTGTCGCCTTCCTGTAAGAGCCCGGCTGCCCCCAGCCTCTCAATGATGTCGCCGAAATAATTGGGCGCCGTCGCGAGGTAGAAGATCGCATTGCCGACACCGCCGCCTTCCTTCGACCAGGCTGCGAGCCGTTCTGCGACATGCTCATAGGTTTTCGGGTCGTCGAACTCGCTTGCGATATAGGTGAGACTGTTCATCAATTCATTTAAGGTATTGTCGTCGATCTCGGCCTTGGCGTTTTTGACCCGCGCCCGCAAGGCTTCGGCGATTGAGCCGCGAAATTCCTCGTCGCTGCGTGGATGGTGGCCGATGCCGACAATCGAGAAGCGGCGCGCCAGCAGGCCTTCACTGGCAAGGTTATAGAGCGCCGGCATCAAGAGCCGTTGCGTCAGGTCGCCGGATGCGCCGAAAATGACGAGCATGCAATCGGGCGCCACGGCGGTTTTCGATAGCCGGTCGAAGAAGGGCTGATTCATCACTTGCTCTCTTTCGCTCGTGGTTCTGCATCTGCGTGCGGTTCGATATGACCCCCGAATTTATGGCGCATGGCCGATAGAAGCTTGTCGCCGAACGTATGCTCTTGGCGCGATCGGAAGCGCGCGAAAAGCGAAGCAGCGAGAACATTGGCCGGAACGGCTTCCTCGATCGCAGCCTCGATCGTCCAACGTCCTTCGCCCGAATCATCGACGATGCCGCTGAAATTGGACAGCGTTGCGTTTTCGGCGAGCGCCGTGGCGGTCAGATCGAGAAGCCAGGAGGAGATGACGCTGCCGCGCCGCCAGACCTCGGCAATATCGGTCAAATCGAGTGTGAAACGCTCCGCCTCTGGAAGGTGTTCCGAGGCCTTGGATTTCAGAATGTCGAAGCCTTCGGCATAGGCCTGCATCAGGCCATATTCGATGCCGTTATGGACCATCTTGACGAAATGCCCGGCACCCGCGGGGCCTGCATGAATATAGCCTTGCTCGGCACGCGGATCATGACCGTTGCGGGCAGGCGTCCGCTCTATGTTGCCAGGGCCCGGCGCGAGCGCGCGGAAGATCGGATCGAGATGTTCGACGGCCGCTTTGGCGCCGCCGATCATCATGCAATAGCCGCGCTCCAAACCCCAGATTCCGCCGGACGTACCGACATCGACATAAGTGATGCCGTGCTGGGCCAAGGCAGCGGCGCGGCGGATATCGTCCTTATAAAACGTATTGCCGCCGTCGATCAGAATATCGCCGCCCTTCAGGAGCCCGGCGAATTCGGTGACGGCGGTCTCGGTGACCTGGCCTGCCGGCAGCATGAGCCAGATCGCCCGCGGTGCGTCGAGCTTCGCAACGAGATCGGCGAGGCCCGATGCGCCCGCTATGCCCTCTGCGCCAAGCTCCGCGACGGTTTTCGCATTGGTGTCATAGGCCACGGCTTGATGGCCAAAGCGGTGGAGACGCCGGGCAATGTTGCCACCCATGCGGCCGAGGCCGACAACACCCAATTGCATGAAGTTCTCCTGCGTGATGCAAATCCGCGTAACGCGAACCCTCAGTCTGTCGCAGGCGTGTCATTCAGCCTACGCCAGCCAGCCTGCCCTCGGAAGGTAGAACTCTCGATGGCGCATGCCAGAGCTTTGCCAAAAATGATTTACGCGGACTCGGCCTCGATCGGGACCACCATGCGTAGATGGAACCCCTCGGGTGGAAAGTCGACACTGATGGCCGCGCCGATCTGCTGCGACAGGACGCGGTGCAGGAGGATGGAGCCGAAGCCTTGCCGGGCCGGCGGTATGACGAGCGGACCGTTGCGCTCGCGCCATTCGCAAGAGAGCGCCCGCCGGCCGTCCTTCGCGGCGACAATGTCCCAATTGACCTTGAGGCTGCCGCCTTCCTTGCCCAAGGCGCCATATTTGACGGCATTGGTCGTCAGTTCATGAATTGTCATGCCGAGCGGAACGGCGATTTGCGACGGAAGCTCGACCGCCGGACCGTCAAGCACGATGCTGAATTCCTCCGCATCCGAATAAGGGCCGAGTTCTTGCGTCAAAAGATGGGCGAAGGAGACGAATTGCTGGATCTCCTCGGTCAAGATCGCGTGGGTTCGTGCCAAGGATGCGATGCGGCCTGCGAACGCGTCCTGGTATTCCTCGATCGTCTGCGCTGTCCGTGCAGTGGAATTCATGACGCCCTGAACGGTTGCCAGCGTATTCCTGACGCGATGATGCAATTCGCGGATGAGCAACACTTGCCGTTGCTCGGTTTGAACATGTTCGGTGACGTCGCTGCCTTCGACGAAAATGCCCGTCACCTCGCCTTGCGGATCGAAGATCGGCTGCAGAACGAAATCGAGATAGAGCTCGGTGGGAGGGCTGTTTGGTTCCGCTTGTATGAACAGGCGCATCTTACGGCCGACGAAAGGCTCGCCGGTTTGATAGACCGTGTCGAGCAGTGTCAAAAATTCCTGGTTGGCGCTTTCGGGAACGCCGTCCTTGAAGGTTTTGCCGAGAACGTCGCGATTGCCGATGAGTTTCCAAAATGACAGGTTTAAATATTCGAAGACATGTTGCGGCCCGCTCAATACGCTCATGAAGCTCGGCGCCTTCATGAACAGGCCATGCAGGAGTTTGGTTTCGGCGAGCAGCGTCTGATTCAGGGCCTGGACCGATTCGACCCGCCGCAAGACGTCCCCTTTGAGCGTGGCCTCGACGGCGGCCGGCACCTTTGGCTGGTTCGGTTTGACGCCCTTCAGGTCGGAGACGTCCTGGGCATTCTGGACGATGAAGGTGACCTCGCCTTGTGCATTGTGGATCGGCACATGGGTGCAGCTCCAATAGCGCTCCTCGAATTTGTGTCCGACCGGAATGGCATAGGGCAATAAAGGCAGGACATCGGTCACGCCGCCGTCGCGCACCCGTTCGAAAGAGGCTTGCAGACGTTGGCGGCTTTCGCCTTCGGCCGGAAAGGCTTCGAAAATATAGCGGCCCTTCAGATCCTCGCGCGTGCGTTTCGTGGCGGCGAGATAGGCCTTGTTCATTTCGGCGATTTCGAGATTGGAATTCAGCACTACCAGCGGCATAGGGAGCGAGTCGAAGAGGACTTGGAAGTCGATCGGGTCTTTCGGCTTCAGCATGACATGTCCCAGCCGCAAACATTTCGTGAACACAGGGCCTGCGGAGCCCTGGATGACCTCATCGAAGGTGGAACCTGTCGCGCCGGCTTGCCCGGGCAAGAGAGGTGCATGCGAAAAAGCAGCGGCATTTGGCTTAGGCGATTCTGAGACCAATGCCTATGGATAGGTTTTGATCCAGAATCAATCATGTTAAGCCCCGGACCTGATAAGTTTTGATCGATTCATATCCTTTCCAATGTGGATTGTGGGACAAACCTTGATGAACCGCGCGAATCCGAGTGTGTCTGGAACAGATGATGGCTGCTGAGCTGAGCCGTGTGGCGCGGGCGCTGATCTCCGTGTCCGATAAAACGGGCCTTGTCGAATTCGCGCGGGGCCTCGCGCAATTCGGCATCGAGCTCATTTCGACGGGCGGCACGCGCAAGGCGCTTGCCGAGGCAGGGCTCGCTGTCAAGGACGTCGCCGACCTTACGGGTTTTCCGGAAATGATGGATGGAAGGGTCAAAACCCTGCATCCCAAGGTGCATGGCGGCCTTCTCGCCATCCGGGGAAACCCGGAGCACGAAGCGGCGATGCTCGCGCATGATATCGCGCCGATCGATCTTCTCATCGTCAATCTCTATCCGTTCGAGGCGACGCTCGCAAAAGGCGCCACATTTGAAGAATGTGTCGAGACGATCGATATTGGCGGCCCGGCGATGATCCGTGCCGCCTCGAAGAATTTCAACGATGTAGCCGTAGTTGTGGCGGTCGAGGACTATGCGCTGATTTTGGCGGAATTGCAGGAAAATCATGGCGCGACGCGCCTCACTTTGCGCCGGGCGCTGGCTCAGAAGGCTTATGCGCGGACGGCTGCCTATGATGCGGCGATCTCGAATTGGCTCGCAGACGCCATCGGGGAGCAGGCGCCGCCCTTCCGTGCTTTTGGCGGCCGCTATGCCGGCGATCTGCGCTATGGCGAAAATCCGCACCAGCCCGCCGCGCTTTATGTATCGCCGCCGGCACGCGCGGGCGTTGCCACCGCCCGCCAGCTGCAGGGCAAGCAGTTATCTTATAATAATCTGAACGATACGGACGCGGCCTTCGAGCTCGCCGCAGAATTCGATCCGGCGCAGAGCGCCGCCGTCGCGATCATCAAACATGCCAATCCATGCGGCGTGGCGATGGGCGGCGATTTGCGCGAGGCCTATCTGCGCGCGCTGCGCTGCGATCCGACATCGGCCTTCGGCGGGATCGTCGCCTTGAACCGCAGGCTCGATGCGGCGGCGGCCGAGGAAATCGTCAAGATCTTCACCGAAGTCATTATTGCGCCCGACGCGGACGAGGACGCCATCGCGCTCGTCGCGGCGAAGAAGAATCTGCGGCTTCTCGTGACGGGCAGTTTGCCAGATCCGCGCGCGCCGGGGCTTGCGTTCAAATCGATCGCCGGCGGCTTTCTTGTGCAAGGGCGCGACAATGCCGTCGTCGACGACATGGACCTGAAGGTTGTGACGAAGCGGCAGCCAAGTGAAGCGGAGTTGCGCGATCTCAAATTCGCCTTTCGCGTCGCGAAATATGTGAAGTCGAATGCAATCGTCTATGCCAAGGATGGCGCAACGGTGGGCATCGGCGCGGGCCAGATGAGCCGTGTCGATTCAACTCGCATCGCCGCACGCAAGGCGGAAGACGCCGCTAAAGCCGAGGGCCTGCCGGAGTCGCTCGCCAAAGGCTCGGTCGTTGCTTCCGACGCCTTCTTTCCTTTCGCCGACGGGTTGCTGGTGGCGGTCGAGGCCGGCGCAACGGCGATCATCCAACCGGGCGGTTCGGTGCGCGACGAAGAGGTCATCAGGGCAGCCGACGAGGCCGGCCTCGCCATGGTCTTCACCGGCGTCCGGCATTTCCGGCATTGAACCCTCGCGTTCGAACGCTCATTTATTTCCCGGCTTGGACGAAGGATCGCGTGCGCTGTGACGCAAGGCGATAATGACGATTTCACCTTCGTCTTCGGCGACTTCATAGAAAATAAGATAAGGATATGGTGTCGTCACAATATACCGCAGGCCTGGATCCTCAGTAAGCGGTCCGGCATATGGATGTTGCGAAAGCAACGTAATGATTGTCTTGATCCTTGCCTGGACCTTTCGCGCGCCCGGCGGCGAGTGCTGGGCAATATAATCGAGCAGTTCAGCTAATTCTGCGGTGGCTGTTGGGGTATAACGTACCTCACAGCCCATGCTTCGCCCAGATGGCCCGCACCTGTTCGTCAGTCGCAAAATCTCCGCGAGCCGCTTCTCCGCGCGATTTCGTAAGGGAGGCTTTTTCCTCAGCTGTTAATGTCATAACTGGCTGCTCGTCGCCGGCCAATTGCAGCATCACGCGGGCAATCTCGTCTTGTATTTCGGGTGAGAGGGCCCGAGCCGTTTCGATTGCCTGCTCAAATAGCTTGGTCATGTCGTCACCACCGTGAGGCTTTAAACAATAGGAGCGAATGCGTTTCCAAACAATATCCTTTGTAAGAACCCGGTTTTCGCGGAGGGAGGTAGCTGCTGCACGTATCGCCAAGGCAGCAGCCAGCAAAGATTTTGGCACTGTGTGCTCAATGTCACAGGCCGTCGCACGCGCCCCAATATGAGCCCTGTTCCCCGTGTGCGAAAGCACTTATTCACCAATTAAGATCTGCGACATCTTCAACCGTCAAAGGATCACGGCGCCAGCACAATGCGCCCCAGGTTCGGCCATTAAGTTTGGCGAAACCTTCGATCCCTAAAATTCGAGCGGTTGAGGAGCAAAACAATGCTGATCAGTTCGACAGAGACGATCGAAGGCGGGAAGGTCCTTTATTCGATCGGCACGATCAAGGCGGCCTCTGCGTGGCATGCGCAAGGATCAGTGCCGCACCAGAGCGATTGGCGGGAAGGCGTCATGGCCGATCTGATCCGCAAGGCGGAGGACCTCTTTGCTGACGCCATCATCGAAGTGAACTACCAGGTCGACGGCATTGCCTGCCTGGACGAGGGGTTCGGCGTGAAGCGCCAGCGCATCCTGGCAACCGCCGTCGCCGTCAAGTTATCCTCACAAGCCTGATCCCGGGAAGCCAACGCTTCCCGGATGAGATCATGCCGACGAAGGCATGATCCGCGGTCTCTCAGCCGCTCCCTCTCATCCTTATCGCCGAGATCTTTCGCTTACGCGCTGCGGCGCGCCAGCTCCTCGAGCGTCGCCTGATCGACCTCATCGGTCCAGACGCGGAATTGCGCGAGCCGATGCGGTCCGAACGAGCTCGCAAGCGGGATATCGGTCGCATCTCGGCCGCGCGCGACGGTGATACGTCCGATGCGCGGCTGATTGTGGCGGGCATCGAAGGTGAACCAGCGCCCGTCCAGAAACACTTCGAACCAGGCATTGTAATCCATGGGCGCGGGATCAGGCGGCACGCCGATATCGCCCAAAAACCCGTTGGCATAGCGCGCGGGAATATTCATGCAGCGGCAGAAGGCGACGGCGAGATGAGCGAAATCGCGGCAAACGCCGACCTTCTCTTCGAAGGTCTCATAGGCCGTGCGGGTCGCACGCGCATATTCATAGCCGAACGTCACATGCGCATTGACGAAATCGCAGATGGCCTGAACCCGCCGCCACCCACGCGGCGTCGCGCCGAACAGATCCCAGGCAATCTGGCTCAGCTTATCGGTTTCGCAATAGCGGCTGCCAAGCAGGTAGATAAGATAGCTATCAGGCACGCGATCGAGGGGCATTTCTTGCGCGTCTTCGATGATCGGATCGGGCAGGCCATCGTCCTTGATGATGGAATCGCGATGGATCGTCAGTAGACCCGCAGGCGCCATGAATTTCCGGACCTGATTGCCGAATGTGTCCGTATAGCTCGAAGACCCAATGGCCGGCCATGTCTTGAAGCCGGAATCATGGACGACATGATGCGCGCGGTCTTCATGCGCATCGAGCAGGCACACCATCAAGGTCGGCGCGGGACATTCGAAACTCAGTTCATACCCGTAGCGAATCAGCATCGTTCAAAAATCCACGTGATCGTTTGAAAAGCTCACCGCCTGCCACCCATGCGACGGGCGTCGTGTGTGAGACCTGATTTCAGGAGGATAGCTATGGGGGTTAATGGCTAAGCAATGCTTTGTGTTCCCTCAACCCGGCCAATTTTTCTTTTAAATCAAAAGGCCACGAGGATAGCGCCCAAGGCGATCAAGCCGATTCCGGCCCAGTTCACGCTCGATAGTCTTTCGCCGAGAAAAAGCGCTGCGAAAACAGTGACTAGGTCCACGCTTAATTTGTCGATCGGCGCGACGCGGGAGGCTTCGCCGAGCAAAGCCAGGGATCGGCGGAGAGTTTCAGGAGCGCATCATCCATCATTCGCGGCGAGCTGCGCCGCTTGATAATCGGTCGTGAGCGCGTCGACGACTTCGTCCAGTGCTTCGCCGATCATCACCTTGTCGAGCTTATAGAGCGTCAGATTGATGCGATGATCGGTAAGGCGGCCTTGCGGGAAATTATAGGTGCGGATGCGCTCGGAGCGATCGCCTGAGCCCACTTGCGAGCGGCGGTCCGCGGCGCGTTCCGCATCGAGCTTCTGGCGTTCGGCGTCGTAAATGCGCGAACGCAGCAGAGCCATGGCGCGCGCGCGGTTCTTGTGCTGCGACCGCTCGTCCTGCACGAAGACGATCGTGCCGGTCGGCAGATGCGTGATGCGGATCGCCGATTCCGTCTTGTTGACGTGCTGGCCGCCGGCGCCTTGCGCGCGCATCAGGTCGATCTTCAAATCCCTTTCGTTGATATCGACATCGACGTCTTCGGCCTGCGGCAGCACGGCGACGGTCGCCGCCGACGTATGGATGCGCCCCTGCGTTTCCGTGTCCGGCACACGCTGGACACGGTGAACGCCGGACTCGAACTTCAATTTGGCGAAGACGCCGCGGCCTGTGATCTCGGCAATGACTTCCTTGAAACCGCCGGCTGTGCCTTCGCTCGCTGAAATGATTTCGACGGTCCAGCCTTTCTGCTCCGCATAGCGCTGATACATGCGGAAGAGATCGCCGGCAAAAAGCGCGGCTTCGTCGCCGCCCGTTCCAGCGCGGATCTCGAGTATGGCGCTTTTTTCGTCCGCCGCATCCTTGGGCAAAAGCGCGAGGCGCAATTGATGTTCGAGACCTTCGAGCCGGTCTCGCGCGTCGCGGAGTTCGTCCTCGGCGAGATCGCGCATCTCGCTGTCGGTTGCAGGGTCGACCAGCATGGCCTCAAGGCCGCCGACTTCGTCGACCTGGGTGCGGTAGTCGCGAATGGCGGCGGCGACATCTTCGAGCCCCGCGAGCTCGCGCGACAAGGCCGAATCATGGCCCGCGGCAAGGCGAGCCGAGATTTCCGCATGGCGGCGCAGGATGAGATCGAGTTTATCTTGAGGCAACATGGAGGTCAGGCAAAAGGCCACTGAAAACGAATCTTCCAACTTATATTGGAATGCCGTGGGTTTTCGCAAAGGCGGTCAAATCCCCGCGCAGGGAATGGCCGCCGTCGATGCGGGTGATCAGGTCGATCACATAGGCCTGCGTCTTAGCGAAATCCATGGCCAGGATCGCGGCCTTGACCGGGCCGATCGAGGCGGGCGACATGGAAAGCCCGCGATAGCCGAGCGCGACCAGCACGATGGCCTCGAGCGGCCTGCCGCCCATTTCGCCGCACAGCGTCAGCGGCTTCTTCGCTTCGGCGGCCTTGTCCGCGATCGATTTCAGGGCCCGCAGGATGGGAGCGGACAGATTGTCGAAACGTTTGGCCACGCGGGGATTATCCCGATCCGCCGCGAACATATATTGGACCAGGTCGTTCGAGCCGACCGAGAGAAAATCGGCGCGCGCGCAGATCTCGTCGAGCTGCCAGAGGAGCGACGGCACTTCGACCATGACGCCGATCTTGAGATCCGATGGCGGCTCGTATTTGTGCCGGGTCAGATGCGCGATCTCGCGATCGACGAGGCGCTTCGCCGCTATGAACTCCTCGACGGTCGCGATCATCGGGAACATGATGCGCAATTGGCGCCCGGCACCGGCACGCAGCATGGCACGCAACTGCGAGCGCAACAGGCCGGGGCGATCGAGACCGAGGCGGATCGCGCGCCAGCCGAGCGCCGGATTTTCCTCCTCCACCTTGTCCATATAGGGCAGGACCTTATCCGAGCCTATGTCGAGGGTGCGGAAGGTGATGGGCTTATCCGGGATCGCATCGAAGACGGAGCGGTAGAGCACGATCTGCTCATTCATGCGCGGAAATTGCGAGGCCACCATGAATTGGATTTCGGTGCGAAACAGCCCGATCGACGCGGCGCCGGTCTCAGCCACATGCTGCAGGTCGATGATGAGGCCGGCGTTCATCTGCAGCTCGATCGTTACGCCGTCTTTTGTCGTGGCGGGCAGATCACGCAGCTTATGATATTGCGCCTGGCGGCTGGCCCGCAGGCGCGCCTTTTCGGCGTAGGAATTCTCGACATCGGTCGATGGCCGCACATGGACGTCGCCGGTGCCGCCGTCGATGATGATCGCGTCGCCCTGTTCGACGAAATCGATGATATTGGCAATGTCGCTGACGACCGGGATACCGATCGCGCGCGCAACGATCGCGACATGGCTCGACGCGCCGCCATCTTCGAGCACGAGACCGCGCAGCTTGGTGCGGTCATATTCGAGCAGCGCCGCGGGCCCCATGGCGCGGGCGACGATGATCGAATTGTCGGGCAGGTCCTCGTGCGAGGTGACGAGGCTGCGGCCGGTCAATTGGTGCAGGAGCCGGTTCGCCAATTCGTCGAGATCGTGCCAGCGCTCGCGCATGAAAGGATCGGTTTGGCGATGCAGGCGCGCGCGCGCATCGTTTTGCACGCGCTCGACGGCGGCTTCGGCCGTGAGGCCAGAGCTCACGGCTTCGCGCAGGCGGCGCAGCCAGCCGCGGTCATGCGCGAAGAGGCGGAAGGTCTCAAGCACTTCGCGATGCTCGCCCTGGCCCATGTCACCGCGTTCGATCAGAAGGTCGATCGAATCGCGCATGGCGCGGATCGCCGTGTCGAGCCGTTCGATCTCGTAATTCACGTCTTCGGCGACGATCTGCGTAACGATGACGCGCGACTCGTGCAAGACGACATGGCCAAGCCCTACGCCATCGGCGATGGGCGTGCCCTTGAGATCGATCGGCTGACGGACGGCGATATCGTTTCCGGGCAGCACGAGGGATTGCAACTCGCCGGACGCGATCATTTCGGCAAGCAGCATCGCCGTCGTTTGCAGCGCCTCCATTTCCTCTTCGGAATAGGTGCGCCGCGCCTTGTTCTGAACGACGAGCACGCCGAGCGTATTGCCGCCGCGCAAAATCGGCACGCCGAGGAAGGATGTATAGATTTCTTCGCCCGTTTCAGGCCGGTAGGAGAAGGCCGGATGATGCTGCGCGTCGGACAGCGCCAAAGGTTCCGCGGTTGCCGCGATGAGGCCGACGAGGCCTTCTCCGCTGCGCATCGTGGTCAAATGGACCGCTTCGCGATTGAGACCTTCGGTTGCGTAAAGTTCGAGCCGTCCGTCGGCGCGCAGCACATAGACCGAGCACACTTCGGCGACCATATTGGCCGCGATATGGATGACGATTTTATCGAGACGAACCTGAGGACTGACCGGCTCGGCCATGACCTCGCGCAGACGCCGCAGCAGAAGACGCGGCCCGCCGCCCAGCGTTCCGCGCGTCACCGTGTCTTTGTCTGGGGGCCCAAAGACCTCGAACTCGTGCATCGGCAAGCCTAGTCAATCGAAGGTGGGTGCTTTGCGGCCCGATGCCATCCTTCCCCGCGTCCTTCGGCTCTAAAACTGCCCTTGCTCTATAACTAAAGCAAAGTCCGGGCCGCAAGCTGGGGAAACGACTCTATCAGCAACTGTACGCAGGGTCCGCAGCTTGGATAAATCTCTTTTCTCCAATCTGCCGCGACTCAGAGCAACGGACTGAATTATAAGCAATTTTAGAAAGGCAAAAATTTGTCCAGCGGGCGATTTGGAACGGCTAAAAGAAACGCGCGAAGCGCTTGTCCGATACATTAAAGTTTATAGCGATTCCGTAAAATTTATCCGCGCATTCCGCTCTAAATCATAAGAATCGATCACCTTCACGACTTTCATGGATTAAATCCAAATTCATCGCGATCTTGCGTGCAGTGCAAGACGGCGCTTCAGACTTTGTCGAGACCATAAAGCGAATGCAGCGTGCGGACCGCCAATTCGGTATAGGCCGCCTCTATCAATACCGAGAACTTGATCTCGGATGTGGTAATCGCGCGAATATTAATGCCTTTTTCGGCGAGGGCTTTGAAAGCCCGCGCGGCGACGCCTGGATGGCTGCGCATGCCGACGCCGATCGCCGAAATTTTCACGACGTCGCTTGCGCCTTGCAGCGTGCCATAGCCGATCTGCGGCTGCGCCTTTTCGAGGATCGCTCGTGCCCGCTCGAAATCGACGACGGGCACCGTGAAGGTAATATCGGTCGCAACCGTATTATCCGAGACGACCTGAATGATCATGTCGACGTTGATATTGGCCTCGGCGAGCGGCATGAAGATCGCGGCGGCGACGCCGGGATTATCGGCGACGCGGCGCAAGGTGATCTGCGCTTCTTCCCGGGAAAAGGCGATCCCGGTGACGACCTGCTGTTCCAAGATATCCTCCTCGTCGCAAATCAGAGTGCCGGGCTTCGGATCCAAAGGATCGTCGAAGGATGAGCGCACGAATGTCTTGACCTTATAGACCATGGCGAGTTCGACCGAACGCACCTGCAGGACCTTGGCGCCGAGCGAGGCCATTTCCAGCATTTCCTCGAAGGCGACGCGATCGAGCCGCCTTGCCTTGGCGACGATGCGCGGATCGGTCGTGTAGACGCCGTCGACATCCGTATAAATATCGCAGCGCTCGGCCTTGATGGCCGCGGCAATAGCCACGGCGCTCGTGTCGGACCCGCCGCGCCCCAGGGTCGAGATGCGGCCGGTTTCCTGGTGCAGGCCCTGGAAGCCGGCGATGACTGCCACCTCCTTGCGCTCCTCGAAGGCCTTGAAGATCGCCGAACCGTCGATATCGGCGATGCGGGCCGATCCATGCGCGTCGGAGGTCAGGATCGGCACCTGCCAGCCCTGCCAGGAGCGCGCCGGAATGCCCATATCCTGCAATACGATCGCCAAAAGCCCGGCGGTCACCTGTTCGCCGGCCGCGACCACCGCATCATATTCGCGCGGATCGTAAAAGCGCGAGGCGACTCGGCACCAATCCACCAGTTCATTGGTCTTGCCGGACATGGCGGAGACGACGACGGCTATGTCATAGCCCGCTTCGACCTCGCGCTGCACATGCCTCGCCACATTGCGGATGCGATCGACGTCGGCGACTGAGGTGCCGCCAAATTTCATCACGAGACGGGCCATTGGGTCCGGACAGGTCTTTCGGGGTTGCGGGGAGGGCGTGGCGCGCCTCGCGCCGAGCTGCAAGGGCGGCTATACATGACGAGGGCCGAAAGTGAAGTCAATCTTGGCCGTTCGGCACCATATAGGATCTTGAAAACATGGTTGAACCGGGTGCAGGCTCCAAACCGGCGATTCCCAGGGGCCGGTCCGTCGATGAGGCCGAGGTTTCGAACTTCGACCGGCTGGGCGCCGACTGGTGGCGCCCGGACGGGCCGATGCGGGCCTTGCATAAGTTCAACCCCGCCCGCGTCGCCTGGCTGAAAAGCGTGCTGACGCGGGAATTACTCGCCGATACGGCGGCCGACCCGGAAAAGCCGCTCGCCGGCCTCAAGCTCCTCGATATCGGCTGCGGCGGCGGCGTTTTGTCGGAAGCGCTGGCCGGACTCGGCGCCGATGTGACGGCGATCGACCCGGCGCCGCGCAATATCGAGATCGCAAAAGCGCATGCCGAAAAATCCGGCCTCACGATCGATTATCGCTGCGCGAGCGTCGAGGCGCTGGCAGCCGGCGAGACAAAATTCGACGCCGTTCTGGCCATGGAGGTCATCGAACATGTGCGCGATCTGCGCGGCTTCATGAAGGCCTCGGCAAGTCTGGTGCGGCCGGGCGGGCTTTTATTCGCCGCCACATTGAACCGGACCTTGAAAAGTTATGCGCTGGCCATTGTCGGCGCCGAATATGTGCTGCGCTGGGTCGCGCGCGGCACGCATGATTGGCAGAAATTCGTGACGCCGGCCGAATTGACCGAGGCGCTGCATCGCAGCGGCCTTGAGGTCTTCGACAGGACCGGGATCGCCTATGATCTCATTTCGGATCATTGGAAGCTCAGCGCGGACATGGACGTGAATTACATGCTGGCGGCGCGGCGGAATATAGTCGGCGGAGCAAAACCTAATTATTGCAGAAGTGGATCGGAAAGAAATTTAGCGGCTTTGACTCGAAAGTTTTGCGGCCCTGCCTCGTTCATTTCACAGCCGAGGAGTGTCGTAGCGTTCAAAGGATAGAGCGTAGCGGCGACGTCGCTTGTGTGGTTCACTTTTACTTCGACCTGAATCACTCTATTCGGATTGAAACTGACGAGTCGTACATTACGACCACTTTGTCCTTGTGGACACGCGGTTGAGTAGTCCAGCAGAAATCCGACATTGTCGACGGCTTGCTCCATGGCGTGCTCAACCGAAAGTCCCTTATATCGGTTTATGCTAGAAATATAGCGAGCAGAAATCAGGCTAAAATTAAGCTCCGAATACTGCTGTGCTTTTGGTATCTTTTGACTAACCCAATTCCTTGTGCATCCGAGAACCTCAGACTCACCCTTATCGAGAGAAATGTACTTTTGCCGGGCGATATCGTAGGTTCGATAATTTCCGTTATTATTGATGTAGTAAAATGTGCTTCCAGATAGAGGCTCAATGCGGAAATTCGCAGTGACCGGTTGAGATTCGTTTTTATTTTGCAAGGTGACAAGCTTCGCGCCGTCTGGTGCTGAACCTACATTTTCCGGAGATGAAAAGCATGCGCCTTCTATTTTGATGACCAAATCGGGTTTGGCGTCCTTTTCGTCGGCGATGGCGGCTAAAGGGCAGATCAAGGCAACGATCACAACCGCGGTCGCTCGCACCTTGAGATTTTTAAGCCATCGCTGCTGAGGGAAAGTCATAGGCCTACTCGTTTGGCGCCGGCTTCGCGACAGATCGGTTCCAAATCCATTCGGTCGTTCCGGGTATGCGCGCAACGACCACGTCTTGTGTCATAGGCGCATCGCCTGAGTTGAACGAAGCTTGCAATGAAATGTGTTCGTTATCGATCCATTTAACGAAGGACCAGTTTTCTTCGTCGGGCCAGTAAGCGCATGCTGTCTCATGGGACTCCTTGCCAATATAGCCGATCGTGATGTTGCAGATGACAAGATTTTCTACATCCTCGTCGATCGCTACAAAAGTGGACTGATCTGGGGAGAAACGAGGGATACCTCTGAAAGAAATTGTCTTTCCGTCGCGTCCGTCTACGAATTGCGAAGAGAAACCCTCATAATGGTATTCGATTATAAAAAAGCCGTGAACCTGTGATTGATAGCTTGCTAGACGATAAGTAATGCACTTATCCGCATTGTCGTCGCATGCTTTTTGATTGTCCTTGTAAATCTTTTTATGGCCGTTTTCGAGATTGATCACTAGGGACAGGCCTGTCCGCTTCACTTGGCTCGAAAGCTCCGACAGACAAGCTTTTTCATATTTGAGGGTTTTGTCATCAAACGGATCCGCTTTAAAGTCGGCATCTATGCAGGTTTTTGGCGATTTGGGCAGCGAGGTTGAATCTTGCGCTGCTGCGATCTGGGAGACGAACAGGCTTGCTATGAGAACTGTAAGAAAACGCCACATGCCATCGCCATAAGAGACATAAATTTACGAGCTAAGAATTCAGTTGAATGTATTTTAACACCGGGAAGCGTCAAAGACCACTGCTGGCCCTTAATTCAACTCTTTAGGCGCTGTCTGCACGGCAATGCTCGTGCGGCCGTCCCCGGCCATCGGCTTTGCCTCTACGACCGGATAGGCCAGCTTCGACAGCGCTGGCTGCCGGGAAATGAACATCATTTGGTTTCGATAGGAAATCCATAATTTGTGGGTTTTGAAATAGTCCAATCCGAGATTGGCGGTGCCTGTCGAAAGATCGACATCGACGATACCGATCGTCTTTTTGTAAAAGGTTTCGTCGCCGATCTTGAATGTATCGAATGTATAGTTCCTGATGGGCTTGGATGTTCCGCCATTCAATGGGCTTGTTGAAACTGCCTTTGTATTTACGAATTGGTCATCCGGCACGTTCCATAGAGCCGACGATTTGCGCGAAACGAATGAAACATTGTTTCCCGTATCGACAATGGCCCGCGTTCTTTCATCGTTGAGAACAATATCGACGACAATTTTTACGTCATGATGATCGAAAGGCACTTTCGCATAAGGCCCGGTCCATGGCAGGAAAGTGTCGTAGCAATTTTGCGCGCGGTAAAAGCTCAGCTGCTTAGACGCAAAGTCAAACTCAACATCATATTGGGAGAGAATGTCATCGCCGATCAGACCGATGGATGCGCTTTCCCGGAGTTTCTGTTCAAAGCCCATATCGGCGACGGCGGTGCTGCGGTTGCGATAGACGAGATCGCCAAGCCCGAACATGGCGGGAATAACGTTCAGATATAATTTGGCTGCCGTCTGACCGATGCCGACCACGGGTCTCAAATGACCAATTGACGCCATATCCGGCGTCAGATCGAGCTTATCTGCCGCGCTTGCGTTAAGCGTCGTGATTTCCGCTCCGGTGTCCACGATCATGGGACGCATGACATCGTTGATTTTGACCATCACGGCATAATGATTGCCGAGCTCGACCAAAGGCATTTGCGTGATTTTCAGCAGGCTGCAATCGGCAAAGGCCGGCGCGCCGAGGGTGATCGAAAAACAGAGATGGAGAGCGACGAGAATCGCAAGTTTCATCGAAGGTCTGCGTCAAAAAATTTGAGAAAGGCAACGCGGCGAAGAACGAGCCGGCGCATGACCGAGCCGGGGCTCCGAATGAAACGATCTTGCCTTGCCAAGCTGGTTCGGAGCTGGCCGCAGCGGCAGCGATTGGATGCCGCCGTGTCATTGCGAGCAAAGCGAAGCAATCCAGGGGCAGCAGCTCAAACGGTGGCATGGATTGCTTCGGAGCATAGCTCCTCGCAATGACGGCTTATCGATTGAATCGCAACCTTAATTCAGCTCATCCGGCGCGGCCGGCACGGCCATGATCTTGATGCCGTCTTCGATCAGGGCGTGAGCTTCCTCGACCGTGGCTTCGCCGCGGATCGGACGCTCGGGGCTTTCGCCCTCGTGCATCTTGCGGGCTTCTTCGGGGAAGTCTTTGCCGACGTCGATCGTGTCAGTAAGAATTTTCGCCCGCATGGCGCCGATCATCGCGCGGACGGCGTGCTGCTGTTCATCGAGCAAAGCGGGCGGCAGGGCATTCGTCCCCGCGGGCTGCGGCGGAATGATTTCGCCCTCGATCACGCGGCTTTCGGCGGCGCGGGTTTCGAATCCTCGCCCGAGATGGCTCGCGATCGCCGGCGCCATGATCGCCTTCGTCACTCTGGCGGAGCCGCAGATCGGGCAATGCACAAAGCCGCCCTCGGCCTGCTGGTCATAGGCCGCGCCATTGGCAAACCAGCTTTCGAAGCTGTGGCCGCTGTCACAAACGAGGGAGAATTTGATCATCGCTCCGCAAGATCGGCGAGCAGGAGATCGAGCTTGCCGCCCCAATGCAATTCCTGAAGATCGTCGCAACCGCCGATATGCGTCTCGTTGAAGAAGATCTGCGGCACGGTGGTGCGGCCATTGGCGCGCTCGGTCATTTTCTGGCGGCCGTCCGGATCGCCATCGACGGAAATCTCGTTAAAGGCGAGATTCTTCTTCTTCAGAAGGTCTTTGGCGGCGCGGCAATAGGGGCAGGTGCTTGTCGTATAGATCGTGATTTCGACTGGCGTGGACATTTAGTTTCCCTCTGGACCTTGCCCGCGGCGCAGCGCCGGGCCGATCCGAACCGGCTATTCGCCCGTTTATATGGGCATTTAGGCGCCCGTCACAACCCGGGCAAAGACGAGCGCATCGACGCGGGCGGCACCCGCCCGCAAAAGCACCCGCGCCGCAGCGTTGAGCGTCGCGCCGGAGGTAAGCACGTCGTCGATCAGGACAAGGGCGCGGCCCTCGATCTTGATCTTTTCCGCCTCCGGCACGGCGAAGGCGCCATGCATGTTTTCGGCCCGTTGCACCTTGGTCAGCCCGACTTGCGAGGGCGTCGCCTTGGTCCTTTCGAGGACGAAGGGATCGTTTTGGACTTTGCTCGCCTTGGAGATCACCTCGGCAAGCGCATTGGC
The DNA here is from genome assembly GCF_000385335.1 of Methyloferula stellata AR4. NCBI lineage: Bacteria > Pseudomonadati > Pseudomonadota > Alphaproteobacteria > Hyphomicrobiales > Beijerinckiaceae > Methyloferula > Methyloferula stellata. The sequence continues at coordinate 3,912,056 of NZ_ARWA01000001.1, read as the reverse complement.
CTGGTTGAAGCGCCGCCAGAAGAGCCTGCCCCGGTGGAGCGGGATTGGCACGAGCAGATCGGCCTCGGCCAAAAGCTCGCGTCCGGCCCGCGCCATCTGCCGGCCGAGCGGCAAAGCCAGTTCGAGCCTGTCGCCATATTTCAGCCGGTGGATCAAATGGCGCACCGGCCCATCCTCGAATCTCGCGACCGCGCGGGCGCGTGCATAGACGGGCGGATGGGCGATGGCTTCCGGCGACAGCAGGCCCTCGGCGCCGAGATCGGCGGCAAAGGGGGTGCCGAGCCGGTCGCAAAAAGGCCGCTCGATGAAGCGCACCTGGCCCCAGCAGGCGGGGCAAAGCGCGCCATGCGCCGCGATCGCCTCGCGGCAGGAGATGCAGGCCGGCGGGAAGATGAGATCGAGCGCGGCGCGGCTCAGATGCCTCGCCGCCGCGCCCAAATGCGTGGCGGCGCGCAAGGCCGCATGGGGTTTGGAGGTTTCGGTTAGGTCATCGCCGTGCATGGGGCGAGCTTAGCTGGGATTGCTGTACCCGCAAGGCTTGCCTCACTGCTAGGCCACCTTATAGCTCATCGTGTTTTGCTCGAAAGCATAATGGGCAAGGTCAGGTTTCGCCATTCATCCAACGGCGGCATTATCGGCGAGTCGGGTCTGCTTTTGTCAATGATCGCTTCGCGACCGCCTTACGGCGGCGACCCGGAGGGTCGTCATTGACTAAAGTGACCCGCTCGCCATGCTCGCCGCCAAGAGATGAATGGCCTTTATATGAACGGAAAGCCAAAAGTGGGCGACGGCTCCCCCCAAGCGCCGATCCGCATCTTCGAGCGTGGCTTGCAGCGCCGCAGGCTCTTGCGCGCGCTCGCCAAAAGCCCTGCCGATTTTCTGCTCACCCGCGCGGCCGAGGATTTGGTCGAGCGGCTGGCGACGGTCAACCGCAGCTTTGCGGCATGCCTCGATCTCGGCACGCCGGGACCAGAGCTGGCACAAAGGCTGGCCGCCGTCCCCAATATACACGTGGTTCGGCTCGCGCCTTTGCCTCAAACCATAGCGCCTATTCCGATCCTCAATCTGATCGGCGATGAAGAGGCACTGCCTTTCGCGCCGGGGAGTTTCGATCTTGTTGTTTCGGCCTTGGCGCTGCATGCGGTCAACGATCTGCCCGGCGCTCTGGTGCAGATCCGCCAGGCCCTGAAACCCGACGGGCTCTTGCTGGCCTGCCTCGCAGGCGGCCGGACGCTGCATGAGCTGCGCACGGCTTTCGCCCTGGCCGAGACCGAGATCTTGGGAGGCATCAGCCCGCGCATTGCGCCCTTCGTCGATGTGCGCGACATGGGCGGTCTTTTGCAGCGCGCCGGCTTTGCGCTGCCGGTCGCGGATATCGAACCTCTGACCGTGCGCTACGATACGATGTTCGATCTTATGGCGGATCTTCGCGCCATGGGTGCGACGAACACGATGAGCGAGCGGGCGCGCCGGCCCTTGCGGCCCGCGATCCTGATCCGCGCGGCGGAAGTCTATGCCGAGCGGTTCAGCGATCCCGACGGCCGGGTGCGCGCCACTTTCGAATTGCTCTTTATCTCCGGCTGGGCGCCGCATGAGAGCCAGCAAAAGCCCTTGCCGCCCGGCTCGGCAAAAATAAGTCTCGCCGAGGCCTTGGGCACGACCGAGACCAAATTGAAACCGTGACGCCTCTTGGGTTAAAAAGCATGAAAGCGAGTCGGCTGGCCGTTTTGGAGAGATGTGATGAGGATCGTCTTGGTGAGCTTGATGACCGCGGCTTCGCTGCTGATTGCTTCGCAGGTCATGGCTCAAAGCCCGCCGCATTCCGAGGGACAATGCGGCGGCGCGATGCGGGGTTATGACGGCCGCGAATATCCATGCGGACCGATTCGCAAACCCGCTTGCGACACGAACAACACTCGGTGTGTCTGCGTCGAAAGGACGGAGTGCGGCGGCAGGACGAACGAGCCTTATTAGCGCGAGGCGCGTAAACCCTCTTCCTGTGGGAGAGGGTGGCTGCGCAGCAGCCGGGTGAAGGGTTACGTGCCATCATTGAATGATCGTAACCCCTCATCCGCCGCCTCCGGCGGCACCTTCTCCCACAGGGAGAAGGTTGTCGAGCGCCGTTACTGCACCAGTTCCCAAGTCACGCTGACCGAGGTCGCCAAAGTCTCGAAGCCGGGTTCGATCGGGATCGCGGCAGCAGCGCCAGCTTCGGGCGGGGCGGGCATAGCTGCTGCGAATTTCGCGCGCGGCGCGGCCGGATAAGGCGTTCCTTCACCTGGCGGCGCGATTTCGATGACACGCCCGAGCTTCAAACCGAGCGCATCGACATAGCTCTGGGCGCGGGCCAAGGCATCTTTCGTTGCCTCCGTTTGCAGCGATCGGAGTTTCGGCTCCGGATGTTCGACTTCGAAACTGATGCCGCCGAAATTATTCGCGCCCTTTTCGATCAATTGCCGGGCGAGCGCCCCGGCCTTGTCGATCGCATGCACGCGGACTTCCAAGCCGTTGCGGGCGGAATAAGCGCGCAAGGTACGCTTGACGAGGTGCCCGCTGGCATCGCGGCTTTCGTCATAGACGGGCGAGAGAGTCACCGACACCGTGCGGATATCCTTGGGGTCGATCCCTTGCGCCTTGACCTCGCCGACGACGGCCTGCGCAGCTGCTGCATTATCGCTCGAAGCCGCCGAAGCCGTGGGTCGCTCCGTCACGACGGCGAAAGAGATGATGGCGAGGTCGGGCATCACATTGGCATGGGCGGAGCCTGTCGTGGTGATATGCGGAAGCTGGTCTCTGAGGGGGACATCCTGGGCATGGGCCGCGATGGGCAGCATGACGAGACAAGCGAGGGATAGACGGAGGAATGACATTAATAAGATCCTAAAGCGCTGAAGAACCGGCTCGAACAGGTCGGGATAAACAACAAAGTAAGTTCACGAATTCATGATGACGATTTCGCGGCGCTTCTCCGCTCAATTCAAGGCCTGTTCGAGCGTCTCGAAGGCGCGGTCGACGACCACGGCAAGCAGCGAGACGACGATGGCACCCTCGATGACATAGGCCGGATTCGACGCCGACAGGCCTTCGAGAATGGGCGAGCCGAGCGACAAAGCCCCGACGCTCGAACCGATGGTCGCCGTCCCGATATTGATGATCGTGGCGTTGCGCAGCCCGGCGAAAATGAAGGGGGCGGCGAGCGGAAGCTCGATGTGAAACAAAAGCCCGCCCGGCGAAAAGCCCAGGCCCAAAGCGGCATCGCGCGCAGAACCCGGTACGGCATAGAGGCCTGCGATCGTCGCTTCCAAAATCGGCAGGGTCGAATAGAGGACCAGAGCCAGAACGGTTGGCGCCGCGCCATAGCCGAGCAGGGGAATGGCCAGCGCCAGGACCGCGACCGGCGGAAAGGTCTGGCCGATCGCGGCGAGCGCGCTGACCAGGGGCAGAAATTCTTTCCCGCTTTGGCGCGTGACGTAAACCGCGGTGCCTATGCCGATCAAAGCGGCGACCGCCGTCGAGGCGAAGACCAATTCGCAATGCGCCAATGTCAGTTCGAAAAAACTTGCCCGCGTATAAACCGGACGCAGCAGGTCCGGAAAAAGCCAGCGAAACAGCGGCGCCGTCAAAGGCATGAGAAAGACGGTTGCCAGGAAAACTGCCAACAGCAGAAGCAAAGGCCGATAGGACAGGGCGCGGGTTTGGCGCAATTGCACTTCAGCTTCCATGCGGCGGCTCGATTAGATCGGCGATCGTCAGCGTGCCGACGCGCTGGCCATTGCGGTCTTGGACCGCAAGCGTGGTGCAGCTCTCGCTTAGCATCAGGTTCAAGGCATCTTTCAGGCTCGCATCGGCGAAGATCAATGGTGCTTGCCCGGTGGTTTCGGGCCGCATGCGGCTTGCGACCTGCTCCAGATCGAGCAATCGCAAGCGCGGCGCCGTGCCGCCGATGAAATTTTCCACGAATTCGTCTTTGGGCCGCGCCAGGATCTCTTGCGGCGTGCCTGTCTGCGCGATCCGGCCTTTGTTCAGAAGGGTGATCTGCGTGCCGAGCTTCAAGGCTTCGTCTATGTCATGGGTGACGAAGATGATGGTCTTTTTGCTTTGCGCATGAATGCGCCGCATGGAGGCCTGCAGGCTCGCGCGGCTCGGCGGATCGAGCGCGGAGAAGGGCTCGTCCATGAGGATAATGTCGGGGTCGGCCGCGAGCGCGCGGGCGACGCCGACGCGCTGCTGCTGGCCGCCCGACAATTGCCGCGGATAGCGGGGGAGCCAGCTTGGATCGACTTCGGTCAAAGCGACGATCTCGTCGAGCCGCTTGGCGTATTTTTCCTTGGGCCAGTGCAACAGGCGCGGCACGGTCAGAATATTGTCGGCGACGGTCCAATGCGGAAACAGCCCGACCGATTGGATGACGTAGCCGATGCCGCGCCGCAATTGATCGGGCGGCAACGTGCCGATATCGGTGCCGCGCAAACAAATGCGCCCCGCGTCGGGGGCGATCATCGCATTGATCATGCGCAGCAAAGTGGATTTGCCGCAGCCGGACGGTCCGACCAGCGTGCAGAAGACGCCTTCTTCGACCCTGAGCGACAGATCGTCGATCGCTTTAAGCGCGCCGAAGCTTTTGCTGATGCCTTCGAGGTCGATCACACGCGTGCCCTCACCATCGAGAGGAGAAGCTGGAAGGTGAGATCGGCGCCAAGCGCCAGCAGAATGATCGGGATCGCGCCGACGAGCACGAGATCGAGCGCATATTGGCCAATGCCCTGAAAGACGAACGTGCCAAGGCCGCCCGCGCCGATCAAGGCGGCCACGGCGGCAAGGCCGATCGCCTGCACCGTGACGACCCTCATGCCGGAGAGGAGCGCCGGCATGGCAAGCGGCAGATCGACCTTCAAGACGCGCGCTCCGGCGCTGAAGCCAAGGCCTTTTGCTGCGTCTCTCACGTCGGGCGACACGGCATCGAGGCCGGTCATGCCGTTTCGCACGAGCGGCAGCAATGCGTAGAGCACGAGCGCGATGATCGCCGGCGTCCGCCCCGTGCCGCTGATGCCGAATTGCGCGAGGACAGGCACATGCGCCACGAGCGCCGAAAGCGGCGCGATCAAAAGCCCGAAAAGCGCGATCGACGGCACGGCTTGAATGACGCCAAGGCTGGCATAGACGAGGTTTTGCAGGCCCGATTTCTGCCTTATCGCGAATATGATCGGGATCGCGATGAGAAGCGCCACGCCGAGCGACAGGACGACCAAGAGCAGATGATCGACGAGCGCCTGAATGAAAACGGCCTGGTGATTTTCGAATTCCTTCGCGAGCGAGAGAGAGTCGAAAAACCCGGCGCCCGCCAAAAGCGCGAAGGGCAGACACAGAAGAATAAAGCAGCCGGCGCGCGAGACGAGGCCGAATTGCATCCTCTGCATGGCATCAAGAAAGGCGAAGAGCGCGCAGGCTGTCGGAATCCAGAAGGCGCTACCGAGCGAGAGACGCAAGGCTGGCGTCTCGGGCGAGGCGAGAGATCTCGCTAAAAGCCCGGCGTCGATGAGGCAGGCGTAGAAAAGCAGGGACGCGGAGACCAAAGTTGCAATTGATCGCAGGTTTACGGACCGCCCTCGTCCTTCGAGACGCTTGCTTTGCGATCTCGCTGTTGCGATAGATCGCCAGCGATGCAAGTTCCTCAGGATGAGGGCTAATTTAGGCCAAGTCTTCAATCCCCTCATCCTGAGGAGACGCATCAAGTCGCGCCAGCGCGACTTGGAATGCGGTGTCTCGAAGGACGAGGGATTATCTAGCTCGCTGCTTCGACTTCCCTCGGAAGGCCCAGTGACAAAAGCAAGGAGAATGAAAGCTGCGAGCGGCGCGGCGAGGGCAAGCCCCGCGCCAAGCGACTGGCCGAAGACCGGCAAATCCACGCCGCGCGCAAGCCGGTTCGGCGCCATGTCGAGGAAGCCGCCGAAAGCCAGTGCGATTGCGCCAGCGATGCCGAGGAGCAGCAGCACGCGATTATGGATCTGCGGCAAGCGACGCCCTTTCACTTCAAAAGCCTCTCATTTCAAAAGACCTTGGCTTTCGAGATAGGTCTCCGCCACTTTCGCCGCTTCTTGCCCGTCGACGGCGATCTTCGCATTCAAACGCCGCAAGGTCGAAAGATCGAGACCTGCGAAGACCGGTGCGAGCAAAGGCGCGATCTGCGGATATTGCGCCAAGGTGCTTTCGCGTACGACCGGGGCAGGGGCATAGACCGGCTGCACATGCTTATCGTCGTCGAGCGCGATCAGATCGAGCGCTATGAGTGCGCCGTCGGTGCCATAGGCCATGGCGGCGTTGACGCCGGAAATGCCGTCGGCCGCGGCTTTGCACGTCGCCGAAGTCTCGCCGCCCGAGAGAACCAAAAGCTGCATTGCGTTCAGCTTGAATCCATAGGCCTCCTCGAAAGCCGGCAGACCGGCCGGGCTTTCGACGAATTCGGCGCTGGCCGCGAGCTTGATCGGGCCGTCTGCGTTCACCCAGCGCGCGAAATCGGCCAATGAGGTGAGATGCAGCGATGCCGCGAGGGCGCGCGGCATGGCGATCACCCAATTATTGTCGGCGGGCGCCGGCGTCAGCCAGACGAGATGGTTTCGGGCAAGATCGAGGCTGGCGGCGCGCTCATAGCCCTTCTTGGCGTTGCGCCAGACCGGATCGGCGTCATCGTTGAAGAAGAAGGCGGCGTTGCCGGTATATTCGGGATAGAGGTCGATCGCGCCTGACAAAAGCGCCTGCCGCAAGATGGCGGTCGGGCCGAGCAGCAGCCGGTTCTCGACCGGGAGGCCGGCGCGCGACAGCGCGATGAGGATCATCCGGCCGAGCAGCGCGCCTTCGATGTCGAGCTTCGAACTGACGATGATCGGGGTCTCCGCCCGCGCCGACGCCACCAATGCGCAGACCGCCGCGCCGGTGAGAAAGCTGCGGCGTGTCGTGCGAAAGGCGGCCTCCATCACATCACGACCGTGATGGCCTCGGCCGCGCGGGTGAGGCCCGTATAGAGCCAGCGGGCGCGATAGTCGGGAAAGGCGCCGCTCTCATCGAAGAGCACGACATTGTCCCATTGCGAGCCTTGGGCTTTGTGCACGGTCAGCGCATAGCCGTAATCGAAAGCATCCGAGTCGAGCCGCTGTTTCATGGAGAGGCTGTCCTCCGTGCCTTCGAAAAATTCCGGCAGAATGCCGATCCGCAGCGGCTTGCGGGCAGAATCTTCCTCCGGCACGACGGTGAATTTCAGCTTGCGGCCGCGGCCCGTGGCCTTGGTGCGGACGATCCAGAGGCCGCCGTTCAAAAGCCCCTTGGTCTTATCGTTGCGCAGGCAGACGAGCTTGTCGCCGACCTCCGGAAACGGGTCTTCATAGCCGAAGAGTTCGCGCATCCGTCTATTATAAGAGCGCCGCGTCTTGTTGAGCCCGACCAGAACCTGATCGGCCTTGGTCACGAGCCCGGCATCGATCTCATGGCGCGAGATGATCCGGCTCTCGCCATAGCTGCCTGGCGAAAGCCTTCCGCCTTCGCGCACCTGCATGGAGAGCCTTATGATCGGATTATCCGCCGCCTGCCGGTGGACTTCGGTGAGCATCATGTCGGGCTCGCCGTCCGTGAAAAACCCGCCGCCCTTGATCGGCGGAAGCTGCGCCGGATCGCCCAGGACGAGCACCGGCTTGCCGAAGGACAAGAGATCGCGACCAAGATCGGCGTCGACCATCGAACATTCGTCGATAATGATGAGAGCCGCGCGTGCCGCCGCGGCATCCTCATTCAAGGTAAAGGACGGTTCCTCGGTGTCGGTGTCGCGGGCTTTATAGATGGTGCTGTGGATCGTCCTTGCGTTCTTGCAGCCCTTCGAGCGGAGAACGAGGGCGGCTTTGCCGGTAAAGGCGGCAAAGGCGACTTCGCCGTCGGCGTCCTCGGCCAGCTTTTTCGCAAGCGTCGTCTTGCCGGTGCCGGCATAGCCGAACAGGCGGAACACCTGCCGGTCCTTTTCGTTCAGCCATCGCGCGACAGCTTTGAGTGCGGCATCTTGCTGCGGCGACCAGGCCATGAATCACACGATTGGAGGCGCATTTGACATGCGAGGGAAGGGACGACATGTCGCTCATGCGAGGGAGCCAATGCAACAGGTTCTTTGTTGCACGGGGGTCCAAGGGCGTTTTAGACCCTTTCCAAACGGCTAAAATGGCCGTTTGCGCTATGTCCGGGTTGCGACGAACAACGGACATAGCCTTGGATCAGAGTCTGATTTTGGAACCAAGAAGGGCCGCCGGGCTTGATTGATGGTAAGGATAATGACGCTACCTTGCTCAGTTGCAGGTATTCATCGGAAGAATTGGAGCGTATAGTTACGTTCACTTCCAATCATAGCGAAGCAAAATGCCTTAAATCAGGCAGTTTGGACTTTTGACAGGCAAGATGCCGAGAAGTTTCGCAAGTGAATGCACAAATTTTATCAGCGACAGTTCCAAGGGGGAAGCATAGAGTGGTTACGTCAGATTTTCGACATACCGCCCTGTTTGGAAAACGACATTTTCTTCCCGCCACCAGCACTCAATCGGAGGCCGCGTAATGGATGATCGCGCCGCAACTGAGGCTGACACTGTAGCTGTGGGCAAACAGAATCCTGCCCATCGCGTGCAGTTGAGCGAAATCGCCCTGATAGGCGTCTATGAAATCTCCAAAATCCTGACGGCGCCGACGAAGCTCGAAACGACGCTGGCGAGTGTCGTCAATCTTCTCTCGTCCTTCTTGCAGATGCGGCACGGGACCATCGTGCTCGTCGATGATGACGGCGTGCCGGAAGTGTCCGTCGATGCGGATTGGAGCGAGGGCGCGCCGGAGCGGGCACATCGGTTTCCCGATCGCGCGATCCGTCAGATCATCGCGACCGCTGTTCCGCTCGTCGTTCAAAATATCGCCGATCATGAGCTTTTCGATGCGGCGGATCTGACAGCGCTTGGTGCCGATGGCGTCAATGGCGCCAAAGTTTCCTTCATCGGCGTGCCGATCCGTGCCGGCGACCGCGTGGTGGGCACGCTCACGGTCGACCGCATCTGGGACGGCGACAGCGTGTTTCGCTTCGATTCCGACGTCCGTTTCCTGGTGATGATTGCCAATCTCATCGGCCAGACGGTGAAATTGCATCGCGTCGTCGCCCGCGACCGCGACCGGCTGATCGAAGAAAGCCACCGCCTGCAGAAGGAGGTTGCGAAGCTGCAGCCTTCGTCACCGGCCAAAGCCAAGATCTCCGGCATCATCGGAGAAAGCCCGCAGATCCGTGCGGTCATGGACAAGATCGCGATCGTCGCGCGCTCCAACGCCACCATGCTTTTGCGCGGCGAGTCCGGCACCGGCAAGGAGCTCTTCGCCCGCGCCCTGCATGAAATGTCGCCGCGCGCGGCGCATCCCTTTATCAAGGTCAATTGCGCGGCGCTCGCCGAAAGCGTGCTTGAATCGGAATTGTTCGGCCACGAGAAGGGCGCCTTTACCGGAGCCATCGGCCTGCGCAAGGGCCGTTTCGAACTGGCCGACGGGGGGACTTTGTTCCTCGACGAAATCGGCGAAATCTCGCTCGCTTTCCAGGCCAAGCTTCTGCGCGTTCTGCAAAATGGCGAGTTCGAGCGCGTCGGCGGCGTGCGCACGCTGAAGGCCGATGTACGGCTCATCACGGCCACCAATAAAAACCTCGAAGAGGCGGTGCGCAAAGGCGAGTTCCGCGCCGATCTCTATTACCGCATCAGCGTAGTGCCGGTGTTGCTGCCGCCCTTGCGCGACCGCTCCAGCGACATTCCGCTGCTGGCCGCGCATTTCCTCGAGCAGTTTAACGAGGAAAACGGCCGCCAGCTTTCGTTCTCGAAGCAGGCGACGCAGATTCTGAAATCCTGCTATTTCCCCGGCAATGTGCGCGAGCTCGAAAATTGCGTGCAGCGCACGGCGACTTTCGCAACCGGCGACACGGTCGCGGCTGCCGATTTCGCCTGCGAACAGGATCAATGCCTCTCCGCGACGCTGTGGAAGGGCAAGACGGCCGGCGGCGATGGCTGGGGCAGCCATAATCATAGTAAGGCCACCGGTGGGCTTGGGTCTTTGCCGGGCGTGCCGCCGGAAGCCACCCGCGCCGAGGCGCGCCGGCCGGCGGAGGCGCCGGTCTGGAGCCGGGAGCCAGAGCGGCCGGCGCCGACCGCGCCGGCGGAGTCTTCCACAGCTCCAGCCGAGGATTATGAGCCCCAATCGTCGGCCGATGACGCAAGCGAACGGGCGAGACTGCTCGACGCCATGGAAAAGACCGGGTGGGTCCAGGCCAAGGCTGCCCGGATGATGGGGCTGACGCCGCGCCAGATCGGTTATGCGCTGCGCAAACACGCCATCGAGATCAAAAAATTCTGAAACTTTTCGCTCACCGGCTGTACCGGGGATGACGGTCTGCGGGCGAGCAGGCCCTCATTCATGCGTCAACTTGTCCGTGAGCGGGTGCGTTGCAGCAAACCTGCCTGCCACATTGTCAGAGGTACGACATTATTGGCGTGGTTTTGCACGGTTGACGCTTGAAGTCCCCTCGGTAGATCAACCTGTTACCCCGTTGGTATAGGATTTGCTCCCATCACGCGAGACATTCATTGGCGGATGGCCGTGTCCCATCCTTCCAATCGATTGGTTCCGCTTGTGATCGACAGGCCGGGACCGGCGGTGGCGGATGTCTGAGGTTTTTTGCGGTTGGTCTGGAGACACGAGACCGGTCTCTCTGGACCCTTTGTTAGGGAACGCTACCATGGCCTATAAGATCATCGCTTCTCAGTGCACTGTTTGCGGTGCTTGCGAATTCGAATGCCCCACGGCTTCGATTTCGTTCAAGAACGAGACCTACGTCATTAATGCCAAAACGTGCACGGAATGCGCAGATCAATTCGAGCATCCGCAATGCGATACGGTTTGCCCGGTTCCTCAGACCTGCGTTCCCGCTGCCTAATGAGGTAAGCGGTAAGATGGCGAGGTATCCATTGGCAGGGCGGTGATGTTCAAACCCTTCCATCTGTTGATCTAAGCTTAGAGAACATAAAGGTCTCTCCGGCTGTTTCTATAAGGGAGCGCTATCATGTCCTACAAAATCATCGCTTCTCAGTGCACAGTTTGCGGCGCTTGCGAATTCGAATGCCCGAACACGGCGATCTCGTTCAAGAACGAGACCTATGTGATCGACCCCAAGAAGTGCACCGAATGCGAAGGTGATTTCGATCATCCGCAATGCGACACCGTCTGCCCGGTTCCGCAGACCTGCGTTCCGGCCTAATCGGCAGATCGCAAAAGGCGCCGTCCGATGGACGATGTGGGCGATGTTTACGATTGGCAAGGACAGCTCGTCGATTGCAAACAATGCCCGCATGAGCCGCTTCTAAGCGACGGTCGATGCCGCAAGGGCTATGCCTGCGCACTCGATCGTCGCATTAAACATATGGACCGGTTTTTTCGCGCCAATCCCGAATTGGCCGATGCCCACCTCGAGCATCCCTATTTCGAGCTGCGGGCCGTCGCGGTCAAATATGCCAGCCTCTTTCGCATAGCCTCGATGATCAACGATCCCGAACCCGAGGTTCGGTCGATGGCGGTCACGCGTCTGCCGCCGGAGCGCGTCAAAGGGCTCGCCAAGGATCCCGACCGCCGGGTGCGGATCGGCGTCGCCTGCAAAATGGAAGGCCAGGCGCTGGTCGCCATGCTCGACGATGCCGATCATCATGTGCGGGTCGTCGTCATCCGCCGCATGCCTGCCGATATCGTCTTCATGGCCATGCACGATCCGGAGCCCGTCGTGCGCCGCTGGGTGGCGCGCCGGCTCGATCCTTCCCGCCTTCCCGATATGTGCCAGGACAAAGACCCGATGGTGCGCGTCGAAGTCGCTGAACGGCTGGCGCCCGAGCGGCTCGACGTTTTCGCGGCCGACCCGGATTTGCGGGTGCGCTTTACTGCCGCCGAACGGATCGATCCCGAGCATCTGCCCCTCTTCCAAGAGGATGCGGACGCGCTGGTACGTGACATGGCGACGCAGCGCATGCTGGAATTGGGCATTGCGGCCCAGCCGCGCGAGCCCGAGCCAGGGCCGCTGCCGTCCAGCAATGTCATCTCTCTTTTCGGCAGGCCGCATTCGGCGCAGTAGATCACGATGATTTTGGGCTCGTCAAAGTCGGGCCTGCCCGACTTTGACCTTTCAAATGCCCAACTGGGGCTTGCCCGAGTTGGGTTAGTCCAAAATCATGAAACGTGGTCGATTCAATAAATTAGAGCGGGATAGCGCAGATAAGTATACGCAATCTGCGTAAACTGGATTGCGCCGCAAAACCGCTTACACTTTTGCTCATCCCGCTCTAGCGCCGGGGCATCATCCGGAAAAAGCCGCCAAGGTTTCGGGTCGGGCGTCGCGGTGAGCCGCAAGCATTGGCGAAGATCAAGCGCGGCTTTCCTCGCAAGGCAAATCGCGGGCTTGTCCGACACCAAAGTTAAATGCGGGATCACGAAATATCGTTATGAATTTTGAAGTCATAACGGTGGGCCAAGGCTCAGCAATTGCCGAGGTTGGTTGCTCTATATTTAGCGTCGGCTCCTGTCTCTGCTGCAAGTGTCGTATTTCGAACAGCCTGATGCGGGTTTTAGCGGAGGGGTTGTCGGCATCGTGACAGCCGGTTCAATTTAGAAATCTTCTTCGATTCAATGAATTAGAAGTCCGTTTATTTTGGCATGGGAGTTGCTCTCCCCTTGCCAGGCGATCTTGCCTCAACGGGATCGTAATTGAGCTTATCGGCGGGTGGCGTGCAGACGCTTCCTTAAAACCAATAGGTTCCAGCCATAAAGCGAGGATCGAACATGGAATTGACAGAACGCGAAGTCGCGGAAGCGGCTGTGGCCGCCGGCAAGAACGCCGACGAAATCATGAAGATGATGGCCGAGCACAAAGGCTGCGAAACCGACAGCGACGGCGGCAAGAAAGCCAGCTGCGGTACGGCTGCTGCCGAGAACGATCTTCCCCCGGAAATCTGGGAAAAGGTCAAGAACCACCCCTGCTACAGCGAAGAGGCGCATCACCACTACGCCCGTATGCACGTCGCGGTGGCCCCGGCTTGCAACATTCAGTGCAATTACTGCAATCGCAAATATGATTGCGCCAACGAATCTCGTCCGGGCGTCGTCTCGGAGCGTCTGACGCCTGAGCAGGCTGCGAAGAAGGTTCTGGCGGTCGCCTCAACCATCCCGCAAATGACCGTGCTCGGCATTGCCGGCCCTGGCGATCCGCTCGCCAACCCGGAGAAGACCTTCAAGACCTTCGAGCTCATCGCCAAGACCGCCCCGGACATCAAGCTCTGCTTGTCGACCAACGGCCTGACGCTTCCCGACCACGTCGACACCATTGCCAAGTACAATGTCGACCACGTCACGATCACTGTGAACATGGTTGATCCGGAAGTCGGCGCGAAGATCTATCCCTGGATCTTCTACAAGCATAAACGCTACACCGGCCTCGAAGGCGCCAAGATCCTGACCGAGCGTCAGATGCAAGGCCTCGAGATGCTCACCGAGCGTGGCATTCTCTCCAAGATCAACTCGGTCATGATCCCCGGTGTCAACGACAAGCATCTTGTCGAAGTCAACAAGGCTGTTAAGGGCCGCGGTGCGTTCCTTCACAACATCATGCCGCTGATCTCGGCTGCTGAGCACGGCACCGTGTTCGGTCTGACCGGCCAGCGTGGCCCGACGGCTCAGGAACTGAAGAAGCTTCAGGATTCCTGCGAAGGTGAAATGAACATGATGCGTCACTGCCGTCAGTGCCGCGCCGACGCCGTTGGTCTTCTTGGTGAAGATCGTTCGGCCGAGTTCACCACCGAAAAGATCATGGAAATGGACGTCAACTACGATCTGGCTACCCGCCAGGCCTACCAGGCCAAGGTCGAAGACGAGCGTAATGCGGTTGCCGGCGCCAAGGCCAGCGAGCTGCAGATCCTCGCCGGCGTCGACAGCGAGATCAAGATCCTCGCCGCTGTCGCCACGAAGGGTTCGGGCCGCATCAACGAGCATTTCGGTCATGCTTCCGAATTCCAGATCTACGAACTGAGCACGGGTAAGGGCGCTCACTTCATCGGCCATCGTCGCGTCGACCTGTACTGCCAGGGCGGCTACGGCGAGGAAGATGCTCTTGAGACCGTCATCCGCGCCATCAAGGATTGCCATGCGGTCTTCGTTGCGAAGATCGGTGGTTGCCCGAAGAACACCCTCAAGGAAGCCGGTATCGAGCCGATCGACGAATTCGCTCACGAGTTCATCGAGAAGTCCGCGATCACCTACTTCAAGCGCTATCTCGAAGGCGTGAAGGATGGTTCCATCATCCACGTCGAAAAGGGTGACGCTGAAATTCGCCCCGGCGAAATTGCCAACTCCTTGGACGCCGTGACCGAACCTGCTGAATAATCTTTCAGCGATCTGGTCATAGAATAAATGATCGGGGCGCGAGAAGTTCGCGCCCCGATTTCGTAAATAGAACCTCTCTATCCAGGAGCAGGCAAATGGCACTACTCATCGCAGCCTCTTGTGTGAACTGCTCGGCCTGTGAGGCTGAGTGTCCCAATGAAGCCATCAGCGCAGGCGAAGGCATTTATGTCATCGACCCTGCCAAGTGCACCGAATGCATTGGTTTCCATGACGATCCGCAATGTGCTCTGATCTGCCCGGTCGAAGAGACCTGCGTCGTTGACGAGAGTTATCCGCGCTATCAGGCGGCTTGAGCATGAACGACTTGAATCTGACGATCACGCCTGCAGCGGACAAGTTTGTCCGCCGCTTGCTGCGCTTCGATGGTGGCCCGACGAGCGGTTTGCGTCTGTCGGTATCGCCTGGCGGCAGTTCCGGCCTTGCGGCGGAATTCGTGATCGCAGATTCACCCGCGGCGGGTGAAACCACGCTTGACCTGAATGGCTTGCGCTTCTTCCTGCCGGCTCAAAGCCGTCTGCTGCTGCAAGGCGTGACGATGGATTTCCAGGAAACGGCGACGACCTCGGGTTTCGAGTTCCACGATCCGAGCCACGTATCCACACGCGGCACGCACAGCCATGATGCGGCGAGCTTGCCAGAACACGTGCGCGAGCATTAAATCGGCTCAGGCGTTCATGCCTCAGCACGGAGAGTAAAATGGGGGTCCCGGCAACCGGAACCGGATTGAGCACCGGCGGCGGCATACAGGATGTCGAAGTCCTTTTGGGCGCTGGGCTGCCGCTGGAGGCGAAAAAGTGCCTCGATCAAGCAGCGACGGTCTATGCCGACGGCGATCTCGCCTTACAGCTTTTGCGTGAAGCCGAGACCATTGCTCCAGCTCATCCGGCTGTCCTGATCGGCCTTTACCGGTTCTTTTTTTACAAAGGCCGGCTCGAAGAATGTCTCGAGGTCTGCCACGTCTGCCTCGCAGAAGCCGCGTATCATAATAATCTGCCGGACGATTGGCACCAGGTCCAAAGCTCGGACGCGGATTTCAGCTCTTATGAGATGATGCCGCGTTTCTTCCTGTTTGTGCTCAAGGGCTATGCTTACCTGCAGATGCGCCTGGGCAATCTGGAAGAGGGCCTCTCGGCAACGATGAAGCTTCTCGAACTCGACGCAAGCGACAAGATTGGCGCGACCCTGCTGCTCGAAGTCTATCAGCGCAAGAAGGAGAGGGACGCCGACAATGCGTAACGACATTGACGAGGCGCGGGACTGGCAAGGCCAGGAGCTCAGCTGCGAAGGATGTCGCTATGAGGTCTTCCTGGCCGAAGGCAAGTGCCAGCTCAAGCAGGCCTGCGTCTTCGACCGCTACGCGCGCCGTATCGACCGGTTCTTCTATTGGAACCCGACGCTCGCCAACGAGCATCTGAACGATCCCTATTTCGAGACGCGGGCGGTCGCGGCCAAGCATGCCGATGTCTTCCGGCTGCCGCCCTTGCTCGAAGATCCCGACGAGACCGTGCGCTGGGCGGCGGCGGCGCGCCTGCCGCAGAATTATCTTTTGAAGCTCATTAACGACCCGCATCGCGAGGTTCGCATTCGCGTCGCCTCGCATCTCGATGACGCAAATCTCGTCTCGATGATCAAGGATCCTGATTATTATGTGCGCACCATGGTCGCGCGGCGGCTGTCGCCCTCGACCTTGCCGTTAATGATTCACGATCCCGAGCCGGAGGTGCGGCGTACGATTGTGCGGCGGATCGATCCGGCATGGTTGATGCGTCTGGCTCAGGACAAGGACCCGAGCGTCCGGCTCGAAGTGGTGCAAAGACTGACGAACGAGCAGCTCGTTGCCTTGTATTCGGACGCGGATTGGCGGGTTCGCTATGAAGTGGCGGGGCGGATCGACGATCTGCAGCGCTTGACGCAGATGACTGTGGACGAGGACCCCTTGGTCCGCGAGCTGGCGGTGCAGCGGCTTGGCGACTTGCAGGCCAGTGGCAGCGGGGCGCCGGAGGCAAGAATTAGTTGAGCGGGCAACGCCGGCGTAGCTAGAGATGTGATGATTGTGATGAATGAACCGAGTGATCGGGCCGACGTCACGAAGATTGCTGAGGAGAGACGGAAATGACCAGTATCAGCCGGGAAGACCCATCGGTATGCGAGCTCAATGAGCCGCCGCGTTTCCTTTATGGCCAGCGCGTTCGCACCAAGCGCACCATTCGTAACGATGGAACGTTCTGCGGCAAGGATGTCGGCGACGTCTTGGCGAAGAAGGGCGAAGAAGGCTACGTCTGCAACATCGGCACGTTTTTGCAGCAATATTATATCTTTGGCGTCGAATTTATGCTCACCGGCAACAAAGTCGGCATGAAGGCCAAGGAACTCGAGGCCGTGGACGGCGACGAGGATGAAGACGCCAAGAAGAAAAAGAAGGCGGCACCCAAGGGAGACGAGGAATGATCGATCCAGACGGGGGAGCGCGGCCGCCCAAATATCAATGGGGTCAGCGCGTCCAGGTTGTCGAAGATCTCTTCAATGATGGATCCTACCCAGATCAACCCGTCGATGCCTTGCTGGCCAAATCGGGCGAGATGGGCGAAATCGTCAATATAGGAACCATCGAAGAGACGAAGAAGCCGCTTTATCTGGTCGAATTCGAGGGCAGCCGCTTCGTCGTCGGCTGCCTGGAAGAAGAGCTGCTTCCAGTCTGATTTCCGAGAACGCCCGTGGTATTGCCGCGCTGATCGCAGGCTTGCAAGCCGCGGGTTTCAATCGTAAAAGAAATCGCGTGCGGCGCGCGCGGTTTGGCCCGCCGAAACGAATGGAAGTCAAGTCTTCGCAGATTGGACTTCCACAGGGGCGACAGCGATCGGGCTTGGCCTGATCGTTTTCACGGCTTTGTTGACAATTGAACGGCACGGCTTTCGCTGCCCCATTCGCCTGGATGGACGCACCGAAACATATGCCTTTGCATGAATTTTGCTGTGCCCGGTTCACGGCCCGCGCCCTCAGGCAAAGCGGGGCGCGCTGGCTGGCAAACGAGAGTGAAACACATGATCTATCTCGATAATAATGCGACGACGGCAGTTGCATTGGAAGCGATAGAGGCGATGACCTCTTGCATGCAGAGCGGCCCGACCAATCCGTCGAGCAAGCACAAGGCGGGCGAATGCAGCAAGGAAACCGTGATGCAGGCGCGTGGCGAACTTGCCCGCCTGCTCAACTGCACGCCGCCTGAAATCGTCTATACGAGCTGCGGCACGGAATCGAACCATCTCGCCGTCTATGGCGCTCTGGCCGCGGCGCCCGAGCGCAAGCACATCGTCGCCAGCAGCGTCGAGCACCCGTCCTGCATGGAATTGTACAAGCACCTCGCGACGCAAGGCTATAGCGTCACCTATCTGCCGGTTGACGCAAAGGGCACGCTCGATCCGGCGACGGTCGAGGCCGCGATCCGGCCGGATACGGCGCTCGTCTCCGTAATGTGGGCGAATAATGAAACCGGCGTGATTTTCCCGATCGAAGCGATCGCCGCTTTGACGCGCGGCAAGGGGCTCTTGTTCCATACCGATGCCGTGCAGGCGGTCGGCAAGATCGCCGTCGATCTGAAAAAAATCCCGGTCGATCTTCTTTCTTTGTCCGGCCATAAGATTCACGCGCCGACAGGCATTGGTGCTCTTTTCGTGCGCAAGGGCGTGAAGATCCCGCCGCAATTGTTCGGGCATCAGGAACGCGCGCGGCGCGGCGGTACTGAAAACGTTCCTGGCATCGTCGGCCTAGGCAAGGCCGCGCTCGTCGCGCAAAAGGAATTGCAAGCCGAGACCGAACGCCTGGCCGCTTTGCGCGACAAGCTTGAAGCCGGGGTGCTGTCTCGGGTTTCCTTGGCGAGCGTCCATAGCGCCGGCGCCGAGCGCGTCAGCAATACGACGATGATCAGGTTCGGTGATCTTGAGGCCGAGTTGATCCTGGAGCGGCTCGATCGCGCCGGGATTTGCGCCTCGGCCGGTGCCGCCTGCACGTCCTCGAAGACGGAGCCGTCGCACGTGCTTCTGGCGATGGGCGTCGACGAGCGCGGTGCCTTGTCGTCGGTTCGCTTTTCTCTCGGCCGTGAAAATACGGCCGCCGATATTGACACGCTCCTTGATGTTCTGCCCGGGATCGTGAATGAAGCGGCGGCAATCGCCGCTTGATGAGGGCGCTAGGATTTTGGGTACATCAGTGGGGTCTCGATGAGAATTATGATACGCAAGGACGGCGCGGGCATTTTGACGGTCTACGTGCCGAAGAAGGACCTCGAAGAGCCCATCGTCTCGATGGAAAAAGAGAATATGTGGGGCGGGATCGTCACCCTCGCCAACGGTTGGCAATTGGAATTGCCGCCGGAGAGCGCCGCGACAGTGTTGCCTTGCACGGTTGAAGCGCGGAAATTGAACGAAGAATGAGATTTCAGCCATGAGCAGTCTCACGAGCGAAAACCTTGCGAAGATCGAAACCATGCTGGATGGTCCGGACGCGAATGATTCCGTGTTCAAGGACTTCCGGCAGAATTTTCCGGGTGTGTCGCTGACGCGGTGCGACCCGAGCGACGTCGACGGCGAGAATCCCTACAAGGAATTCCCGAAGTTCACACTTTATCTGATCAGCGCGGTCGATCACTGCGTGACGATGACAAGAGATCCCGGCGTCGCGACCGGGATCATCGTCGTGAACAAGGTGGCGTGATGGCCCATAGTTCGAGTTGGATCCCGATTTCGGACCCTGACATCTCGCAAGCCGAGCTCGATGCCGTCGCCGATGTTTTGCAGAGCCCGAATATTTCCTCGGGCGAAGCGGTCGAGGCTTTCGAGGCGGCTTTCGCACAATATTCCGGGCGCAAATATGCGATCGCGGTTGCAAGCGGCACCATCGGTCTGATGCTCGTGCTCGATGCCTATGGAATCGGCGCCGGCGATGAGGTGATCTGTTCGCCGCATTCCTACCGCGAGATCACCCATGCGATCGGTCTGCGCGGCGCTTTTCCGATCTTTGCCGATATCGACTATTGGTCTGGCTGCCTCGTGCCTGAAAAGGCCGAGAACAAGATTTCTGAAAAGACCAAGGCGATCGTCGTCGGCAATGTCAACGGACATCCGGCGCCGTGGACGTCGTTCCGCGATGTCGCGACCCGCAACAACTTGATCCTCATCGAGGATTCAAGCGAGGCCATCGGTTCGACCTATAAAAATCAAATGGTCGGAACATTCGGCGATTGTTCGATTTTCGACTTCTCCCAGCCGGGCCCGCTGGTCTGCGGCGAAGGCGGCATGGTCGTCACCGACAGTCAGGACGTTGCTATGGCGCTCCGCCGCTGGCGGTCGCACCGGGTCGAGGAACGCGCCTCGGTCGTCGTCGGCATGGCGGCGGCCTATAAGGCTTCGATGAGCAATCTGGCCGCGGCACTGGGTCTCGTTCAATTGCAGCGGCTCGAACTGATTCTTGAGCGCCGCAAGCGGACGGAATATTGGTATTTCGACTATGTGAAGTCCTTCGAGGGGATCAAGGATCCCTACATCGGGCCGGATGTCACGAGCGTCAATTGGTTCCTCTACATCGTTCATCTCGGGACGCGCTTTACGCGGTCGAGCCGGGACTCGATCATCGACGATATGAGGAAGGAAGATATCGAGGCGGCAGCCTATTCGGTGCCGCTGCATCAGCAGCCCTATTATTTTGAATTGGGCTATCGCAAGAAGGATTTTCTGGTGACAGAAAAAGTGGCGGATCGGGCTGTTTTGCTGCCGTTTCACGCGCACCTCACCGAGAACCAGATCGCCTTCATCGTGGGCACGATGAAGGATGCGTCGATCAACATCGGTGCGGGTGCGGAAATCACGCTTTAGAAGTCAGTAGAAAAATTCGGGAAGTCAGCTAAAACACCAACGCTTAAGACAGGGGTTCAATTGAAATGCCGACAGTAACGATCATGCCCTCGGGAAAAACGCAGGAAGTCCCGGAGGGGTCGACCCTCCTGGCCGCCATTCAGGCGGCTGGATTTCCGATGGAATGCAAGTGCAATACAGGGAAATTTGACAGCTGCCATATCTTCCTTCTCGAAGGAAAGAAGGGCTTGGCCAAAATGACCAAGGAAGAAAACGAGCGCCTCGAAAACATGATTGGCGTCGCGACCAAGTCGCGCTTCGCCTGTCTCGCCACGCTGGGCACCGAGGACGCCAAGATCGAGCTGCTCGGTGCGCTTTCCGGCTAAGACGGCCGTCGCACCTAACTTAGAAAGAAAGGATATGTCGCATGCCTATCGCTGAAGTCGTTCTCCAAGTCCGCTATGACCCCAAGGGGCTTTGCACCTCCTGTGGTGAAGCGCCCGAAGGTGTCGGTGCTCAGGAATGGTACGACTACCTCTCGTATCGTCTGCCCGTTCACTCGCTGTCCGGGGGGCGTGCTGCCTTCTACATGTCGCATGACGAGTTGGCGCGCTTCAAGACAATGGCTCCGGATGAAAAGGCAAATGCATGACCTCCGAAGCCATCGCTGCTATCAGGACGACCCTCAATGAGGGTCGTCTTATTCCCTATCTCGGGCCGGGTACCCTGGCTCTAGCCGGGGAAAATCTGCCATTGCCCGCGGGTCCCGAGCCGCTGGTTGCCAAACTCACGGCGAAGGCGACCGTGCCGCATAAGATCCGCAAGAATCTGTCGGCCGCCGCGCAATATATCGAGAACTTCAAGCACCGGAAAACGATCAGCTCGGTCATGACCGATGCGTTCAAGGCGCAAGTCCCTCCGACCGCCTTGCACACCTATCTCGCGGCGCAGGAGAAGATCCCGCTCGTCGTCTACGCCTGGTACGACAATCTGATGCTGCAGGCCATGCAGGCCTCGCGCACCAATAAATGGGGTCACGTGCAGGGCGTCAGCCATGCCGAACACCTTGCGACCTGGGTGCAATATTTCAATGCCGACAATAGCCTCATCGACAAGGAAGCCGAACTGGCGACGGCGCAGGCTTGGGAGTCGGTGCTCTATTATCCCTGGGGTTGCGTGACGCCTGGAAGCAATTTTCTTGTCTCCGACTCGGATTATGTCGAGGTCCTGACCGAAATCGACATTCAGACGCCGATCCCGGAAAAGGTGATGGAAATCCGGACGGGCCGCAATTTCCTGTTCCTCGGCTGCCGCTTCTCGAGCCAGGTCGAACGGATTTTCGCGTTCCAGATCATGAAGCGCTCGTCCGAAAAGCATTGGGCGGTGCTGCCCGAAGAGCCGACAAAGAACGAATTGAAGTTCTTCAAGCGATATAATATCGAACGTATCGACATGCCGTTGGCCGATTTCGTCGCCGAATTCGTGCAGCAAAAAGAAGCGGCGCTTGCGTGAGTTGGAGTTCAGTTAGAGCGGGCTTCGACATTCCCCAGTTGGAGCCCGCCTCAAAAGTGTCTGTAAGCCGGTGAATATTTCTGTAACACCCACGACAACTCCTTTCGTCGCGATAGGCGGACAAGCGGCCGTAGATGCCCTTGTCGATGCCTTTTATCTTCGCATGGACACTTTGCCCGAGGCGCGCGCGATCCGTGCGATGCATGCCAAGGATCTGACCTCGGTAAAGAAAATTCTCAAAAACTATCTCGGCGAATGGATGGGCGGACCCGCGCTCTATTCGCAGGAGCGCGGCCATCCGCGCTTGCGGATGCGGCATATGCCCTTTCGCATCGGCGAGGCCGAGCGAGATGCCTGGATGCTCTGTATGACCGGCGCCCTCGAAGAAGTCGTCGAGGATGCGTCTCTGCGGGCGCAATTACACCAATCTTTCTTCAAATTGGCGGACTGGCTCCGCAATGACGATGGGAATCCTCATGACGCTAACCATAGATAAAACACCTCTCGCGCGGCTTGAGGCAGAGAGCCGTCTCACACACGCGATCATCAAGGAAGAGATCAGCCCCGGCCGCTTCGGCTTCCGCGGCGAGATCGCGCTGAAGTTCCAGCAGCAGATGGCCGACGAGAAGCGGCCGCCGGAACTGTCGGTGTGGCAGGTGTTTACCTCCACCAAAGAGCCGGATGACAAGCACCTTGAGATGTTCATGTGCTATCTTTTGTCGTTCGAATATCTCGGGACGATCATGGAAGTCTTCGGCGACTTGTTTAAGCCGGGGAACAAATACTTCATCTATTCAAATAACCAGGATCTGCTGGCTAAGTATCGCATCTATATGGGCGATGTGATGTTCTATTGCTTGGCGATCGGCGAAGCCACTGCCTATAACGAATTCTTGGAGCTGCTGTTCATCGATAAGAACGACATCAAAAAGCTCAATACGGGCGGCAAGATGGATTATATTATCGAAGAAGCTGTGAAATTCGACTCCGACTGGGAAGTCATCACCTATGAAGAAGGTTTGAAGCGTATGGGCCCGGTCCGCAATCCGAACGAGAACCGTCCGGTCTGAAATATTCCTTAACTTCTCGAAAGTTGAAATGGCCGGGTATAGACCCGGCCATATTCGTTTCGACCGCATCCAGCTTGGCTGTGCTGCGAGCTACGCTTGTTTTACTTGGTAAATCCCGCGAATAAGCAGGTCTTTCGCGGCCGGATGAGATAGATTGAACAGATGGTCGATTCGCTGACAAAGCTTTATGCGTCCGTTCTCGAAGCCCGCGCTCGCGATCCGGCTTCGTCGCGCACGTCTAAGCTTTTTTCGAACGGCGTCGCCAAAATGGCGAAGAAACTGGCCGAAGAGGCCGTGGAAGTCGGTCTCGACGCCGTGCAAAAGCACAATGACAATGTCGTGTTGGAAAGCGTCGACCTGCTCTACCACCTCTGCGTCATTTGGGCGGAATGCAATGTCACGCCCGAAGACGTCGCCGCCGAAATAACGCGCCGCGAACGGCTTTACGGAGCGATCGAAAAACTCCCGAAGAAGCAGGCCGCGCGGATGCCGACCGACAAGGTTGCCTTTTTGCGTCCGCGGCGGAACAAGGCCGAGCGGCACTGATCCAGCCGATTTGTGGCCGGCGCGAGAGCGGCTGGTCGAGACCGTCCTGGCACGGCTCTGCTTAAAAATGCGGCTCTCTGCTTCAAACCACGCCTCTCGTGACTCTCGCGGAAACCCCAAGCGCTTCGCAAGGTTTGCGACAATAAAAATGGCGGCTTCGCCACCCCGTCCATGAAATGACGGGCCTTTCTTTATTCTCTTTTAAATATTGAAAAGACTTGCGCCGGGATTTGGGGCGGCCCGTAAAGAAAACGCCCAGATCTCGGCCGAATGGCGTGGCGATTTTACGTCGGATGCGTGCATTCGCGGGCTTTTCCCGTTGGCGTACTGTCGCAGCGGCGGCATGGCCTTGACTTTAAAGCCTTTGTACCGCCATCTTTCCTGTCGGCGTTACGACGCGTGTCGTGATTGCGACACGCCCGTATGACATAGAATAATCGCTTTAAAACAAAGCCTTACCCCTGGCATACGGTTTGCTACCAGTGGAGTAAGTTTCCGTGACGGAGGTTCCTGATGATTTCCCTGACCGATAGCGCCTTGCACGCGGTTAAATCCGCGCTCGAAAGATCCGGCAAAGAAGGCGCAGGTTTTCGCGTCAAGGCCGAAACGGGCGGCTGCGCGGGCTACAAATATGCAATTGGCCTCGACTCGCAGACGCATGAAGGCGACGAGGTGATCGACGCTGGTGATGACGTCCGTGTGTTCGTCGATTCCGCCTCTCAGGTTCTCCTGGCTGGCATGCAGATCGACTTCGTCGAAAGCCTCGAAGGTGCAGGCTTCGTGTTCGAAAATCCGAATGCGCAGAGCAGCTGCTCTTGCGGCAAGTCGTTCAGCTAAGGAGCCATGATGTTGGATTCGGCTCAAAACGCTCAACCCAAGGTCGTCGATGATGTTGGGGCGCCTGTCGCTGCGCCGCCTCCGAAGGCGGCTGAGGAGAGTCCGGCGGCTGCCGCTCATCGCAAGGTTATTTCCGATGCGCTCGACGCCATCCGTCCAAACCTGAAACGCGATGGCGGCGATTGCGAGCTCATCGATGTGCAGGGCGACAAAGTTTATGTGAAGATGGTTGGCGCCTGTTCCGGCTGCCAATTGTCCAACATGACCCTGAATGGCGTGCAAGCCAAGCTGGTCGAGGCGACCGGCCGCATGATCCGCTTGATCCCGATCACCACGCCTCAGGCGCCCATTCCGTTGAAGCTCAAATAGGCGGATTCGTTCGACGCGCTTTTCGGCAGAGTGTCGCATTGATTGAGAGATGATCGGCGGCCAGATAGAGCTTCATGCGGAAAATCTGCATGAAGCGATCCTGTGAAACAGCGGAGCGTTCGTCTATGAGCAGCGGAAATGCGTCGGCGCGGTCAGGGTTGCGGACGCCGGTTTTCCTCAATGATACGACGTTGCGCGACGGCGAACAGGCCCCGGGCGTCGCATTCACCATCGACGAGAAAGTCGCGATCGCCGAGGCTCTGGCCACGGCTGGCGTCCCCGAGATCGAGGCTGGAACGCCGGCGATGGGGGCGGAGGAAATCGCCGCCATCAATGCCATCGTCGGTCAAAATCTGCCGCTGACGCCGATCGCCTGGTGCCGCATGCTGCGTGCCGATATCGACGCCGCCGTTGCGACCGGGGTGCGGATGGTCAATGCCTCCGTGCCGGTCTCCGACATCCAATTGAAAGCCAAGTTCGGCGCTGGCCGCGCGCATGCTTTGGCGTTGATCGAAAATGTTGTGCCTTATGCCCGCGATTGCGGACTCGAAGTGGCTGTCGGCGGCGAGGACGCGTCCCGCGCGGATCCGGGTTTTCTCGCCGAAGTGCTCGATGCCGTGGCGCGCGCCGGGGCAAGGCGCTTCCGGTTTGCCGATACACTTGGCGTCCTCGATCCCTTTGCGACTTACGCAATGGTCGAGCATTTGCGCCGCCACAGCGATCTCGAAATCGAGATCCATGCGCATGACGATCTCGGTCTTGCGACCGCCAATACGCTGGCGGCTTTGCGTGCCGGCGCGAGCCATGCGAGCGTGACTGTCGTGGGGCTTGGCGAACGGGCCGGCAATGCGCCGCTGGAGGAAGTGGCGGTCGCTGTCTCCGCGCTTTATGGGCTTGAGACGGGCATCGACCTGCGTTCGCTCTCAGCCGTTGCGCAGACTGTGATGAAGGCTGCCGGGCGGGCCATTCCCGAGGCTAAAGCCATCGTCGGCGACGCCGTCTTCACGCATGAGTCAGGCATCCATGTCGACGGCCTGCTGAAGGATCGCAAATGCTACGAGGCGCTTGATCCGGCCGTGCTCGGGCGTACGCACCGGCTGGTGCTCGGCAAGCATTCGGGCCTCGGCGCCGTCGTGAACGCGTTCAAGGAATTGGGCATCGATGTCCAATCCGACGAAGCGAAGGCCATTTTGGCGCTGGTCCGCGCTTATGCGGAACGCACCAAAGCGGCGGTGCCGGCCAGCATGCTGATGACCTTCTACAATGAAATGGGTGCACAAGGCTTCGGCCCGCGTCAGCGCGTGCTCCCGGTTTTGGCGAATTAGGAATGGCCGAGATGAGCGATGCGGCCACGGCGGATCTGGTCTCGGAAAAAAATCGGCCGCAATCTCTGTGGAGCCTTCTGAGCGAAGATCTGCATTGTGTCCGCGCCCGCGATCCGGCCGCGCGCAACAATCTCGAGACGCTGCTCACCTATCCGGGCGTGCATGCGATCATCTGGTTTCGGATCGCGAACCGGCTCTGGCTGCGGAATTTGCGGTTTCCGGCGCGGTTCCTGTCCTGGTTCGGACGCTTCGTCTCGAATGTCGACATCCACCCGGGCGCGACCATCGGTCATCGTTTCTTTATTGATCACGGCGCTTCTGTCGTGATAGGGGAAACAGCCGTCATCGGAGATGACGTGACGCTTTATCATGGCGTAACGCTTGGTGGGACGTCATGGAAGCCTGGGAAGCGTCATCCGACTCTTGAAGATGGCGTGCTTGTCGGATGCGGTGCCAAGATTCTTGGGCCGATCACCGTCGGAGCAGGCGCAAGGGTCGGCGCGAATTCCGTCGTTATCTCGGATGTTCCGCCCGGCGTGACCGTCGTCGGAATTCCGGGGCGGATCGTTCGCGATGCGCATGAGCGGCGCCGGTTGGCCCGAGGGCGGATCGATCTCGAGCATCATCTGATGCCTGATCCAGTCGGCGAAGCGATAAGCTCGCTTCTGGATCGCATCGAGTTTCTCGAGGCGAGGCTGTCGCATTTTCAAGGCGAGTTCAACGGTCATGTCCGTTTAACCTCCGCCGTCTCGATCCGAGAGCCGGGACTATCTACTGAGGATTTGAAGTCATGAGTGGTTTTCTGAAAAACTTGCAGACGCTTTCTTCTGCCGAAGAGTTCTTCAAGGCCTTGGACGTTCCTTATGACGAGACCAAGGTGAATGTCCTGCGCATGCATATCATGAAGCGCATGGGCCAATATTTGGCTGGCGAAGATTTCGAGGGCGCGACGGACGATGAGGTCAAGGAGCGCTGCCGTGCGACGCTTGAAAAGGCCTATGAGGATTTCCAAAAATCCGATCCGATGAAAGAGCGCGTCTTCAAGGTCCTGAAGGAAGCGGTGCAGGAGAAGGTCGTTGCGCCGCCGCCGATGGTGCCTTTCTCTGATCTCTTGAAATAGAGATCCGAACGCACCTGCGGATCATGGCGCGGCCTTAAGGCTGCTCGTTTTAAGAATCGGTCCAAACAAGCTAGAGCGGATGGTTAATCCGCGGCTGGTCTGGAATTTGCTTTTGCTATGTGGAGAAGGGTGATCTCATGCATATCGTGGTATGCGTCAAACAGGTTCCGGACTCGGGGCAGATCCGCGTTCACCCCGTGACGAACACGATCATGCGGCAAGGCGTGCCGACGATCATCAATCCTTACGATCTGTTTTCCCTCGAAGAAGCTCTGCGGCTGCGCGACAAGCATGGCGGCGAAGTCACCATCGTCACGATGGGACCGCCCATGGCCGATCAGGCTTTGCGCAAATGCCTTACCTTCGGGGCGGACCGCGCGGTGCTTCTCACCGATCGTTTCTTCGCCGGCTCCGATACGCTGGCGACCTCCTATGCTCTGGGTCTGCTCATCGAGAAGGTCGCGGCCACTTGGGGCGCGCCCGACATCATCTTCTGCGGCAAGCAGACGATCGACGGCGATACGGCGCAGGTCGGGCCTGGCATAGCCAAGCGCTTGAACCTCCTGCAGCTCACCTACGTCCAGAAGATCGAAGAGTTCGATATCGACAAGAAAGAGATCACCGTCCACCGCCGCGCCGAAGGCGGCATTCAAGTGCTGAAGACCAAGCTGCCCTGCCTCGTCACCATGCTTGAAGGCACCAATGAAATGCGCCGCGGAACCATGGCCGACGCGCTGCGCGCTGCGCGTGCCGGCATCATCACCTGGAGCGCCGCTGACGCCGGCATCACCAATCTCGCACTCTGCGGTTTGAAGGGCTCGCCGACGATCGTCAAAAAGGTCTTCGCGCCGCCGGCGCGCGCGGAAAAAGCATTTCAGATCGAGGTCGCCGATAAGTCCTATGAGGACATTTGCGATGCTCTGCTAGGCGAAGTCTACAAGAGGCAGCCTGCCTTGGAACAAGACATGGTCAAAATGGCTCCCAGCTACTGAACGCGAACGAACGAGGGAAGTGGTAACAATGGTTGAAAAGCCTAAAGCGCCCGCAGCCGGAGCCGGCAACAGCCGCGCCAATACGAAGAAAGAGCTGCCGGAGCACCTCAAGGCCTATAAGCATATTTGGGTGCTGCTCGAACTCGAGCGCGGCGTCGTTCATCCCGTTTCCTGGGAGCTCATGGGCGAGGGGCGCAAGCTCGCCGACAAGCTCAAAGTCGACGTTTGTGGCGTCGTGCTCGGCGCACCTGGCACGACGGACGCAGCGGTCGCCGATTGCTTCGGCTATGGCGGCGACGTCTGCTATGTGGTCGAACATCCGTCCCTCTCCGATTATCGCAACGAGCCCTACACCAAGGTGATGACGGAGCTCGTCAATAAATATCAGCCGGAAATCCTGCTGCTTGGCGCAACCAATCTCGGCCGCGATCTTGCCGGCTCGGTTGCCACGACTTTGCTCACCGGCCTCACCGCCGATTGCACCGAACTCGATGTCGATGCCGAGGGCTCGCTTGCCGCGACGCGGCCGACCTTCGGCGGTTCGCTGCTCTGCACGATCTTCACGCTGAACTACCGGCCGCAGATGGCGACCATGCGTCCGCGCGTCGCCTCTGTGCCGCTGCTGACGCCTGGCCGTACCGGCCGCGTGATCCGGCATGAAGTATCGCTGCCGGAAGAAGATATCATCACAAAA
This sequence comes from Methyloferula stellata AR4, assembly GCF_000385335.1. Classification (NCBI taxonomy): domain Bacteria; kingdom Pseudomonadati; phylum Pseudomonadota; class Alphaproteobacteria; order Hyphomicrobiales; family Beijerinckiaceae; genus Methyloferula; species Methyloferula stellata. The sequence continues at coordinate 3,883,261 of NZ_ARWA01000001.1, read as the reverse complement.
ATTCTGGCCTTCTTGCCGGACGGCACGACGAACAAGTCCAATCTCGCCTATGCCGACATTGTCGTCTCCGGCGGTCTCGGCATGCAGAATGCCGATAATTACCAGCTTGTGCGCGACCTTGCGGGCGTGCTCGGCGGGGAGTGGGGCGGCTCGCGTCCGCTCGTCCAAAAGGGCTGGATCCCGACGGACCGGCAGATCGGTCAGACGGGCAAGACGATTAGGCCGCGTCTCTACATCGCGGCGGGTATTTCGGGGGCCATTCAACATCGTGTCGGTGTCGAAGGCGCGGATCTGATCGTGGCGATCAACACCGATAAAAATGCACCGATCTTCGACTTCGCGCATGTCGGCATCGTCGCCGATGCGACGAAGGTTTTGCCGGCGCTGACGGAAACGTTCCGCAAGCGTCTTGCGCTCGCGGCGACGCGTTCCGCGGCTGAATAGGAGGCCCCAATGGCAGAAGAAAAATTCGACGTCATCGTCGTCGGGGCTGGGCCGTCGGGCAATGCCTGCGCCTATACGCTTGCGACCAAGGGCCTCAAGGTCCTGCAGCTCGAACGCGGAGAATATCCGGGTTCGAAAAATGTGCAGGGCGCCATTCTTTATTCCGATGCGCTCGAAAAGCTCATTCCGGATTTCCGCGAGGATGCGCCGCTCGAACGCCATATCATCGAACAGCGTATCTGGATGATGGACGACCGCTCTTATTGCGGCGCGCATTATCGTTCGGAAGATTTCAACGAAGAAAAACCGAACCGCTACACCATCATCCGCGCGCCTTTCGACAAATGGTTTTCGCGCAAGGTCGCGGCTGCCGGCGCGCTGGTGATCTGCGAGACGACCGTCACCGAACTGGTGCGCGATGCGCATGATGCCGTCATCGGCGTGCGTACCGATCGCGACGACAGCATCATTTACGCCGATGTCGTTGTGCTCGCCGAAGGCGTCAGCGGCCTCGTCGGCACGCGCGCCGGACTGCGCTCGATCCCGAAGCCCGATACGGTTGCGCTCGCGGTGAAGGAAATGCACTTCATGCCGGCCGAGACGATCGCGGCCAGGTTCAACCTGCAAGGCGACGAAGGCGTCGTCATCGAGACGGCCGGCACGATCACCAAAGGCATGACCGGCACTGGCTTCATCTACACCAATAAGGAATGTCTCTCGATTGGCATCGGCTGCCTGATTTCGGATTTCACCGAAACATCGCAGACGCCCTATGGCCTTTTGGAAGCCTTCAAGAACCATCCTGCCGTGCGGCCATTGCTCGCTGGCTCCGAGGTCAAGGAATATGCGGCCCATATGATCCCAGAGGGCGGCTACAAGGCCATTCCGCAATTGTTCGGCAATGGCTGGGTGATCGTCGGCGATGCCGGCCAATTCGTGAATGCGGTGCATCGCGAAGGCTCGAACTTGGCCATGACCACCGGACGGATCGCGGCCGAAACCATCTTCGATCTGAAGAGCCATAACCAGCCGATGACGGCGGGCAATCTCTCCATGTACAAGGCGCGGCTCGATGATTCCTTCGTCATGAAGGATCTCAAGAAATACAAGAACCTGCCGCGTACGCTCGAGAACAAGCATCTGTTCACGACCTACCCGAAGCTCTTGTCGAACGCGGCGCAGACCTATTTCCGCGTCGATGGCGTGGACAAGAAGTCCAAGGAAAACGCCATTGTTAAGTCGTTCTTTACGACGCGCCGGGTGAAGGGCCTGCTGGGAGATGTTCTCGGCATGGCTCGTGCATGGCGGTAAATTACATTGGCGGGACAGGCCCGCAAAATCTGCATGAGGTGGGAGCAAGGGCATGAGCGAGGAACCTGCAGTCCGTGTCGAGGACAAGCTTTTCCAAAATCGCTATCTGGTCGATGCTGGACGTCCCCATATCACGGTGACCCCGCATGAGGTGCCGTCGCCGCGCCTCGTCGCCCTGACGCGCATCTGCCCCGCGGGCTGCTACGCTAAGAACGACTCGGGCCAGGTCGAGATCACGACGGACGGCTGCGTCGAATGCGGGACCTGCCGGGTCGTGGCGGAGCCCTATGGCGAGATCACCTGGAACTATCCGCGCGGCGGCTTCGGCGTGCTGTTCAAATTCGGCTAGTTTTTGCACAGCTTGCTTGGCTAAAGTGAAGGCCGAGGTGTTGGAAACAAACGGCGGCATCTGCGGATGGCGCCGTTTTTTGTTGGATTGCATCCCGCTCCCGGTTGATTTTCCGACAGCCTGACCCTGGCTGAAATGACGCGTCTTTTTCGGCGCGGGCTTCTATACGGCACGATTATTCCGGCACAATGGATCCGTCTCGAAGCGCCTCTTGCATCGTGGAATAGTTCTAAATCTCAGAAATATATAGCACCCGGTATCAAACTTGCTTTAATTTTTGATGTCCGCAACGGGAACAGCGGGGCTATCATGTATAGAGTGGAACAAGAACCTCTTGACGGGCAGCAAGTGCAGCCCCCGACTCAAGAGGGCCGTACGCTTCTAGAGCGCTACGGCTTACGCGCGACGCGTCAGCGTCTCGGCTTGGCCAAACTGCTTTTCAGCAAGGGCGACCGGCATGTCACGGCCGATGCTCTGGCTGCGGAAGCGCAAGCGGTCAGAATGTCCGCCTCATTGGCGACCGTCTATAATGTCCTCAATCTTTTCGCTCAGGTCGGCTTGGTGCGCGGTCTGGCGATTGAAGGGACCAAGACGGTCTTCGATACGAACACCAGCGATCATTGCCATTTCTACTTCGAAGAAACCGGCGATATCGAAGACATCGTTGTCCAAGGCATGAAGTTCGCCGACAATTTCGAAGCCCCCGAAGGCTATGAAATCGTCAAAGTGGACGTCGTGGTGCGGCTGCGCAAAAAAGATCAGAACGTCTGAACAAGCGGCTGCGTCTTCGGACAAGGCTCACATAAACTCACCTAGAAAAGTAGCTCACGCTTTTCGACTCAAGACCGAGCTTTTCCTAGGCCTTGAGGAACGGGCATATCACGTGATCTGAGCCTTGCGGCGAAGTCAGACGGAGAAGCCCCGCATTCCGGCAGCCCGCGCCACACGCCTCATTTCCCCATTACAGTCATCCTTCACGCGTTGGGCGGAAGCTCTTTCTTCGTCCTTTGGCCGGGCGTGAAACGGCGCCATTGACCGGCGCGTACGACGGCTTGGATCTGCGCCGCCCATTCGAGCAGCACGCCGCGGATCGGCGCGGCATTATGGCTTTCGAGATCGAAGGTTCCTGCGACGGCGCCCCGCCGGATGCGTTTCAAATAGCGCTTGCCGTCGGCAGTCCTGACCGCCGCTTCCCAACCGATCACCTCTTCGGCGTCGGTGCCTTCCCGCCAGCATAAGATGATGTCGCCTGGATCGTAGCGCGGCCACATGCTGTCACCCTCCACTTCGAAGGCGATCGAGGTCTCGGGGATGGGGAAAGGCACTTCGACTTCGAACAGACCTTCCGGTGGAATCTGTTCGACTTCCGGTAGAATCTCGGCGCCGGCCCCGATGCGTCCGACCACGCGGACATGCGTATTTGGGTCAGCCTCACCGACTCCGCCCAAAAGCCAGGCGGCTGTCGTTTGCAGCACCGGGGCCAGGGCGCTCAGCGTCTCGGTCGTGATCCCACGCCGGTCGCCGCTCTTAACTGCCCGTTTTAAATTGCGAATCGCGTCCGGTTTGCGGGCAGCGAGCGACGCGCCGTGGGCAGACAGACCCAGCGCCGCGAGCCTCTGTTCGATCCGGGCGAGCACATCTTCAAGATCCATACTCGGTAGAATGACCGAAGGTATGGCGCTGTGCATCCGGTAAAATAACCGTTGACGAAGTCGGTAATTATACCTAAGAACATATCATGAACACAGAAGAGCTCATCCCCAAAACCCGCTGGACGGCCGAGCGCATCGCCCGCCTCGGCTTTCTCATCGGCCTCGGCTGGGAGGCCAAACGTGTCGCAGAGGATCCTCTGATCGTCTCGACGCCAAACAATGTTCATCGGCAGGCGCAGCGCTTCGGCCTTGCCTTCCGGGCCGTGCCTGCCTCGCCCTTACGCCTGCCGCCCGAAGCGGCGGAGCTTTATGACGCCGCGGCCGCGAAACGCGGCCTGACGCGCGAGGCTTTGATCCGCTTGCTGCTCGTCGTCGCGGCCGAGGATCAAACGCTCCTCGACAATATTCTGGATGACGGAGCCTGACCATGGAAGACGCCAAGCCCGAAGGGTTCGAAGGATTTTATATTTCGCAGGCGGAGCCTGTTCCCTCGCGATGGACGCCGGAGCATGTGGGCGAAAGCCTCGTAAAGGCATTCCGCACGCTCGATCGCTTGCCGCCAGTGCGCGGCCCGCGCGAGCCAGGGGGCCATTGGGTGCGCCATGCAATCGAATGGGCTGATCAATTGGCACAAGCCGAATTGCCGGAGGATGAGAGACGCGAAAGAGCAGAGCGCCAGAACGAGCGCCTGCTGCGTCCGACCGGCGCCGAGATCAAGGAAATGGATCTCGTCTTGGAATGGCTGCGAGAATTGCGTGATGCCGATCCCGGCATGGCGCTTGTTACAAGCCTTTGGGCCTTGCGCGCGGCGCGGCATCGTTCGATGAAGGCGCTCTGCAAGGAACGCCATTGGGCGCCCCACACATTCTATCGCAAGCGCGCCAAAGCGCTGGAGCATTTGGCGGCACTGCTCAATGCGCGCGGCATATCTGTGTTTTAGAGTCACGACTCAATCAATGAGCCGTCATTGCGAGGAGAGAAGCGACGAAGCAATCCATGCTCCCTCGTTAGCGGTGACCACTGGATTGCTTCGCTGCGCTCGCAATGACGGTTCTTTGATCGCGCAATTCTGATGCAGGAACAGACTCACCTGATGAACAAAAAGGTAATCGCTACAAAGAGCGGGATCAAAATCATCCCAGACCAAACCAGATAGCCGAAAAAGCCCGGCATATCGACGCGCTGGCGCCGCGCGATCGCATAGACCATGAAATTCGGCGCGTTGCCTATATAGGTCATTGCGCCCATGAAGACTGCGCCGAGCGAAATGGCCGCGAGTGTTGTGGCCTGCGGCCCCATCAATTGCGCCGGATCGCCGCCGGCGAGCTGGAAGAAGACGAGATAGGTCGGCGCATTGTCGAGAAACGACGACAATAGTCCCGTCGCCCAGAAATAGACGGCGTTGCGTGGTGCGCCAGAAGCATCGGTCAAAAACGCGAGGACAGGCGCGAAATGTCCGTCGTCGCCAGCCTGCATGATCGCCATGACCGGAATGATGCAGATGAAAATACCGGCGAAGAGCTGGGCGACTTCTTTCAAAGGCTCCCATTCGAATCGATTGGCCTTGCGATCGGCCTCGCCGGTCAAGGCAAGCGAGGCGAGGCCGACGGCGATCATCACGCCGTCGCGCAGAATATTCTGCGCCTCGATCTTCGTGCCCATCCAGGTCAGCGTCAGACCCGGATGCCACAGTCCGCTGATGATGATGGCCGCGATCGCGACGGCGAGCAGAAGAATATTGATGCGGCCGGTGATATGCAAAGGCTCGGGCGGTTTCGCCCGGTGCAGCGGCGCAAGCCCTTTTTCGCTGAAATAGAACCTGCGGTCCACGAGGAAAAACAGGGCGAGAAGCATATCGACGGCAAAGAGCGTCTCGGGCCACAAATGCCGCGCCGTCCAGAAGAAATCCACGCCGTGCAGAAAGCCCAAAAACAGCGGCGGGTCGCCGAGCGGCGTCAGCGCGCCGCCGATATTCGAGACGAGAAAAATAAAGAAGATCACGATATGGGCCTTAGCCCGCCGGTCTTCATTGGCGCGCAGCAAGGGCCGGATCAGGATCAAGGACGCGCCTGTCGTGCCGATCAGGCTCGCGAGCCCCGCGCCGATCGCCAGGATCGCCGTATTCACAAGCGGCGTGCCGGGCAACGTGCCTCTCACCGCGATACCGCCGGCCGCCGTGAACAAAGCAAAGAGCATCAGGATGAAGGGCAGATAGTCGAGGACCATGTTGTGGACGAAGGCGGCGGCGGTCACCGGCCAGCCTTCGACGAAAACCATCATGGCGAGCGCGAGCAAAGCCCAGAAGGCCGAGGCCTTGCCATAATGGATGTGCCAGAGCCGCCTCGCGAACAAAGGCCCCAAGGCGATTGACAGAAGAATGCCGAGAAAAGGCAGGCCGAGCCACAAAGGCAGATGCGCCCCGTCGATCGTCTCCGCCGCCGCGGCGGGTTGGCTGAGTACGGCGAAGGCGAGGGCGCCGGTACCGGCCGCGCGCACACATTTTTTTATGGTCTTGAACATGCCGTCTGTTAGCACATTCGCGGCGCCGGCGAGATGTAGAAATGGCAAAAATCGTCCTGCCGGATCGGATTGACCTGCAACGATTTGTGAGGCCTATATACGCGCATGCACCGCCCGACCTGTGCCTGTCGCCGTGCTGCTCACCCAAACAGTCTTTCTCATTGCTGACGCGGCAAAGCCGCGCGCCGATGCGCGCGTTTTCGTGTCTCTTTCAAGGAACATTCATGGTTCTATTCAGCGCCGCGCAGGATGCGGCGCGCATCCTTCTCGAAGGGCGGCAGCGTTTCACCTGTCTTGCCGGCGGGACGCGATCAGGCAAAACCTTTCTCATCGTCCGCGCCATTGTGGCCCGCGCGCTCAAAGCCAAGCATTCGCGCCATGCGATCTTGCGGTTCCATGCGAACGCTGCCCGCGCCTCCATCGCACTCGATACTTTGCCGAATGTGATGCGGCTCTGCTATCCGCGGATTGCGATCAAGGAACATCGCCAGGACGGATTTTTCGAATTGCCGAACGGCGCTCGGATCTGGATCGGCGGCCTCGACGATAAAGAGCGCGTCGAGAAAATCCTGGGCCTCGAATATGCGACGGTCTTTCTGAACGAAGCGTCGCAGATTCCTTATTCCTCCGCGCTCATTGCCTTCACGCGCCTGGCGCAGGTCGTGCCCGGCTTACATCAATGCGGCTTCGTCGATCTGAACCCGGTCGGCAAGACGCATTGGACCAACATGCTCTTTGGCGAAAAGCGCGAGCCCGTCTCGCGGCGGCCCTTGAGCGACCCCGATAATTACAAGCGGGCTTTTTTAAATCCGCCGGACAATGCCGCCAATCTCTCGAAGGCGTTTCTGGCGAGCCTCGCCGATCTGCCGGAAAAGCAGCGCAAGCGCTTCTATGAAGGGATCTATGTCGACGATGTCGATGCGGCGCTGTGGACCTACGAGATTATCGATGCCGCGCGCTGCACGCTTGAGGACATTCCGGAAGAAGAGCGTGTGTCGGTTGTCGTCGCGCTCGATCCCTCGGGCGCCGCGGGCCATGACGATCTTGGCGCCGATGAAATCGGCATCGTCGTGGCAGCAAGGGGCACGGATGGCGATTGCTATATTCTGGCCGACCGCTCGTGCCGAGAGGCGCCCGCTGCCTGGGGCCGCCGCGCGGTTGTCGCCTATCACGAATATAAGGCCGATTGCATCGTGGCTGAATCGAATTTCGGCGGCGAAATGGTACGCGCCACGATCCATGCCGCCGATCCCAATGTGCCGGTGCATCTTGTGACTGCGAGCCGGGGCAAGGCGGTACGCGCGGAACCCATCTCTGTGCGTTATGCGCAAAAACAGGTTCATCACGCAGGCCGGTTCGGCAAGCTCGAAGATCAACTCTGCGCCTTCTCGGCCGCGGGCTATGGCGGGCAGGGCAGCCCCGATCACGCGGACGCGGCGATCTGGGCTTTGACGCATTTGTTCGGCCATGACGATGGCACGGCCATCATCGAATTCTACCGGCGCGAAGCGCAGGAGCGCGGCGGTGCATGACGAAGTGTGCGTGACGCTTCATTCTCTCTTTTAGCTCCTTTGAGGACGTTGAATGCCATCACTTGCCTCTCTCGGAGCGCTGGAGCGATCTCGCACGCTTGTTGCCCAAGATGGCGCGATCTGGATTTGGCCGGGCATTCTTCTCACGCTCAAGCGTGGCGGCGGCGGTGAGATCGTTCCGGTTTCGGATGAAGTCATGCGCTTCTGGATCACGCGGCTCCATGGGCCGGAGGCGCTTTATAAAGACATTCCGTCGGCAATGTTCCGCGCCTCATCACTTCTGACGCAGGGGAATGCCGCCAAAGCGCAAGATGCGCTCGACAGGCTTGGTCTCTTCGCGCTGTCGCGCGACGGCGCGGGTTTGATGAAGGCCGTCGCAGGCGAACTTGTTGTCGATGCTTTGAACCTGCCGATTCATGACGGGCCACGGACATGGGATGCCCGAGATATTGCTCAACACATCGTCTTCTTCAAGGAGGCGCTGCTTGCTTCGCGTCCTTTGGCGAAAGGTGCGATCCCGGTCTTCGATCCAGCCAAACATCCGCGCTGGCCGGCGGGCGCGGCGGACAGTCAGGGCGGGTGGTTTGCTCCGGGAGATGAGGCAGGCATTGCGCGACTTCAGCCCATAGCCGATGATGAACCTATCAAGCCACTAGGAGCTGCGGAGGTCCCACTCGAAGGAGAAAACCTGCTTGATCCGAAAGGATTAAATGGGTTTCCTTCTCCCGGAGAGCTTGAGGCTATCGCGGATACGCTGAATACTCGAGAAGGGAATTGCATCCGAGATAGCAGCCCTAGGACCTCACCCGTATGAGAACCGGCCGCACCACATAACTGGCGCCATATTGCCACCAAGCGTGGGAGGTTACACGTCCTATACGGTTCCCTCGGGCGCTCGCGGACGCGGCAACTCACGACTGATCATAGATAATGTATCGGGCTTCGTGTATTATACGAACACCCATTACAGAAGCTTTTATCGTGCGGCGCCGCTAGTCCCTAATAAGTGAGGTACCGTGCGTGTGATTGAACTCAATGCTGCGAATTGGAAAACGGTAGGCGATTTTTATGCCGCGCTTTTACCTGAGCTTGGCGCGCCGGAATGGCATGGCGACAGTGTCAATGCGTTGGTCGATTCGATGATTTGGGGCGAAATAAATCAAATTGATCCACCCTACCGAATTATTGTCCGTAATGTTCGGGATCTACCTAGAGACGTCGCCAATGAACTTAATTGGGTGAAGCATGGATTGGCCAAAGGCAGAGCCGATTTTCAAGCCCGCAAGAACTATGATGTCGTCGTGGAATTCGAAATCCTAGATTAACCCGTCTTGTTTGGACCGAGATGCCCATGCGCGTGATAGAACTCGATGCTACGAATTGGAAAACGTGGGAAGATTTTTATGTCGCGCTTTTGGGCGCGCTCGGCGCACCAGAATGGCATGGTGACAGTGTAAACGCTTTGGTCGATTCGATGATTTGGGGTGGCATCAATGAGATCGATCCACCCTATAAATTTGTTGTACGTAATCTGCGGCAGGCGCCAAGCGATGTCGCCGAAGCGGTCGAGGACGCCAAAGCTGCCCTTGCGAGAGGCCGAGCCGATTTTCGGACCCGCAAAGGCCGTGACATCATTGTGGACTTCGAAATCATAGACTAAGCGCGGCGCATATGCGTCGCGTCATCGCAAAGAAGAGCCGTCACGCGATCTTTGAGCGGCCAGCGGCGCAGGACGTGGCTGCACTCGGCTGCCCACACAAATAGCAAGAGACCTCATCCATGACCGACCGCGCTGCCGGGCAGAGAAGCTGGACGCTCTCGCCGACCGATCTTTATGTGAGCTATGGCTCCTCCGGCCTGGGCGCCGACTGGTTCGGCCCGCTCGAGCCGATGAAGCCCTTGGCGCCGCCGGAAGTCGCCGGCCGACAATGGGATTATCCGGCTGGCTACAACCTCACCACGATCGCGCGCCCCTATGAGCCGATCTCCTTCAACATGCTGCGCGGCTTGGCCGACAGTTACGATCTGTTGCGGCTCGTCATCGAGACGCGCAAGGATCAGGTCGCGCGGCTCTGCTGGCACATTCGCAAACGCGATAAGAAAGCCAATCGAACAATGGATGCCGATCGCGTCGCTGCGATCACGTCCTTCTTCCGGCGCCCCGACGGCCAGCACGGCTTTACCGACTGGCTGCGGCTGATCCTCGAAGATCTCTTCGTCATCGACGCGCCAGCGCTCTACATGCAGCGTGATCGCGGCGGACGGCTGAAGGCGCTGCTGCCGCTCGATGGCGCGACCATCAAGCCCGTCATCGACGATTGGGGCCGCACGCCGCAGCCTTATATAGAAGGCGGGCAGGCGATCTATCCTGCCGCCTATCAGCAGATCCTCAAGGGCTATCCCGCTGTCGATTACACGACGACGGATTTGATCTACCGGCCGCGCAACATCAGGACCAATCGCGTCTACGGCTTCGGCCCGGTCGAGCAGATCGTGACGACCGTCAATATCGCCTTGCGGCGGCAGATTTTCCTGCTCGATTATTTCACCGAGGGCAATATTCCAGACAGTCTCATCGGCGTGCCGGAGAATTGGACGCCGGATCAGATCGCGACCTATCAGAAATATTGGGACGCCTATTTCGACGGCGATCTCGGCCGCCGCCGCAAGGCCAAATTCGTGCCGGGCGGCGTCGCCAAAACCTTTTTGCAGACGAAGGAGCCGTCGCTGACGGGGCCCTTCGACGAATGGCTGGCGCGGGTCATTTGCTTTGCCTTTTCGATCTCACCGCAAGGCCTCGTGCAGCAGAACAATCGCGCCACGGCGGAAACGCAAAAAGAGCTTTCGGAAGAAGAAGGCCTTCTGCCAGTGTTGGGTTGGGTGAAAGGACTCATCGACGATGTGATCGCGACGGAGTTCGATGCGCCCGATCTCGAATTCGCCTGGCAGTCGGACCCAGAGCTCGATCCGGCGGTGCAGGAAGCGATCCTGACCGGCTACACATCCAATGGCATTCTCACGATCAACGAGGCCCGCGCCATCCTCGGCCACGCGCCGCTGAATGAGCCCGCCGCCGACACGCCGATGGCGCTGACAGGCACGGGCTATGTGGCGCTGCCGAACGTCGCGACATCGCGCGAATAGGCGCGTATGGGCCATTGGCCGGTGAATGCCCAAGCTGCTTAGGCGGCAAGTAAATCTCATAAATCGAGATCTGAATGAACTCTCTTCCCTTTTGTGGGACGCGAGATCGCATCCGCACGCTCGTTGCATGTAACGGCGTGGTTTGGGTGTGGCCTGGCATTCCGCTCACGATTCGGCGTGGCACGGAGATCGTGCCGATTGCTGGCGAGATAATCAACTTCTGGATCACGCGCCTGCATGGCCCGGATGCGCTTTACGTGGATAGTCTCTCGACGGTCTCTCGCGCCGCTCGCGTTCTGACGATGGGCGATGCGGTCAAAGCGCAGCACATACTCGATGCGCTGAAGCTGACCGCTTTATCCGCCGACGGCGCGGTATTGATGAAAGTCGTTGCAGGTGAACTCGGCATGGCAGCAATGAACCTGCCGGTCCACGCTGGACCGCGAACGTGGAACGTGCGGGACATCGCTCTGCATTGCTTGCTCTTCAAAGACCATGTTGAGGCGGCGCGCACACTGGCGAAGGGTGGGGGCGGTCCATGGGATGAAGCAAAGCATCCGCGCTGGCAGCGAGGCGCGCCGGATAGCCAGGGCGGGCGCTTTGCACCTGGCACAGAATCGGGCGGCTTCTCGACGGAGCTGCCGGACGCGGCTGAACCACTACAGACGGGACGCTCCGTTTGGCGTTTTAAAATCTCAAATGTGAGGCCACTGGGCCGTTTAGCTTATGCGGCCGTGAAGGAGATTTCGAGATGGGCGCAGGCAGCGCTCGAACTTGGCGAGAAAATCGAAGTCCATAATCTCCTTCTTACCGTGGAAGCAATCCAATGGCTGAATGGCAAGCCGGATTATTATAGCGATAAGATAAAAGCGTCCCTGGATGAACCGAAGATGTTAAAAGAGCTTCAGGATGCAGTTGACGATCCAAAGCCAGGCTATGAGATTCATCACATCGTCGAGCAGAAAGGGGCAGAAGATGATGGCTTCTCTCGAGAAGAGATTGATGCGAGAAGCAATCTTGTTAGAATTCCGGCGATGAAGCATCGCGAAATCACTGGTTGGTATCAGACCGGGAATAAAGATTTTGGCGGTCTGTCGCCGCGCGAATATCTTCGCGGTAAAGATTGGGATAAACGCGACAAGGTCGGCATTCAAGCTCTCATCAAATTTGGGGTCCTTAAGCCATGAAACCCAGGCTGGCAGATATGTCTAACGAGGCACTCGTGCAGCATTTTGCCGAAATTTGTATTGAGGAAGACCAAGCCTTGTTTGAAGAAAAAATATCAAAATTCAATAAACTTTTTAAGCAACAAATGGAAGTCGAGGCGGAACTGGAAAACCGAGGTGTTGAGGCGCGTTTGGGCCTGTTAAAGCTCTACGAACATCCCAACATGCAGGTTAAGTTGCAAGCGGCGAGGGAGACTTTGGCAGTAGCTCCGAAAGAAGCTCGCCACGTCATCGAATCTATTGCCAAAAGCGGCTGGATGCCGCAAGCGGGCGATGCGGGGATGTGCCTTTGGGCTTTAGACGAAGGTATATTTAAGCCGACTTGATTTCGCTTTGTTCGACTTGGGGCGGGGCTAAACGGTGAAAGCGGCGCTTAAAGGTATGTCTGTAGGCGATCTGGTCGCGCTTTTCGAGAAAAACGCTCTCGAACAGGACGACGCCATATTCAAGGAGCGGATATTCAAGTTCAAGAAACTATATCCGCTAATGCTGGCAATTCGAGCTGAGCTGAGTCGCCGTGGATCTCGTGCTTCTTTGACCAAGCTTTATGATCACGAAAACATGCAGGTTAAACTGCAAGCTGCAATGGCAACGCTCATTGTTGCTCCGGTGGAAGCTCGCCGTGTCATAGAAGCCATTAGTAAAACCGGATGGATGCCACAAGCCGCTGATGCGAAAGAGACGATTCGGCTTCTTGACAGCGGTTTTTTCAAACCGAGCTGATGCCGCGATTTTCTGAGTATCATCCCACGATGACCACCGCCAAGCGTCCGCGCGGCGGTTTTTTTGTGCCCAAAATTCAAACCAACAGGAGCCTTCATGTCTCACTTCGGCATGTTCATACCCATCACAAAAGTCGATGCGATGCAGCGGCTCGTCTATGGCCTGGCCACAGCCGAGATCGCGGATCGCAGCGGCGAGATCTGCGACTATGAATCGACCAAGCCGCATTATGAAAAATGGTCGGACGAGATTGCGCAATCCTCCGGCGGCAAATCGCTCGGCAATCTGCGCGCCATGCATGGCGCCGTCGCCGCCGGCAAAGTGACGGCGCTCACCTTCAACGATGACGAGAAGCAGATCGAGATTTGCGCCAAGGTTGTCGATGATGAGGAATGGCGCAAAGTCCAGGAGGGCGTCTATACCGGCTTCTCGCAAGGCGGCACTTACGTGCGCCGCTGGATGGATGCGGATGGGTTGACGCGCTATACCGCCGCGCCGAGCGAAATCTCACTGGTCGATCTGCCCTGCCTGCCGCAGGCGCATTTCGAAATGATCAAAGGTGATGGCACGCGCGAATGGCGCGGCTTCACGCCTGAGGTCTCGAAGCTCGGCGCCCGCAACAGCGAGGCCGATCTCGCGCGTATCCAGGCCATGCACGACACATCGGTCGAGCTTGGCGCGACATGTGAGAGCGCGCCGCAGAAAATGGCGCATGCGGATCATCACGCGCTCGAAAAGCGCTTCGATGCTTTGTCCTCCATGCTCGCCGATGTTCTGGCGCGAGTGAAGAAGATCGAAGACCAGCCCTTGCCACTGCCGCTCTCGGGGCGCACGCGGACCATTTCGAAACAGGAAGACGGCCGCTTCGATAGCGATGAAAGCGACGCCATCGAAAAAATGCTCGCCGACCCGCAAGCTCTGTCGCTGCTCGCGATCAAGCTCGCGCAAAGGCGAGGACGGACACTTTAGGCCCAGACCTAATTCACCATGAGCCGACCCTCTCCCCTTGCGGGAGAGGGTGGTCAGCGGAGCTGACCGGGTGAGGGGTCACTCCACCCCCCTCATCCGGCTTGCTTCGCAAGCCACCTTCTCCCGCAAGGGGAGAAGGAGAGCGCTCGGCTATTGTCGTTTCAATACGACCTATGCCGTTCAGCCCGGACCTTGGAAATCCTTCATTCACTCTAACGCGCTGCGGCCGGACTCATGTCCGGCCGTTTTTCTTTTGGCACTCGCTTTTAGGAGCAACACATGATGATCAACCAGACAGCCGATAATGACGTTCTAGACCGGCTGAAAACAGCTCAGCAAAAGCCGCTCGGCGATCCGCGGTTCAGAGGCCTGCTCGGTCTCGAGAAGAGCACCTTCACCGAATCCGCCAGCGCGACCTCCGGCCTCACCTTTTACGATCTCGATCTCGGCGCGAAATTTCTCTATCCGGTGCTGACGCCGCTGCGCAACATGATCCCGCGTGTGTCGGGCAAGGGTGGCATACAGGCGGCCTGGCGCGCGATCACCGCGATCAATACGTCGGGTCTGCGCTTTGGCGTGTCGTCTGCCAATCGCGGCGGCGTGCTCGCGGTCGCAACGCAGGATTATACCGCGACCTATAAAGGCATCGGCATCGAAACCAGCGTCGATTTCGAGGCGCAATATGCCGGCCAGGGTTTTGACGATATCCGTGCGATTGGCGCCAAGACCGGGCTCGAAGCCTTGATGCTCGGCGAAGAAGCCATGATCCTCGGCGGGAATGGGTCTTCCGCGCTCGGCACGACGCCGACGCCGACGCTCAGCGATGTCGGAACCGGCGGCACGCTTTCAGCCAATACGGCCTATAGCGTGATCTGCGTCGCGCTGACGCATGATGGCATCATGAACGCGACTTTGACGGGCGGCATCCAGGGCCAGATCACGCGCAGCAATGCCGATGGATCGTCGGATACGTTCGGCGGCGGCGCCGCGAAGAAATCCAATAATGCGGCGATCACCACCGCCAATGACGGCAATGCCACGCATAGTCTCAAGGCGACGGTCGCGGCCGTAACGGGCGCTTTGGGCTATGCCTGGTTCTGGGGCGCGGCCGGCTCGGAAGTGCTGGGCGCGATCACGACGATCGATTCGCTCGTCATTACCGCGGCGGCGGCGGGAACGCAGACGGCGGCCTCGCTCGGCACGTCGGATAATTCGCAAAACGCGCTGGCCTTCGACGGCCTAATCTATCAGGCCGCGAAGTCCGGCTCCGGCGCTACTGTCTATACAATGGCGCCGGGAAGCGCCGGCGCGGGCACGCCGCTTACCTCGGACTCGGCCGGCGGCATCGTCGAGATCGATGCCGTCTTGAAAACCATGTGGGACACATATCGCCTGTCTCCAGACACGATCTGGGTCAGCTCGCAAGAGGCGCTGAACATCTCGAAAAAGATCATCGCGGGGTCGGCGACGGCGGCGCAGCGCTTCGTGTTCGAAACGGCGCAGGATCTTGTCGGCGGCGGCATCATGGTGCGCACCTATCTCAACCGCTTCTCGATGCAGGGCGGCAGTGTGCTCGACATCAAGGTGCATCCCAATATGCCGGCCGGCACTTTGCTGATGACGACGAGAATGCTGCCCTATCCTTTGGCCGGCGTCGGCAACGTCATGCAGATCCGCACGCGACAGGATTATTACCAGATCGAATGGCCGCTGCGGTCGCGCCGTTATGAATATGGCATCTATGCAGATGAAGTGCTGCAGAACTACTTCCCGCCGTCTCTCGCAATGATCACCAATATCGGCAACGGTTGAGGAGCTCGCGTCATGAAGCTTCGTGCTCCACCAGGTTGCGGCGCGGCCTCGCATGGCGGCGAGCGAATCGAGATCGACACCGAAGGCTGCGTCATTGTCGAAGATCCTGCCGCGCATGCGCTGCGCGCGCATGGCTTCCTACCGCTGAGCGAGGCTGAGGCGAGGTGCGACGCGCCTCCACGGCTTCCTCACACAGAGCTGTCGTCCGAAAAGCACGATTCGCCGGGCGACGAAATCGAAGGGCTCAATCGCCGCGGCCTCTTTGCCTTCTTGAAGGCGAAGGGTGTCGGCGTGACGCTCCCTGTCACCAATGACGAGCTGCGGGCGCTGGCGCGGCGTGCAAATGAAGGACCGCAATGACATGGCGTCTTCATTCGATCTCGTGACATTGGCCGATCTGAAGACCTGGCTCGGCGTCGAAGGGACACAAGATGACGATCTTCTGTCGCTTCTCGTTTCACAGGTCAGCCGCGCGATCCTGACCTTCCTCGATCGCCCGTCGATCCTGCCGACAACCTATACGGATATCATCGACGGCGGCAATGATACGTCGGTGATGCTGCGCTATTGGCCTGTCAATGCGATCGCCTCCTGCGTTGTCGACGGCGTGGCGATGCCGGCCGCGCCGCCGCTTGTCTCAGGCGCACCGGCGCAAAGAGGCTATATTCTGGATTCCGTCGATGCCACGCCGCCTGGCCGCATGCAACGTCTCTCGCTGCGTTACGGGCTTTTCAATCAAGGCCTGCAAAACGTCATCATCTCCTATTTTGCAGGCTATCAGGTAGCCAATGAGGCCGCGGCCATCCCCTCCGCGGCGCCTTTCACAATCGCGGCTCAGGCGCCTTACGGCGCTTTTGCGAGTGACGGCGGCGTGGCCTATGCCGACGGCTCTTTCCTCACGTCCGTCGCATCCAATCCGAGCGCCGGGCAATATGCCGTCTCAGCCGGGCTCTATACATTCGCCACGGGCGATGCGGGTGCCGCCGTCACTTTGACCTATGGTTATATCCCGCACGATCTCGCGCTTGCCGCCAAGGAATGGGCGGCGGAGCGCTACGTCTATCATGCCCGCATCGGGCAGGCATCGAAGTCCTTGGGCGGACAAGAGACGGTCAGCTTTATCGTAAAAGACATACCGGAGTTCGTCGCCTGCATCTTGCAACCCTATCGCCGGGTGGTGATGCCATGATCGATGTTGATGCCATAGAGCGGGTTCTTGCGGACCGCGTCGTGGATCTCGCGCAGCAATTGCAAGCCCGCGTCAAAGACAATCTATCCGGCGCGATTTTAAATCAGCGCTCTGGACGTTTGGCGGCGTCGCTCGTCTCGGGCACGAATGAGGATGGCACGGATGTCGAAGGCTTCGTGTCAAGCGAAGGCGTGCCCTATGCCGCCATTCAGGAATATGGCGGCAAGACCGCCGCGCATGACATTATCGCGGTCAAGGCGAAAGCCCTGGCTTTCGCGGGAGGCGGCGGCACGGTCTTCGCGAAAAGCGTGCATCATCCTGGCTCGCTCATCCCGGCGCATGGCTATCTCGCGCATGCGCTGGCCGACATGCAGGACGCGATCACGGCGGATTTGAAGCAATCCGTCCTCGACGCGCTGACGCAAACCTAAAATACCAGGAAAACGCCATGTCAGTGACCACGCGCGACGATGCTCTCGAAGCGCTCGCGAACCTTCTTGCGTCT
Source organism: Methyloferula stellata AR4 (assembly GCF_000385335.1). Classification (NCBI taxonomy): domain Bacteria; kingdom Pseudomonadati; phylum Pseudomonadota; class Alphaproteobacteria; order Hyphomicrobiales; family Beijerinckiaceae; genus Methyloferula; species Methyloferula stellata. Next base: position 3,865,885 of record NZ_ARWA01000001.1, on the reverse strand, counting down.
TCTTACGATTGGACGACAGGGCCGCTGCGCCGCTTGAAACTTTGGACCGATGTGTCCATGGCCAACCGGCCCGCCTGTTTCATCTTCGAAGGCGGTTTCGAGACCTACTCCTGGAGCCAAGGCGCAATCGCCAAACGCGTCATCGAGCCCAAGGTCTTTATCTATCTCAATGCCAAAGACCCCAATGTGAACGGCGCATCGCTCTTGAACGAGGTGATGGATGCGCTTGACGCCGCCTTTGCTCTTTCGGGTGATGATCTGCTCACCGGACGCAAGACGCTCGGCGGTCTCGTCTCGCATTGCCGCATCGACGGCAAGCTCATGAAAGATCCGGGCGATCTTGATGGAGATGCCGTGATGATCGTGCCCGTCAAAATGATCCTGCCTTGATAGGCCTCTCGCATGAAGGAGATCTGAATCCATGTATACATTCGGTTCTGGCATATTGATCGGTACGCGCACCGATATTGCCGAGGCGACGCCCGTCAATTTCGGCCTCGTGCAGGAAGTGACAATCGAGGAAAGCGCAAGCGTCAAAGAGGTCTATGGCCAATATCAATATCCGCTTGTCGCTGCACGCGGCACGGTCAAAACCACAGGCAAGGCGAAGGTCGCTCGAATCTCCGGCCTCGCCTTCGCGAATCTTTTTTATGGCGTGACGCCGTCTTCGGGGCAGCTTGCGACCTCTTTCGCAGAAGCGGGCTCGGTCCCCGCGAGCTCGCCTTACACCGTCACGGTGGTGAATTCCGCGACCGCGGCCGATGATGATGGCGTCACCTATGCCGCGACCGGATTGCCGCTGACCAAGGTCGCGTCTTCGCCCGCTAGCGGGCAATATTCCGTCGCCGCCGGCGTCTATACATTTGCTTCGGCGGATGCGGGAAAGGCCGTGCTGATCAGCTACACTTATGGCGTGACCGGCAGCGGCCAGAAGCTCGCAATCACCAATCCGCTGCTCGGCACGACGCCGACATTCCAGGCGCTCTTCTATACGACCTTCCAAGGCCAAGCCGTTTCGTTGAAACTCAATAATTGCGTGTCGAGCAAATTGAGCTTTCAGACGAAACTCGAAGACTTCACCATGCCGGAATTCGATTTCTCGTGTTTTGCCGATTCCGCCGGCAATATCATGACCTGGTCCTTCGCGGAGGCTTCGTAATGCGTCCGCAACCGGAAGTGATCCATCTCGGTGCGCATGAATGGCGCATCCGCCCTCTCACTTTGGCTCAGGTCCAGGCGATCGAGCCGATCCTGATGGCAACGCAGGACAAGACAGGCAATGTAGCGGCGGCGATCGCCATCGTCTCGATCGCGCTGTCGCGGGATCATGCCTCGGCAGCCGAATCTTTGGCCGAGATCGAGGCGACGGCCACGGAGATCGCCGCGGCGATGACAAGCGTCCTGCGGCTCGGCGGCTTTATCGAAACGGGAGCCGGAGCATCGCACAGTTTGGGGGAAGCCTGAGCGGATGCGATTCTGCAAAAGGATCCATCCGCATAGATTTCGACTTTCTCTACGCCCGGCTGATGACCTCCTGCGGCTTCACGCCGGCCGATATCGACGACATGACCCTCTTCGACATTCAGGCGCTGTTTTCCTATTGGCGCGACTTTCCGCCGGCGCACGAAATCCTGAAGCTTGCCTACGGCATTGAGCGCAAACCCGCGTCAAAGCCATCGATCGGCGGTCACGACCCAAGCGGTATAGGCGGCCTGATTGCGCGCTTTCCAGATGGAAAAGTACATGCATCCTAAATTGAAAGCAGAATAAATCTCCATGGCTGATGACGTCACGATCCGGTTTACGGCCGATATTTCCGATCTGCAAAGCGGGATACAACAGGCGAATTCCGCTATTCAATCTGGCAGCACGACATTGCGCGGTGGCGCGGCGCAGGTCTCATCTGCGTTTGATTCGCTCGGTCAGGCCTTTTCAAACAGCCTGACGCAGCGGGCCAATGCGGCGCGCGCCTCGGGCGATGAAGTGCTCGCGATCGCGCGGGTCAATGCGCGCGAGCAATATGATATCGCTTTGAACGGCGTCAAAGAGCAAGAATCATCCGTTCGTGAACAGGCGCAGACGTCGCAGATCTCGCATGAGCAGGAGCTGACAAGCCTTCTCGCGCTCGAACAGCAACGCGAAGAGATCGAAACGCGCTATCTGACCGCGGTACGGGCGACTTACGAGCAAGGCACGAGCGCCTTTGCTGACGCGCAGCGCAAGATCGAAGAGCTCGAAAGCCAAAGCGCCTTGCGCCGCCAGCAGATCGAGACCAGCGTCAATCGCGAGATCTATAATGATTACCGCCGGACATTCGATCAAGTCGGGTCGAGCATCTCGAATTCGATCATGCAAATGATCCGGGGCCATCAGACGTTGCAGCAGGCCGTGCAGAATGTCGCTCTTTCGATCGTGCAGAGCTTCATTCAGGCGCGTATCCGGATGGTCGCCGATTGGCTCGCCGGACAGGCGACGAAAGTCGCAGCAACCCACGCAGCGGAAGCCGCAGAGACGGCCGCCACGACCGCGGGCGTCACCGCGCGCACGAGCGTTGAAGGCGCCGGCGCGGCCGCGGCCCAGACGGCCAATTTCAGCAGCATGATTTCGCAGATTCTAGCGTCGTCGAAAGAGGCTTTCGCGGGGATCTTCGGCTTCCTGTCGCCGCTCATGGGCCCGGCGGCCGCTGGACCGGCTGCGGCGGGAGAAGCCACTGTCGCAGCCATGGCAAGCTTCGATACGGGCGCATGGCAATTGCCCTCCGATATGATCGCGCAAGTCCATCAAGGTGAGATGATCGTGCCTGCCGCGCAAACGCCCTGGGCGCAATCACTGATGGCCAATGCGGTCGGCGGCGGCGGATCCTCCAGCGTGACCGTCAATCACGCCACGCATTTCAATATTTCGGCGCTGGACTCAGGCGATGTGAAACGCTGGATCAGAGGCAATGGCAAGGAGATCCTGCGCACGATCAACGAAGGCGTGCGTCTTGGCACGCATCTGGGCTTGAAGAAGCTGCAAGCCTGAATGTCGTTTATCAAAGGCATCAATCTTCTCCCGTCAACCGGAGAATTTACCTATGACACCGTCGCCTATCTCGGTCAGCGCGTTGGCTCCGCGGGCCTCCAGCCGATCAATCTCTACGCTTCCGCTGGCGGTGGCACGGTCACGGATTACGCGATCGCGCTCGATCAGCTTCAGGCGCAGTTTCCAGACTGCGAAACCGTGGCGCTCGTCGTCGCCTGGTTCGGTAATTCTCTCGATGTCTCCGCCTGTCAGATCTATCCGTCGACCACTTACATCGGGGGCTCATTTCAAAAGGCTGTAGGCGGCAGCGATCTTTGGCGCTGCTCGGGACTGACGCAGTTTTCGGCCGGCCTTAGTCCGATTCCGCAGAACGGCTCATCCTTCGTCTATGGCGGGACACCATCCGATCAATCGATCGTTCGTTGCATCCAGGACTTGAAGACGCGCGGGTTTCGCGTCGTCTTCTATCCATTCATCTTGATGACGGCCGCGGGATTTCCCTGGCGCGGCCGGATCACTTATACGGGCGCTGACGTTTCAAGCGGCGCCACGGCGGCGGTGAGTGCCTTCCTCGGATCGGCGACGCCAGCGCAATTTGCGCGCGATGCGACCAATCTCACCGTCGCCTATTCGGGCCCGACGACGGATTATTCCTTCCGCCGCATGATCTTGCATTATGCCAATCTTTGCGTTGTCGCGGGGGGCGTCGATCTTTTCCTGCTCGGCTCGGAGTTGCGCGGCCTCGAAGCGATCCGTGGGCCAGGCTGGACCAAGGCGGGCACGACAGGCGGCGACGGTAAGGTCATATGGGACTATCCCTTTGTCGCCGGGCTTATGCAGCTTTCCGACGATGTGCGGACGATCTTCGACAGTGCGGGCCTCGTCAAGGATCCGACCGGCCTTCACAACCTCATTTCCTATTCGGCCGATTGGTCGGATTGGATGGGCTTTCAGCATCCAGGCGAGAACGGGCAATGGCCGCATCTCGATCAGCTCTATGCGCATGACAATATCGACCTCATCTCGATCGACAATTATCTGCCGCTCTCCGATTGGACGACGGGCACAGGCGGGCTCGACGTGATCCATTGGAGCGATCCGGCGCCGGACGCGGCGGCTTGGCCGCCTTCCGCGAGCACGATGAACGCCCTGGGGCTTTCCGGTCAGCCGACGATCTATTCGAAGCCCTATCTCAAGGCCAACATCGAAGGCGGCGAAAAATTCAATTGGTTCTATGCCGACAGCGCCAATGATGGATTGGGCTTCGATCCCTATGGATCGGATTTGCGCGTTTCGCTGCCGGAAGGCGACAGGCTCGCGCAAAATCGTCAGCCATATTTCGCCAATCAGCAATTGTTGGCGAATAAGCAATTGCGCTGGTGGTGGAACAATCCGCATCAGGCGATCTATGACGCCGCCGACGGGCAGGGCTTCGCGCCGCATGGTCCACCGACCGAATGGATCGCGCAATCGAAGCCGATCACATTCGCGGAATATGGTTTTCCGTCCTGCGATCGCGGCCCAAACCAGCCGAATGTTTTCTTTGATCCGAAATCGAGCGAAAGCTTCACGCCTTATTGGTCGATTTGGGACCCGCAGGCGGGGGGCGGCTTCAGGCCGCGCCAGGATGAAGAGATCCAGCTTCTCGCTTTGCAGGCGATCTATGAATATTGGATCACGGACGGTCACAACGCCGTGTCCGCGACGGACGTGAAGATGATCGAGCCGGCATTCATGTCGGTTTGGAACTGGGACGCGCGGCCGTTTCCCGCCTTTCCGGTCCGCGGTGATGTCTGGGGCGATGCCGGCAATTGGCGCGCCGGACAATGGCTCGACGGAAAGGGGCCTTATCTCGTGCCGCCGGTGCCGGACGCCGTACCGGTGACAACGAGCTACTCGGTCTTTCCGGCTCTCGGCGGGCAGGGCTGGTCGATCCACTATCGGCCGGGCTTTGCCACGGGCGTGGCCGAGCATGTCTCCGGGCGGCAAAGCCGGACAGCCAAAATGTCCACGCCGCTCTATGAGATCGAACTCAGCTTCGACGTCTTGCGCGAGGATATCACGCAGGATTTGCAAGCGATCATCGCCTTCTTCGACGCGCAGCAGGGACGAAACGGTGCTTTTATTTTTGCCTCGCCTGTAGCCTCATGTTTTGCCGCGGGCGAGACATTTTTGTGCCGCTTCGAAAATGATCAGCAGGATCTCGAAGAATTCATGACCCGTTTGTTCACGCTGCAATCCGTGAAGCTCCGATCGGTCAAAACAGGTTAGCCGAGCTTCCTCTGCCAGACGTTTGCGCAAATCCTATCCGGCCGCGAGGCTGGTTGCGGGATCGCATCCGGCCCGACGGTTCTTCTCATCTATCTTGGACTTGCATCCCATGACGGCGCCGCCTTCCTTTCCTATTCTACCTGGCCAAAGCTGGTCGGTGCATAAGCGTCCGACCTTTTCGACGCGGGTCGTAAGCCATGTGTCCGGCCGCGAAGTCCGCAGCCCGCTCTATGCCGATACGCTCTATGAATTCGAGCTGACCTATGACGGATTGTCGTCAGGTGTATCGTATGCCGGCCTCACCGATCATTCCTTGCAGAGCCTCATGGGTTTCTATCTGCAATGCCAAGGCCAATATGGCACTTTTCTCTATAGCGACCCATCCGACAACGCGGTGACGGGCCAGGTCATCGGCGTCGGTGATGGTGCAACGGAAGGTTTTGCGTTTCGACGCACGCTTGGCGCTTTTACGGAGCCGGTCTCTTGGGTGGCCTCAGTCGCGCAGATCTATTTGAACGGAACCGGGCAAGCGAGCGGCTGGAGCCTGGTTCAACCGAACACGCTCACCTTCACCACGGCGCCAGGATCCGGCGTCGCGATCACGGCCGATTTTTCCTATGCCTTCGTCTGCCGCTTTATCGATGACCAGGAAGATTTCGAAAATTTCATGAATGGGCTTTGGAAGGTCAACGCATTGAAGTTTCGGAGCGTGAAACCATGAGAGCTGCTTCGACGGCGCTCGTCAATCTGCTCAACGCGACACGGGCGGCACGCGATGCGCAAGTGCTGATGGCGGATTGCTACACGTTCAGTTTGCGCACCGGCCTGATCCTGACCTACACCAATGCCGATGTGCCGATCCTGCTCAACGGTTATACCTATCTGAGTAATTCCGTTCTCGTCGATGGCCTCAGATTCAAATGTGCCGTCGGCCTCGACGTCGATCAGCAGCAGATCACGATCGGCGCCAGGCCGGTGGACACGATCGACGGCGTGCCGTTTTTGGAAGCGATTCGTAATGGCGTCTTCGATGGATGCGAGATACAGCGCGAGAAAGCCTTCCTGACGAGCTGGACCGCGGCGCCCGTCGGCAGCGTGATCCTGTTCAAGGGACGTGTCGGGACGATCGACTCGGTCGGACGCACGACGGCGCAAATCACCGTCAATTCCGACCTCGTCTTGCTCGACCTCAATATGCCGCGCAATCTCTATTCGCCGCAATGCGTGCATGTTCTTTATGATTCGGGCTGCAGGCTTGTGAAGAACGCGTTCGGATCGAATGGAACGGTCGGCTCTAGCTCCACAGCGATAGAGATCAATTGGGGATCGTCCGCTTCCGTCTTTGCGCAGGGCACGATTTTATTTTCGTCCGGCGTCAATGCCGGCGTCTCGGCCAATATCAAATCGGCTTCGCCGGGCGCGCTTGTGCTGAGTTCGGCCTTGCCCAATGTGCCCGCAACCGGCGACGCCTTCACAGCCTTTCAAGGCTGCGATCACACATTGTCGACCTGCCGGTCGCAATTCAATAATCTCGGCAATTTTCGCGGCTTTCCTTTCGTGCCGCCGCCGACCGCGGCCTATTGAGTTCAGCTTTCATGAACCAAGAGCAAGAACAGCGCGGCGCCGTCATCGCCGAGGCGCGACGATGGATCGGCACGCCCTATCATCACGCGGCCGACGTGCGCGGCGCGGGCATCGATTGCGGCATGCTGATCGTGCGTGTCTTCGTCGATACCGGGCTTTGCGCGTCCTTCGACCCGCGGCCCTATACGCCGGATTGGCATTTGCACAGAAGCGAAGAGCGCTATCTCGGCTTTGTCTTCGATCGGTGCTGCGAGGTCGAAGACCCGCAAGCAGGCGACATTGTCGTGTTTCGCTACGGCCGCTGTTACAGCCACGGAGGGATCATCACGCTCCCGCGGCCTTTGACCTTCGTTCATGCCTATCTTCCCGCACGCTGCGTTGTCGAAGAGGCTTTGGCGCAAAATCTCGACCTTTCGTCGCCAAAACGCAAATTGAAGTTCTTCTCTTATTGGCGGGTATCGCATCCATGAGCGGGTCGCATTCGAGCCCGGCACCAACGGTCCAGCCGAGCTACACAGGTCTTCAGATCCAGACCTCCAGCAATGCGCTGCCGGTTCCGATCGCCTACGGACAGAATGTTCTCGCTCCGAATATCGTCTGGGAAGCCGATTTCACTTCGATCCCGCAATATACGTCTACGCCGAGCAGCGGTAAGGGCGGTGGCGGCTCGAGCCTGCAGATGAATGGCTATCTTTATGTGATCGCCATCATCATGGGTCTCTGTGAAGGGCCGATCAGCGCGATCGGGACGATCTGGAAGGGCCAGAGCAGCTATTCGCTATCGACGGTCAACCCGCCGATTAACTCGATCGCAGCCGCTTTGTCGAACGCGGCCGTCAAGGACGCGTCCATGTCCTTGTTCAGCGGCACGGTGCCGCAAAGCATCTGGGGCTATTTATCGAGTAAGCACGCGGACCAAGCCATCGCTTACCCCGGTCTCGCCTATCTCGCGGCACCCAATTACAACTTAGGGTCCAGCGGCTCGCTCGATATCACCAATGTCGAGATTTTCGGCGTCTTAAGCGGATCGACCGGCGTTTCCGGCCTGAGCGATGGCGACCCGGCGCAGATCATCCAGGACTTTCTGACCAATGCGCAATATGGAGTCGGATTTCCATCGGCCGGCATTGATGCGACAACATTGTTCAGCGGCGCAGCCAGCTATCAGGCCTATTGCCGGACCACCGGCATAGCGCTCTCACCAATGCTGACAAATCAGGAAGCGGCGAACAGCATTTTGGCACGCTGGCTCCAGCTCACGAACACGGCGGCGATCTGGTCGGGAGGCAAGCTCAAATTCATTCCCTATGGCGATGCGGCGGCCACTGGCAATGGCGCGACCTTCACGCCGGATCTGACCCCAGTCTACAATCTGACCGATGATGATTTCATCTATACGGATGGCGACGATCCCGTGCAGGTCGCGCGGACCGATCCCTATGCTGCCTATAACATGCAGCCGATCGAGATCCTTGACCGCTCGAATGCCTATGCCGCGACGCCGCTTACAGCCTTCGATCAAAATGCGATCGATCTTTATGGGCTGCGCATTGCCTCGACGGTGACGGCGCATGAAATTTGCGATGCCAATGTGGCGATGACATCGGCCCAGCTCATCCTGCAGCGTGGGCTTTATATTCGCAACACATATGCGTTCAAGCTCTCTTGGGAATATTGCCTGCTCGAGCCGATGGATCTTGTCACGATCACCGACGCGGGCCTTGGGCTTTACGACAGTGCGGTGCGCATCATCGAAATCGACGAGGATGAAAACGGGCTTCTTGCCGTAACGGCGGAAGAGTTTCCCGCCGGTACCGCGACGGCCGCCACCTATCCTGTCCAAACCTCCGGAGGGAACAGCGTCAATCGCAATATGGCGCCTGCTTCCGTCAATCCGCCTTTGATTATGGAACCGCCGGCGGCATTGACGGCGAATGGCGAAGCGGAAGTGTGGATCGGTCTGTCCGGTGGAACGTCCGGCGTCGCCGATCCCAATTGGGGCGGCGCGGTCATTTGGATCTCGAAAGACAATACGACCTATACGGCCATTGGAACGGTCGCGGCTCCGGCGCGGCAAGGCGTTCTCGCGGCGCCGCTTGCATCGTCGTCTGGTCAGACTTCCAATGCGGCGCCGTTCGGTACGATCGATATGGTCGATGCGCTCGCCGTGAATATGGCAGAGAGCAACGGCGTTTTGAATTCGGCCACGACAAGCGACGCGGAAAACGGTGTCACGCTTTGCGTCATCGATCAGGAACTCCTGACCTATACGACGGCGGCGCTCACCGGACCGAACACCTATGCGCTGACGGGTCTTGCCCGCGGCATCTATGGATCGTCGCCGGCCTCTCATGCGAGCGGCGCGGTCTTTACGCGTCTCGACAATGCGATCTTCAAATATGCTCTGCCGATTCTCTATATCGGAACAAGCTTTTTTCTGAAGTTTCAGAGCTTCAATGTCTTCGGCAATGCCGTGCAATCGCTCGCCGATTGCACGGCCTATGATTTCAAGCCGGTCGGGTCGAGCCTGCTTGGCCCTGTCGCGCAAGCGCTCGCGGTCGGCACCAATGTCGATTGTGGCCTGGCGAGCGGAACGCCGGCCGAATATGACGACTTCGGCTTCGCCTCCGATCCATTTCCGAATTTCATCGATCTCGGACTTGCATCATCATGAGCACTTTCAGCAAAAGTGGATACCGGTTTTGCGCTCGAAAATGCGATAAAATAGGAAGCATGCTTGCATGAGCATCAGACTTCAACATCTTCGCGAAGCCTTCTCTTTCCTTTCGACCTTTGTCGGCAGGGTCGGCGAGATTACCGTCGACACGACGAACAATCGCATCCAGGTTCACGACGGTGTGACAGCCGGGGGCTGGCCAACGGCGAAGCTCTCTGAGGTCATCACCAATGCGCGGACCGCCGTCGCGGATGCCAATTACACCGCTCTCGTATCTGACCGCACGATTGCCTATAGCGCGATCACGGCGGCGCGCATCGTGACTTTGCCGGCCGCAAACGCCTATCCGGCGGGGACGGCGCTCACCGTCCTGGACGAGTCGGGGTCCTGTTCGGCGACAGATACGATCACCATCGGCCGCGCGGGCTCGGATATGATCGATGGTGCTACGAGCGCCGTCATTTCGATGGCCTATGGCTATCTGGCTTTGCAGAGCAATGGCGCCGGCAGATGGACGGTGATCGATCAAGCGACGAGCAATCTGCCGCCGGTCGGCATAGGTACGCCGGCCGATCCGAATAATCCGCTCTCGGTCTTCGGCACGAGCGCGCTCTTCAACAGCGCCGGCAGTTTCAACTTCACCATCAATAAGGCAGCTTCGTCGAACACAGCGTCGACGATCTATGAAGATGGATTCTCAGGCCGCGCGCAAGTCGGGCTTTGCGGCGACGATAATTTTCACTTCAAGGTCTCGCCAGATGGTACGACCTGGCACGACGCGCTCGATATTACGAATTCATCAGGCCTCGTCACGGCGAATTTCGGAATAGCACTCTCCGCCGCAATGATAAACAATGGAATATCCGGCAATACCCCTGGGGGATTAGCGTCGCTTTATGCGTCCCAATCAGGCGGCAGCATCGCACCTGCCATGTTCGAATATTACGCCGGTGGAAACTCCAATCCGAACGTAGCGAACCTCGTCTTTCGAAATGCCCGCGGTACTCCAACGTCTCCAGCAGCGCTGCAATCGGGTGATTTCCTCGGCCAGTTCGGCGCGCGCGGATATGGCGCGACAGCATTTTCATCAGCCAACAAGGCAGCCGTACGGTTTACCGCCGCCGAGAATTGGAGCGATACAGCACAGGGAACGAACGTCACCATCGGCGTGACGGCGCCGGGTACGACCACTCTAACGGTTCGATTGGAAGTATTCGGCACGGGTCAGATCGGCTTCCAAGGCGCCCAGGCCGACCAAAGCAAAACAGCCCAAACTCCGGCGGCGGGGTTCTCGATCACGATAAGCAATTCATCCACGACGCTGCTGCTGACTCCCGCCGGCACGCTTGCTACCGGAACAGTCATCATGCCCGCCGCGCCTATCGATGGACATATCGTGCGCGTGTTGTCGTCGCAGACCGTAACGGCTTTAACGGTCTCGCCGAACGCCGGCCAGTCGATCAGCGGTGCACCGTCGGCGATAGGTCCGGCGACTCCCTTTGCGATGATCTACGATCTCGCCAGCACAACTTGGTATCGGATGGGATGAGGGAGGCGAGTGCGCCGCCAAGGTTTGAAGGCCGATCTCACGTCGGCTACGCGTGCCGTAGCCGTCAGGCCGGAACCTTAGGCATCTGGAATTGCGATGAATGACTCAAGCGCCGGTCAACGTCGCGAGCCAAATCAAGCATCATTTCGCTATCGATTGCCAATTTTATCTTCAGGTCAGCCTTTTCATTAACAACCTCGGTCTGCCGCTGCAGAACTTCGCTATCTTGCAGCGGCGCGGCGTTGCTTGCTAAGAATTCTGTCATGTCATGAAGACCTTTTTGGGTCGCCAGGGCTTCGATCGATGTTGCGATGACCCGGCCGCCATGCTGCTCTACGAGCTTGGCGTAAATTTTCATTCGGCGCTCGATCTCGCGACAATACCAAAAGCAAAGAGCCCAATCGTGTAGATCCTGCCAACCTTCGAGCGGACTAACGTTTGGATCATCTGGCCGCAGCAAAAACTTCTCGCCTAAAGAGGTTCGGGCAGGGACTGTGTCCAAGAGATAAAGACTGGTTGCGACCAGGAACGGGTCACGTTCAAGAATAATCAAGTCCGGCACCAGGTGATTGTCTAAAAGCGGTTCGATGAAGCCCTTGCACGCCAGATGACTCGTCTCGACATATGTATTTTCTGAGCTACGCCGGATCGCCGGAAGCTTTTGGGTAAGCCAAAACCTTTTGGCAGCTCCTTGGTCATGTTGGGCTAGACGCATCACGTCGGAAAATTTTGGCTCGGGTTCATGTAAGGCATCAATTCCCGGAATGGCATTCACAAGGGCGGCGAGGTAGCCGGTACCGCTTCGGCCAGGAGTAACGGTAAGTACGAGTCTTTTACCGTCAAGCGACCAATCGGGCGCCAATTTTCGGCCGTCACGCCATCCTTCCGTGCGATAGTGCTCTGCTGCATCCAGCTCTCCAACTGCCAGATCGGGATTGGCGTCGAGGTACGATGCAGCGGAAAAGCCGCGTGGAAGCCCACGCAGCACCCCGCCCATTTTTGGTTGTGCCGGTTTCAGCACTTGTCCAACAAAGAGACCTCTCGGCGTCTCGAAGAACATGCCTTCGAGAAGTCCCATTGTCTTCAAGTCGATAACGTTGTCTGCCGAACCTGGATGTTGCTCGGCAGTATCATGAAACACGACCGTCGCCCCCGGTTCCAAACGGTCATAAAACTTTCTGAATTCCTCGGCCCGAATCGAAATTTCAGAATCGAACAAAGCAAATTGAAAACGCGTCTCCCCCGCATCGAACTCCAAGCTGTTCGCGATGTGAATTTCGACGAATGTGTTCAATTGGGCATTATCGATGAGCTGACGGGCGATTGAAACGGTTTGCTCATTGTGTTCGATCGTGAAAAGGCGGCCAAATCCATTGTCTCGCATGCCTGAAGCGATTGCGGCTGCGGACCGTCCAAGCCAGGTTCCGGTCTCAATGGCGTTTTCAGGCTTTACCATGCGAATGAGCGCGTAAAGAAAATCGAGCACCTCTGTTTCAGCAGTGAATCCATCAAACATGGACCAGAATTGTGCAGGCTTGGTAGCGACCTGTCTCTGGGTTTTTTCCGGTTGAACATGCGCTTGCGGGAACACGATCGAGTGCCGTCTTATATTGCGGCGCGCTTGCGCGGTGGCGATCCGCTTTTGCCAGCCGTCTAGTCCGAGCCATGATTTCGATTGGTAGTTTTCCCGATAATAGTCGGGGTCACGTGCGAACTCTTCCAGTTCATGACCTAGATTCCTGACATAATATCTTTCGGACCACGCACACCAATATCCTGTCTGTTTGATCTCGTCGGACAGCCGCCCGTCATCTGGGAATTTGAATGCGTCCGGATGTTCGGTGGGAATATTATATATGCGAATATGAGCGTCACGGATCAGAGACGATCTGATGATAGATGACGTCCCCACATTGCCCTGCGCTTCATATAGTATTTTGCCATTCGCAAACCGGAGATGCGCCGATTTGATCGCCCAGGCCTCTTCATCGGGCGGAGAGATGCCATGGAGAGACAATTGGCCCAAATCCGGGAAGCAGAGAAAAGCGTGCCTGGCATGTTCGGACCAACCTTCACCGAAGAGCTGGTCGTTTTCGCTAATATGTATGAGGTCTCCCGCCGCTTTATCGAGAGCCACGTTGATAGCCTCGCCTCCGAGATTTTCAGGCAGGAAGATCGATTTCAGCTTAGGGATAAGGTGGCGCAGGCTCTCAATGACGGTGCGAGAATTATCCGTACTGCCGTTGTCGACAACGACGATCTCGTAAGGCTCGCGCGCGGTGGCGGCATAGCTGCGCAGCGTCTGCTCGAGTAATAAGGCGCGATTCCAGTTAAGAATTATCGTACTGATCAGCATCACGATCTCACCAACGAACGACGCGTTTGAACGTTAAATAACGGCCAATTGGGCTCAAGTCTAATCTCGCTGATGCAAGCTTGCATATCGGTCCTCATGCGATCTTCCAAGGCCGATTTAGAAATCGCCCCATTCCGCTGCCTCCGCCGCCTCTGGGCGGCTTTTTTGTGAGCTTTTTTTGATGATTTATCCGAGCGCCAAAGACCTGCGGATGCTCGCACCTTTCGCCAAGCAAGACATCATCGAGCCCTTTTGCGAAAACCTCAAAAGGATCGGGCCGCGTTATGGCTTCGCTACCATTAATCGCGCCGCGCATTTCATCGGTCAATGCGCGCATGAAAGCGACGGCTTTCACACCCGCATCGAATATGCGAGCGGGCGTGAATATGAACGCCGCAAGGACCTCGGCAACACGCGGCCCGGCGACGGCATGCGCTTCAAAGGCGAGGGCGAGATCGAGCTGACGGGCCGCGCCAATTACGCCCGTGCCACGCCCTTCGTGCGCGCCGCGCTCGATGATTCCTCGATTGATCTCGTCGCGCATCCCGAGCTTGTCGCCGCGCGTGCCGACATTTCCTTCGCGGTCGATTGCTGGTTTTGGCATCAGGGCTCAGGCAAGGGCGATCTCAATCTTTGGGCCGATCGGGATCATGACGATCGCTTGAGTTTTCAATTTGCTTCGACCGAAATCACACGCGCGATCAACGGCGGCGTCAATGGTCTTAAAAAGCGCCAGAACCTGACGCTGATCGCCAAACGCATCTTGCGCGGATTGAACCGCGGCACCGGGCTCGCCTGACCCCTCTCCGTGCGCGGCGGTTCCGCGCAAATCTCAAAGGTGCATCATGTTTGACATGTTCAAATCGCCTGGCGTCCGCGCCGGGCTGTTGGCGCTTGCGGCCAGCGGTTCGATCGCGCTCGGCAAACCGGCGCTTGGCGCTTTCTTCGCAGATCCCGTGACCGCGAATGCGCTCACAGCTTTGCTCGGCGCAGCCACGGGCCTCGTCGCAGGCTTTCTGAAAGGCGTCGGGGAATGAATCTCCTCTCCGACATCATCACATTGGTTGTCGAGGTCGCGGGAAGACTCGTTCCGCCGACGACAAAACTTACGCTCGCCGGAACGACCGTGACCGCTGGCCAGTTCGAGGCCGCAAGCGGATCGCTCGCGGCATTTTTCGCAAAGCTGTCCACAGCGATCAAAGCCAAGAGCTATGCGAGCGAAGCCGAGATCGCGATCGAGGAGGCGGTCGTCATCGCCGCCGACCTCGGGTTGGGCGAACCGATCACCGGCATCGTGTCCACGCTTCTTCCTTATGTTTTCGGCGAGCTGAACAAGATCGGCTCGCAACCGCTGATCCCGGTCGCAGGCGGCGCGGGCGGCTTTGTGACCAAGCAATGGGCGGATGATCCGCGCCACCAGCTCAATCCCGATGGATCATTCAAATATTAGGAGCTTCTCATGAAAAGAAACACGTTGGCGTCCGTATTGATTGCGAGCGCGGCACTCGGACTCGGCGGCTGCGCGGAGGTTGAAAAGGTCGAGGATTTTCTGACCAATCCAAAGACCGTGCAGGCCGTCGCCACTTTGAAGGCCGGTGCCTCGGCTTTCGTCTGTTCGGTCGCCGACGCTGCGCTTGTCGCGCAGCAAGTCGAAGCGGCGATTTCAGCCGGCCAATCGGTGCAAGGTACCGATGGCAAGCTCTATGTGTCGTCGTCGATCGTCTGCGCCTCGCTCGGCGGCACGGTAACCGGCACGGGTGTCGTGCAATGATCGCGGCCTGGATCATCGTCTCCGCGCTCGGCGCACCCGCGCCCTTTATCGAAAAAGAGATCCGTGTCGAGCAGGCCGCCTGTCGCCTGCCGCAGGTGCGCGGCGAATATCCGATCGGCGGCGCCTGGCATCGCGTAACGATCCGCATCGCCTGCAAGCGCTGATCTGCAAACGACAACCCCACAATTTCTCGAACATTATCGGAAAGGACGAGCCTTGATCGAGGCCATGATTCTCATTTGCGCTTTGAGTGTCTCAGCCGACGGCTGCACGGAACAATCTGCGGATGACGTCATCCGCGTGAAGGTCGAAGCGATCGCTTGCGCCATGGCGTCGGAATCCGTCATCGCCGGGATGCCGGGCGATCGCGCAGAAGGGCGGCTCGTCAAGATCATCTGTGGGCGAAAGGAATGAGCCGTGTCGAACTCGGTTTGGATAACGCTCAGCGCCGGCGTCGTCGGCGCCTTGATCGGCGCGGCGGCGACGATCGCAGCCGCGATGATCAGCCGCCAGCCGACCCTGACGGCCGTGGTCGACGACCGTATCCGGGTTCTTCTCGAACATTACGAGAGAACCATCCGGGAATTGCGGGGCGAAATCGCGCAGCTTGAAAGCAAAGTCGATTTTCTCACCAGCGAACTGAACAAGGTGCGGTCGGAGCAGAGTTCGGGCTAGTCCTGCGAGGCGGTAGCCGACGTCGGACAAAGACCGGCCCGGAAGCCGGACGATGCGTCTTCCGGTTGAAGATTTCTTTTGAAATCATATATTTGTTGGTGTTCGCCTGTCGCGCGTCACAGGTCCTTCCGATGTCATGCTTGCGCAGTAAACGGGTTCGGCTTTACTGAGTGGTGGCGGGGAGCGGAAAATGGGCACGATCTACGATTTTTCGGCCAAGGCACTGGACGGACAGGATAAATCGCTTGCGGGTTTCTCCGGCCAGGTCCTGCTGATCGTGAACGTGGCGAGCAAATGCGGCTTCACGTCGCAATATACTGGCCTCGAAGCGCTCTATCGCAAATATGGCCCGCGCGGTTTCGCGGTTCTCGGCTTTCCGTGCAATCAATTCGGCTCGCAGGAGCCGGGCGATGCCGCGGAGATCGCAAAATTCTGCCAGGCGACCTATGATGTGACCTTCCCGATGTTCGCCAAGATCGATGTCAATGGTGCGGCCGCGCATCCGCTTTACGGTTTTCTCAAGGGCGAGCAAAAAGGCGTGCTCGGGACGGAAGCGATCAAATGGAATTTCACCAAGTTCCTGATCGATCGTTCGGGGAAGGTGACGGCGCGCTTTGCGCCGACGACCGCGCCTGTCGAGCTTGAGGGAGAAATCGAGCAGCTTTTATAGCCGATGTGCTATGTGAAGCTCCTCTTCTCGCAATAAGGAATGATGCCATGCCGCTGCGGCTCGATATGCGCAGCCCCGATTTCAAATCCGCCTTCGACTCACTTCTCGCAATGAAGAGGGAGGCCTCCGAGGACGTCGATCACACGGTCCAGGCGATCATCGCGGCCGTCGTCGCGCGCGGCGACGAGGCGCTGATCGAGTTTTCGAAGAAATTCGACCGCGTCGATCTCGAGGCGCTGGGCTTGCGCGTCACGCCGGCCGAAGTGGACGCCGCGGTTGCGATTGCGCCGGCCGATGCCGTCGCTGCTCTGCGCCTGGCGCATGAGCGCATCATCGCTTTCCATGAGCGGCAAAAGCCGCAGGATTTGCGCTTCACCGATCCGCTCGGTGTCGAACTCGGCTGGCGTTGGCTGCCGGTCGAGGCGGTCGGCCTTTATGTGCCCGGCGGCACGGCTTCCTATCCGTCCTCGGTTTTGATGAATGCGGCGCCGGCCAAGGTCGCCGGCGTCTCGCGCCTCGTGATGGTCGTGCCGGCGCCTGACGGCAAGATCAATCCGCTGGTTCTCGCGGCGGCGCATCTTGCCGGCGTCGACGAGATCTATCGCGTCGGCGGCGCACATGCGGTCGCGGCTTTGGCCTATGGCACGAAGACCATCGCGCCGGTTGCGAAGATCGTCGGTCCCGGCAATGCCTATGTGGCCGCGGCCAAGCGCCGGGTCTTCGGCACCGTCGGCATCGACATGATCGCGGGGCCCTCCGAGGTCCTGATCCTGGCCGACAAGAGTGCCAATCCAGAGTGGATCGCGGCCGATCTTCTGGCCCAGGCCGAGCACGACAGTGCGGCGCAATCGATCCTTATCACCGATGATGCGGCACTCGCCTCGGCGGTCGAGGCCGCCGTCGAGCGCCAATTGGCCAACCTGCCGCGCAAGGAAATTGCCGCGCCGAGCTGGCGCGATTTCGGCGCGATCATCGAGGTCGCGAGCCTGATGGACGCCATTCCGCTTGCCGACAGGCTCGCGCCGGAACATCTCGAAATCATGGCCGAGGATGCAGAGGGCATTGCGAGCCACGTTCGCAACGCAGGCGCGATCTTCATCGGCGCCTATACGCCGGAGGCGATCGGCGATTACGTCGGCGGCTCCAATCACGTATTGCCGACGGCGCGCTCGGCACGGTTTTCGTCCGGCCTCAACGTGCTCGATTTCATGAAGAAGACATCGATTTTGAAATGCGATTCCGCGAGCCTTGCGGTGCTCGGGCCGGCCGCCGTCGCGCTTGGAAAAGCCGAAGGATTGGATGCGCATGCCCGCTCGGTTCAAATGCGACTCGATCCACAAGCCTCATGAGCGAAGCCGATCCGCAAGGACGCAATCGTCTCGTCGCGGTCACGCTCGATGAAGCCTCGATCGGCCGTGGCACGGCCGATCAGGAACACGAACGGCAGGTCGCGATCTACGATCTCCTTGAGGAGAATACGTTCGGCCTGCCGGAGCATGATGCCGGCCCCTATCGGCTGAACATCGCCTTGCACGATTCGAAGCTCGCCTTCGAAATCTGCAATGAAGATGGCGCAACGCTCATCGTTCATATCCTGTCACTGACGCCGTTTCGCAGCGTCTTGAAGGATTATTTCATGATTTGCGAAAGCTATTACCACGCCATCCGCACCGCGACTTCGAGCCAGATCGAAGCGATCGACATGGGCCGGCGCGGCCTGCACAATGAGGCATCGACCCTTTTGATGGAGCGGCTGCAAGGCAAGATTGCTTGCGATCATGATACGGCGCGCCGTCTTTTCACGCTCATCACAGCCTTGCATTGGAAGGGTTGAGATCATGGCGCGGCTCCCAGGGACGCCGTTGCCATGACGGATCTTGTCCCTGCGCGTCGGCCGCAATCGATCCTCTTTGCCTGCACGACGAATACGGTGCGCTCGCCGATGGCGGAAGCTTTGGGGCGGCATTATTTCGGCAAGCAGATCTTCTTCGCCTCGGCCGGACTGAAGCGCGGCACGCGTGACGATTTCGCCGTGGCCGTCATGGACGAGATCGGTCTCGATATGTCCAAACATCGAGCGCAGACTTTCGAAGATCTGGAAGATACGAGCTTCGATCTCATCATCAGCCTGTCGCCGGAAGCGCACCATCATGCGCTCGAATTCACCCGCACCATGGCCATCGATACGCTCTATTGGCCGACGATCGACGCGACGGCCTTCGAGGGTTCACGTGAGCGCATTCTGGATGAATATCGCAATGTCCGCGACGGGTTGAAAAAGCGCATTTTGAACCTTTTGGAGTTTAGGCCGATCGGGACGCTGTGATTAGCGACGTACTGTGACGCGCTCCGGAAACGCCTTGGCCAAAGCCTCCTTCGTCGCGGCCACGACGCCGCGCTCGGTGATGAGGCCCGTCACCAGCCGGGCAGGGGTCACGTCGAAGGCATAATTGAGCGCCGGGCTTGACGGCGGCGTGATCCGCACCGTCTCGATGCGGCCGTCGGCCGTTGCGCCCGACATATGCGTCACCTCCTCGGAGCCGCGCGTTTCGATCGGGATTTCGGCGACGCCGTCGTCGAGCGAAAAATCGATCGAGGGCGAGGGCGCGGCGACGTAAAACGGCACGCCATTATCCTTCGCGGCGAGCGCCTTTAGGTAAGTGCCGATCTTGTTGCAGACATCGCCCGAGGCCGTCGTGCGGTCGGTGCCGACGATGACGAGATCGACGCCGCCATGCTGCATCACATGGCCGCCGGCATTGTCGACGATCACCGTATGCGGCACGCCATGCTGGCCGAGTTCGAAGGCCGTCAACGAGGCGCCTTGATTGCGCGGCCGCGTTTCGTCGACGAAGACATGAACTGCGATGCCCGCGTCATGCGCCTTATAGATCGGCGCCGTGGCCGTGCCCCAATCCACCGTCGCAAGCCAGCCCGCGTTGCAATGGGTGAGAATATTGACGGGTTTTCCGCCTTTCTTCGCCTGCGCGTCTCCGATCAGCGCCAAGCCGTGATCGCCGATCGACGCGCAAAGCGCGATATCGTCCGCTGCCAGCTCGGCCGCCCGCGCGAAGGCCTTGGCGGCGCGATCCTGCGGCTTCACCGCCAAGAGATGCTGACGCATGTCTTTCAGCGCCCAGGCGAGGTTGACAGCGGTCGGCCGGGTCGCGAGCAGAGTTTGCGCGGCCGCCTCAAGATTGCCATCCGACGGATCGGCGCGCATCGCAAGCGCCAGTCCATAGGCCGCGGTCACGCCGATCAAAGGCGCGCCACGCACGTGCATATCTTTGATGGCGCGGGCGGCATCGGCGACGTCAACGAGCGTCAGCGTTGCGAATTGATGCGGAAGCTTGGTCTGATCGATGATTTCGACCGCTTTCAAATCCGTATGCGGCCAGATGGACGTGAAGGGCTTGCCGTCGATACGCATAATCTCTCCCGCTTTGCGCGGGAGACATAAGCGCAAAGAAACGGCGGATCAAATCCTGATTCAGCGCGGAGGATAAGGGCTTCAGCAACCCTTGCAGATGCTGTTCTGGATCTTGTCGTCCAAACGTTGGATGTCGTGGTCGAGCGGCGTCGGCCCCGAGCCCTGAGGCACACCCGGACGCGGTACGGTTGCTCCGGTCGAGGTTATGTTATTTTCCCGCAACAGCGTTGCGCTTTCGGTTTCGGGCGCCTGTCCGTCGTTCTGCGCCAGCAGCAATAGACGCGGGGCAGCGGAACTGGCGTGACTGGCCAAGATCGGGCCGGCAGACACAGCGACAGCTAATGCCACACCGGTCATGCAGAACTTTTTCATCGGATCCTCCCCTCTATGCTTCATACCAAATTAACGCCGGAAACCGCGCTAAGTTCTGATGCACGTCAAAAGGTCAGGTTTCCTGCCGGATATCTAGGGAGGTGAATCGCCCAATAAAACCCCGCCAAAGTCGTTTTCGTGCCGCACTCTCTTAATAGAGATTTAAGAGAAGCTGCGCACAAATATTACCGGGTTTTTACCCTTGTGGCGGGAGACGTATCGTGGACATTTCATCGGCTGAGCCAGGCTCTGATGCCGGCGAACCTAAATCCGTGGACGCGGCGAAAGCAGCGGATCACATCTCTGAGAGCTCGGACAATCCCGAGAGCAAGGAGCTGACCAAAGTCCTGGCCTATGGTCCCGCCGAACGCGAGGCCGAGGCACCTGAGGTCAAAGCCCACCAGACGCCGGAAAGCGGTGACGCGCCCGAAATCAAAGCCGACAAAATACCACCGTTGGGTACGCCCGACGACGCGACGAGAAAGGTCGCCAGCCTCGGCTCGGCTCTCGTTCCATTCACGGTCGCCAAGGAAAAGGAAAACCTTGGCGCGAAGCCCGGTGCCAAAACACCTCCCCCACGCTCCGGCAGACTTCAATCCTATGGCATGACGGCGGCGGCCTTCGCGGCCTTCGCCGGAATTGCCTGGGCGGCGGCTGGGTCTTTCTATAGCCCGCACGTTATCAAGCCAGCCGTCACGCAGACGGCGGCTGCCGTGCCGGCAGCGCCCGACACTAGCGAAACGCGCCGTCTCACCGAAGAAATCCGGGTCTTGAAAAAGGAACTCGACGGTCTGCGCACGGCGGTCGCCCAAAACCCGGCTCCCGAAGAGCTGAAGGCCCTGAAGAAGAACCTCGATGCCGTGAGAAACAGTCTCGAGGCGACGAAATCCGAGGTCGCGACGAAACTCGAACGGGCCCAGCACGACCCGGCGAAATTGCGCGAGATCAGCGATCGCCTCGATCACATGGAACGTGCGGCGCTTCTTCCCACGACAACCGCATCCGTTGCGGCGCCGTCTGCGCAAGAGAGCGTGACGAAGCAAGCGCAAACGCCTTTGCCTCCGGTCAAGGCCCAGACCCCCGCCCAGCCGCAGGTTGTGGCGAGCCGGCAAACGCCGGCTTCGATCCCTGCGGCGCCGGTATCTTCCGAGAAATGGCAGCCCATCGCGAATTGGGTCGTGCGCGACGTCTATGACGGGATCGCGCTCGTTGAAGGTCCGCACGGCGCTATCGAAGTCATCGAAGGCGAAACCATTCCAGGCGTCGGAACGGTGAAATCCATCGAACGGCGCGGCTCTGGCTGGATCGTGGTGACGAGCCGCGGCCAGCTCGATTCGGCGCGCGACTAGATCAGGCTCCAGAAAAGTGCAGACTTTTTCGGATCATGCGTCAAAACAGGCGATTAAAACGCGGTGATTCAACTTGAATCGATCGCGTTCTAATCTGCGACCCTCGTCCGTTTTCTGGCAGGACCAAGATGTAAAGCGCCAGGTCTTAGGACTTCGCGGCCGCGGCCAGCGTTTTTGCCGGTCTCACGAACGCGGAGAATGGTACAAAACCCCCAAAGTGCGGGTGAATCAGAAAGATAGACGCATACAACAGATTTTACGCATCGTCTCTTTTGGACGCTGAGGGAAAAGCGTCAACGTAAGTATATCAAGCACCCGCGATCGTCTTAACAAAATGGCAAGCGGCGAAGCCTAATCTCTTTGATGTGGATCAAACCGATGCTCGGCCGGGCAAAGAGGGGTTCGTTCCGACTGTCATCGTTTCGGTGGCTTCGGCGCCGTTTTGGAGATGTAAATGATCACCGATCTTTCCGTACCTATCCTCGTTGTCGACGACTATCAGACGATGATCCGCATCATCCGGAATCTGCTCCGTCAGATTGGTTTCGAAAACGTCGATGAAGCGTCCAGCGGCCAGCAGGCCTATGAGATGATCAGCCAGAAGCACTATGGCTTGATTATTTCCGACTGGAATATGGAGCCGATGACCGGCTACCAGCTTCTTCAAAAGGTCCGGGCGGACAGCGCGCAATCAGACGTTCCCTTCATCATGGTGACTGCGGAATCGAAGACCGACAATGTCGTCGCGGCGCGCCATGCGGGCGTCAGCCATTACATCGTCAAACCGTTCAATGCGGCGATCTTGAAGGCGAAAATCGACTCCGTCTTCTCGTCCGTGGCGGCGTAAGACAAAGCCCTACCAGGCGAGGCGCAGCGAAACGGCAGTGGGGGCAAAACCGGCTGCTTGAACGAACTCCGCGAAAGACACGGCATCAAGACTTCCCCCGGTGCCCGATGTCAGGATCTCGCCCTGATGAATTCCCGCGACGATGAAAAGTGAATCGAACGATTGCGCGATGGCGCCTTTGATATCGGTTCGCATCGCATCCCCGATCACCAGGATCCGAGACCGTTGTGTCGGCTGGCCGAGTAGCGCTTCCGCCACGCCGAGCGCGCGTTCATAGATCGGCGGGTATGGCTTTCCGCCTTGAATCACCGTGCCGCCCATCGCTTCATAGCGCTCGGCGATCGCGCCGGCGCAATAGATGAGACTTGGCCCGACGTGCACGACGAGATCTGGATTGGCACAGAGAAAGTCGAGCCTGCGCTCTAGCATCTGCGCCAGTGAGGCATCGTAATCTTCGGGCGTCTCGGTGTCCGGATCGAAAAGTCCGGTGCAGACGACATAGGCCGCGTCTTTCAGCTTGCTGAGGCGCGGGCTCCGGCCGGTAAGCTTGCGGACTTCCCGGTAGAGCGAGCGGTCGTAGATTGGCCCGATATTGTAGAGCGGCGCGTCGCCGCGCGCGGCGATCAGGGACGCGATGATGTCGCCCGAGGTTACGATCGCGTCGTAAGCCTTGCGTGGAACCTTGAGCCGATCGAGGCGATGCCGGACGGCACCGGCCGGTGCCGGGGCATTGCTGACGAGAACGACTTTGCCGCCTTGGCCGCGAAACCGCAGTAGGGCATCCACGGCTGCCGGATGCAGCGCGAGGCCATTATGAACAACGCCCCAGATGTCGCACAAAAGCACGTCATAGTGAGGGCTGAGTTCGCTCAAACCTGAGACGAGGCGCGGCGCGGGGATGATGGGGGTTTTTAGATCGTGCACCAGAGGGCGGCTAGAGCCAGGGCTGGCGTCTGTCAAGGGAAGGAAGGCGGCTTTGCGCATAGGTCCTATATGGTGTGCGTGCGTGTCGCGGACGCGACGCTTCTATCGTTCACGCAAGACGAATCCCCTGGACATGCCGGAACGATGGTTGCTCGCATGTTAATTAGCGTAACATTCGCCTCCGGAACGGCTTTTGCCTGCGATCTGACGGACCTTCTTCATCTTGCCGCATGACGCGGCTAGCTTCGCCCGGCCTTTCCCAGGAGCACCGCATGTCCGCTCAAGCCGCCGTCACGCATCCGAACGATCTCGAAGCCTATTGGATGCCGTTTTCCTCCAACCGGGCCTTCAAGCAAAGCCCGCGCATGGTGACCCGCGCCAAGGACATGCATTATTTCACCGGCGACGGCCGCGCCATTCTAGACGGAACCGCGGGGCTTTGGTGCGCCAATGCCGGGCATAGCCGCGGGCCTATCGTTGAAGCCATCCAGCAGCAGGCGGCCGAACTCGACTTCTCGCCGCCTTTCCAATTCGGTCATCCCAAAGTTTTCGCCTTGGCGTCGAGGGTCGCGGCTTTGGCGCCCGGCGATCTCGATCACGTCTTCTTTGCCAATTCCGGGTCGGAGGCGGTCGATACTGCGCTCAAGATCGCGCTCGGCTATCATAATGTCTGCGGCAATGCCTCAAGGACGCGCCTGATCGGCCGCGAGCGCGGCTATCATGGCGTCGGCTTCGGCGGCACCGCCGTCGGCGGCATGGTCGCCAACCGCAAAATCTTCGGCAATCTCCTCGCCGGCGTCGATCATCTGCCGACGACCTACAACCGCAGCGAGCAAGCCTTCACCAAGGGCGAGCCCGAATGGGGCGCGCATTTGGCCGATGAGCTTGAGCGGCTCGTCGGGCTGCACGATGCCTCGACGATCGCCGCCGTGATCGTCGAGCCCATGGCGGGCTCGACCGGCGTGTTGCCGCCGCCCAAGGGCTATTTGCAGAAGTTGCGCGCCATCTGCGACAAATTCGGCATTCTGTTGATCTTCGATGAAGTCATCTCAGGCTTCGGGCGTCTCGGTTATGCCTTCGCGGCGGAACGCTACGGTGTCATTCCGGACATGATCACCTTCGCCAAGGGCATCACGTCGGGCACGGTGCCGATGGGCGGCGTGCTGGTCCGCAAAGGCATCTATGATGCCTTCATGAAGGGGCCGGAGCACGCTGTCGAATTATGCCACGGCTATACTTATTCCGGCCATCCGCTCGCCTGCGCGGCGGGATTGGCCACGCTCGATCTCTATGTTGCCGAGGGGCTTTTCGAACGCGCGCGGGCGCTCGAGCCGGTCTGGGCCGATGCCGTTCATAGCCTCAAAGGCACGCCAAACATTCTCGATATCCGCAATTGCGGCCTGACCGCCTGTTTCGATCTCGCCTCGCGCCCGGACGCCGTCGGCAAACGGGCCTTCGAGGTGATGGACAAGGCCTTCCACGAATTCGATCTTCTGGTCCGGCAGGCGGGCGAAGCGATCGTTTTGACGCCGCCTTTGATCGTCAGCGAAGCGCAGATCGGCGAGATCGTCGAGAAGCTCGGCAAGGCCATCAAGGCTGTGGCTTGACCGAGGCGGCTAAGGGGCGCGCCGAGGGCGCTTCCCTTGCGCGGTCAAATCGGTCTTTATGAAGCCATGTCCGAAGCTCAGGTGACCAATGTCCCGGAAATCAGCGTCAGCGAATTATCCGGAGCCCTCAAGCGAACGATCGAGGATCGGTTCGGATTTGTGCGTGTGCGCGGCGAGATTTCGAATTATCGGGGCCCGCATTCGTCCGGCCACGCCTATTTCTGCCTGAAGGACGAAAACGCCCGTATCGACGCCGTCGTCTGGAAAAGTTCGTTCCTGCGCATGCGGGTCAAGCCGCAGGAGGGGCTCGAAGTCATTGCGACGGGCAAAGTCTCGACCTTTCCGGGCAAATCCTCCTATCAGATCATCATTGAATCGATCGAGCCGGCCGGCATCGGCGCGCTCATGGCTTTGTTCGAAGAGCGCCGCAGGCGGCTCGCGGCCGAAGGCCTCTTCGACGAAGCGCGCAAGCAGCTTCTGCCGTTTTTGCCCGAGCGCATCGGCGTCGTGACCTCGCCGACCGGCGCGGTTATCCGCGATATTTTGCATCGGATCGAAGATCGCTTTCCCGTCCACGTTCTCGTCTGGCCGGTGCGCGTGCAGGGCGAGACCTCGGCCGCCGAGGTGACGGCGGCGATCGAAGGCTTCAATCTTCTGCCGGAAGAGGGGCCTTTGCGGCGGCCCGATCTCATCATCGTCGCGCGCGGCGGCGGCTCACTCGAAGATCTTTGGAGCTTCAACGAGGAAACGGTCGTGCGTGCCGCGGCTTCGAGCCTGCTGCCGCTGATTTCCGCGATCGGCCATGAGACCGATTGGACGCTGATCGACTATGCCGCCGATCTGCGCGCGCCGACGCCGACGGGTGCCGCCGAAAAGGCCGTGCCGGTACGTCTCGAACTTCTGGCCTCCATGGCCGATCTCGACCGCCGTCATCAAGGCGCAATGCTGCGCCTTATGGATCGGCAGCGGGCCGAGCTGCGCGCGCTGACGCGGGCGCTCCCGCAGGGCGAGGCGATCATCTCATTTCCGCGCCAGAGATTGGATCGCGCCGGGTCTGGCCTTGCGGGCGCTTTGATGCGCGGGCACGATCAACATAGAATCGCGCTTGCGCGCCTGTCGCATCGGCTGGCGAGCCAATCGCCGCATGCGAAAATGGCCCGCGCCGGGCAAAGGCTCGAGGCGCTCGATGCGCGCATGCTGCGCTGTCTCGAGGTCGGCTTCGAGCGGCGGACGCAAAGGCTCACCCATGCCGCGGCGCGGCTCACGACGGCACGGGCGACGCGCCTGCGCGCGGAAAAGGAGCGGATTTCCTCGGCCACAAAAACATTGGAAGCGCTCGCGCAACGCCAAAGGCGTGCCTTTGGCGCGGGGCTCTCTCTTCGGGCCGCGCATCTGCGCTCGCTCGGCCAATTGCTGCAATCGCTCGGCTATCGCCAGGTTCTGGCGCGCGGTTTTGCCCTTATTCGCGACGCCGAAGGCCGGCCGCTGCGGCTTGCGTCCCAGGTGGAAGACGGCGCTCAGCTCAATATTGAATTCGCCGACGGCAGCAAGACCGCGGTCGCTGGAGCAATGGGAGCTTCGGCCGGAGGCGCGACGAAACGCCTCGCCGACAGGCCCGCCGGCAAAGACGCTAAAAAGAGCGGCCAAGGATCGCTTTTTTGAAATCCGACATAACGATAATTTTGGATCGAATCGATCCAAAATTATCGTTATTGATCTTCTAGAATGGAGCGGGGTAGCGCAGATAAGCGTGCGCAATCTGCGTAATCTCGCTCTTCGCGGGGTGGTTTAGATTGCCGCTTCGCCGAATGTTTCGATCTTGCCAGGAAAGATCACGTGCCCAGGATTCATTTGATTTGCCGCAATCCGCTTTATCTGACCGCGGTCCAACCTCCCGAATATGAGAGTGGCTATTGGACCTTGTATGAATCGGAGGCCGAGCGCCTCGTGAACGGAAACCTCTATTTGCACCAGAAGAAGTCCGAGCCTTCTTATTTTGGCGGAACGATTGTCGGCTTCCGCCTGTCGACCGAGGTCGAGCCCTATCCGGGCAAGATCGTCTTCAAGGTCGCGGCGCAAGATGGCTGCAAAGACATTCCGTGGGAGGGCGATAAACATCCCATGGCTTGGATGGGAGGTATTCTCGATTGATCGAACTTTCTTGCGGCGGTTTTAGCTCTTCATGATCCTGGCGCTTCTCTCGGATATTCACGGCAATCGCGAGGCCCTGCAGGCCTGCCTGATCGACGCGGCCTCGCGCGGGGCGGAGCAATATGCCTTCCTCGGCGATCTCGTCGGCTATGGCGCCGATCCGTCCTATGTGGTCGAGACGGTGGCGCGTTTCGCTGCGAATGGCGCAATCGTCATCAAGGGCAATCATGATGTCGCGGTGACATCGCCGCTGCGCGATATGAATGGTCATGCGCGCCACGCGATCGAATGGACGAAGAACAATTTAAGCGAGGCCGAAATCGCCTTCCTCGAGGCGCTGCCTCTGTCGGCAAGCCATGGAGACGTGCTTTTCGTGCATGGCGATGCGTCCGATCCCGCCGGCTGGATCTACGTCATGGGGCCGCGCGAGGCGGAGCGCTCCATGCGAGCGACGCAGCATCGCGTGACGTTCAGCGGCCATGTGCATCGGCCGCAATTGGCGCGCATGCCGCTGAAAGCGGAATCGGACCTTGGCTCGACGCGGTCGGCTATTCCTGTCGCACGTCTCACTCATCTTCTCGAACGCGACATGAAATGGCACGCGGTTCTGGGCTCCGTTGGGCAGCCGCGCGACGAAAACCCTGAAGCCTCCTACGCGCTTTATGACGACACGACGGCGGCGCTGACTTTCATGCGGGTTTCCTACGACATTGCCAGGGCGGCGGAGAAGATCCGGGCGGCGGGCCTGCCTTCGGTGCTCGCAGATCGTTTATTCGTCGGACATTGACAGCGGGAGATGGGGAGTGGAAAAGCGGTGCTATCTGCATTATGTTGAGGCATTCTACCCCCGCACGAGTTCCGATTCGCCATGAACCGCTACGAACGCCGTCCCGTTTCAGTCGGAGAAGCCGAAGTCGTCTATCTCGACGGCGATATTCGTGTGGTCCGGCCGGGCACTTTCGTGCGCTGCGCTGTCACCGGCGCGCCGATTCCGCTCGAGGATCTGCGTTATTGGAACGTCGATCTGCAGGAACCCTATGCTACGCCTGAGGCCAAGCTTCAGCGGCTCGGCATCAAGCTGAAATCTTAAACAGCTTGGATCTTCGCCCGCGCGTCATGCAGGGCTTTTGTCAAAAGATCGTCAAGCGCCTGCGTGTCATCGAAAATGAGCGCTCCCGGCAAGGCAAGCGGTCGCGGCAGATCCGGGTCAAGTGCGGCGAGAAGCGGTGCGATCCGGACGTAATCCTTTTCCGTCGTGACCAGCGCGGCCAGCCTTTGCGCGGCATCGCTTTGCAAGCGCCGCAATTCTTCCGCTGAATAGACATGGTGATCCGGGAAACTCCGCCATCCGGCAATCGTGGCGCCCACATCCAAAACGGTGGCCTTGAATTTTTCCGGTAGGCCGATCCCCGCGAAAGCGACGACGGGCTTTCCCGCCAACTGGCTCGCCATATCTTCTTCGGCGACAAATCTCGCGGTCAGGATGGGTTTCTTCGACGCGCGGATCGCTTTGTTCGATGTTGCCGCGCCTTCTCCGACAATCAGTATGGCTGAGATGGATGCCAATTGCCCGGAAAGCGGTGCGCGCAAGGGGCCGGCCGGGATGCAAAGCCCATTTCCGATGCCAGCCGTGCCATCGACCACGGCGAGACGCAGATCCTGCGCGAGAGACGGGTTTTGCAGCCCGTCATCGAGGATGACGACGCTCGCACCGGTCTTGACGGCGAGGGCTGCCGAGGCGACGCGATCGGCGCCGACGATTGTCGGTGCGACGCGCGCCAAAAGCAAAGCTTCGTCCCCGACATCTTCTGCGGTGTGACGCGCCGCATCGACGAGGACCGGCCCAGGCCCGGCCTTTCCGCCATAGCCGCGCGATAGAAACGCTGGCTTTTCCCCTTGCGCCTGCAAGCGGTGCGCGATGGCGATCGCGGTCGGCGTCTTGCCTGCCCCGCCTGCGACGAAATTCCCGACGCAAAAGACGGGTACGCCTGTGCGCGCCCCGCCGCGGCTCATGCGCTGCACGGTGACGGCCCCATAGGCCCATCCGAGAGGGGCGAGCAGCCGCGCCATAAAATTTGGCCTAGGCTGCCACCAGAAGTCAGGCGCGCGCATGATTGGTCAATGAGTTTCAGCTTCCCTCCGATGAAAGCGGACGTCGCCGCCTTCATCTCGTGCACTATAAACAGAAGCCGTGCATATTGAAGGTGCGTTGAACCAAGGACCGCTTTGTGACCCGCCTGAAGACAGATCTCGTCACCTATGAGCTTGAGGCGGATATCGCCCTGATCGGCCTCAACCGGGCGGCAAAGCGCAATGCGATCGACGACGATCTCCTGAATGCGCTGACAGAAGCGATTGCAAAAGCCACGAAGGAGGCCAAGGCTGCGATCCTTTTTGGCCATGGCGAGCATTTCTGCGCCGGTCTCGATCTTGCCAAGCACGCGCGCAAAACGCCGGTCGAGGCGCTGAAAACATCGCGGCATTGGCATGCGGCTTTCGATCTCATCGGGCGCGGCGACATTCCTTTTATCGCGGTGTTGCATGGCGGCGTGATCGGCGGCGGGCTTGAGCTCGCGGCATCGGCCCATATCAGAATCGCCGATGAGAGCGCCTTCTTCGCTTTGCCGGAAGGCAGCCGCGGGCTTTTTGTCGGCGGCGGCGGCTCCGTGCGGGTTGCGCGGCTGATGGGCGTCGCGCGCATGACCGACATGATGTTGACGGGCCGTCTGCTTTCGGCGCGTGAGGGCTGCGAGGCTAATCTCGTTCAATATAGCGTCGAAAAAGGGCAGGGGCTCGCCAAGGCCAAAGAGCTTGCCGCACGCATGGCCGGCAATGCGCCTTTGTCCAATTTCGCGATATTGCACGCCTTGCCGCGCATTCAGGATATGGCGCAGGAGGACGGGCTCTTCGTCGAAAGCCTGATGAGCGCCTTCACGCAGACAAGTCCGGAAGCAAAGTCCCGTATCGAGGATTTTCTCAACAAACGCGTGGTGCCCGTCTCGGGCAAAAAGCCTAAGCCTATTCGTAGCAAATGATCTCGCGCTCTCCGCGCCGGACGGTGGCAAGATTGTCGTGATTGCCGGGTTTGCGACGTATAATGCGGCGGGGACGGCGCTTGGCGACAGTGGTCATGCAGCGCCGGCGGGGCTTCGAAGGGCTTGGCTTTTCATCCGCCGATGCGACCAAAGCAAGAGGGCTTTCGCGATCCGGCCGGACGAAAAAATCCGTCCATTGCCGCCGCAGATCCTCCGCCTGCTGCCTGTCTTTCGAAGCTTCCAGAAAGACGCTGAGATCTGGATCTTGATGCGCCAATTTGATCTCGTAAACATCGCCGTCTTGCCGCGTGCGGGCCTGAAGCGTGACGCCGCAATAGGCTTGTGCTGGAACATGAATGCGCATTTTCACGCCCTTCAACACACGCTCGATCCGGATCATGTCATTGGCGAGCGTGATGAGCCGCATGCCTTCATCCGCACGCGAGTCGAGCGCGAGGCGCTTGTTGGTTTCGATGCGGGCGATATGTTGTGTGCAAGCCATTGAGGCGGTCCTTGCGGCTGGAAATCGATGCGCAAGAATTGCCGCCACGGGCCTGTCGATTTGCTAATGAGGCTGGTGAAGAAGCCGTGAATCGGCTTTTCTGCCAAGGGTTTATCCAGGCATGGCTGAGAAGGCTTTTTTTAAATTGATCGAATTTTACATAAGTGCGTGAAGCCGCTGCAACACATCGCCTTCTGAAAGGGTGTCCATGTTTCAGAAACCATGTCTGTCCCTCACGGATGCGAAGGCCGTTGCCGCCGCGGCGGTAGCCGAAGTGGTCAGGAATGGCTGGACGGTCGTCGTCGCCGTTGTCGATGACGGCGGTCATCTTCTCTATCTCGAACGTATGGACGGAGCACCCAAGATTTCCGCCGTTATCGCCCCCGAAAAGGCCAAAACGGCCATCCTCTTCAAACGTCCGTCTGTGGCGCTGGAAAATGTCGTGGCAGGCGGCCGGATCGCGATCCTGTCGCTTCCAGGCGCCACGATGGTCGAGGGCGGGCTGCCGATCGTCGTCGAGGGCGAGTTCATCGGCGCGGTCGGCGTCTCGGGAATGCAGTTGGCACAGGACGGAATCGTTGCCGCGGCGGGGCTTTCGGCGCTGAACCTTGGCTGAAGCCGGTGCCTTGCGACATTCAAGCGCTTGAATCCCGTGGTCCACAAGGATAAGGCAAGCCTCATTCCTTTATCCTAGAGACCGGTCATCGATTTGGATTCGATCGTGCTTGGGGACGCCCTCGCCACTTCATTCACCGATATTATGCACCATGCCGGTGAGCTTGCTCTCGGCTATTTCAATCAGGGTGCCAAAACCAGCGCGGAAGTCACGACCAAACCCGGCGGTTCGCCCGTGACCGAGGCGGATTTTCTGGTCGACCGCTATCTCAAGGAAAAGCTCGAAGCGCTCGTGCCGCAGGCCGCCTGGCTTTCCGAGGAAACCGCCGACACGGATGCGCGGCTTTCAAACGGCCTGGTTTTGATCGTCGATCCGATCGACGGCACGCGCGGCTTCGTCAATGGCGATGCGACCTGGGCCATCGCGGTCGGATTGATCGCGGATGGGCGCCCCATTCTGGGCGTCATCCATGCGCCGGCGCTGAAAGAAACCTATGTTGCCATGAAAGACCAAGGGGCTTTTCTGAATGGCCGGCGAATCGCCGTCTCGAAACGCCCATCGCTCGATGCCGAGGCACGGGTTTCCGGCCCCTCTGGGCTTGCGTCAATGCTCAAATCGGCCGGCGTCGAATTCAATCTGCAGCCGAAAATCCCTTCGCTCGCCATGCGGATCGCCCGCGTCGCTTCCGGCGATCTCGATGCCGCTTTTGCGTCGGAACATGCGCATGACTGGGATATCGCGGCGGCCGATCTCATTCTCCACGAAGCCGGAGGCGTCTTGTCCGGTCTTGCCGATGGCCCGCTCATCTACAATCGGAGCGATACGCGCCATGGCCTTCTGACGGCCGCGCCGGAGCAGATTCATGCAGAGCTCAATGGCGCGTTTCGCCGGGCCAAGGCGGCGGCGCACTAGGGCATGATCCCAAAAAGTCGCAGACTTTTTGGATCGGATTATGCCTCAGAAACAAAAGATTAGAGCGTGATGATAACCCAACTTAAGGCGATCACGTTCTAATCACAATTATAGGAAGACAGTTCGATGTCTCAGGAGGCTCCAGCCCAATTGCTTCACCTCGTCTTCGGGGGCGAACTCGAAAATCTTGAGGGCGCGACGTTCAAGGATCTGTCAAAAGTCGATCTCGTCGGCATGTTTCCGGATTATGCATCGGCCTATGCCGCCTGGAAAAGCAGAGCGCAGGCGACCGTCGACAATGCCCAGATACGTTATTTCATCGTTCATCTGCATCGCCTGATGGACCCTGCCAAAGGCGAATGAGGCGGCTTTTCAATATTCCGCCTAGCCTTCCGTGTGCGCTGAATGATAATCATGCGGCCCGGGTTTTGAGTTTTACGCGATCGTTCGATATTTAATCCGGCGCTGCAAGGCGTTATCATTTTACCTCTTCTCCCGCTCGACCATCGACCTTAGCCGCATCGGCAACACCATTTGGCTTTGCCGGTAAAGACATGTTCAAATCCCCCATTCTAAAGTGCTTCGGGCGATCCGGTGATGAAAGGCACATTTCTCCTTCTGATTTACCGGGCCGCCAGCGCCGCTTTCGCACCCTTCGCACCACTCTTTCTCTACTGGCGCCAACGGCAGGGCCTTGAGGATAAGCAGCGTGTCAAGGAGCGCCTCGGGATTTCGCGCCAAATGCGTCCGGCCGGACCGCTCGCATGGCTGCATGGCGTGAGTGTGGGTGAAAGCCTCGCGCTTTTGCCCTTGCTCGAGAGGCTTGCTGCGCGCGGCTTTCATATTCTTCTCACGACTGCGACCGTTACTTCGGCCGCCGTCATGGCGCAGCGCCTGCCGCCCGGCGCCCTTCATCAATATATTCCGCTCGACGTGCCGCGCTTCATGGCGCGTTTCCTCGATCATTGGCACCCGGATTTCGTGTTCATCGCCGAGTCCGAAATCTGGCCCAATCTTTTTCGTGAAATTCACCGCCGCGACATTCCGTTGGTTCTGGTGAATGCGCGCATGTCGGAGCGGTCGTTCCGGCGCTGGCGGCATTTGCCGCGCTCGGCGCAGGCTTTGATGGAAAAAACCGAATTCTGTCTGGCCCAATCTTTGACGGATGCCGAACGCCTGACCCAGCTCGGTGTACCCCGCGTTTATGTCGCCGGTAATCTCAAATATGATGTCGCGCCGCCGCCGGCCGATCCGCAATCCCTTGCCGATCTGAAGGCGAGGGTCGGAGGCCGTCCCGTCTGGCTGGCCGCCGCGACGCATGCGGGCGAAGAACAGATCGTCTTCGACGTGCATCGCAGGCTCTTGCCGCATTTCCCCAACCTGCTCACGATTATCGTGCCGCGTCACCCGCGCCGCGGCGCCGAGATCAAACATCTCGCGGAAAGCCGCGGCCTGCGATGTCAGCTTCGCTCGGAGGATCGCAGAGGGCAGCCGCTCGAGGGCCTTTATATCGGCGATACGATCGGCGAGACGGGGCTTTTCTACCGGCTGAGCGGCATTGCCTTTGTCGGCAAGTCCTTGACGGGGGCCGGCGGGCAAAGCCCCATCGAGGCGGCGAAGCTCGGCTGCGCCATTCTGCACGGGCCGAATGTCGCCAATTTCACCGATGTCTATGAACGTCTCGACGCGACACATGGCGCGGCGACGGTCGTTGATGCCGAGACGCTGGCGCGGGCGCTCGCCTATCTTCTCGCCGATGCGGCGAAAATGCGGGACATGGCGCGCGCGGCGGCCGAGGTCGTCGAGAGCCTCGGCGGCGCCTCCGACTTCATCATGAAGGCGATCGAGCCGCATATCGCCCAGATGATGGTCGAGCAGCGCGTCGCGCGATCCTAGGGGCATGGCTCAATCAATGAGTTATCGTTGCCGTTGAGCATTGCAGCGTAAGGCCGGTCGCAGGTTGGAGACCATTGTCGGTCAGGACAGTGTGGACCTTATAAAATGCGACCTCGACAAGGAGCTTGAGAAAGGCTGCCGCCGTAGACGGATGTTGGCGCTTTCTTCGAGCTTTGTGCAGAAGACTCTCGAAGTTCCGTGGATGGCGACGAAGAGGGCGATTTGTCTTCGCCGGTCTTGGCTCTGTGATGCGGATATGAAAGCGCTTGGCCAAGCGCGCTCAGGCTCCCCAGACAATTTGTACGGTTCGCTGGACCGGCTTCCCTTGTGACGCCGCCCGCGGCGCGGCGCTCGTCCCATAGCGCATCCCTTTAGTCTTGCGGCGAGAATGCAGCATCAAAGCCTGGGATCAAGCGCATAGGCGATTGGAAAGAAACAGTTCGAAACAACTTACAATGGAACTGACACAAGTTCAGTGATTCCAGCCACGGAATAAACTTCGGCCCACGGTACGTATCGGCAGCTGTAATTCTCTGTGTCTTCAAGACTGGCGCCGAAAATTTCTTATTTTCGGCAAGCATTATCCATTTTTGTAGATGCGGAGGTCGGTTCAGAGCGGTCCGGTGAACGGCGTTTTACACGGCGTGACAAGGGTAATCGAATGAAGAAAATGGCGTGGATGTCGGCAATATTGGCAATTGCTGTAATGGGTTTCGTAGGTGCCAGACAAGTTCATCCGTCAAATGATGTTTGGTTTCTGCCTAAACGACATATCCCAACCTATGATCCGCTTTCGGACCAGCTCTACATCAAAATGACTCAGCTTTTCGCACAGGAGGCAGCCAAGTCTGTGGTGATGCTGGGCGACTCTTTGACCGAATCCGCTAATTGGCCAACACTTTTGCAATATCCCGATGTCGCCAATCGCGGCATATCGGGCGATACTTCGGTCGGCGTACTTCAACGCCTGCAGGACTCGGTCAAATCTGCAAAGATCGTCTTTCTTTTAATAGGCATCAACGACCAGTTCCGATTCATTCCGGAAACCGAAACGCAGCGCAATATCGCAAAAATCGTCGACGAGCTCGGCAAGACAAGCAAGGTGGTTGTCCAATCCGTTCTGCTGACGCGCGATAAAAAAATAAACGCCTACGTCATGGACATGGATCGATTTGAAAAAGGCCTGTGCGAAACCGGTAAATGCAAATATGTAGATTTGAATGCCGGGCTTTCCGAAAACGGTCTCTTAAAGGAGAGCTTCGCGCGTGATAACATCCATATCAATGCGGATGGTTACGCTGCCTGGGCGTCGATTATCAAACCTATACTCGATCAGGAACTCCATGCGAGTTTACGGCGAGATTTATCATTCCAAACCGGCGAGTTTGTAAATTCTGGAGCGGACGATCGACATCCAGCTCGGTAAAAGAGTTGCGAATGGGCAGCAAGCTAGCCTCAGAGCGCCGTCGAGTTGTTTCGACTGGGCTCAAGATCTCATGAGGCCTTGGGCTGCAGCGTTTCGGCCAATTCGCGGAAGGCGTCCTCGCTGGCTTTGTCCGAAGGCGACTGCATCATGGCTTCGTAGATCTTCGGGACAAGCGAAACGGCTTGGTCGAGATCGGCGTCTTGGCCCGGCTGATAGCCGCCCATGAGCCGCAGATCGCGCGTATCTTCGAAGCGGGCGATCAGGGCGCGGAGCTTCATGACGAGATTTTGCTGTTCCTTCGACCAGGCGTGATTGGCGAGTCGAGAGATCGAAGACAAGACATTCACGGCCGGGAAGCGGCCTTGGTCGGCGATGCTCCGGTCGAGCACGATATGACCGTCGAGCGTGCCTCTGATGCAATCGGCGACGGGATCGTTGTGATCGTCGCCGTCGACGAGCACCGAGAAAATGCCGGTAATGGCACCATCGCCTTCTTTCCCAGGCCCGGCTCTTTCGAGAAGTTTCGGCAGGTCGCTGAAGACCGATGGCGTATAGCCGCGCGCCACGGGCGGCTCGCCGGCGGCAAGCGCCACATCGCGCGCCGCATGCGCGAAGCGTGTCACCGAATCGACGATCAAAAGCACGGAATCGCCGCGGTCGCGAAAAAACTCGGCTATGGTCATCGCGGTCTTCGGTGCCAGCCGCCGCATCATGGGGCTTTCGTCACCTGTCGAAACCACCGTGACCGCGACCTTGCGATTGGCCGCCAATGCATCGTCGAGAAACTCGCGGACCTCGCGCCCGCGTTCGCCGACAAGCGCGATCACCACCGTGTCGAAACCTTTCGAACCCGCGAGCATCGCAAGCAGAGTCGACTTGCCGACGCCTGAGCCTGCAAAAATGCCGATCCGCTGACCGGCGCAGATAGGGGTAAAGAGGTCGATGACGCGCACGCCGCTTCTCAGCGGGCGCTTGACGCGCGTGCGTTCCATCGCGGCGGGCGGTGCGGACTCGACTGAAACCATATGCTCGCCGCGCGGCATGGGACCGGCGCTATCGATCGGGCGGCCGAGCGCATCGATCACGCGGCCTTTCCAATTCGGATGCGGCGCCAGCCGCAGCGGACCGACCCGGTAGGCAAACTCGCCGAGGCCGGTTTCGACATTCGGTTCGAAGGTTTTGACCGTCGTCCCAAGATCGTCGAGACGGACGACTTCCCCATATTGGAGACGTTCGCTATTTCCGAAGCTGACGCATTCGCCGAGCTTGAGGAAACGCGACAGGCCTGAGACGCGATAATGCGTCGGCGTCACCTCCGTCACGATGCCGCCGACGCGGACCTTCGGCAGTTCCTCGCAGGCGAGATTGACGATGTGCTCTAGCCGGCCAAGAGCATTCATCAAACGGCGTCCCAGCGGCAATCAAGAGGCAGGTGCAACGCGATCAAGAATTGCTGCCGAGCGTCTTGATGGCGTCTTTATGAGAGGCTTCGGTGGAGGCTATCGCGGAAGAGACACTATCGAAGTCCCGCGAAATCATCATCATCTTCGCCATTTCCAAAACCGGATTGATATTGGCGTTTTCAACAAAGCCTTGGGCGATACCGCTTGTATTGAAATCGAGCACGGGCGTACCGGGCTTGTCCGACATGACGCCCGAATTGTCATGGCGTGTGAGCTTGGCGGTCGAGTCGAGGGTGAAGAGTCCAATGGCTCCAACCTGCCTGCCGGACTGGGTGATCATTCCGTCCTGCGAAATTGTCGGCGGTCCGCCATTGGCGTCGAGCAGCATCGCGCTATTGCCTGCGTCGAGAACCGGATAGCCGTCGAGCGTCTGCAGTGAACCGTCGGATTGCATGCGCATCCGGCCGTCGCGTGTGTAGACGGTTCCGCTGGGTGTCTGCACGGCGAGCCAGGCATCGCCTTGCACGGCGATATCGAGCGGGTTGCCGGTGCGAACCATGCTGCCGCTATTGCGCATGATATGCGGCGTTCCGGTCGAAGCGTAGGCAACCGGCGTATCGCCTTTCTTGGAAAGAAAGGTCTCGAAGCTGATGGTTCCGGCGCGATACCCGACCGTGTTCATATTGGCGAGATTATTGGCGACGGTCGTCAGCCGCTGTTCGAGCGCGACTTGGGCGGATAAGGTGACATAATAATTGGATTGCACCTGTTACGACCCTCCCATTCTCAGATTTGCAAGGCTGAGCAGCAGACTGCTGCTGACGCCTGGCGTCGACGACGAGGTGACCATCAGCGCATTCATGGGCGTCGGCGTCGTCGTGTTGTTCAAATCGTAATTGGCGGTAAACCGCTCGATAAAACTCTGCAGCTTGGCCGGATTTTGAAAATCGCTGATATTGACCAGATTGCTGAGCTGCTTCGCCTGCATGTCGATATTCTCAAGCCCCATATTCGACGAGAGGCCGAGCGCGGTTTGAACGACGCTCAAAAGCTGCTTGTCTGCGAGAATGCCGTAGGTGCTTGAGATGGTCGGCGCGACGCGCTGAAAATAAAGGGCAAGCTGCGTGCCGGGACTCTGCTTGCCGACATTGTTTTCCAATGTCTGCTCGACATAATTGTTGACGGTCGTTTGAACCGTCGTCGAACTCGACGTCGTCGCTGTTCCATTCGCAGCGAAATTGAAAGCCGTCGCCAGCGCTTTATAGCGCGGATCGTTCAACGTATTGGCAAGCGCCGTGCTGCTGGAAACGCCGCCTTCCAGCACCTTGGTGATCAAGCCCTTGGCATAGGTCATGTCGCTGAGGCCGAAGGCCGTCATGACGTAATTATAGAGCTTGCTGTTGCTCAAAAGATCGGAAACGCTTTTCACCTTTCCGATATTCGCTTCGAAATACTGCGTGGCGGTCGCAACCTGGGGTTCCGCAGCCGTTGTCGCCTGCGACTTGGTGAGGTTCTTGGCGACGGATAGATAATAGGCGGTGGTGCTGAGCATAGGTGCCATCCAGTTCGGACGGCCTGATCCTTTCGGTATGAGCTTGCCCGAAGCTGGCGTCAGCCTCCGTGTGTGGCAGAGATGAGACGCGATCGATGATTCCGCATACCGGCAATCGGCCCGCGCCTGGACTCGAAGGAACGCTGCCAAAACAGCTGCTTGCTTAATCAGTTTCGGGCAAGCCTTCGCCATTAGCCCATTAAGGGTATTCTACGTGTGTAACGTCTTGAGAGCAGGCTCCTCGCCCTGCCTTATGCCGTTAGAACCGATTTGCGCAGGAGCTGGCCTTGGGTTTCATCATAGGCACCATTATCGCGCTTGGCTGCATCATGGGCGGTTTCGCCGGGATGGGCGGGCATATGGCCGTGATCTGGCAGCCCATGGAATTCATTATTATCGGCGGATCGGCGCTGGGCACATTCATCGTCGCAAATTCGATGACGACGATCAAAGATACCGGCCGTGCCATCATGGAAGGCGTGAAGGGGGCAGGGCCGCTCGAACGCGATTATCTCGACGTCCTCGGCGTACTCTATTCCCTGATGCGCGAATTGCGCGGCAAGGGACGCAACGAAGTCGAAGAGCATGTCGATAATCCGGAAGAATCATCGATCTTCAAAAGCTTCCCGCGCGTGCTCCTGGATAAGGAGCTCACGCATTTCATCTGCGACTATTGCCGGTTGATCATCATCGGCAATGCCCGCACGCACGAAATCGAAGCCCTGATGGACGAAGAGATTCAAACCGTCACTCGCGACAAGCTGAAACCCTATCACGGTCTGGTAAATGTCAGCGACTCCTTGCCCGCGCTGGGCATTGTCGCCGCAGTGCTGGGCGTTATCCATGCAATGGGTGCGCTCGACCAATCGCCGGAACTCCTCGGCCATCTGATCGGCGCGGCCCTTGTCGGTACTTTCGCGGGCATTTTCATGTCTTACGGGTTGCTTGGGCCGCTGGCCAACAAGATCAAAGTTCTGCGTGAGAAGCGCTGTCGTCTCTACATCATTGTCAAACAGACGCTGCTGGCCTTCATGAACGGAGCCATGCCGCAGATAGCGCTCGAACATGGACGCAAGACCATTTCGGCGCATGACCGCCCGTCGATCGATACGGTCGAAAATGAGACTGTATCCGGCGGCTCGCAATCCGCCCAGGCGGCGTGATCGGCATGTCTGAGCTGCGCCGTCAGGCCAATGTTTTGAAAGACGGTCCTGAACGCCTGCTTGACGCCGGCGGCATTTCGGTCGAGCGCATGCCGCTCCTGCATGCGATCTTCGACCGGATGCTAACGCAATGTTCGGAAAGCCTGCGCGCTTTGTGCTCGACACCCGCGATCTTTACCGTCGCGTCGACGCAGACCGAGCGGATGGGAGATATTCTTTCAAATTTCGAAGGCCGCGTCGTTGTTGCGATCTTTCAGGCGCCGGCCTGGGACTCGCGGATCATTCTCGGCTTCGATCATAATTTCCTTTTTTCGATGGCTGAGGCTCTTTTTGGTGGCGACGGCACTGAGCCGGCGGTTCAAGAGGATCGCCCCCCTTCGAATATCGAGATGCGTGTCGGGCAGGCGATTTTCGATCGCGTCGCCAAATCCATGCAAGCCTCTTTTTCAACAGTCATCGAAACCACCCTGAAATTCGAAACTCTCGAAACGAGGATGGATTTCGCGGTGATCGTGCCGCGCGGCACATTCGCCATCATTACGACGGTCAATCTCCAGATCCTGGATCGCATCGGCGAAATGTATGTGGTGCTGCCGCAGCCGGCGCTCAATGCCATTCGTCAGGGCCTTGCCCATGACGCAACGAAGGACACGGTGGCGCGCGATCCGCGTTGGGTCCGCCAAATGCAAAACGAGATCACGCGTTCCGAAGTGAAGGTCAAGGGAATGATCGAAGAGCGTCAATTCACGCTCGGCGATATCGCCGATCTGAAAGTCGGACAGATCCTGCAATTGCAAGCGACCGCGAAGAGCCGCGTGAAGCTCGAGTGCAATTCCCAGGCATTGTTCTGGTGTCAACTTGGGCAGGCTGATGGGCACTATACGCTGCGCGTCGATGATGTCGTCGACAAGGAGCAGGAATTCATGGACGATATCTTGCCGCACTAAATGGTGATGGATTCG
This sequence comes from Methyloferula stellata AR4, assembly GCF_000385335.1. Classification (NCBI taxonomy): domain Bacteria; kingdom Pseudomonadati; phylum Pseudomonadota; class Alphaproteobacteria; order Hyphomicrobiales; family Beijerinckiaceae; genus Methyloferula; species Methyloferula stellata. The sequence goes on along the minus strand of NZ_ARWA01000001.1, from coordinate 3,825,161 downwards.
CGGGCAAGGGGTCAGTCACGGGATTAAACGACGGTTGCGCATTATCTCCTGCATTGCTTGACGGAGCGGCAAACACTATGGACCAAGACGAAGATCTACTTGCAGAAAAAGCTGGAATGCAAAACCCGCGTCCCAAGCCGCGGGACCCGTCCGAAGCGAATTTCGATACGATCCTCAAGATTCCCGTCCTCGTTCAAGTGGTGCTCGGCGCGGCGAGCATGCCCGTTTCGAACCTGTTGAAACTTGGACGCGGCGCCGTCATTCCGCTCGACCACCGGGTTGGCGAGCCCGTCGACGTGGTGGTTAACGGGCGCGTCGTTGCGCGCGGCGAAGTCGTGGTGGTCGAAGAAGACAGTTCGCGATTTGGCGTCACGTTAACGGAGATCGTAGGCTCCGGTGGATCCGATTCTGTTAGCTGATATCAAATGGTAAAAGATCCTCCGGCTTGTTCTGGCCCGGACGCGTTTATGCAATGGTCCAAGCGCTGATTGTCTGAGACGAAATGAAACAAGCAAATAAGATTTTGCGTGGACCAGACAAAGTCGCAGCTCTCCTGCTGGCGATGGGAAAGCCGCTTGCCGGACGGCTTTTGAAGCATTTCGATCCTGAAGAACTCAAGCTTATTACACGCTCCGTCGCCAATCTCGGGGCGATCCGGATGCATTCCCTCGAAGGCGTGATCGAGGAATTTGCCGGGCAATTCCTGAACGGTGTCGATCTTTTGGGCTCGGCCACCGAAGTCGAGCAATTGCTCACCGGCGTTTTGACGCCGTCCCAGATCGCGGAACTCATGGCCGAGGTCAGCGATGGTTCGACGCAACCCATGTGGGAGCGCCTGTCGACAGTCCCTGACAATGCCTTTGCCAATTATCTGCTCAAGGAACATCCACAGACCGCGGCTTTGATCTTGTCGAAGGTGAGTCCGACCTGCGCGGCCAGAGCCATGGCTTTGTTTCCGCGTGACCGGCGCAACGCGCTGATGCGGCGGATGCTCAGCATGTCCTCGGTCACCGAGCCGGCGATGCGCGTCTTGGAGGCCACCTTGCGTGAGGATCTCCTGTTGAAGGCCTCGCGAAACAATGGCGACGATCAGAACGCTCGCATGGCCGATATCATCAATAAGATGGAACGCGAGCAGATGGAGGACGTGCTTCAGAGCCTGGCCGAGACGCGTCCAAAAACGGCGGAAACCCTGCGTGGCCTCCTGTTCACGTTCGATGACGTAATCAAGCTCCAGCCCAGGGCGCGCATGTTGCTTTTCGACGCGATTCCCACCGAGCGCGTCGTTCTTGCGCTCAAGGGCAGCGACATCGGGTTGCGCGATGCCATTCTTTCGTCTCTCGCGTCACGCGCGCGCCGCATGGTGGAACAAGAGCTTTCAAACAGCGAACCCGCCTCGCACCGTGATGTCCTCAAGGCGCGCCGGATGATAGCGGATGCGGCGCTATCTATGGCCGAGCGTGGCGAGATCGAATTGAATTCCACAGGTGAAGACGAAGAGGTTTATTGAGCCGAATCATTATATGCTGAGGCGGTCCGAAGATCCGCGTGTCCAGTAACGTCACCGGGCTTGATTCGAATGCTTTCATCGTCGCAAGCGGCCTATGTGCGGTGAGATGAACAGGTCCGGCCAGGCGATTTAGAGCTATGGCTGATTCAGCCGACAAAGACAGCAAAACAGAAGAGCCGTCGGAAAAGCGCATTCGCGACGAGATCGAGCGCGGTCAGGTTCCGGTTTCGCGCGAGCTTTCGATCTTTGCCTCTTTCGCCGCGCTTTTGCTGGTTGCCGCATTCGTATTGAGAAGCGGTGCAATCGCGATGACCGCGGCGCTTCAGCCCTTTTTTGACGATGCCAATGGTCTGCGTCTCGAAGATGGTTTCGATGCAGTGGGCGTTTTAGGCTTGTTGATGATGCCGCTTCTTCAATTTGCGCTCCCGATCTTTGCGATCCTCTGCGTCTCGGGCGTTATCGCTTCATTCGTGCAAAATCCGTTTCAAATTAATTTTCAACGCATTCAACCAGACTTTTCACGTGTCTCTCCGGCTCAAGGCTGGAGCCGCATTTTTGGATCGCAGGGTCAGATCGAATTTCTGAAAAGCGTTCTCAAGTTTTTGGGCGTAGCCTTGGTGGTGTTCGCCTTGCTCCAGGCGCAACGCGATCATGTCGTCAACGCCATGTTTCTTGAGCCGGACGCGATCCCCGACATGATTTTGGGTTTCGCGATGCGGCTTTTGGCTGCGATCGCAATTGCCACGGCTCTGCTGACATGCGCGGATTGGTTTTGGACGCGCCATCATTGGCGTCAACGTTTGCGTATGACGCGCCAAGAGGTGAAAGACGAAGCGAAGCAGGCCGAGGGTGATCCCCTGGTCAAGTCGAGACTGCGGTCATTGGCACTTGATCGTCATCGTAAGCGTATGATGGCCTCGGTGCCGCGCGCGACCTTGGTAGTCGCCAACCCGACCCACTATGCAATTGCCCTACGTTACGTACGCGAGGAGGGCGGTGCGCCTATGGTTCTTGCCAAGGGCAAGGATATTATAGCGCTCAAGATACGCGAAATAGCGGAAGAAAACGGGATACCGGTCGTGGAAGATAAGGCTTTGGCAAGGTCCATGTACGACAGTGTCGAAGTGGATCATCCGATTCCCCCCGAATTCTACCGGGCGGTAGCCGAGCTAATCCATTTCCTATATGCTCACGATAAGCGGCGAACGATAGGAAAATGAGAGCCATTTCATGTTGTTGAGACAAAGGGATAGCCAGGTGTTGCTACGCACCAAGGCTTTGGCGGAAAGCCTGAAGGATGTTGCGGCGGAGCTGCGACTCATCGACTTGGCTGATTTCGTCACCTTTATCCACAGAGAACAATTCGCCAATATTCAAGACCTCGTCAATTCGTCCGTCGAGCTGTTTTTCAAGCATGGGACGCTGACCTATGGCGCCATGGCTGCTTTTGAACTCGAATGGGATCGGCCGCCGGCCGTCACGCTCGGCATGGAGTTTCACCATAAGTCGGTGACGATCCTCTTCGATCTGATGCTCCAGACTTATGATGCCGGCGTGGAGATTCGGGCGATGACCTTCGACGATGCGCTCGCGAGCCCCGAAGAAGAAACCAAAGCCTTTATCCAGGCGATCGCTGCGGCCAGACTTGCGAAGCCAAATAAGAGCCGCCATTAGGCCGCTTCTTATAAATTCGCCGATTCCAACACGAGAGCGGCGGCCGGCGGATAAATCCGCGATTCGCGCAAATGCAACACCCTGAAATGGTCCTTCGCCCAGGCCTCACGCGCCAGCCTGGGGCAAGATTTCATACGTAATTTTACGTGAAGGGGTTAGAGCCGATCTTCGATGTCGAAAGACCACGGAAATTGACTCTGAATGGGGCTTTGCGTGGGACCAGTTTATCTTTTCGATCTCGCTTCGCAGCAGGCACGCTGGCTGACGGTCCGTCAGGCCGTCATCGCGGAGAACGTCGCGAATGCGAATACGCCAGGCTATGTCGCCAAAGACATCGGCGAGTTCCAAGACGTCTTCGACGGAGCGCAATTGCAGTTGGCGGCGACGAATCCAGCCCATCTCGGCACGGATCCATTGGATCCGGCTTCCGCAGCGCAAAGCGAAGAAGCGCCTTGGGAAGTCGTTCATTCCGGCAATTCGGTCGGTACTGAAAAGGAGATGATGAAGGCTGGTCAAATCAATCGAGAATATTCGCTGAATACGTCCGTTGTGAAGGCTTTCAACCAAATGCTGTCGGCGAGCGTGAAGGGATAAGAGATGATCGATCCACTCGAAGCATCTATCAAGATCGCAGGGTCAGGTATTGAAGTCCAATCCAGCCGCCTGCGCGTCGTCGCTGAAAATATGGCCAATGCAAATTCGACAGGACGCGTGCCGGGATCCAATCCTTATCGCCGTAAAACCATAACCTTCGACAACGAACTTGATCGGGCGACAGGCATGGAACTCGTCAAGGTTAGAGAAGTCGGCGTCGATCGCGCCGCCTTCCGAAGTGAATATGACCCGGGCAATCCGGCCGCCGACGCCAAGGGCGTAGTCAAGATGCCTAATGTCAACATGATCATGGAAATGGCGGATATGCGAGAGGCCAACCGGTCTTACGAAGCCAATCTCCAGGTCGTCAAAGAAGCCCGGGATCTATACACGATGACACTCGATCTATTGAAGAGCTCATAAAATGATAAGCGCGATTCCTCTCGTCGGTTCAGTTCTCGGCGCTTCCGCGGCCGATTCCATTCAGGCGGTCGGCAAGTCGTCTGTCACGACGGCTGCGAACGCCATCGGGGATTTCGGTCAAATGCTGACGCAAGTCGCCAATGATGCGGTAGGCAATCTGAAAACCGGGGAAGCCACCGCCATCTCCGGTCTGCAAGGCAAGGCGACGGTTCAACAGGTCGTCGAAGCCGTATCCGATGCGCAGAGCAGTCTGCAAACCGCGCTGGCCGTCCGCGACAAGGCTGTGTCCGCGTATCAGGACATTACGCGCATGACGATCTAGGCTCTCGCTTCGAAAAATGAGAGCGGCGGCATCAAAGTGGAAGTCGCCAGATTGAATATGAAATGATCACGCTGTGAAGGAAAACGGATGAGAGTTTTGTCGATCGCGGCGACTGGCATGGCTGCCCAGCAGTTGAATGTCGAGGTCATTGCCAATAACATCGCCAATATAAACACCACCGGTTTCAAGCGCGCGCGCGCTGAATTCACGGATCTCATTTATCAGGCCGAGCGCCTTCAAGGCGTCTCCAGCCGAGGCCAGGATAATACGGTGCCAGAAGGCGCGCAGCTCGGTCTTGGTGTCCGCACTGCCTCCATTCGCAACCTGATGACTCAAGGGTCGTTGACGACGACAGGCAATCAGCTCGACCTTGCGCTCAACGGCCGCGGCTGGTTTCAGGTGACGGGCCCGAATGGCGATACGCTCTATACCCGCGCCGGATCCTTCAATACGAATGCGACGGGTCAAATCGTGACCGGCGACGGTTATCTCTTGCAGCCGACCATGCTCATTCCGACCAATGCGGTGAGTGTGTCGGTGAACCAATCCGGCCAGGTTGCGGTGACTTTAAGCGGTCAGACCCAGCCGCAGCAGCTAGGTCAATTGACGATAGCGAATTTCCCTAATGAAGCGGGTCTCAATCCCTTAGGCGGCAATCTTTATCAGCAGACGGAAGCATCCGGCACGCCGGTGGCGGGCGTTCCCGGCGATCCCGGTTTTGCGACGGTCAGCCAAGGCTATCTGGAAGCCTCGAATGTCGACCCGGTCAAGGAAATTACCGATCTGATCGCGGCTCAACGCGCCTATGAAATGAATTCCAAGGTCATCACGGCTGCGGACGAAATGGAAAGCACCGTGTCGAAAAACATGGGGTCGTGATGCTGATCGCGGTTTTCAGGCGCGCTGTCCTTTGTCTGGTCATGGCAGGCTTTGCGTCGCTCGAGGCGCAGGTGGTGGCGGCAGACGAGTTTCTTTTGCCGGTGCCGAACGTGACGATTTATCCGAACGATATCATTCGCGAAAGCTGGATCGTCGAGCACGATTTTTCCACGAGTCCGTTCCCGCCCAAGGGCGGTGTCATCGACTCGCGTGCCGCGCTTGTCGGCAAAATCGCTCGGCGTACTTTGCTGCCGGGCATGCCCATCCCAGTCACTGCCATAGGCGAGCCCCGGCTCGTCATAAATGGAGAAAGGGTGCGCGTCGTTTACAGCGAAGCCGGCTTGACCATTACGACCTATGGGTCGGCTCTCCAGGCTGGCGGAGCCGGCGATGTCGTTTCGGTTCGCAATCTCGATAGCGGCCTGACCATTTCGGGTGTCGTGCAGCCTGATGGATCAGTTAGCGTGAGCGGCGGCTGATGTTCCGTTTTTTTCTTGTGTTCTCTCTATGCCTTGCTGGGTTCGGCGCCGATGCCGCGGTGAGGATCAAGGATATTTCCCAACTCGAGGGCGTGCGCGACAATCAGTTGCTCGGCTACGGCCTTGTGGTCGGCCTGCAAAGCACAGGCGACACGCTGCGCAATTCGACGTTCACGGAACAATCGATCCAATCCATGTTGGACCGCATGGGGATCAACGTACGTGGGACGTCTCTCAGGACGCGCAACGTGGCGGCCGTCATCGTGACGGCGGATCTGCCGCCTTACGTGAGTGCCGGTTCGAGGATCGATGTCACGGTCTCGTCGATGGGCGATGCAACATCGCTTCTCGGCGGCACCTTGCTTATGACCTCTCTGAACGGTCTTGATGGACAGACTTACGCCGTCGCACAAGGTTCGCTTGCCGTCACCGGCTTCGCTGCGACCGGACAGGCGGAAAGCGTTACGCAAAATGTGCCGACCACCGGACGCATTCCGAATGGGGCTTTGATCGAGCGCGAGGTGCCTGGAACATTGCAGGACATCGCCAAACTGACGCTCGATCTGAAAAATCCGGATTTCAACACGGCCGTCCGGATCGCCGATGCGATCAATGGCTATTCGGTCGAACATTACGGAATGCGCGTTGCACGCGAACAGGATCAGAAATCGGTCGCGTTGGAAAAGCCACCGCATGTCACAACGGCGCGTTTCATGGCCGAAATCGGGGATCTCACGGTTCAAGCCGATTCGCCGGCCCGTGTCGTCATGGATTCGCGCAGCGGCACGATCGTGATCGGTCAGGACGTGCAAATTTCAACGGTCGCCGTCACGCATGGAAACCTGACCGTGCGGATTACCGAAACCCCTGTCGTCTCTCAGCCGGCACCGTTCTCGCGAGGAAAAACCGTCGTCGTGCCGCGGACGGATATCGAGGCGTCGCAACAGGGTGGTCCAGTGGTGATCTTGAATGGGACGAGCCTGCGGATTCTGGTCGCAGGGCTCAACCGGATCGGATTGAAACCATCGGGAATTATCTCGATCCTGCAGGCGATCAAAACCTCGGGCGCGTTGCAGGCTGATCTCGTCGTTCAATAATCGGTCCGCGCGCCGCGTCAGCCCAGCCCGGCGCAAGCTTATTTTGCAACGTTCCGCAATGCGTTTTCAGCATTGCGGCCAGGCAGAAACTTCAAATCACTGTCCGCTTTGTTCCATGCGCTTTGAAGCGGATTAAGTGAAGTCGATATGAACCTGGCTCAATTTCATTCGACGCTGTTTGGGATCCTGCTGGCGCTGGCTGCGATGGGTTTCGGCAATGCCGGGCTTTGTCTTGAGCCAAAGAAAGCCGAGCAGGCTTTGAAGCCACCCGAGCCGAAAAATCTCGCGTTGCCATCTTCAATCGATAGCAAGTCCCCAATGACGGATATCCAACGGTTCTGTTCGAACAATGCTGCGACGGCCGGCGATGCGCGAGCGGCGTGGCAGGCAGCGAAGCTCATCGAACTTGAAGAGCAGGTCAAGCAACGCATCGCAGAACTCGAAGCCAAGCGCGCCGAATATGAGCAATGGCTGAAAAAGCGCGAAGAGGTCATGAAGAAGGCCGAAGACGGTGTTGTGGCGATCTATTCGCGCATGCGCCCCGAAGCGGCCGCCTTGCAGCTTTCGGCCATGGACGACGATATGGCAGCGACTTTATTGACGAAGCTGCCGCCGCGGACGGCGAGTGCCATTCTCAACGAGATCGAACCTGGCCGTGCGGCCCGCCTGACGAATACGATGGCGGGTGTCACGGCGCAGGACGGAAAGAAGTCTTAGATGCGATATCTCTTGTCTATCTTCCTTGCCATTTCGCTCGGGGGATGTGCAGGCGATATCCGGGAAATCGGAACAGAGCCGAAAATGACGCCTGTCGGCACGGGGCTTGCGGTCGATATGCAGCCGACGGCCAGCGCACTTTTCGTTGCGAGTCCGAAACACAAATCAGCATCCATATGGGACGGCAACAAGTCCAATATTTTCAGCGATCCGCGCGCCACGCAAATCGGCGATGTCGTGACCATCAATATTGCGATCAACGACAGCGCTACTTTCGGCAATGCCACGGACCGCTCTTTGGACTCGGTCATCAACACGGGCTTCGACTGGAAGTTGCAGCAGAACAATACGCAGAGCGAGTTCAAGCCGACTGTCACCTCCGAATCGCTGTCGTCGACGAAGGGCCAGGGAAATATCGACCGGTCTGAAAAGATCCAATTGTCGGTCGCGGCGGTTGTGTCCGACGTCTTGCCTAATGGCAATTTGGTCGTCAGCGGGTCGCAGGAAGTGCGCGTGAACTTCGAGCTCAGGCTTTTGAATGTCGCGGGCATTATCCGGCCGCGCGATATCTCGCGCAACAATACGATCTCCTATGACAAGGTCGCGGAGGCCCGCATCTCCTATGGCGGCCGTGGGCGGATCATGGAGGTTCAACAACCGGCTCTGTTGCAGCAGATCTACGATCGTTTGAAACCCTTTTAGAGCGGGACGAGGGCTCCGGCATCATGGCTTCGGATGAGGCGAGCGTAACGGGATCTGCTGCCACCGGGAAAATGACGGTGACGGTTTGGTTTGCCATGATGGTCGCCTTGACGCTTGTCGCCGGCGGCCTCGGGGCGGCGTTCGGCCTTTATCTGACGTCGCAGGCGAAGGAAATGCTGGGTCCGGTTGCCAAGGAGGTCGCCGAGGTTCCGAATCCAGCCCGCATCGAGAATACGAATATGCGCGATCTGCCGCCGATCGTGACCAATATAGGCCAGACTTCGGACACGTGGGTCAGGTTGCAGGCAGCGATCGTTTTTGATCCGGCATCGGTCGAAAAGCCGGATGTGATGGCGGCGGAAATTTCGGCGGATATTTTGGGCTTTCTGCAGACTCTATCGATTCTGCAACTTAGCGGCCCAAGCGGCTTGCAGCATCTTCGAGAGGATTTGAACGACCGCGCGATCGTGAGATCGGATGGCCGCGTGCGTGAACTCGTGATCGAAAGCCTTGTGGTGCAATGAAGGCTTGGATCATCGCCTTGGTTCTAATCCTCGCCGGTGCGACCGGCGTGGCGGCTCAAACACCCGATCTCAATAGCTTGCTTCCGGCGGGTGGAGGTACGGCGGCCGGGCGGATCATCCAGCTCGTCGCGCTGCTCACGGTTTTGTCAGTGGCGCCGGGCCTCCTCGTCATGGTGACGAGTTTTACGCGTTTCGTCGTTGCATTGTCGTTTTTGCGCTCTGGCCTTGGCCTGCAAAGCACGCCGGCCAATCTCGTCCTGATCAGTCTGTCTTTATTCATGACATTCTTTGTCATGGCGCCGACCTTCGATGCGGCGTGGCAAAACGGCGTCAGGCCATTGATGGAGAATACACTCACCGAACAGGAGGCATTTCCGAAAATCGTCGAGCCGTTTCGCGAGTTCATGCTGAGTCAGGTGCGCGACAAGGATCTGAAGCTTTTCGAAGACCTCGCCAAAGATTCGCTCAAACCGGCGGACCGGACCGTCGTCGATCTTCGGATTCTGATTCCGGCCTTCATGATCTCAGAATTGCGGCGCGGCTTCGAGATGGGCTTTCTGATCGCGCTCCCGTTTCTAGTCATCGACATGATCGTATCGACTTTAACCATGTCGATGGGCATGATGATGCTGCCGCCGTCAGTCATTTCGCTGCCCGTTAAGATTTTATTCTTCATATTGATTGACGGTTGGAACATGTTGATTGGGAGTCTCGTGAGGTCTTACTCTTAAAAGCTTGCGTTAATACCGCGGTAAATCTTTCGGGCTAAGGTCGCGATACGTCAGATTAGACCGCCATCCGTCTAAAGGCATCATGCCGCTCTGCCGTACCGGCGAAAATCCGGTATGTCCCCCGTATTTTTCAGTCAACCTTAGGGACATACGCTATGTCGAGCAGCATACTCGTTAACGCGTCAGCTTTGACAGCCCTTCAGGCGCTTAGTCAGACGCAACAAAATCTGCAGACCACGGAAAGCCAGGTTTCCACCGGTCTGAAAATTTCGACGGCCGCGGATAACGCCGCTTATTGGTCAATCGGAACCAAGATGTCCTCGCAAAATTCCGCTTTGGGCGCGGTCTCCGACGCGCTCAACGAAAGCGGCTCCTTGCTGTCGACCATGACCACGGCGCTGAACAGCACCCTCTCGATCATGACCAAGATCCAGAACGATCTGATCTCGGCCGAGCAGCCCGGCGCCGACTCGTCGTCGATCCAAACCGATATCCAGTCGCAGCAGCAGGCGCTGTTGAGCATTGGCAACGCGGCGAACTTCAACGGCCAGAACTTCCTCAATACGTCGACGCCGGGAACGGTCGGGCTCGTCGCCTCCTATGACCCGACGAACGGTGTTTCGACCATCAACATCGACACGACCAAAACCCAGCTTTTCAACGGTACGCTGGCGGCTGGTGGCGGCATTCTGGATACCGCCGGAACGGCTTCCGGTGTTTCGATTCTGTCGCTCAACATCTCCGGCGTGACCTCCGGTGCCATTCAAAGCATGTTGACGGATCTTCAGACGGCGGTCAGCTCGATCACCACGGCCTCTTCGACGCTGGGCGCCACCACGACCAACATCACCAACCAGCAGACCTTCGTCACCGCGCTTTCGAATTCTTTGACGAATGGCGTTGCCTCGCTGGTCGATGCTGACATGAACCAGGCATCGACGAAGCTTTCGGCTCTCCAGGTCCAGCAGCAGCTCGGTATTCAGGCGCTCAGCATCGCCAACAGCAATACCCAGCTCATCCTGAAGCTCTTCCAGTAAGGCAAGAGATCCTTCTCACCGGCCGCGCTTTCTGAAGGGGCGCGGCCGGTCTTTGTCTAAAATGCTCAAGCAAATTTTTCCGCGTGCCGGTCATTGCTGGCTAAGATTTTGTTTTTCGTATTGATTGACGGTTTGGGACAGGCTTGTCGGTAGTCGGCCGCGTCCAGCTTCCTGAAGGCTTGCGTTAACGGCCCGGCCGCCGGCGTTAACGTTTTGGTAAGTCTTTCGCGTTATGGTTAACGCACGTCAGATTAGACTGCTAATCCGTCTAAAGGCATTAAGCCGCTCTGCCGTACCGGCGAAAATCCGGTATGTCCCCGCACTTTTCGGTCAACTTTAGGGACATACACTATGTCGAGCAGCATTCTCGTTAACGCATCGGCTTTGACGGCACTCCAAGCTCTCAATATGACGCAGCAAAATCTGCAGACCACGGAAAGCCAGGTTTCCACCGGTCTGAAAATTTCGACGGCCGCGGATAATGCCGCTTATTGGTCGATCGGGACGAAGATGTCGTCGCAGAATTCGGCCTTGGGCGCAGTCTCCGACGCGCTTAACGAAAGCGGCTCCTTGCTGTCGACCATGACCACGGCGCTGAACAGCACCCTGTCGATCATGACCAAGATCCAGAACGATCTGATCAGTGCGGAGCAGCCCGGCGCCGATCAGGCGTCGATCCAAACCGATATCCAGTCGCAGCAGCAGGCGCTGTTGAGCATCGGCAACGCGGCGAACTTCAACGGCCAGAACTTCCTTAATACGACCACCCCTGGAACGGTCGGGCTCGTCGCCTCCTATGACCCGGCAAACGGCGTTTCGACCATCAATATCGACACGACCACAACCCAGCTTTTCAACGGTACGCTGGCGATCGGCGGCGGCATTCTGGATAGCGCCGGAACGGCTTCCGGCGTTTCGATTCTCACGCTCAACATCAACGGCGTGACCTCCGGCGCCATTCAAAACATGTTGACGGATCTTCAGACGGCGGTCAGCTCGATCACCACGGCCTCTTCGACGCTGGGCGCCACCACGACCAACATCACCAACCAGCAGACCTTCGTCACCGCGCTTTCGAATTCTTTGACGAATGGCGTTGCCTCGCTGGTCGATGCCGACATGAACCAGGCCTCGACACGGCTTTCGGCTCTCCAGGTCCAGCAGCAACTCGGTATTCAGGCGCTCAGCATCGCCAACACCAATACCCAGCTTATCCTGAAGCTCTTCCAGTAAGGCAGGATGCTCTTTTCACTGGCCGCGCTTTCTGAAGGGGCGCGGCCGGTCTTTTCTGCAATGCTCACGCAAGCTTTCTAGCCCAGATTGCCACTTTGAAGTGGCGTGACAGAGGCTAGGAAATGACCGGGCGAGAACATGCGGAACGGCTTTGGGCCAATCTGCTTAATCTCGGGCCACGACGGCTGATCGCTTTGGCGATTGTAGGCGTGACCGTTTTCGCGGTGACGGGGCTTGCTGGCTATTACATGAGCCGCCCGGCGCTCGAGGTTCTTTACTCGGGATTGGACCGGCAGGACGTCACCCGGATCGCCTCCGCTTTGAAGGAGGCCAATATTCCCTTCGACGTCAATTCCGAGAGCAATACGGTCCTTGTCCGCTATGGCGAAACCGCCCAGGCGCGCATGTTGCTGGCCGAAAAAAGCCTGCCGACCAGTCCGAGCGCCGGAAACGAACTCTACGACAAGCTCGGATCGCTCGGCTTGACGTCCTTCATGCAGGAAGTGACGCGCGTGCGCGCGCTTGAGGGCGAACTCGCGCGCACCATCCAATTGATGCGGGGGATCAAGGCCGCTCGCGTTCATATCGTCATGCCCGATCAAGGCTCATTCCGCCGGACCCAGCAGCCGCCCTCCGCTTCCGTCGTCATCCGCACCGAATCGGCCGATGACAGCACCTCGGCCAAGGCGATCCGCCATCTCGTCGCGGCGGCGGTGCCTGGCCTCGCGCTTGAAGGCGTCACCGTCCTCAACACAGACGGCATTCTCTTGGCGTCCGGAGCCGATCTTGCCGACTCCGCACCAAGCGGGACGCTCAGCCTCGAAAAAACCGTCTCGCAGGAAATCGCCGACAATATCCGCAAGACCTTGATGCCCTATTTCGGGCTTCGCAACTTTCAGATCAGCGTCGCGGCCCGGCTGAATACGGATAAGAAACAGACCAGCGAAACGATCTTCGATCCGGAATCGCGGGTCGAGCGATCGGTGCGCGTCGTCAAGCAGAATCAGACGTCGCAAAATTCCAGCAGTCAGCCGCCGACGACGGTCGGCACCAATCTTCCGCAGGAAAACACCCGCTCGGACGACGGCAAGCAATCCAACGAAGAGAACCAGAAGCGGGAAGAAGTCACCAATTACGAGGTGTCGTCGAAAACCATCAGCACGACCAGCAACGGCTACACGATCGATAATCTTTCGATTGCCGTGCTGGTTAACCGCGCAAGCCTCATAGCCGCGCTCGGCGAAAAAGTAACACCCGAAGCGATCGACCGGCAGCTCGGCGAAATCGAGCAAGTGATCGCGTCCTCCGCCGGCGTCCGCAAGGAACGCGGCGACAGGGTTAAGGTGTCCGCCGTCGATTTCGTCGACGGCGGCCACGATCTTGAGCCTGTTCCGCCGCCCTCCTGGTCCGAGCTTTTGTTGCGGCAGGCTGGCAACATGACCAATGCCGCGACCGTTCTCATCGTTGCCTTGCTGCTGACGTGGTTTGGGCTGCGTCCGGCGGCCAAAGCGATTTTGGCGCCGCCGCAGGTTGCAACAAATCTCGCCTTGCCGAATGCGGCGGGTGTCCCGGGCGCCGTGGCTTTGCCGCCGGGCGCTGGCCAGGAGGCGATCGGCGCCGACGAGATGGCGCAACTCGAAGGCGAAGAAGAACCCAATCTGATCGAAGACCTGACGGCCAGCAGCCGTCGCTCGCCGCAAAAGCGGCTTGAACAGATTGTCGAATTTAACGAGGTACAGGCGGCAACCATTCTGAAATTGTGGATCCACCAGGGTGAGCAGGCATGATCGCTCATCCCGTCGCCCGCTATCTCGTCCAATTCGGGCTTGAGGAAGAGGCCGCGCCCGCGGAGGCGTTCGACGGCATTTTACAGCCTCTGGCTTCGAGAATCGAAGAACCGGAGGAGAACCGTGAAGCATTGCTCGAAGCTGCGCGGGAAGAAGGGCGGGCCGAGGGCCGGGCCGCCGCGCAAGCCTTTTTTGAGACGATCCTCGCCAATCAAAAGCGCGATTACGAAAAACGCCTTGGCGAAGAGCGCAATTCATGGACGGGCGAAGAAGGTGCCAAATTGAGCCTTTCTTTGACGAATGCCGTCGCGCAATTCGAAGAACGGCTTGCCGAATGCGTCGACGCGGTTTTGCGGCCGTTCCTGATCGAATCCTTGCGCCGTCAGATGATCGACGAACTCGTCAGCGATATCGGCGTGCTTTTGGCGAGCGACGAAAATCCGGTCATTGAAATATCCGGCGCGGCCGATCTGCTTGCGGCGTTGCAAGCGAGGCTTTCGTCGACGCTGGCTGCCATCGATTACAAGCCGAATGATTCAATCGATGTCCGGATCGTCGCACATAATACGATCATCGAGTCGCAATTGCGCGCATGGGTCGAGCGTTTCGATCCATCAAAGGAGTAAGACCGTATGGCAAATGAGCCGCATCCGGAGCTGGTCATCATCAGGCGCCATGGTGGCCATGAAGATGACCATCACGGCGGTGCTTGGAAAATCGCCTTTGCCGATTTCATGACTGCGATGATGGCGCTTTTTCTGGTTCTTTGGCTCATCAGCGCGACGAATCCGAAACAGCGTGTCGTGATCTCGCGCTATTTCAATCCCGTCAAACTGGCCGAGGCAACCAGCAATAAAAAAGGTTTGAACGATCCCGACGACAGCGGCGGGCCGTCCAAGGCGCCGCCGAAAAGCGAGAAAGAGAAAAAGCTTGAACTGCCGCCGGCGCCCGACAAGCGGAGCCTGTACGATCTTGGTGCCACGCCCAAGCACGATGAAGCCGCTCTATTTCGCGATCCTTATGCCGTCTTGTCCGAAATCGCGGGACATTCGGACCAGGGCACAAAAGGACAGGCGTCGGGAAATGGCGACGGCGAGTCAAAGGTGACGGCCGAGACCACCGATGGTTTTCGCGATCCGTTCACGACCATTCCGCAAGAAGAGGCCCAGCGCACGGCGTCAAATCAAAATGCCGCCGCAAGCATTCAAGCGCCTGACGCGTCCGAAGATATGAAAGCAGCGGCTTTGGACGCAACGGCCGGCGCGCCGGGACCAGACAGCCGCCAATCGGCTCTTACCGCTCCCGCGAATCCCTCCGTCGAATCAGAAGCGCCCCCAAAAGCGCCAAACGCGCCGCAAGCCGTGAATCCCCCTTCGCCTCCTTCGCCCTCATCGCCTCCTCAAGCGGCGATGAAGGAAAAAGCACCCTTGCCGTCAAAAGATGCCTCGAAAACGCAGAGCCAGACTCACGCCGGAGCGGATCAGCCGCTGTCCCAACAGGCCGCGGCCGAGGCGCGCGCCCAACTGGCCGCCGCCGATACGCATGCCAACGAGGCCGAGACAGGCAAACTGCAGAGCGAAATCGTCGCCGCCTTGCATAAGGATTCTGCCTCGCAGACGGCGCCGAACGTCGAGGTCAAAAGTACCTCCGAGGGTGTTCTCATCAGTCTGACCGATGAGGCCAATTACGCGATGTTCGCGGTCGGCTCGGCAGAGCCGCAGAAGAAGACCATCGAGGTGATGGAGAAACTCGCGCGATTGCTGCAAAGCCATCCGGGCATGATCATCATTCGCGGACATACGGACGGCCGGCCCTACAAGTCGGGGACTTACGACAACTGGCAGCTTTCCGCGGCGCGGGCGCAAATGGCGCATTACATGCTGGTGCGTGGCGGCCTGGACGAGAAGCGGATCGAACGGATCGAAGGCTACGCGGATCATCGATTGAAAATAGCGAATAATCCGTTGGCTGCCGAGAATCGGCGCATTGAGATTCTGGTGCGAAAGGACAAGCCGTGATCAGATCAGGCGCGATAGGATTTGCGCTTTGCCTCCTGATGCCAGGGCTTGCCTTGGCGGCGGAGGCTGAACAAGCCGTGACCGAGCCTCCGACGGACATCAGGCCTCCGGCCTTGGCAAAAGCTCCGGCGCCGACCAAGTCCCCCTTTGAAATTGTCCGTTCCCTGGATGCGCTCCAGGATGAGGTCGTAACGGGCAATCTCGCCGCGCAAAATGCGTTGCCGCACGTCATCGCGCAAATGGGCGACCGGCTTTTTGCCGCTGACCCGCAGAATTGGCGGCAGGCGAAGAACGCGAGAGCGGTCGTATCCTATACGCTCAGCGGCGGTCAGGTGCGCGTCATTCGCAAGGTTCTCAAAATCGGAAACAGCCCAGAGCTCGAAAAGAAATTGATGGAAGGCTCGCTTGCCTACGTCGAGGGACACGAAGCAAAGGCGCGGCAAATCTTGATGGATGTCGATGCGAGATCATTGCCGCCGACGGTTGCCGGACATGTGGCACTCGTTCAAGCTTCGCTGATCAGCCATGACGATCCGAATAAAGGCAACGAGCTTCTCGATCTGGCCCGCGTCTTGGCGCCGGGTACATTGGTCGAAGAGACGGCGTTGCGCCGGGAAATCTTCAACCTGGGCGAAGGTACGGAGCTCAATAAATTCGTGCTTCTATCGAGCCAATATTTGCGGCGGTTTCGCAATTCCGTCTATGCCGACAATTTCAGGCAACGGTTTTCCGCCACTGTCACCCGTCTCGGCCTGATCAGCGAGCCGGAACAATTCTCCAAGATCGTAAAGCCGATAGGCGATCTTGAAGCCGATGATCAGCTTCGCCTCTATATGCTGCTTGCGCAGGCGGCCATCCTCAATGGAAATGCTCCCGTCGCGCGCCTTTCCGCCGAAAAGGCGATGGCCGTCACTAAAGAGGGCAGTCCGGATGAGATGCGCGCGAAGCTTTATGACGCCGCGGCGCTGATCTTGACTAATAACTACGATCAGGGATTGGCCAAGCTCAAAGAGCTCGATGGTTCGACATTGTCGAAACGGGATACCGAACTGAAAGCCGCGATCCTTTCGATCGCGAAGCAAATCCGGGAGTGGCCGGATATGTCGGCCGACCCCGACGATGCGGAGCCGAACCCGAACCCGCAAGCCCCTGGGCGCGACGGAACGGCGACAGCCGCGGCAGGACCAGTGATCGATCTCGCGCAGAAGGCGATTTCCGACGCGGACCGGCTTCTCAAGGAGCACGCACATTGACCAGAATCAGCAGTGCGCAGGCCAGTCCCAGTCCATTGCTCGACCAAATCGGTTCGCAAGCCGGTGCGGCGAAGGATAATGGAGACACGGCGGCTTTCGATTCCCATCTCGCGCGTTTTAGTCAGGACGCGAACGGCGAGCCCGCTGCCAAAGACGCCAATTCCATGCCTTCCTCGTCCGCATCGAACGATCAGTCTGCGCCTGGAAAAGACCAGTCCAATTCCGTTTCAGCCTTGTTCGCGGCGCTGACCGGAGATGCGCAAGGAAAAGCGGGTCCAGCGAGCTCGTCCAAGGATAATGGAAGCAAAACAGGTTTCGATTCTCAGCTCGCGCGCTTGAACGCGGATATGAACGGTCAACAGACGGCCGAAAGTTCAGATGCGGCATCGTCGGCGATCGAGACCGGCGCTCAATCTGGAAGAGAGTCGTCCACCGCCGTTTCGACGCTGTTTGCGACTCTGGCCGGCAATACACAGAGCAATGAGGCCGAGACCTCGGCGCTCGCAGCAAAGCAGACGTCAGAGGCCGCGGCAAATTCCGGGGCCGGTTCCAATTCGGGCATGGGTCATAAGGGTCAGGTCGGCGCTTCGGTGCCGCAGACTTCGATCGCCTTTGCCAATGATACGGCGGCGGACATGGCGTTGGCGCAAATGCAAGGCAAGACGCCAGGCGGTGTCTTGCCCAGAGCCAATGTGCAATCGCCGGTGCAAGCGAAACCGGCTTCCCGGAGTTCGGATGCGCCCGCCATAGCGGACACGACTCAACCGGCGAATGCGTCTTTGGACCCTGCCTCGGCAGCCGCGGCCATGATGGCAATGCCGCTGAGCGCTCAAAATACGGTGGCAACGCAAACCTCGGGCAAGCTTGCCGGGGCGGCCGGGTCCGGATCGAACGTCCTGCAATCCCCAGCGCCACTCTCGAACGGCTCTCCGGCTCGGGCTGCTCATTCGTTTACGGCGCCTGCGGGCGGCGTTCAATCGCAGCAGGATTCTCTGCCGTCCGCAACGCAAACAGACGCGTTTAACCTGTCGACGGATTCGTCCGAAGGCGACGGAGCATCTTCGCAGACCATCAAGATGAAGATATCTTCGATCGAGGCGCAAACCCATCTCGCGCCGGTTCAACATCTCTCCCCAACGGTGCAAATTGCCGACTTTATCGCCTCGGCGGCGGGGACTGCGGCAGCTCCTTTAGCCAGCGCGGATTCGCCCGGCAGCGCGCCTGCCGCGGCGAGCAGCCAGAGCCCGGATGCGGGCGCCGTTGCGACATCGCAGCCATCGACGTCCATGATCAAGACACTCACCTTGTCGCTTGAGCCGGATTCGCTTGGCACCGTGACGGTCACCATGCGGCTTGCCGATTCCGGCCTCGATCTTCAGCTCGAAGCTGCGAAGTCCGAAACCACATCTTTGATCGAAAAGGACAAAGGCAGCCTATCGGACAGGCTCCAAACGCTCGGCTATTCGGTCGATTCCCTTGTGGTGAAGACCGCCGCAATGCAAGGGGCCCAGCAAGATCCTTCAAATGGTCAGTCAACAATGGGGCAGGGCCAGCAACAAGCCGGCAGTGATGCTTCGGCTTCCGGCCTGTCTCAGAACGGGGGCCGCAATGGCAATGATCAGTCTCCAACACAAAGGGGTCGTGAGACCGCGGCTGGTCTCAATCGGGAGAGCGGCTCCGATTCTTCTGGCACTCGGACTGTCGGCGACGGCGTTTACGTCTAAGGCCGCGCAGCAGGCGAGCACCGAACCTTCGAATATCTGCGAACGCGAGATGAGCCGCGCGGCCAAAAAATATGATGTGCCGCTGGGTGTGCTCTATGCCGTCGGCCTGACAGAGACGGGCCAGAAGGGCTCGCTGCACCCTTACGCCTTGAATATCGAAGGGCCGTCCTTTTTTGCAGCCAATGTTCAAGAAGCGATCCAGCGCTTCGAAGAAGCCCGCAAAACCGGCGCCAAACTCATCGACATCGGCTGCATGCAGATCAATCATTTTTATCATGCGAGCCACTTCCACTCGATCGACGAGATGTTCGACCCCCATCTCAATGTCGATTATGCCGCGCAGTTCTTGCGCGACCTTAAGACCCGCGAGGGGAGCTGGACCTTGGCGGCCGCGCGCTATCATGCGGGGCCGAACAATGACCCGGCGCAGAAGCGATATGTCTGCGCGGTGATCACCAATATGGTCGCCACCGGCTTCGGCGAATGGACCGCAAACGCGCGATCTTTTTGTCAGTGACTCATAATCGAGCAAATTGAATCACTTGCTGTGTTGCAGCCATGCAATGACAGCTAACTCCTCATTTCGTCTGAGGAAATTTTGGGTGGTAACATTTGACGAATGAACAGACGTTGCTAAAACATTAAACCACCGAGACAAACTGATTCGGGGGGGCAGTCCGGTGCTGGTGATCGTTGACGAACGCGAAATTGTTACGGCGGGTTATGCCTGCCGGTTCGGAAGTGAAGGCGTTTCTTCGGCGGTCTTTTGCCCGGAGGATTTTCGTGAATGGGTTGCAACGGTCGGTGACGGGGACATCTTCGCCGTCGAAGCTTTTCTTCTCGGCGATTGCCGCGACCGCGTAGGTCTGCCCAAGATGATCCGGGAACGCTCACGCGCTCCCGTTATCGCGATGAATGAAACGCCATCGCTCGAACAGACTCTTGATCTCTTTGCTGCCGGCGTCGATGACGTCGTGCGCAAACCGATCCATGTCAGAGAAATTCTGGCGCGCGTCGGCGCGATCCGCCGCCGGTTGGAAACCGAGAAAGATCACGCCGTCGTTGGCGAGATGCGGGTCTTTTTCGATGGCCGCGATCCTGAAGTGCAGGGCTCGGTGTTGCCTTTGCCGCGGCGCGAGCGCCGTATTCTCGAATATCTCGTAAGCAATCGCGGACGGCGCGTCAGCAAGGCGCAGATCTTCAATGCGATCTATGGAATCTTCGACGAGAATGTTGAAGAGAATGTCGTCGAAAGCCACATCAGCAAGCTGCGTAAAAAGCTTCGGCGGCAGCTCGGCTACGATCCGATTAATTCCGTTCGCTATCTCGGATATCGGTTGGGTGACATCACCGGCTGAGCGATGGCCGGTTAGCGCAAGCACGAAAACTGATCGCGCGTTATGTCCAGGCTTGTTCTCGCCACAGGCACTGCGCGCGGTCAATACGATAGCTCGCCTGCCTTGTCTGAGAACCGGCCGCTAGGTCTCGTCCCGACACGGCCGGCAAGACCAGGCCAATAAGCAGGCGCCGATAAGCACGCGCCGGGCCGTAACGGACACGAAGCCTGCTTCCAACACGCTTACATCGCGTGCCGGTTTGACGGAGCGACCGATCCGCGCGGGCTCGACTATGAGCCGATTGCGGCTTCACTTGCCTTGAGATTGAAACAGGGCTTGAACGCGTCGCTTGGGCGCGCTTCCGCCTGTTGCTCGCCCATGAACTTAACGTCGTGCGCGCGAAAAAATCGCGTCGCCGACTTTTTACGAAGTTATTAATATTTCGTTTGTTTTCCAACCGGAAGCTTGACCCCTTCGCGCAAGCTCCACACAAGCTCTTCCGCCTTTACTCTGCGTACTTAGACGCGGAGAAATGGTGATGGGCCTCTTCAGTGCATTGAACTCAAGCGTGTCCGGGATGGCCGCTCAATCGAACACACTGACGGCCATTTCCCAAAATATCGCGAATTCCAATACGACCGGCTACAAAGACGTCGAGGCTCAATTCGCTGACGTTGTCAGCAGCGCCAGCCCGACCAGTTTCAATGGTGCCGGAGTCACGACGAATTTCGCTTATCTCAATTCCGAGCAGGGCGGTTTCTCGTCGACGAATACGAACACCGATCTCGCCGTCAGCGGAAACGGGTTCTTCGCCGTTCAAGATGCGGCCGGCAATAAATTCTTGACGCGCGACGGTTCGTTCACACCGGATTCCTCGGGCAATCTCGTCAACTCCGCCGGCTATACGCTCTTGGGCTATAGCCTCGCGGCGGGAGCGGCGGGCGCTGTGGCGAATGGTTCGGCCGGCCTTGTCCCAGTCAATGTCGGTTCGGCGGCTCTGACGGCAACGCCGACGACGTCTGGAACATTCTCCGCAAACCTTCCGGCGTCGTCCACTCCGGTCGTGGCGCCGGCCAATTTGCCATCGAGCAATACGGCCCCGGTGACCTACACGGATAAAACTTCGGTCGTCACTTATAATGAACTTGGGACGCCTGTTACGCTCGACATCTATATGACGAATACAGGCACCGATGGCGCCGGAAACCCGACCTGGGAAATGTCTGTCTACAATCAGGCCGATGCGGCTTCTGGCGGTGGGTTCCCCTATACCAATGGCGGCGTCCCCGATACGCCGCTGGCGACACAGACCTTGACCTTCGATCCCACGACTGGCGCTCTTACGACCCCGTCTTCTGTTGCGATTCCCATTCCGAATAGCGGTACGGGCACTCAGACGCTCAACTTGAATATCGCCGGGATGACGCAGCTCGATGCGGCCTACACGCCTACGACGGCGACTGTGAATGGCAATGCTCCAAGCGGCGTCACCGGGGTGAGCATCTCTGCCGATGGCACGATGTCGGCCGTTTATGCCAACGGAGCGACAGTCCCTATTTTCGATATTCCGCTTGGCAATGTGCCGAGCCCCGACAGTCTGGTCCCCATCTCGGGAAATGTCTGGCAGGCGAACGCCCTCTCCGGCGACGTGGTCTATGGAACGCCGGGACAGGGAGGTCTCGGTTCGCTGAAGTCTTCAACTTTGGAATTGTCGACCACCGATCTTGCAACCCAGTTGACCAATATGATCCAGGCGCAGAGCGGGTATGAAGCGAACTCGAAAGTGTTCCAAACGAGTTCCAGCCTTCTAAGTGAGCTCGTCAATATGTTGAAGTGATGCTGTCTACCATCTCTTCGTATCTATAGAGCCCGTACCATGAGCCTCGCAACAGCTACAAATATCGCTCAATCCGCTTTGAATGCGGTCACTGCCCAAACGCAGGTTCTGACGCGCAATATAGCGAATGCGAACGATACTGGAACTTTTAACACCAAAACCGCCAATGTCGCGACGACGACCAATGGCGGCGCGCAAGTCGTCTCGGTCACGCGCGTCCAAAATCAGACGCTCTTCGACAATATGCTGAATGCGACCGCGTCTTCGGCGACACAAACTGCGATTTCGAACGGTCTGACACAGCTCGAGGCAACTGTCGGCGCGACGAGTGACGGGTCGGCTTCTCAATCGCCATCGACACTGCTGAGCAATTTCACGAATGCGCTGCAATCTTACCAGGCATCGCCGAGCGACTCAGCCTTGGCGGATGCGGCCGTCAGTTCGGCGCAGACGCTCGCGCAATCTTTAAACAGCGCCACTTCGACCGTGCAAGGCGTTCGCGAACAAGCGGATGCCAGCATGAGTCAGTCGGTCAGTCAGATCAACTCGTTGTTGCAGCAATTTCAAACCGTGAACGCGCAGATCACGAGCGGGACTTTGGCTGGCACCGACGTGACGGACGCGGAGGACAGCCGCGATTCGATCCTGACGCAACTCTCTCAGCAGATCGGCATTACGACGGTCGGCGGTCCGAACAACAGCATGAATATCTATACCGACAGCGGCGTCACCTTGTTTCAAGGAACGGCCCGCACGGTGACATTCAATCCAACTGCCGCCTATACGTCTTCGACCACCGGCAATGCAGTATTCGTCGACGGCGTTCCGATCACTGGAAGTGGCTCGACGATGCCGATCCAATCCGGGGCTCTCGCAGGCCTTGCGAATTTGCGGGACAATGTCGCAGTCACTTATCAGTCTCAATTGGACTCGATCGCGGGCAATTTGATCGGCGCCTTCGCCGAGACCGACCAGAGCGGAGGCGGCGGGGCGACGCAGCCGGGTCTGTTTACGACTCCAGGCGCAACCGGGATGCCCGCGAGCGACACGGGACTGGCCGGCACGATCGAAGTGAATGCGAGCGTTGATCCAAACCAAGGCGGAAATGCCTTGCTCTTGCGCGATGGCGGCATTTCCGATCCGTCGGGCACGGCCTACACTTATAATACATCCGGTGATGCCAGTTACAACGGCAGGCTCAATCAGCTCTTGAGCAATCTTTCGGCGACGGCGACATTTGATCCTGCTGGAGGCATCGGAACGAGCAATACATTGAGCAACTATGCGACCGCTTCCGTAAGCTGGCTCGAAGGCCAAAGATCGGATGCGTCCTCTGCCGGCACATATCAGAGCACCTTGCTGAGCCAGGCAACTACGGCTCTTTCGAATACGACCGGCGTCAATATCGACAGTCAAATGTCGCAAATGCTGCAATTGGAAAACTCTTACCAAGCGTCCGCCAAATTGATGTCGACCATTCACACCATGTTTGGCACGCTTTTGTATTCGATGGGGGTTAGCTCTACGTCATGACGATATCTTCGATCTCGACCGCGTCGCTCGCATCGTTCTTGAGCCAGTCGGTCAATACGATGCAATCGCAGCTCGCCAATGCCGAAATAGAGCTCTCAACGGGACAAGATGCGGACGTGGGTCTTTCCCTCGGCGCGTCGACAGGCGGCGCCATTTCGTTGCAGCAGCAGCAATCATTCATGCAAACGCTGACGACGACGAATAACACGGCGGCCACGCGTCTCAGCACCACACAAAGCACTTTGAGCAATATGCAGACGACGGCTCAAAGCTTTCTGAATTCACTGATTGCCAATCAGGGCACTCAATCCAATTCGTCCATTCTGCAGACATCCGCGACGTCCGGTCTCCAATCCCTGACCTCGGATTTGAACTCGACGCTGGGCGGTAGCTATCTCTTCGCAGGCACGAACACGTCGAATCCGCCGATCACCGATTTTTTTGCCAGTGGTGCTCCGAACGCAGCCGCGGTGAACAATGCTATTCAGGCCCAATTCGGAAATCCACCGGACTTCTCGACGACCACAGGCGCTCAAATGTCGAGCTTTCTTGCCCCAGGCGGAGCTTTCGACAGCCTGTTCTCGGGCGATTGGTCGACGTCGACCGGTTCAGGCTGGTCGTCCGCGTCCGACCAGACGCTGACTAGCCAGATTTCGAATAGCAATACCGAGAACACGTCGGTCAGTGCAAACCAGACCGCATTTCGACAGCTCGCCGAGGCCTACACGATGGTTTCGGCCCTTGGCAGTCAAAATCTCGGCTCCGACGCTTATCAAGCGATGACGACCCAAGCGCAATCCTTGCTGTCGAGCGCAGTCACGGGATTGACCAATATCCAATCCAACGTCGGCCTTGTGCAATCTTCGATCACGACCTCCAACAATCAGATGTCGGCTCAGATGACCATTCTGTCGACGCAGGTCAATAATCTTGAAAGTGCCGACGCCTACAATGCGGCCACGAAGGTCAACACTTTGCAGACGCAGATCCAGACGGCCTATTCGCTGACGTCTCAACTGCACAAGCTTAGCCTCGTGAACTATCTCTAGAACAATGTCGGCGGATCAGGGCGCGAATAAATCCATGTATCAATTCTCCTATGCCGAAGTTTTGGAAGATGATCCTCAAAGTTCCCGCAATCGGGAACGCGAAGCGCTCGATCATGCGCTCGAGCTGTTGACGGCTGCGAAGCAGAAAGGCCGGACTTCGCGTGAATCCATCGAAGCCCTCCATTATGTCCGCAAACTATGGATGGTTCTGATCGAAGATCTCGTAAATCCGGAAAACGATCTGCCCGATGTGCTTAAGGCCGACCTCATCAATGTCGGGATTTGGGTTACGAAAGAGGCGGACATGATCAGCCTCGGCAAATCCGATAATTTTGAAGGTTTGATCGATATCTGCGGCATCATCCGCGATGGTTTGAAGTGAGATGAACCTATGCATATTTCGCTGCGTGCGGGCGAAAAGCTTTATATCAACGGGGCGGTTTTACGCGTCGACCGAAAGGTATCGCTTGAGCTTTTGAATGATGCGACCTTCCTTTTGGAAGCGCATGTGATGCGTGTTGAAGAGGCAAA
Organism: Methyloferula stellata AR4; assembly: GCF_000385335.1. Lineage (NCBI taxonomy): Bacteria > Pseudomonadati > Pseudomonadota > Alphaproteobacteria > Hyphomicrobiales > Beijerinckiaceae > Methyloferula > Methyloferula stellata. The sequence goes on along the minus strand of NZ_ARWA01000001.1, from coordinate 3,800,170 downwards.
TACGCCGCTGCGTCAGCTTTATTTTATCGTCCAGGTCATTTTGATGAATCCGGGCGATGCGGCGGCGGCGCATGAGATGTTCAACGAGTCCATTCGCAGAACCACGGAAACATTCGAGCAAGAAGAAGTCGTAAACGGGTTGAGGAATGTTGCGCAGCTCGTTCAAATGAACCGAATCTTCGAAGCTTTGAAATGCATTCGGGGCTTATTTTCAATAGAAGCCGAAATCATGAGTGGAATGGCCGTTTCACCCAACCAAGCAGCTTAAAGGTGCCATCATGACAGTGAGCCCAGTCAACTCGTCAACGTCAAGTACGTCTTCGTCGTCGAGTTCCTCGACAGCATCGACGCCCACTGTCAATTATAATGAGTTTTTGCAACTGCTGATCGCCGAGCTGAAAAATCAGGATCCGACCCAGCCAACCGATCCGACTCAATATATGAGCCAGCTCGCATCGTTTTCGCAGGTTGAGCAGCAGGTGCAGACCAATACGACGCTGAGCGCCATGCTCACCTCTTCGACGCTGTCTCAAGCCGACAGCCTCATCGGAAAAAATGTGGCGTCGGCGGATGGCAAGACGAGCGGCACTGTCGCATCGGTGACGATCGCAAGCGACGGAACGGCGACGGCGACACTGACGAACGGAAGCACGATGTCGCTTGCCAATGGCATAACGATCAGCAATCCGACGGCGTCTCAATGAACGAAGCCGACGCTCTCGAAATTATCCGCTCCGCGGTTTGGACGATCATTCTAGGCTCCGGGCCGGCGGTCGGGACCGCCATGGGCGTCGGCGTGGTCATCGCGCTGTTTCAGGCTTTGACGCAAATCCAAGAGATGACGCTGACCTTCGTTCCGAAAATTCTGGCGATTTTCGTCGTCATGACTTTGGCCGCGCCATTTATTGGTGGGCAAGTTTATGCTTTTACCGAGCAGGTCTATTCCCGGATTGAAAAGGGCTATTGAGCCCTGGTCTGGTGGCGCCTCGCCGAACCGCCACCTTGGCACAAGCTTCAACTTGCACAAAGGCTCATGAACCGCGGCGTTGGGCGACAGCCCTCGCCGGCCGAAAGTGGACTTTGGTCTTCCCGCCCGGCACATCGCGCCGGAGGGATTCGGCCGGGGCTTTGACGCCGCGGCGTGAATAGAGCAAAGCGCGGGAGACCATGGCGGAAGCCTTATTGACCAGCTCCGCCGTCGCGGATCCAAAGAGCCGGCGCGATATCGGCTTTGCCATCGGCATTGTCGCGATCCTGTCCATCTTCTTCCTGCCGGTCCCGGCCTTTCTGATCGATCTCGGTCTGGCGTTTTCGATCGCTATGTCCGTGCTGGTCCTGATGGTCGCCTTGTGGATCCAGCGGCCGCTCGATTTTTCCGCGTTCCCGACGATCCTGCTGGTCGTGACTCTCTTGCGTCTTGCGCTCAATATCGCGACGACGCGTCTCATCCTCTCGCACGGACCGGAGGGCGTGACGGCGGCCGGCTATATCATCGGCGGCTTTTCAAAGCTCGTGATGAGCGGCGATTTCGTGATCGGTCTGATCGTCTTCGCGATCTTGATGACCGTCAATTTCGTCGTGATCACCAAGGGTGCCACGCGTATCGCCGAGGTTGGAGCGAGGTTTACGCTCGACGCCATACCCGGCAAGCAGATGGCCATCGATGCGGATCTGAACGCCGGTCTGATCGACGACAAGGAAGCACAGCGCCGCCGGCGGGAGCTTGAAGAAGAAAGCTCCTTCTTCGGTTCGATGGACGGCGCTTCCAAATTCGTGCGCGGCGATGCGATCGCCGGCATCATCATTCTGGCCGTGAATATTTTTGGCGGCATCGTCATCGGCACGACCCGCCACAACATGCCGCTTAGCGAAGCGGCCGATGTGTTCACCAAGCTTTCGGTCGGCGACGGTCTCGTATCGCAGGTGCCGGCCCTGATCGTTTCGTTGGCCGCCGCCTTGCTCGTGTCAAAGGGCGGAACCCGCGGCTCGACAGAGCAGGCGGTTCTGAGCCAGCTCATCAAATATCCGCGTGCGCTCTTCGTCGCAGCTCTGCTGATGGTGCTTCTGGCACTCATCCCAGGGCTGCCGTTTCTGCCTTTCGCCTTGCTTGGCGGCGTCTTCGCTTCGCTCGGCTATGTGGTCCCGCTTCGCCGGATGCGGGCCGAGGCGGAAGAATCTTCGAAGATCGCCGAGGTCGAAGCACGTGTGCAAAAAGAAGCAAAGGAATCCGTCAAAGAATCCTTGAAAACGTCGGAGATCGAACTTTGCCTCGGCAAACAGCTCGCGGGGAGGCTGCTGACCAGCCAGAGCGAGCTCGCGCATCGCGTCGCAAAGATGCGCCGCAAATTCGCCAAGCAATATGGCTTCGTCGTTCCCGAAATCAAACTGTCGGACAGCCTTACGATCCCCTCGAAGTCCTATCAGATCAAAATTCACGGAACTATCGTCGCCATGCAGGAGATGCGAATCGGCGATCTGATGGTCATCATCGGCGACGGTCATGAGCCGGATGTGCCTGGTGACCCGGTGCGCGAACCGGCGTTCGGCATGAAGGCCGTCTGGGTTTCGGAAGCCTTCACCGGCGAGCTCAAGCGCAATGGCTTCAATCCGATCGATAATCTCTCGGTGATGCTCACGCATCTCAGCGAAGTCATCCGCAATAACCTGTCGCAGCTTCTCTCTTACAAGGACATGCGCGCGCTGTTTGACCGTCTCGGTCCGGAATATAAGCGGCTGATCGACGATATATGCCCCGGACAGATTTCCTACTCTGGCTTGCAGGCCGTTTTAAAGCTTCTGCTCGCCGAGCGCGTTTCCATTCGAAACCTGCATTTGATTCTCGAAGCGATCGCGGAGATCGCGCCGCATGTGCGGCGGGCGGAACAGGTCGCCGAACATGTCCGCATGCGCATCGCGCAGCAGATCTGCGGCGATTTGATGGATAATAATGTGCTGAAAGTTCTGCGTCTCGGCAATCGATGGGATCTGACCTTTCATCAAAGCCTGAAGCGGGATGCGAAAGGCGACATCATCGAATTCGACCTCGATCCGGCCATGGTCGAGCAATTCGGCACGGAAGCCTCGGCGGCGATCCGCGAGCGGATGGATCAGGGTCATAATTTTGTGCTCGTCGCGACCCCGGAAGCGCGGCCTTATGTGCGCATGGTGGTAGAACGCCTCTTTGCGACGCTTCCGGTTCTGTCGCATCTTGAAATCGCGCGGGGAATCGAGATCAAATCGCTCGGCTCCATCTCATGACGGATATTGGTTCCAACGCGGTTTTGTCGGTTTTCGTCCTGTTCTGCCGCATCGGCTCTTGTCTCATGCTGATGCCGGGATTTTCCAGCGACCGTGTTCCGGTCAATGTCAGACTCTTCGTGGCTTTGTCGATCACCTTGGCCTTGACGCCCTTGCTGGGCCCGGAAGTTCAGCCTTCTTTCATTCATGCTTCGGCCATCGAACTCATCAAGCTTCTTCTATCGGAAGTGTTGATCGGCATTTTGATCGGCTTTCTCGGGCGGATTTTTTTCGCGGCGCTCGAAACTTTGGCGACTTCGATCGCGATGGGCATTGGCCTTTCGAGCGCGCTTGGCGCGCCGATCGACGAGATGGAGCCTTTGCCTGCCATTTCGACCCTGATTACATTGACGGCGACGGTCTTGCTGTTTGTGATGGATCTGCATTGGGAGATCCTGCATGGCATCGTCGCGTCATATCAGGCCCTTCCGGTGTCCACCGGATTCGGAGCGCAATTCGGTCTCATTCAGATCGCCGATTGCCTGTCTAAAGCCTTCTTTCTTTCGTTGCGGGTGAGTTCGCCCTTCATCGCCTTCGCGATCATCGTGAACCTCTCGGTGGGACTGACGAACAAGCTCACGCCGCAGATTCCGATTTTCTTCATATCGGCGCCTTTCATCGTCGCCGGCGGCCTTTTTCTTTTCTACTTCAGCTTCAAGCAATTTATCGAATTGTTCATGGCGGGCTTTGAGACCTGGCTTCGGACGGGGTGACGTCAAGTGGCGAATCGTCTTCGCGCCGTGCAGCGCATCCTTTCGGTGCAAGCCCAGCTCCATCGCCTGGCGCAATGGAAGCTTGCCGGGCTTGAACGGCGGGAAGACGCCTTGCAGGCACGCCACGAGAGCCTGCTTCGCTTCGTCGATGAGGATGGGGCCTATGCGGCTTTGTTTGGCAATGCCCTGATGCGGCGGCTGCGCAGCATCAGCGAGGAAAAAGCCCAGGTCTCGACGGCGAAACAAGAGCAAGCGGACAAGACTCTCGAGGAGTTGCGCCGCGTCGGCCAGATGCAGCGTATGGGCGACGAGCTTGAAGACGAGGCGCGGCAAGAGCGCGAACGCCAGGAGCTCCGAGAAATTCTCGAACTACTTGGCCACCGCCGCCACGCAAGCCCCCGGTAAGCTTGGTCCGTCACCCTGAGCAGTACTACTTACGCCTGTGAGGGATCGTCTTTGTCCATTCAGCCGCCTTCAGATATTGTTCTCGATGTGGCGCAAGCGGCGGATCCGGTGAAATCCATGGCCGCTTCGCAACGGCTCGTACAGATGGGCGCCCCCGACGCGGCCGGCGGCGATTTCTCCGGCGTTCTCGAGAATCTGTCCCCGCCCTTGGAGAATACGGCCGATCTGCGGACGCGATTGGGCATGATGGGCGGCTCGCCGGGCATCGGCCACGCAGATCCGACGGATGCGCGGACGAGGGCTTATAAAGGCCTTGAGGCGCTCGTCTTCCAGAATCTGTTCGAGACGACCTTGCCGCATGACGCGACTCTGGGCAGCGGCATGGCTGGCGATGTCTGGAGATCCATGCTGGCCGAGCAATTGGGCAAGCAGACGGCGAAGATGATTGATCTCGGCCTTGTGCCGAAGTCCAAAGCGGCACACGCGCCCCAGATAAGCAATGGCCTGCCGCATAACAATATGATCGCGCCATTGCCCGTAGCCGATCCGCAAACGCCTGAGTCCTCCTCATGACCGCTATGCTCGACGCCTTTCTGAATACGATCGAACGTCTCGAATGTGTCCTTGATGCCGAAACGGCAGCCTTGCAACAGCATACGGGTGTGGATCTTTCCGAGTTCAATCACAAGAAACGCCATGGCGTGCTTGAATTGAGCCGGACCATGCGCGTCCTTGACGAGGAGGCGCTCGAATTCGCGCAAGGCCCTCTGCATCGCCTGCGGGGCAAGTTGGAGAAGAACCTTTCGATTCTCGAAATCCATATGCGGGCGGTGCACGCGGTGTCCGACATAATCGCGTATGCGATTCAGGAACGCGACTCCGACGGCACTTATTCAAAGCGGATGAGCCAGGATAGAGGATGATGGCAAGGCTTGTCATAAGCTGCCTCTGGATTTGCGCCGTCACGCTCTTGTCCGCCTATACGATGATTAACGTGAAGATGCATCACGCCGAGGCGGCCGCCCAGGCGGCGATCGATAAGACGGATTACGAGAAGACGCGCCCGATCAACGTGCCGATGATCGCGAATGGCGCTGTACAAGGCTATGTGATCGCCCAGTTCGCCTATACGTCCAATACCGACAACAAGAAGCAGGCGACCGTTCCGATAGAAGCCTTCCTTCTCGATGAGGCTTTCAAAACGCTTTACGCCGACGACAAGTTGGATTTCAGGCATCTCGAAAAATATGACATTGCCACATTGACCAAAAATCTCGTCGACAAGGTCAATGTCCGGTTGAATAGCCCCATGGTGAAAGACGTGCTCGTGGAAGAATTCAACTACATATCCAAAGAGGACATTTCGCGGTGACATTTTTCTCATCCACCGGCAATCCCTCCAGCCGAAAGGCGCGGACCTTGCAATTCGGCAAACTGACGTGGATCGGTTTGATCATCGTGACGTTCGGCTGGACGCTGCTTTTTTCGGGCGTCTCACTCGCCGATATCGTCACCCGTGTTGCGGGCCATGTGTCTCCAGCTGTCATGTCCATCAGCACGGCCGTCGTCGCGCAGTGCACGATTTTGACGGGCTTCGGACTTGCCATCCTTGGTCTGTTGCAAACGGGCTTCAGCGCGCTCAATCGCTTTTTCGATTCCGTGCTTGAGAGGACGGCTAAGCGCCAGGACTTCGATCGTTCTCTTGCGCAAGCCGAGACGGCGCCGCGTGTCGCCACGCCGGCGCAAACCTATAGATCAGTTTCTAGCCCGGCCGTTTCCAATTCGGCCGCAGCGCAGGCGCCGAAACCCGCTCCGGCCGCCGGCGCCAAGCCGCGCGGCAAGATCGTCGAACGCGGCTTGTTGAAGGATCGCGCTTATGTGCTTTTCGGCGACGGAAGCATCGAGATCGAGACATTACTGGGACTGCGCCGCTTCCCGTCTCTTCGCGAGGCGGCCGAGTTTATCGGGTAGCCGACAGATTGGGGCCTCCGTCGAGGTTTAAGTCACAATGCCGCGCAACATGACACCGGACTATTTGATACCGGACTATACGATACCGGATTTGGATCCGCCGCTCATGAGCACCGCGAGCGCCGATCAGGGCAAACGGCTGGTGCAGTGGCGTACGTCCTACGGCATGCGCAGGCGCGCATTGCGGCGCATAGCCGATTTCGGCCTCGGCGCGACCGGCGCCGGCATGGCATTGGCCTCGGTGGTCTTCGCCTTCGCAATGATGAGGGCAGATATTCCCGATCCGACCTTCGGCGGCTCCGAATATCTATTATTGTTTACGCGGCCGCTGCATCCGCTTGGAGCGCCCAATGGAGCCCCAGGCAACCAGACGGCCGACCGTTCTCCCCATCCCAACATCGATTTTATGGCGACGGGAACGGTCAGGCCATTGGCGCGCCCGGCCGATAGTGCCGGCGATGTGCCGCAAGGGCCGCGCCTCCCGCTGAAGGATTATGTGTTGCGCAGCGTGCGCGGCGGCATAGCGACCATCTCAGGCCCGACCGGACATTTTATCGTTGAAAGCGGAAGTCTCATGCCGAATGGCGATCAGGTTCTCTCGATCGACCGGCGCGGCGGGCATTGGGTGGTCGTGACGTCGGCCGGCATCATCGAAGATCAATAAATGGCTAAGACAGCGTCCCGCTTTCGGGTTCGCTTCTTCAGGTCACAGCGTAATATTTGCCGCCGAGCGTGCTGCGAAGCCCTGACCGGGTGGTCTGCCCGTTCAACTTCGTCCAAAACTGAATGCCGACCTCACCCTTTTTGCGCCAGATCACGTCGGCGTCCAGAACGACGCCTTGCTCGTCATCGAAGAACTTGATGTGGCGGGGCAGGCCGATCGGCTTTATGAGGCGCAGATGCGCGCCCACCGCCGTCCGGTCGTGGACTTGGCATTCGATCAGAAACTTGCCGTGCTGATCCAGAATCTTGCCGCAGCGCAGCCGCGTCCGTTTCCGAGGCGGGTCGCGCCGGTCCTGGCCGTTCGGCTTGGGCGGACTATCGGTCACTGTATAAGTGACCGCGCCGCTGCGCGCTGAAAGCCTATCGACCTTTTGAGCCTCCAGGATCGATTGCGGCCTTTCCGGATAGGCGAACTGCGGCTTCGACCCCCGTAGAGAAAGAGGCTCGTCCAGGCGATCGAAAGGGCGGGACATGCGTGTTACTCGTAGCGAAACTGGCCACAGTCTAGCGCAATCTGCCCTAAAAGAGGCGGGCCTTTGTTTTTATTGGTAAATAAGCGCCTGCGAATATCATTCAAAACAACTCATAGCGTTATATAAAATACTTGTCGTCCTGTATAAGCTGAGACATAAGAGTGTATAAAAATAAGTTTACAGCTTCCGCGCTAACCCGCGCCGAGTTGCAGCTTCTGGCGCTATCTGCGGTCTTTTCCATTAGGTAAGCCGCTTCAAACATAGGTGCACATCACTATGCTCGATTGGACACGCCGTCAGGGTCTTGTACCCTTGGTCTTTGCCTTCCTTGCCCTCGTCGCCCCGGGCGCATTCGCGGAACAGCCGGCTGGGACGGTGGCTCCCGCCGCCGCTGCCGGGGACGGCCCAGTCGTCTTCGCCGCCGCCAGCATGAAAACGGCGCTCGATGCGGTCGCGGCTACATGGAAAACCCAAAATGGCAAAAGCGTTCCGATCTCCTATGCCTCTTCGGCGGTCCTCGCCAAGCAGATCGAACAGGGTGCCCCGGCCGATATTTTCATTTCCGCCGATCTCGTCTGGATGGATTATCTCGACAAGGCAAAACTGCTGAAACCCGGAACGCGCTTAAATCTTCTCGGCAATACGCTTGTGCTGATCGAGCCCGCCGACGGCACATCGACGCTTAAGATCGCCCCCAATTTCGATCTCGCGGGCGCGGTGGGCGACGGCAAGATCGCCGTCTGCACGATCGCCTCATGCCCCGGCGGTATCTACGCCAAGGCGGCTTTCGAAAAGCTCGGGATCTGGTCGGCCGTCGAGCCGAAGCTCGCGCAAGCCGATAATATCCGCAATGCACTGACCCTCGTTGCGCGCGGCGAAGCCAAATTCGGCGTGGTCTATGGCACCGACGCGAAGGCCGAACCCAAGGTCAAAGTGGTCGATACATTCCCCGAATCGAGCCATGGGCCGATCGTCTATCCGGCGGCGATCATCGCGGGTTCTAAAAACCCGGATGCAACGGCCTTCCTTGCCTATATGCGCTCGCAGGCCGCCACCAAGATATTTCTCGACCAGGGCTTTGCCATTCTGGACAAATAAGAGGCTGGAGCATCGGACCCAAAAGCCGGTATTGGTTTGGGGCGATCCGATGTTCGGATAAGGAATAGAGCGGTGGCGCATCTTGGGAACGCCGCCGCTCCAAACAATCAGCGGCGATAAAAGACGAATGGGCACGTTCACTGATCTATCGCCGGAAGAATGGACGGCGATCTGGCTGTCGCTTCGCATCGCAACTGTTGCGATGCTGGCGAGCCTCCCCTTCGGCGTGCTTTGCGCCTATGCCTTGGCGCGCTGGAATTTCCCCGGCAAGATGATCTTCAACGGGATCATCCATATGCCGCTCGTGCTGCCGCCTGTCGTCACCGGCTTTATTCTGCTTTTGCTCTTCGGACGCAGAGGCACGTTCGGGCCTTTTCTGGCCGATCTCGGCATTGTCTTGTCGTTTCGCTGGACCGGCGCCGCCTTGGCATGCGCGGTCATGGGGTTTCCCCTGATGGTCCGCGCGATCCGCTTGTCCTTCGAATCCATCGACAAGCGCTTGGAACATGCCGCCGGCTCGCTCGGCGCCGGGCCGTTCTGGACCTTCATTCTGATCAGTCTGCCCTTGGCAATGCCCGGCATCGTGGTCGGGGCCATTCTGTCTTTTGCACGCTCGCTCGGCGAGTTCGGTGCGACGATCACATTCGTTTCAAACATACCGGGGCAGACGCAAACCATTTCTGCCGCGATCTATACCTATACCCAGGTTCCGGGCGGCGATCTCGGCGCCATGCGGTTGACCGTGGTTTCGATCATCATCGCGCTCTCCACCTTGATCGCGTCCGAATTGATCCAGCAGCGCGCCAACCAACGTGTCGCGAGTTTCGAATGATCGAGGTCGATGTCACGCGAACGGTCGGCGCGTTCGTGCTGAAGGTGGCTTTCTCCAATAATAACGGGATTACGGCTTTGTTCGGCCAGTCGGGTTCGGGCAAATCCCTAACGATCAGTCTCATCGCGGGCCTCAGCCGGCCGGATGAAGGCCGCATTGTTCTCGATGGCCGCGTGCTCGTCGATACAAAAGCTCGCATTTTCGTTCCGCCCCATCGCCGCCACATCGGCCTTGTCTTTCAGGATTCGCATCTCTTCCCGCATTTGTCGGTGCAGCAAAATCTCTTGTTCGGCCGCTGGTTCGCGCCGCGCCGGGAACGCGGCATCACCTTCGGGTCCGTCGTCGAGACTTTGGGGATAGGGCATCTTTTGAAGCGCCGCCCGGCACTCCTGTCGGGTGGCGAGCGCCAGCGCGTCGCGATTGGCCGCGCTTTGCTCGCTTGTCCGCGACTGCTTCTGATGGATGAGCCTTTCGCCGCGCTCGATCTCCAGCGCCGGTTGCAGATTCTACCGCTCATCGAACGGCTGCGCGACGAATTCAAAATCCCGATCGTCTATGTCTCGCATGCGCTTGAAGAAGTCGTGCGGCTCGCAGGCTATGTCGTCGTTCTCGAAGGCGGAACGGTGAAGGCCGCGGGCGATCCCGGCGAAGTGTTCGGACCTTCGGCCGTGCAAGCCGCGGAATCGCGTTTCGATCGATCGAGCGTGCTTACCATGCAAGTCGGCGGTGAGGACAAGGGCTATGGCCTGACCGAGCTATTGCATCCGGCCGGCACCATCTGGCTCGCGGGCCCGGCGGGTGACAGAGGCAGCAAGGTTAGGATCATGGTGCGTGCGACCGATGTCACGCTTTCCGCCGTCCAGCCGCGCAATCTCAGCGTGCGCAGCGTGCTCGAAGGCCAGATTCGCGAGATAGAGAGGGAGGGCGCGCTGGCCTCGGTCGAAATCGCGCTCAACGGCGGCGGACGGCTTTTTGGCATGGCGACGCGCCGCGCCATCGACGATCTTGGCCTTAGTCTCGGCGATCAGGTTTTCGCGCTCATCAAGACGGTCGCGCTCGACGAACGCACGGTCGGCCGATTTCCAGCTTAATCTCGAGCGCCGGGTCTGGAGCTGCTTAGCTCTTGGCGTCAAAATGACGTGAGCCGACCTCTCGCGGCATCAGATCAAAGAGCCTGTCAGCGGCCTTGCGCACGATCAGAAAACGCGCGACCCTGTCGTTAGTTACGGTGTCGGTCGAGGCACAATTTCAAGACTTCTCGGTTAGTAAATCAAAGGATTTTCCGTGTCGCCCCTCTTCACCAAACTAAAAAAAGACAGCCACAATTGGGCGAACGAAGAAGAGGTTCGTAAGAGCTGGTTAAAGCACATCGAGAACGAACTCGGGATAGCGTTCCATGCTGAGCGCGGACGGAACGATGCGTCTTACAACCAAGTGATTATTGAATTTAAGGACAAGGGACTATTCAGGGGCAGCACGGCGAGCCCAGCTTTCAGGGAAGCGATTTATGACAGGCTTCATAAATACATTCCACGGCGGGCGAAAGAAGAAGGGCTTGCCCCTGAGGACTATATTGGTATAGCGACAGACGGCGATCATATATGCTTCGCCTTTTACAAGGACGGCCAGATCGTCGCCAGAAATTTGCTTCCGTTTAACGCAGCGTCTATTTCTCTCGTCGCCCAAGCCTGCGCCGACTCTAAACGCCGCGCTGTTACCGCCGATAATCTTGTCGAGGATTTCGGTCATGAGGCGGAAATCGGCCACGGCATGATGCAGGTGCTTAGCGCGGAGCTGGCGGCGCACGTTAAAGCGGGCGGAAACAACAAAATTAAAATGCTTTTTGAGGAATGGCGGACTTTGTTCGGCCAGGTAGCGGATTTATCGGCTGCACAAGCCACCGCCATCCAACGGCAGATACCTATGATGGCAGATTTGCCGAACAATGACGCGGTCGCCGCCCTGCTTTTTACAATTCACACCTATAACGCGTTTTTGATGAAGTTGCTCGCTGCCGAGATCGTGGCGGAATATAAGCTCACAGCTCACCCGGACTTTTGCGAACACTTACTCGGTTACGAAGACGATGAACTTCTCAGATCGCTCGATAGAGAAGTGGAAAGAAGCGCCTATTTTGAAGGGGCGCGAATAAAGGGATTTGTGGAGGAGGCTGTATTTTCTTGGTACGCAGATGCGTCGCTATCGGCCAGCGGTCGCAGAGCGATTTGTAGCGGCATACGCGGACTCCTTACGCAGCTTTCATTATACAGAATGGATGACCTGAACGCGGCGCGCTCACGAGATGTCTTGAAAGCCTTCTATCAGTCGCTGATACCTGAGGTTCTTCGCAAGGCACTTGGAGAGTTTTATACGCCGGATTGGCTCGTCGATGTGGCGTGTGATCGTGCCTCGGTCAAAGACTGGTTTTCTATACGAGTGCTCGATCCAACATGCGGCTCCGGGTCTTTTTTGCTAGAGGCCATTCGTCGGAAAAGAAAAGCGGCAGAAGCCGCGAAACTAGATGCGAAAGCGACTCTCGCAAATATCCTCGCCAATGTCTGGGGATTCGATTTGAATCCGCTCGCGGTACAGGCGTCGCGGGTCAATTTTCTTATCGCAATCGCCGACCTCGTTGCAGCGGCGAAGATCGAAATTGAGCTGCCCATCCTTTTGGCGGATGCTGTGTACTCTCCGGCGCATGTGCCGGAGGATCACAACGGTGATGTGAAATATCGCATCGGTAGCTCGCAATCAGACCTTTTAGTGGTTTTGCCCGCGACCTTGGCTTTCGACCGTTCGCGCCTTGATGATGCGTTCTTAGTAATGGGTGACTCTGTTGAAGATCAGGCGCCGTATGAGCTTGTCGAAAGGGTTCTGATCGCCAAAAACATAATCACGGCGATCGAAGCGGAGAAATGGCGTGACGCGCTTGCTGAAACCTATGGCCAAGTCCTTGTGCTGCATCAGCAGGCCTGGAACGGGATATGGTTTCGAATTGTAAGAAACTTTTTTTGGTCTGCCGTTGCGGGACAGTTTGATTTGATTATCGGCAATCCGCCATGGGTTCGTTGGTCAAATCTTCCAGAAATATATCGCGACCGCATTAAGCCTACGTGCGAGCAATACGCGATCTTTTCTGAAACGCCTTTCCATGGTGGCAATGAACTCGATATCTCCGGCATGATAACTTACACGGTCGGAGACAAGTGGCTGAAGGACGGCGGAACGCTTGTATTCGTCATTACACAAACACATTTTCAGTCGCCGTCGTCCCAAGGTTTCCGTAGCTTTTCGATCACCAAGAATGCCAGCTTTATTCCGGTTGAAGTTGATGACCTTAGGAAGCTTAAGCCGTTCGCTAAAGTGGCAAATAGGTCGGCAATCATGCGCTTGCAAAAGGTTGCCGCCACCAAGAAGCCGAGTTACCCGATCCCCTATCGAATATGGGAGAAAGCAGGATCAGCTAGTGCGGTTATCCCTGAATCATTGCTAAAAAACGATGTTGAAAAGCGTGTGGCCATTAAAAATTGGGAGGCAATACCGGTCGAAGGAGGAAATTCGCCTTGGGCGGTTTTGCCGAAAGGCCGGTTCAAGGACATGGCCAAGATCCAAGGCCGAAGCGATTGGATCGCGGGCCGTAAAGGCGTTACCACTGACTTGAATGGCGTCTATATGGTGCGCATCGTTGACACGGATAAAGCGCAGAATCTTTTTCAAATTGAGACACGTCCAGAAGCGGGGAGAACCGATATTGGCCCAGCTCGCAAATTTTGGGTCGAGCCGGATTTTTTATATCCCTTGATAAAGGGAGCTGGCGACTTTTCCGCATGCCACTTGCACATCGAGGACGATCTCTACATGTTCATTCCGAACAAAGGAATCCAGCAAGCGGACTATGCGAGCGCTATGGCCAAGATGGCCACGCTGAAATTGACAGAGAAATACTTCAAGGCCTTTAAGACCAAACTTAGCACCCGAGCAACCTATAAACAGCGCCAACCAACGGCTCCATACTATGTCGTTTACAATTCAGGGGCTTACACTTTTGCCCCCTATAAAGTGATGTGGGCGGAACAGTCATCGACGTTTGAAGCCGTTGTCGTCGAAAACACAAAGATGCCGTTAAATGGCAAGCGCCCTTATGTGCCAGACCATAAGGTCTTTTTTGCTGACTTTACTGATGCGGACACAGCCTATTTTGTGTGCGGGATTTTAAATTCTGCGTTGGTTCGTGAATATGTCGAGAGCCACACGATCCAAATTCAGGTCAGTAATATTTTTAAGCATCTCAGCATTCCACGCTTTGACCCCAAGAACGTCGGCCATCGCAAGGTCATAGAATTATGCCGCCAAGCGCATGCGGCGACAACGGACACGGCTCGAAAAAGTCTTCTCGCTGATATGGACATAAAGACGGAAGCTTTGTTGAAGGCATGAGCAGCGGAGTTCGTTGGCGTCTACGCATTTCGGCTCTGTCGTTAAACAATGTAATTTACAGCGCCGATTTTGATTGTAGTCTGTAAGTTTGCGAATTAAATCGTTACACAAATTTGGAGCAGGGCACTTCTGTGGAAAAAGGCTGCTCCGGCGTGAAGCTGCTGCCTCTTTGGCCATGACAGGGCGGTAAGTCGTGGACTGCAGGCCCATACGGGGGTATGCCCATTGCCGTTTAGCATCCCTGAGTCTAGCTAGTTTCAGTCATTTGCACCGGCACCCATTGGAGGGGCTTTTGAATCGGCGCCATTTTCTGATCTCGTCAGCCGCCGTTTTGGCCGAAGCCGGCTTTGCCGCGCGCGCTTTCGCCGATGTGCCCGTCCCCTATAATTGGGATCTCACGCCGCCGATGGACAATCGAGAGGCCTTCATTGCCTGGGGCGTGAAGAACCGCGGCGAGGATCCGAAATATCTTGGCGAGCGTTTCGACCGCTACCGTGTCCTCGTCGCCAATAAAGACGTTTGGGACAAGCGCGACGATCGCGCCTTTCTGCTCGTGCCGCGCGAGGACTTTGTTCTCAAGCAGAACTTGGGCCGCGCCTATGACCACGCCTTTCTCGATATCGGCTATGGTGTCACGATCTCCGGCCCGCATGTCGTCGCGCGCATGACGAGCACGATCGACGTCAAGATGGGCGACAAGGTTTTGGAGATCGGCACAGGCTCCGGCTATCAATCGGCCTATCTCGCCAATCTCACCGACAAGGTCTGGACGATCGAGATCATCAAGCCGCTCGCCGAGCGCACGCGCGGCGTCTATGACGCGCTGATCGGGCGCGGCTATACCGAATATAAGTCGATCACCAGCAAGAATGCCGACGGATATTATGGCTGGGAAGAAAACGCGCCTTTCGACAAGATCATCGTAACCTGCGGCATCGATCACGTGCCGCCGCCTTTGCTGCAGCAATTGAAGCCGGGCGGCATCATGGTGATCCCCGTCGGTCCGCCCGGTGCTCAGCGGCTTTTGAAGATCGTCAAGGAACAGGCGGCTGACGGCACCATCAATGTCGCGCGCTCGGACATTTACAATGGCCGCGTCGTGCCCTTCGTGCCTTTCACCAAGCTTGAAGGCGACGCGATTTCTGGCACGCATAACAAGTGACCGCACAAGCCCGGACGAATGCGCCTCTCTACATTGCCGTCGGCCTCGTCGCCGGCGCGGTGATCGCGCTGCAGATCTGCATCATGCGGATCTTTGCGATCGGTTCCTGGGCGCATTTCGGCTCTTTCGTCGTCAGCCTCGCCATGCTCGGCTTCGGCCTGACGAGCGCCATCATGTGCGTGGCAAAAAATTGGTTCGAGCGCCACGCACTGGGAGTCATTACGGCCTCGCTGCTTTTATTCGGGCCGCTTGCGGTTGCCTCCAATCTTTTGGCCCAGCAGGTTCCGTTCAACGCGATTTTTCTGGTGTCCGACCCGGCGCAGAAATGGCGGCTGCTCGCCAATTTCCTTCTCTATCTTCTGCCCTTTCTCGCAGGCGCCACTTTTCTCGGAACGGTTTTTCTGCAGCAGGCGAAGACCTTCAATCGCGTCTATTTCGCCGATCTCGCGGGCGCCGGCTTCGGCGGCCTGATCTTCCTGCTTGCCATGTATGTCTTCGCGCCGCAGGACCTGATCGTCGCGCCGCTGATCCTTTGGCTGCTCGGCAGCCTCGCCTTCTTTTTTGCCTATGCCAAAAAGCAGGTGACGGTTTTATTGGGCGTTGTCGCGGCGCTGACCTTGGCTGCGCATTTCACCGTGCCGCTCTGGCTCAACGTCGCGAAACTCGCGGTCTCCGATTATAAGGGCGTCGCCTATGCGCGGAAATTCCCGGATTCGCAGCGCGTCTATGAACGCGACACGCCCTTCGGCTATCTCGAAGTCTATGGAAGTTCCTATCTTCATTTCGCGCCGGGCCTTTCGGACAATGCCGCCTTCAATCTGAAGGACATGCCGGCCAATGCCTATTTAGGCCTTTATATCGACGGCGAGGGGCCGTCGGGCATCATCCGCGATCTGCCTAAGGATCAAACGGATTATTATCGCTTCTTGCCGATGATCTATCCCTATGTGGTGAAGGATCAGCCGCAGACTTTCGTCGTGCAATTCGGCGGCGGCCTTTCGACCTCGATCGCGCTCGACCGGTCGAGACATGTCACGGTTGCAGAAGGCAATCCCGCGGTGCTCGCGGCGTTTCGTAACGATCCCACGCTGAAGGCTTTTACAGGCGACATTCTCGCCAATCCGCGGCTCGATGTCGTCGATTATGACGGACGGCTCTTTCTCGCCCATACGCCGCGGCGTTTCGATGTCATCGATCTGAGCCTTGCCGATTCTGCCGGCCTGTCGAGCCCCGGCGGTTTCTCCGTCGTCGAGAAATTTTCCTACGCGCGGGAATCAATGCAGAACTATATGCGGGCTCTCGCGCCGGGCGGCATTCTCTCGGTCACGCTCTGGAACAAGGAAGAGCCGCCGAAATCGATCATCAAGCTTTATGCGACCATGGCGGAAGCAGCCAAGCAGAATGGCGAGCCCGACATCGCCCAGGATTTCTTCGTCGTCTCAAGCTATCTCTCGACAGCGACCGTACTTTATAAGAAGGGCGGTTTCACCGATGAAGAGATCGCCAAATTGCGCGCTCATACGCGCGCCATGTCGTTTGACGAAATCTATTATCCGGGCTTCGTCTTCGACCCGGCGCAGACGCGATCGGTTCTCGACGGCTATAAGAACCAGGTGTTCTTCGAGGCCGACACAGCGCCCGGCACGGTCGATATCCAGCCTGGGGCCGAGCCCGAGATCGAAGCGGCGGCTCCTGAATCATCGGTTCTGCCCTCAACGCTGATGGGCCGTCTGACCTGGCATTATCTGATCCATGGCGGCTGGCCGGAGATCGCCAGTCAATATGTGTTCGACGCGCGCCCGCTGACCAATAACCGGCCTTATTTCGCCGCCTATATCAAGCCGTTCGATCTGCCGAAAATTCTCGACCGGCTCGAACTCGTGCAGGACGAATGGGGCTATCTGCTTTTATGGGCGACGCTCTTGGTCGCCGTCGCGCTGGCTTCGACCTTGGTGCTGATCCCTGTCATCTTCGGCTGGCGCACGATCTTTTCGCGCTATCCCGGCAAATTGCGCACGATCCTTTATTTCGCCTGTCTTGGCGCGGGCTATATCATGGTCGAAGTCGGCCTCATCGCCGAATTCGTTTTGGCCTTGAGCAATGCGACGGTCTCGGCCTCCGTGATGATCACGGGCATGTTGATTTTCTCCGGGCTCGGCAGCCTCGCCTCGGAGCGCTATCTCGACCGCTCGAAGATTTTCATGCCGAGGATTTTTATAGGCATAGCGGCTTTCCTCATCGCCTATGGACTATGGCTGCACTTTCCACTCGATTGGATCGGCCAATATCCCTATGGGCTGCGGCTTCTCTTATGCTTCGGCCTCATCGCACCGCCGGCTTTTCTAATGGGCTTTCCCATGCCGACGGCCATGGACACGTTGGCGCGGCTCGGCAAGGACCATATGTTCTTATGGGCCTGGGGCATCAACGGATGTTTTTCGGTGGTCGGCGCCGCCGCCGTCCCCTTGGTTGCGACGGCCTTCGGTCTCTCGTCCGTGCTCTTCGTCGCGGCTGGTGCCTATCTTCTCGCTCTGCCGGCCTTTTATGCCGTGCTTCTGCCGGTCGGCGAAAAGCGCGTGGCGACATCCGCAGCTTGAGCTTTTATTTCAAATAAAGCTGCCGCTTTTGGAACCGCGCATGGCTAAGGCTGTTATGCCACGGAATATCCAGGTTTCGAGGAGTGGCTATGAATTTCGGAAATCTCTTGCACTGGGCGCTTGTCTTTCTGATCGTCGCCCTTGTCGCGGGCGTACTCGGATTCGGCGGTGTCGCGGGCACCGCGATGGAAGGCGCACGCCTCCTGTTCTGGGTCGCGATAGTCCTGCTTTTGATCTCGTTGATCTTCGGTTTCGCCAGACGGCGAGGTTAGGGCGGCGAACGTTCCGACTATCCCAAGACCGTCTTGCGCTTTGGGGTCCGATACCGTTAAACATATCGAAAGAATAGAAAGCGGGCATTTCGATGCCCGCTTTCTTGTTTTTGTCTCGCAACTGCGCAGCGACCATTGACCGCTGGCGGCGCTTGGCGTTTTGATGAGATCGCGCACGCTTCCATGCTCTTGTCCTGCTAGTTTGATCTCATGCTTCGCCTTGCTCTCCTGCGCCATTCCGAGGCCCATCCGCATGCTCAAGGCGGCGACAAGGAAAGGTCGCTGACGAAGGCAGGTCGCAAGATGGCGACTCGCATGGGTAAATATTGCCGCGACATGGGGCTCGTGCCCGATCTTTCCCTTGTCTCACCGGCGCTGCGCGCGAAAGAGACCTATGAGATCGTCGCCGAGGAGATCGGCCAGGATTTGAAAGTCACGTTCGATCCGGCGCTCTATAATGCGACCTCGACCACGATCAAGATGCTGGTCGCGCAAGTGACCTCCGACCACAAGCTCATCCTCGTCGTCGGTCATAATCCCGGCATTGCCGAAAGTGCGATCGCACTCTCGGGCCAGGGCGATCCCGGCATGCTCGCTGAGATGCGCGCGCATTTTCCGGCGCCGGCTTTGGCCGTCATCGACTTTGCGATCGATAGCTGGGCCGAGATCGCGGCCGGGCAGGGCGTCCTGGACCGTTTCGTGACAAAGACTCTGCTGTCCGGTTAACCTTTCGGTCCGGGCGAGTTTCGGGTGACCGGCTGAAAAAGCCGAATTGGCGCATAGGTATGACTTATGCTGCCGGAGTTTCTCGGACTTTATCTGTCGCTCGCGATGAGCGCGTTTCACGCGGCTGAAAAGGCGCCGGTCCCGCCGGCTTGGCCGATGCGGCTCTATTCTCTGGCTATCGCAAAACCTGAACCGCCGAGCTTTCGCCCGATCGAGCGGGCGGTTTCCAATTGGCGCATGGAAGCCGTTTGGAATGTGGCTCTTGCGCCGCTTCCAGCCGCGCATCTCCTGATCGGCAAGGAAAGCGGCGCTCTGCCGCGATGCGTCAAGCTCAATAATTATTGGTGCATCAAGAAGGCCGGCTGGAATGGCGAGATAGCATCGGACGGCGAAGGCCATGTCGCCTTTGCTTCCGCGCTGGAAGGGTCTGCGGTCGCAGCCTTGCTGTTGCGCCATTATTATGTCGATTTGAAGCGTCATTCGGCTCTGTCGATCATCGCGCGCTGGGCGCCCGCGCAATGCAGCCTTCAAACTGCCATGCCGACGAAACTCCCCGCGCCGGCGAAGGTGCTCGCTCTACCGGCCAAGACGCGCGTGAAGCTCGCGAGCACGGCGATGGTGATTCCCTCCTTGAGCGAGCTCTCCGTGCATGATTTCGCTCCGGCTCTGCCTCAAAAGGAGAGCCTGCATGTTCGCCACGAGCATCTGCGCGTTCCTCAGGAGCGTCTGCATGGGCATGCGGCCGGCCGTAGCCTCCGGCTTGCCTCGGCGCCACAGCGGCCTGCGCGGACGAAGGCGGTACTGCGCCATTCGATCGTGCGCAGCCATATGCCGGCCATGATGCCGGCGCCCGAAATCGCCGTCGGCATGGGCGAGCGCGATATCAAACTGAACCCGGTCGAATATACGGCGCTCGGCTTTGGCAAGCCCCTCGCTTCGCCGATAGTCTCCTGCACCGACGACGGCCCGCGCATCGCGGCCTATGCGCACCATGCGATCGACGGCGTCGTGACCGGGATCAATGACGATCTGAGGCTTTTTGCCGAAGATGGATCGCCGACGCCAAATCTCGCCCGGGTCATGCGGAATATGGCAAGTGTCGAGATCGGGCCGCTTTCAGTGCAGGCACGGCTCATCGATGCGGGCATTGCGGCCTTGGCTGACCGCCTGCATGACGAAAAGGCCCGTCAAGCGGCGGGACCCGCCATGCAGCCATGATTTTTCATCGATAAGTGATTACATTCTTGTCCAAGCCTCTCATCCGTTCCCTCTCGAGTCCCAAGCTTGCCTTTTCTTTCCGATCTTTTATTCGAAGCGCAGATCGCGGCGCAAAGCCTCGCCGATTATGTCGGCGGCCCCAGCTTGCGTCTCGGCGTCACCGGCCTGTCGCGCTCGGGCAAGACGGTTTTTCTGACGGCCCTGATCCATCATCTCGTTCGGGCCGCGAGCCCCACCCTGCGGGACAAAAAAAATCCCTTGCCGGTGTTTCGCGTCCTTGCCGAAGGCAGGCTGACGGGCGGCCATCTCGAACCGCAGCCAGACGATCAAGTGCCGCGCTTTGCCTTCGAGGATCATCTGGCGGCTTTGACGGGGCCTGGTGGGGATGCCGATGCGCGCCATTGGCCGGAATCGACAAGGCGGATTTCCGAATTGCGGCTGCGGCTCGATTTCGAAAGGGTGCGGTCTCGCGGGACGCCGCGGAGCTTGACGATCGACATCGTCGATTATCCAGGCGAATGGCTGCTCGATCTGCCGCTGCTCGGCAAGTCATTCGCGCAATGGTCGCGCGAAACTTTGGAGACGGCTGCTTCGCCCGCGCGGCAAAAAATTTCAGATGCTTGGCGGCATTTTACGCTGGCCGAAGCGCCAGGCACGGCCGCCGATGAAGACAAGGCCCGCCGCGCCGCCGATCTTTTCACCGCCTATCTGCGGGCTTGCCGGACGGAGGATTTCGGATTTTCGACCTTGCCGCCCGGCCGGTTTTTGATGCCGGGCGATCTCGAGGGTTCGCCCGCTCTGACTTTCGCGCCGCTCGCGGTGGAAGAGGGCGTGACCTATGAGCCGGGGTCTTTCGCGGCCATGATGGAGCGCCGCTATGAATCCTATAAGGCGCATGTGGTGCGGCCCTTCTTCCGCGATCATTTCGCGCGGCTCGACCGGCAGATCGTGCTTGTCGATGCGCTGGCCGCGCTCAACGCCGGGCCGGCGGCGGTGCGCGATCTCGAAACCGCGATGACGGAAGTGCTGATGGCTTTCCGCACCGGCCGGCGTTCGTTTTTGTCGACATTGTTCAGGCCGCATATCGACAAGATCCTGTTCGCTGCGACAAAGGCCGATCATCTGCATCATGAAAGCCATGACCGGTTGGAGGCCATTTTGCGCCATCTGACGGCGCGCGCGATCATGCGGGCGGAAGACGTCGGCGCGGCGATCGACGTGATCGCGCTCGCGTCTGTGCGGGCGACGCGCGAGGGCCGCGTCGGCGGCCGCGGCGAAAAAGGGCTCGATGCCGTCATCGGCACGCCCATGGCGGGTGAGAAGATCGGCACTGAGATTTTTGACGGCCGCGCGGAGGCGGCGATCTTTCCGGGCGAATTGCCGGCCGATCCGAAAGCCGTCTTTCGCGACAGCGGACATGTTTTGACGCCGGAAGAATTGGACTATCGTTTCGTGCGGTTCCGGCCGCCGGTAGCCGTTCGCGACAGCACGGGTGCGCCCTTGCCTTTGCCGCATATAAGGCTCGATCGCGCCTTGCAATTTCTGATCGGAGACAGGTTGTAGAGCATGATCCCAAAAAGTTGCAGACTTTTTGGATTGAGATCATGCGGTAAAGGGATGAGAGGGAGCAGATGGTTCACCCCAAATTGACCATGCGCCGATGAGTGCCGATCGCAAACCGCGTGCGTTCCGTCTCGATGAGGCAGAGGCAGCGAAATCACCGGACGCACCCATCATCGAGCTGACGCCCGATCCTTACGAGGCCGAGGCCTTGGCCGCGATGGCCTCGGCCGATCCGCAGGAGCAGGCGGTCGAAGTCGCGCAAAAGCGCGGCGTCGTCGCGCGCTCGCTTTTCTCCTGGGGCGGTCTGTTCTGGTCGGCTGTCGGCGGACTCGCATCGCTCGCCATCGGCCTCTGGCTGACGAAACTCGTCGATGATCTCTTCGCCCGCTCGCTGACCTTTGGCGTGATCGGGGTGGTCCTTGCGGCATTGGCCGTGATCGCGCTTCTGGTGATGGCCGGACGCGAATTCTTCGGCATTGCGCGGCAACGCCGCATCGCCGAATTGCACATCGCCTTTGCCGAGGCACGAACAGCCGATGATACGGTCAAAGCCCGCAAGCTCATCAAGGAACTTGTGGCGCTTTATTCCACGCGGCCGGAAAGCGCACTGGCCCGCGCGCATCTCGCCGAACTCAGCCAGGACATTGTCGATGGCCGCGACCTGATCGACATTGCGGAGCGCACTTTGATCGAACCGCTCGACCGTGAAGCGCAGCGCGAGATCGCGCAGGCCGCCAAGCGCGTCTCGGTCGTCACGACGATCGCACCGCGCGCCATCATCGACGTGCTTTTCGTCGCTGCGCAAGCGATCCGCCTCATGCGGCGCATCGCCGAGATCTATGGCGGGCGGCCGGGGCTTCTGGGTTTTCTGAAGCTCGCGCGCTCGGTCGGCGCGCATCTCACGATCACCGGCGGCATGGCGGCGGGCGACAGCCTGTTGCAGCAGGTGGTTGGCCACGGCCTTGCCGCGAAAGTCTCGGCGCGGCTCGGCGAAGGCGTTTTGAACGGGCTCCTGACGACGCGGGTGGGGCTTTCCGCCATGGCGGTCTGCCGGCCCGTGCCTTTTGCAACCACGCGCGCACCGGGCGTTCGCGATGTCGCGCCATTTTTATTTTCGATGGACAAAAAGGTTTGAAGGCAGATCGCCGAGGCCGCCCTATGTGATGTCACGAGGCCGGCGTAGACGGTCGGGAACAATACAAGGGCCTGAGTCATAGCAGGCAGGTTAAAAACCCTCATCCTGAGGAGGGTCCAAAGGACCCGTCTCGAAGGACGAGGGTTTTAGCCACGCAAACGATACCGATCCCTCGTCCTTCGAGACGCCCGCTTCGCGGGCTCCTCAGGATGAGGGATCGGTCGATGAGGTCATGATTCTAGCATTATCATTTTTGAGGAGGCGAAGATGGCTGCTTATACGATCAAACCGCTTGTGACGGCGACGGCGACCAACACCGGCGGACGCAACGGCCATTCCGAGACGACCGACCATTCGGTCTCGGTCGATCTCTCCGTCCGCAAGGAAATGGGCGGTCCTGGCCTGCCGAACACGACGACGCCGGAGCATCTTTTCGCGGCCGGCTATGCGGCCTGCTTCGGTGGCGCTCTGGAGTTCGTGGCGCATCAGCACAAGAAAGACGTGTCGGGCACGGTCGTCACCTGCGAGACTTCGGTCGGTCCGCGCGAGGGCGGCGGTTTCGGCATCGCCGTCAAGATGCATGTGAAAGTGCCGAAGCTGTCCGCGGACGAAGCACGCCCCTTGGTGGAAGAGACGCACGAGAAAGTTTGCCCCTATAGCCATGCGACGCGCGGCAATATCGATTTCGCGCTTGAGGTCGAAGGCGCGTAACGAGGTCCAGACTCATGATCGCGCGCGCTGCGGCGTGCGCGATCGCGGCCTAGGATAATTTGCCGAGCTTCTGAAGCTTGATGAGATCGAGCGCCAGCGTTGGGATCTCGACCGGCAGGCGCGTGAAACCGTGATGAAGATAGAAGGCTTCAGCCGCTGCGGAGATCGCGTGAACGATGACGAGCCGCGCCGAAATTTCGTGCGAAGCATGTAGGGAACGCCGGACGGCATCAGCGAGAAGGGCGCGGCCTAATCCTTGGCCTTGCCAGGTTCGGTCGATGGCAAGCCGCCCGAGTATGACTGCCGGTATATGGTTTGGCATATTTCGCCGCATTGAGCCTGTTGCGTCCTGCGCGAGGATTTGTCCCATGCTCAGGGCAAAATAGCCGGCGATTTTAGGCGAGCCGATAGGGCAGGCGACGTAAGTCCGGCTCGCTGCGATTTGCAGATTGTTCCATGCGCGCCGGCGCAGCCAGTCGTCGAGCGCAGGTTCGCCGGAGTCGAAAGCCGAACTGTCGTGAGCTTCCGTCAAAAGAACAGGAGGGTCGAAGAGAGGTGACCTCTCAGTCACGTCGCCAAGGCGCTTTGGATTTAAGGATGCGCTTCATGCCGGCGGCTTCGGCGGGAGTCGCTGGGCTATCCATCCAATCCATCACCTTTTGAAAGGCTTTGGCATCGGCATGAATGGTCGATTGATCGAGAAGAATGTTTTTGGCTTCTTTCAGAGCAGAGGCCAGCATGAATTGCGAGCGATTCGCGCCGACTAGCTCTGCCGCTTGGTCAATGAGTTCCTTATCCTGCGCGCGGGCGCGCAGATGAATATTGACCTCGGCGAGTGACGGCTGCTCCTTCATTCCACGAATATGGTTTGATGTGTTGCGATTGTCAACACATCAAACTTCGCGATCATTTTCCATAAAGCTCTAATTCACCCCGAGCTTCTTCTGCAGACTCGACGATGACGTCGTGTATTGGAAGGTGAGCTTCTTATCCGGATAGACGTAGCGATGGATTCTTTGCGCGGCGAGCGCGCCCTCGTGGAAGCCGCACAAAATGAGCTTCAACTTTCCAGGATAGGTATTGATGTCGCCGATCGCAAAAATGCCCGGCACATTGGTCTCGAATTTTTCCGTGTCGACGGGGATCAGGTTCTCGTTGAGGTTCAAGCCCCACTCGCCGATCGGTCCGAGCTTCATGGTGAGGCCGAAAAAGGGGATCAGCCGCTCGCAGGCGATTTCGGTTTTGGTTTTGTCCGCGCCGAGCAAGGTCGCGCCCGACAAAACTCCGTCGGCTCCGGTCAAAGCCTCGATCTGGCCGATCTTCAAATCCATTTTCCCGGCGGCGACAAGCTCGCGCATCGCATTGACCGAATGCGGCGCGGCGCGGAAGTCGTCGCGGCGATGGACGAGCGTGATGCGTTTGGCCAGCGGATGCAGGTTCAAGGTCCAGTCGAGGGCGGAATCGCCGCCGCCGACGATCACGACATGTTTATCGCGGAAATCTTCCATCTTGCGCACGGCATAGAAGACCGATTTGCCTTCATAGGCTTCGATGCCGTCGATCGGCGGCTTCTTGGGCTGGAAACAGCCGCCGCCTGCCGCGACGATCACAGTCTTGCATTCGAAGCTCTGGCCATTGTCGGTGCGCACCCGAAAAGACGGCGCCTCCGGCGTGCCGAGAACCTCGAGCGCCTCGACCATCTCGCCATAATGAAGGGTCGGCCGGAAAGGCTCGATCTGCTTCATGAGATTATCGACGAGGCCCTGGCCGCTCACATTCGGATGGCCGGGAATGTCGTAGATGGGCTTTTCCGGATAGAGCTCGGCGCATTGGCCGCCGGGCTTCGGCAGAATATCGATCAAATGGCATCTGACATCGAGGAGTCCCAATTCGAACACGGCGAAAAGCCCGACCGGCCCGGCCCCGACAATGACGACGTCGGTTTGAATGCTCTCTGCCATCACGCGATCTCCAAACATGCCGGCGCGTCCGGCTTCTTTAGCTTTTGTTTCGAGGCATGATCTTATCCAGAGAGTCTGCAACTTTTTGGGATCATGCTTTAACGATGCAAGTTTCAGCCCTGCCGGCTGGGTGTGGTCACGACGAGGCCATCGAGCTCCGGCGTGACCTTGATCTGGCACGACAGGCGGGAATTCGGCTGGACCTTATAAGCGAAATCGAGCATGTCCTCTTCCTTCGTCGAAGGCTGGCCCGTCAGCGGATACCAAGCCTCGTCGACATAGACGTGGCAGGTCGCGCAAGCGCAGCCCCCGCCGCATTCGGCGACGATCTCGGGGATCGAATTGCGGATGGCATTTTCCATGACCGTCGTGCCTTCCTCGGCCTCGACGGATCGAGATTCACCATAAGAATCAATGTAAGTGATTTTGACCATGGAGGGGTATGACCTCTCGATGCGGCATTTCGCGGAGAAAAAGCGCGGTTTGTTTTGAGAAAGGCGCGTTGGCGCCGATCAGGCGCCTTCTTTACTGAAGAGCGCCAGCGAAGAACAGCATCTTTGCTGTCGCGCCTTTTTGGCTCAGGGACCGATGCGCCGGTCGATCGCGGCGAGCACGTCCGCGACGGCCTTTGCCAGAGCGTCGAGAACGACAGATGCCGGGCCAGCATCATGTGGGGATGCGGCGAGATTTTCGTAAGCGCCGGCCATGGCGGCGACGCGGGTGGCGCCGATCGCAAGAGCGGAGCCCTTGAGCAGATGCGCGAAATCGGCACCGACCTTGGGCGATTTAAAAGTACCGTTTTGAAGCTCGAACAGGATTTGCCTGGCTTGCACGCGAAACAAGGCCAAGAGCTGCCGCTCCAAGGCCTCGTCGCCTAGGGTTTGAGCCTCGAGATGGCCGAGATCGAGCGCTGGCATTTGCATTGCCTGATTTTCCATGCTCAACCCATTGTGACGGATGGAGTTTCCCGAACTTGGCAAGCTGGAGCTCGGGCCTAGATCAGGTTTATCCAAAACCATAAACGTGATCGATTGTCGTAAATTAGAGCGGGATGAGGAAAAGTGTCGCGCGTATTTTCATCCCGCTCTAGGCTTCGCCTGCGTGCTCCTGCTGTGGTGTGCCATTTTAAAGAGGCGGGAAAGGGCTCTGTCCACTTATGGTAACGGTTCGGTTAACGACGTTTGGAAAGAAACGACGCGGCTAGTTTTAATCCCTTGTTCTGCGCGGTAGAGTGGCGCGTGGTTAACAGAGACCGACAGATTGCGGAGCGCCGCGACGTCGGAAGCGCTGGACCTTTATAAAAAGGGGCATCGAATGGCCAATCCCGGCAAAGCTCAAGATCCTGCCGCCGCGGCTTTGTCGGCGATCGAGGAGGCTTTGAACCTCGTTGGGCCGCCTGGAGAGGCCGAGTCCGCGGTCAATCCGGTCGAAACGGCTGACAAGAACACGTCCGAATTGCGCAAATGGGTCCCGGATAAGGTCATCGCCAAAAATCCGGGCAAATCCGCCGCGCCGCCGGTCAAGCCGCCGGTCTTGAGTGCTTCCGACGAGGCTTCCGCAGGCGCCAAAAATACGCCGCGCCTGCCGGAGATCGAAAAGGCGCCTGCCTTCGGCACGGCTGTGCCCGTATCCTCTCCAGTTACGCCGCCGGCCGGAGCCGAACCGCATGCGCCGGTCGGCGGCGTCGTACCCTCTGCGATGCCGGCGAATGACGATCGCCATTCGGTCGGCCAGATCCTGCGTGCGCTTCAGGTCCGGCCAAGCCGCACGCCGACCATTGTCGCGGCTGTCCTCTCGGCCCTCTGGATCGGCCTGTGGGGTGTCTACGCCTGGACGAATTGGGCGAGTTTCTTCGGCGAAAGCGCGGATGTTCCGCGTTCGCAAATGGCGCTTTATCTTCTCGCTATCGTCGGACCGGTGATCTTCTTCTTCGTCACGGCAACCATGGCGAGACGGGCGCAGGAAATGCGTCAGACCGCGCGCTCCATGACGGAAGTTGCTTTGCGCCTGGCCGAACCCGAAGGGTCGGCGACCGAGCAAATGGTGACTTTGTCGCAAGCGATCCGCCGTGAGGTCGCCTCCATGGGCGACGGCATCGAGCGCGCGCTGGCGCGTGCCGGCGAACTCGAAACGCTCGTGCGTTCCGAAGTGTCCAATATGGAACGCTCTTATGGCGATAATGAACGCCGCATTCGGGCGTTGATCGATGAATTGTCCTCCGAGCGTGAATCGCTTCTTGTGAATGCCGACCGGGTGCGCAACGCGATTTCGGGCGCACACGAGTCGTTTTCGCGGGAACTCGACACGGCTTCGGCGAAGCTCGCGGAAAGCGTTGGCGACGCCGGCGGCCGCGTGATGGCTTCCCTCGGCGCCAAAGGCGAGGAAATCCGCATCGCCATGAGCCGGTCCGGCACTGAGCTTGCCGAGCAATTGTCGGCGCGCGGCGAGGATATTCTCAACCGGCTGGCCCATACTGGCAACGAAGTTGCCGCCAGTCTGGCGCAGACCAGCGATGTGCTGGCAACCGATCTCAGCATGCGCGGCAATGAGGTGGCGCAACGGCTGGATGAAACCGGCGCGCATATTGCCGATACGATCTCTTCGCGCGGCGAAAGCCTGACGGCACAGCTCGCCGAAGTCGGCGAAAGGCTGCATGAAATCGTGACGGTTCACGGCCCGAACCTGCATGCCAATTTGTCGGAGGTGGGCACCCAGATCGCCGGCACGTTCGAAGAGCGCACCGCCGCCGCGCGCGAGATGTTCGACACATCCGCCGCCAGCCTTTCGGCGCTCATCGATGAAAGCCATGCGCATCTGCAATCGCAGTTCGAGCTGCATGGCGAAGGCTTGCAGCAAAGATTTGCCGCCGTCGCCGAAGAGACGGCTGCCGCGCTCGCCAGCCATGCCGGCGCGATGCAGGAAACATTCGAGACGAGCGCCGGACAGGCGATCGAGGCCATCAGCTTCCAAACCCGCGACCTCAATGACAAGCTGAACGATTTGCAGACGCAATTCGTGCAGCATGGCGAAGCATTGCACCAGAGATTCTCCACCGTCGCCGAAGAGACCGCGGCCGCTCTGGCAAGCCACGCCGGCGCGATGCAGGAAACATTCGAGACGAGCGCCGGGCAGGCAATCGAAGCGATCGCCTATCAGACCCGCGACCTCAACGAGAGGTTCGGCGAGGTCGCGCACGAGGCGATCAGCGCACTCGCGATGCATAGCGACAGAATCAACGAACATCTGGCCGACCGCCTCACAGGGTTCCAAGAAACCTTCGTCAATGGCGGCAATGCGCTGGCTGAAAATCTCGATGCCCATACGGAATATTTGACGTCGTCCCTGACCACCTTGTTTGTTCGGGCTGAAGAGATATTCGGCGGCCAGGGCGGTTCGGTTGTCGAGCGTATCGATTCCCACAGCGAGCGGTTCATGTCGGCGCTGTCGGAGGCGTTTGCGCGCGTCGAAGGTCTCTTCGACGAGCGGCAGCGCGCCTTGATTTCCGGACTTGATACTCACACCGACCGGCTGACCTCGACGCTGACCGATCATTCGCAGCATATGGACGACGTGTTCAAGGCAACGGGTAACGCGGTCGCCGACAATCTCGATGTGCACGCGCGAGGTCTCTCGTCGACGCTGTCGCATTATTTCGACCGTATTGACCAATTGTTCGGTTCCCAGAGCGGTTCGGTTACGCAGGCACTCGACGCCCACACCGAGCAACTCGCGGCGACTCTGACCGACCATTTCAGCCGGGTCCAAGAATTGTTCGGTGCGCAGGGGAACGGCGTCCTCGCCAATCTCGACGCCTATACGGAACAGCTCACGGCCAATCTGTCCGACCTTTTCGGCCGCGCGGAGGAAATGTTCACCGTGCAGGGCGCCGGCGCCGTCAACGATTTCGGCGCCCATGCCGAGCGCTTTACGGCGACGCTCGCCGACCGGCTCGAAGCGATCGAAAATGTGCTGACCGTGCATGGCGATGCGCTGAACACGAAGCTCGGCGAGCGCGCCGAAGAAACCGCGCATGTGTTCACGACGCAGATCGACGCCTTCGACGACAAGACTTCGGCCAAGACTCAAGAAATCGCTCAGCTCCTCGAGACTTTGGTGGCGCGGATCGACACCGGACTCGAGACGCGCGCCCGCGCGCTCAACGAGGCTTTGGCAAGCCGTGCGATCGAAATCGCCAAAGTTCTGGGCGACGGCGGCCGGGACGTGACCCAAGCCCTCGATATGAAGGCGGCGGAAATCGGAGCCATTCTCACCAGCCGCTCGACGGCTCTGACGGCGACATTGTCCGACAAGGCCGACGAGGTGAACCAGGTGCTGGGCGACCGGGCGATCGAGATCGCCGATACGCTCGACAATCGTATTTCGCTCTTCGAAGACCGGGTCGTCAGCAGGCTCGATACGGTCTCGGGCGAACTCGACGCCCGCGGCCATGCCGTCGCCGACAGTCTCGTCGCGCGGGCAACCGAACTCAATCAAACTCTCGGCGATCATGCGGCCAATATGCGCGCCGTTCTCGATCGCGAGACCGGCGAACTGGGTCAATTGCTGTCTGGCCGTACCGAGGAGGTCAGGAACGCGCTTGCTCAGGCGATCCTCGATCTCGACTCGACTCTGGCCGGCCGGACGAGCGAAATCGGCAGCGTATTAACGGGCCGCGTCAACGAGATCGCGACGGCGCTCGCCAACCGCCTGGTGGAGCTCGATGGGTCGCTTGGCGAACGCGGCCGCCAATTGCACGAATTGCTGGCCGGTCATACGGGTGCCCTGCATACGCTGTTCGACACGAAAGGCACCGGGCTTGTCGAAATCCTGACCGCGCGTGGCGGCGAAATCGCCAGGGAAATGACCAGCGTCGGTGAAATCGTCACGCACACCCTGGAAAACCGCGGCAGCGCGATCCTCCAGCATCTCGGCCAGAAACAGACAGAACTCACGGCGGCGATCGATCAATCCTCGGCACAATTGCGCGATGCGCTCGTGAATGGCGCCGGCGCCTCCGTCGGCACCTTGGCCGAAACCGGCAACAGGCTTCGCACTGAGCTGGTCGATCTCATCGACAAGCTCCATCTCAGCGGCCAATCGCTGCAACGGATGATCGGCGATACCAGCGCTAATTTCATCGCGATCGAGCGGACCTTGTCTGAGCGGCTGCAGGATTTCCAAAGCGCCTTCAGCCGCGTCTCGACCGATGTCGGCCATTTGAACATGACCGCCGACAAGACGATGAACGATGCGCAGGCGCTTGCCGAGACGATCGCGCGGCATCAGCAATCCTTAAGCTACTCGGCCGGCGAGCTCGCTCGTTCGCAGCGCGAACTCGACCAGATGCTCGACGAACGCCGCACCGCGCTCGAAAACCTGCTGTCGCAGGTCAATGCGAAGAGCGAGGATTTCGAAAACGTCATGCAGTCCTTCGGCGCTCTGGTGGACGAATCCTTTCAGCAGGCGGAGACTCGGGCGAGGGAGATCGGGACTTTCCTGACCGAAGCCACGCAGGCGACGGCTGGTCTGATCGAGCAGCAGTTCGGCGAGATCCGCACCAATACCGGTAAAGAGCGCGAGCGCACGGCTTCGGCTTTGCGGGGAGCCTATGAGCAGGCCAACACCGAATTGAACACGATCATGCGGCAGGCGACGGACCGTTTCCAGGCCGCGGCTTCCGAAATGCGCGGCATGGCCCGCACCATTCAGGAAGAGCTCGATGCGACGCGCGACGAAGTTCGCCGCAGCGTGACGGATCTTCCGCAGGAGACGGCGGAGCAGGCCGCCGCCATGCGCCGCATCGTCTTCGATCAGGTCCGGGCTCTGAACGAATTGACCGAGATCGTGACGAGATCCGGCCGCTCCTTCGATGTCGCCGAACAGTCGGCCGCACCGGTTCTTTCCGAGCGGTCTTCGACCGGGTTCAGAAAGCCGGAGGCCGCGACGCGCGCACCGGCACCTCTGCCGCTTCCCGAAGCGCCCGCACCGCGCCGCGACCCGCCGCCGCAACGTGTGCCGGTGTTGCCGCCCGCTGCTGCGGCGCGTCCGCAGGCCGCTCCTGCTGATCGCGGTGGCGGATGGTTGTCTGATCTTCTCGCCCGTGCCTCGCGCGACGAGCCGGCGTCAGCGCCAGCGCGTGTGGAGGACAATCGCGCCGGCATTCCGCGCGGACCGGCGCGTCATGCGCCGCCGGCCAGCGTCGAGCTCGAAACCATCTCTCTCGACATTACCCGGATGATCGATGCGGATGCCGCGGCCGACGCCTGGGACCGCTATCGGAGAGGCGAGCCCGACGCGTTTTCGCCGCATCTCTATACCGCGCGCGGCCAGCAGACATTTGATGAAATCCGCCGCCGCTACCGTACCGATACGGAATTCCATAAAACCGTTGATCGCTACGTGAAGGAATTCGAACGGCTTTTGTCGGATGTGAATCGCGACGACCGCGACGATACGGTCACGCGATCCTATCTCGCGTCGGAAACGGGCAAAGTCTATACGATGCTCGCCCATGCGGCAGGGCGCTTGGTCTGAGCCTTTTAGGCGAGATCAAGCGTCGGCGGTGACGGCCGATATTTTAAATTGCGCCAGCCGGCCTGTAAGCCGGGTTCTGTATGGCTTGCGGCGGTACCGCAAGCGTGATGGCCATTCCTCTGGGACGGCCGTTACCGGCCGCCTCAAGCAACCAACCCGGGCGACGATCCGGAGACGGACCCAAGGCGCGTTCTCTTCCGAAAAGCCCTTATGTCGCCCCTATTCGGTTTTGCTCCCGGTGGGGCTTGCCGTGCCGCTGATGTTACCATCCGCGCGGTGCGCTCTTACCGCACCGTTTCACCCTTACCGGCGGAGAACCGCCGGCGGTTTGTTTTCTGTGGCGCTTTCCCTAGGGTCACCCCCGCCGGACGTTATCCGGCACCGTGTCTCCATGGAGCCCGGACTTTCCTCCGCTTCAAGAGAAGCGACGGCCATCCGGCCGGCTGGCATCAAGCGGCATAGGAGGGATGCACCCGCGGGTCAATCATCAAGCGTTAAGGTGATATGTCGAAAATGCCGCGAATTGACGCAAAGATGCGGCGCCACCTGATCTTGTCTTGACCTTATCGGTCGGTTTGGGCCTCTGGGGAGCTGCGGAAACAACAGGGTTCTTCCATGCGAAAAGTGCTGGCTTCAATAGGGGTTTTCACCGCCGCGCTGGCTGTGGCCGCATGCGGCTATACGCCGGAGCAACGCGCGGTCAGTGGTGCTGCCATCGGCGCGGGGACAGGCGCGGCGCTTGGCGCCGCGACCGGCGGCGGCGTCGGTGCCGTTCTCGCCGGCTCGGCACTGGGTGCCGCGACCGGCGGAATCATCGGCGCCAATACGCGGCCAGCTCCTCCCCCTCCGCCCCCGCCGGGTTATTATCCGCCGCCTCCTCCGCCCGGGCCGGCCTGCGCGCGTTGGGGCTATGATCCGGCCGGCAATCCTTTCTGCGTGCGCTATTACGGCTATTGATGAGTTTTTCCGCGAATAGTCTGCTTGTCGGCGATGTCCGCCCGTCGCCGAACCATGGGGACCGCAAAAGCGGCCGGGTCGATGCCGTCATTTTGCATTACACGGGCATGGCTTCGGGCGAGGCCGCGCTGCAATGGCTCTGCGATCCGGCATCCCAGGTTTCCGCGCATTATGTGATCGCGGAAGACGGGCAGGTGATTCAGCTTGTGCCGGAATTGCGGCGGGCCTGGCACGCCGGCCAATCGATCTGGGCCGGCGAACGCGACATGAATTCGGCCTCGATCGGAATCGAGATCGTCAATCTCGGCCATGACGGCGGCGCGCCCGCATTTCCGCAAGCGCAGATCGAGGCGGTGATTGCACTCTGCAAGGACGTCGCGGCGCGCCATCAGATTCCGGCGGCGCGCATTCTCGCCCATTCGGACGTCGCACCCGACCGCAAGGCCGATCCCGGCGAATATTTTCCATGGGATTTGCTCGCCGCGAGCGGCGTCGGCCATTATGTCAAGCCACATCCGATCGAAGAGGGCCCCCGCCTTGAGCGCGGCATGCATGGGGTCGAAGTCGAGAAGCTGCAGGCGCTGCTCTCCATGTATGGCTACGGCCTGCGCGTTTCCAATCTTTATGGGCCCAAAACCGAAAATGTCGTGCGGGCCTTCCAGCGCCATTTCCGGCCGGCGCTTGTCGATGGTATTGCCGATCAATCGACGATCGAAACGCTGCGCGCGCTTCTCGCGAGTCTGCCGCGA
Organism: Methyloferula stellata AR4; assembly: GCF_000385335.1. Lineage (NCBI taxonomy): Bacteria > Pseudomonadati > Pseudomonadota > Alphaproteobacteria > Hyphomicrobiales > Beijerinckiaceae > Methyloferula > Methyloferula stellata. Next base: position 3,766,636 of record NZ_ARWA01000001.1, on the reverse strand, counting down.
TAAAGCGTTTTCGAGCGAAGTCGGTACCGGTGGGTGTGAAGAAAACGCGTCAAACAAAATCATGGAGCCTCGCTTCTGATCTATCAGAAGCGAAATGGCTTTATGTATGATCTGAAAAGTTGAAGGCTTTTTGGAACGGCCATGCGCGAAATCAAAGTATCATTCCAAAAAATCCCCGACCTTTTAAACGAGATCGTGCGTTGAAGCGGGTGCCGCGATGACGCATGACTTTGGTTTGATTGGAGGGGCTTATGGCAATGTCTTGCTTGCAGCGGGTTGGCGTGATTGCGTTTCTTATGGCGTTGCCCGCGGCGGCGGCGGCGGCGCGCGCCGATACGCAGGAGCTCGAGCAGAGAGGCGCCTATCTCGTCCAGATCACCGGCTGTGCCGGCTGCCATTCGCCGAGGGACTCGGAGGGCGAGATCATCGCGGACAAACGCTTGACCGGCGGTGACCGCGCGCTGCCAGTGACCGATATCGGCCGATTCTATCCGCCGAATATCACACCCGACGAGGAGACGGGTATCGGCGATTGGAGTGCCGAGGATATTGTCAAGGCCTTGAAGAGCGGCGAGACCCCTCTGGGCCGCGTCCTGTTGCCCGCCATGCCATGGCGGACGCAATTTAAAGACCTGACCCAAGACGACGCCTTGGCGATTGCGACCTATCTCAAATCGCTCCCGCCGGTCCGCCATCGAACCCCGGCGCCGCTGGCGCCGTTGAAGGGGTCGGCTCCCCAGCCTTAAAAATTATTCCGCCGCCTTCACGACATGCTCGGACGGCGTGAAGAGCCCGGTGGTGCCCGCCGGGTGCATGTCGAGATAGCGCTTGTGGAACCGCACGAGGCTGGTGCGATGGCCGATCGAAACCACGGTCGTATTGGGTAAGCGCTCGGCGATGATCTCATAGACCTTGGCTTCCATGGTTTCTTCCATGGCGGCTGTCGCTTCGTCCAGAAACAGCCAATCCGGCTTTGCGAGTAAGGCGCGGGCGAGAGAGACGCGCTGCTGTTCGCCGCCCGACAGGCATTGCGACCACCGATCCTCGTCGTGGATTCTGTCGATGAAGTGATCGAGCTGAGCCGCGGTCAGAACCTCGCGGATGGCCTCGTCGTGAAAATCATCCGGTTGCGATGGATAAGTGACCGCCGCCTTAAGGCTGCCGTTTGGAATATAGGGTTTTTGCGGCAGGAGCATCACGCGGACATTGGCAGGCAGGGTGATCGTACCCTCGCCGAAGGGCCAGATGCCAGAGATTGCGCGAAACAGTGTGGATTTGCCGGAGCCGGACGGCCCGGTAAGAAGCACGGGTTCGTTCGCGGCAAATTGCAGATCGCTGCTTTGAACGATCACGCGACCGTCCGGCAGCTCCAAAGTGAAAGCGGCTAAATCGAGATTTTTTTCCTCGCTCGAAGCCTCGGGAACCTTGCGCAGGCCCGTGCCATAGGCATGGGCGCGTTCGAGCGCGGCATCGAAGGAGGTCAGACGATCGAGGACCGATTTGAATTCCGCGAGCGACACATAATAGGTCACGAAGAATGTCAGCGCGTCGTTGACGCTTCCAAAGGCGCGCGCCGTCTGCGTCATGATGCCGAGGGTGATCTTGCCGGCGAAATAGAATGGCGCCGCCACGATATAGGGAATGAACGGGCTGAGCTGGCCGTAGGAAGCCGTAAAAGAGATCAGTCGTTTGCGGCAGCCGATGATGTCGAAATAATTTCGGACGATGAACGAAAAGGATTTCAACAGGGATTTTTGTTCGGCATTTTCGCCGGAAAGAAGCGCAACCTGCTCGGCATATTCGCGCAGCCGTGCGAGCTGAAAGCGGAAATCGGCTTCATAGCGCTGCCGCACGAAGGATAGGGCGACGAGAGGCCGTCCGATCAGATGCGTGAACAAAGTGCCGACGCCCGCATAGATCAAGGCGACCCAGAAGAGAAAACCAGGGACCGCGATGGCCGTGTAGGGAAGCGTGAAATTTGCCGACAGATCCCACAAAAGAATGGCGAAGGAGACGAGCGATGTCAGTTTGGCGATCAAAAGGATCGCAAAGGAATAGATGCCGGAGCCGACCTGTCCGCCATCGATGAAGCGCGCTATATCCTCGGAGATACGTTGATCTGGATTATCGGCGCCGGCGCCCGTGAGTGACATGCGGTAATGCGTATGTCCCGCGAGCCAGCGGGTGACATAATAATCCGTAAGCCAGCGCCGCCAGCGGATGACGAGGGTCGATTGGACGACCAGTTCGACGACGGCCGATGCGATGTAACAAAAAGCCCAGGGGCAAAAAACCGTGAAGAGCTGATACCAGAAAGTTGCTTCGTCCTTGTTCTGGATCGCATTGAACCAATCGCGTGAGAAAAACGACAGGCGCACGTCGATACCGACCTGCGCCTGGTTGATCAGCACCAGAAGAACGACCATGCTGGTCGCTATATGCCGCTCGCGTCCCGTGAAAGACGGCAGAGGCCAGATGCGCGCCGGGTTTTTCTCATCCGTGTTGAAATAGCGGTCGGCTATTTTCGTCATCGCGCGGACGACCGGGATGAAGGACAGCAGATAAACCAGGATCGCAAAAATGGCGACGGTCACCGGCATGCTTTCCGGCGGCAGGTAATCCTCATATCCTTGCGGCCAGAGGTCCAACTTCGCGAGGAGAAAGGCGCTCCCGAAAACGATCGTCTCGGTTGCGAAAATCGCCGCGAAGATTTTCAAAAAACTCGAAATCGCATGGGCGCGATAGGTCGTGACGGCGCAAATGAAGCCGACGGCGGCCATGAAGGTGACCAGCGGTTCGCCGGTCTTTTGGGCGATGATCGCGGCGGCGACGGAAAAAAGAGCGACGGCGAGGGCGAGGAATTTCATAAAGACCCGATCACTGCATTTAAACGGAAGCGGCAGTTCGATTGCGGAGCGCGTTTATATCCCCAAGCCATCGCGTCCCAAGCAATCGCCCAGGTCATCCTGTCCCGAGAAAATCTATCCAAGGGACAGCCGAGCTTCGGTGGCCGCTTCATCTTGGCCGGTTTTGGCGATTTCGAGCTGACCAACCGCACGGAAAATGCGTCACATTCAAGGCTTGCAGGGTCAAGCGCTGATTTCTTAAAAATACGCAAGTTTAGGTGCAAAATGGGCAAGCCTAAGCTCTGGAATGGCTCAAACGGGGCAGGAGCCGCCGCTCGCCACCTTGCGTGAGCATCGGATTATCCGATCAAATCGAGCCTGCCCGACGTGCTCATTCAAAACCGGATCCCGGCAACAGCGGGGATCAGTACCGGTCCCCAGTTTTGGGTCCTATGTCCAAATCTTTATTCCGCGTCGGCTTCCGCCTCTTGCGGCAGGGCTGTCCCATTGATGCTCGCGGTTAAAACCGGAGAAGGTTTGAACGTCAGCACGCGTCTCGGCGTGATCGGCACTTCAACGCCTGTGCGTGGATTGCGCCCGATTCGCTCGCGTTTGCTACGGACCGCGAAAAGACCGAATGAACGGAGTTTGACGCTTTCGCCGCGAACCAAAGCATCTGAAATTTCTTCAAGCGCGATTTCAAAAATTTCGCGTGCCTGTGCGCGAGAGAGAACGGGACTCGAACTATAGACAGCCTCCAGAAGATCCGCGCGCGTCGTAGTTTTTCGAATCTTTGACGATTTCGACGATTGCTGCACTTTCCGCTTCTCCCCCCGGAGCCCTTTAAAAACAGGTGCGGAAGCTTAGACCGAAAATGTGCAAGGGCGGTTGCAAAAAAACCTCAGGCGCCGATTAAAATGTTGATGCCTTTGATGACAGTTTGCCTTGGTCCAAAAGATTGGCGCGAACCGGGCGCGTCAAGACAGAACAATTCTCTTCAATAAAAGTTGAAATTCATCCGGCAATGCGAGGCGCTGCTCAAGCCTACGGTTGTAGAATACCAGAGACGGCCCTTAAACGAACTCCGCGCGCAGGTGACTGCGCGCGGAGCGGTTTCTTTATCGGAAAGGCGGAGCTTTCCAGCAGACGTGGATTTAGAAGTCCATGCCGCCCATGCCGCCCATGCCGCCACCGCCCATCGGCATCGCAGGGGCATCCTTCTTCGGCGCTTCCGTGATGGTTGCTTCGGTGGTGATCAAAAGACCGGCGACCGAAGCGGCATCTTGCAGAGCCGTCCGGACGACCTTGGTCGGGTCGATGATGCCGAGTTTCACCATGTCCCCATATTCCCCGGTCTGCGCGTCATAACCAAAGGAATAAGACGGGTTCTCAATGAGCTTGCCGACGACCACGGCGCCATCGCCGCCGGAATTGTCGACGATCTGTCGGGCCGGGGTCTGGATCGCCTTGCGGACGATGTCGATACCGGTCTTTTGATCGGGATTGGCAACCTTGAGGTTATCGAGCGCCTTGATGGCGCGCAGAAGCGCGACGCCACCGCCGGGAGACACACCTTCTTCGACCGCCGCGCGCGTCGCATTGAGAGCGTCGTCCACGCGATCCTTCTTTTCCTTCACTTCGACTTCGGTCGCGCCGCCGACGCGAATGACCGCGACGCCGCCCGCGAGCTTGGCGAGACGTTCCTGCGCCTTTTCGCGATCGTAATCGGAGGTGGTCTCGGCGATCAGGTTCTTGATCTGGCCGATACGGGCCTCGATCTCAGCCTTGGCGCCGGCGCCGTCGATGATCGTCGTATTCTCCTTGTCGATGCGAATCCGCTTGGCGCGGCCGAGCATCTGCAGGGTCACGTTTTCGAGCTTGATGCCGAGATCCTCGGAGATCAGCTGACCAGCCGTCAGGATGGCGATGTCTTCGAGCATGGCCTTGCGGCGATCGCCGAAGCCCGGCGCCTTGACGGCCGCGACCTTGAGGCCACCGCGCAGCTTGTTGACGACGAGGGTCGCGAGTGCTTCGCCTTCGACGTCCTCGGCGATGATCACGAGCGGCTTGCCGGTTTGAACGACGGCTTCGAGCACAGGCAGCATGGCCTGGAGCGACGAAAGCTTCTTCTCATGCACGAGGATGTAGGGCTCCTCGAGTTCCGCCACCATCTTGTCGGGATTGGTGATGAAGTAGGGCGAGAGATAGCCGCGGTCGAACTGCATGCCCTCGACGACATCGAGCTCGGTGTCGAGGCTCTTCGCCTCTTCGACCGTGATCACGCCCTCGTTGCCGACCTTTTGCATGGCGGTCGAGATCATCGTGCCGACAGATACGTCGCCATTGGCTGAAATCGTGCCGACTTGGGCGATCTCGTCGTTCGACGTGACCTTCTTGGAATTGGCCTTGAGATCGGCGACGACGGCTTCGACCGCGAGGTCAACACCGCGCTTCAGATCCATCGGGTTGAGGCCGGCGGCCACTGCCTTGGCACCTTCGCGGACGATGGAGGCGGCGAGGATCGTCGCCGTGGTCGTGCCGTCACCGGCAACGTCGTTCTGCTTGGAAGCGACTTCACGGACAAGCTGGGCGCCGAGGTTCTCGAACTTGTCGGCAAGTTCGATTTCCTTGGCGACAGTCACGCCGTCCTTGGTGATGCGCGGTGCACCATATGACTTCTCGATGACTACGTTACGGCCCTTGGGACCGAGGGTCACACGCACCGCATTGGCGAGAATGTCCACGCCGCGCAACATGCGATCACGCGCATCGGACGAAAAACGTACGTCTTTGGCTGCCATTTTTTCAAACTCCTGAAAAGGTTTCTAGTGTCGGTCGGAGAGAAGGCTCGCCTTAGGCGATGACACCCATGATGTCGCTCTCCTTCATGATGAGGAGGTCTTGGCCGTCGATCTTGACTTCGGTGCCGGACCATTTGCCGAACAGCACCTTGTCGCCGGCCTTGACATCGAGGGGAGTGATTTTGCCGGTCTCATCGCGGCCGCCAGGACCAACGGCGATGATTTCGCCTTCCTGGGGTTTCTCTTTCGCGTTGTCGGGAATGATGATCCCGCCCTTGGTCTTTTCCTGACCTTCAAGACGCTTGACGACCACACGGTCATGCAGGGGACGAAAATTCATGGTCTGCTTCCTCTAAAATGATGATGGGTCCCTGCTCTCGAAGGGGACACCTCGCGAAGCTTCGGCCGGTCCAACCCAGGCCTCGTTAGCACTCGGTAACATAGAGTGCTAACAAGGCGCGAAATAAGCCATCGCGCCCCAAATTGTCAAGGAAGAAGTTATTTTTGAGCATTAATCGCTTATATATGAAGCATAATGTTTAATTTTAAAGCAAAATAGAAAGCTGGCAGCTACGGCAAGGCCGCAGACCGGGAAACTGTCCTATGGAGCTTGAAATTGTGAGGAGGCCTACCTCCCGCAAGGGCGGGGCGCGAAAATTTCGCCCCGGCCATGCGATCGGATTTCGAGACATTCTGCCTATTGCATTGAGAGCGCGACGAAGCGCACCTCGCCTTGCGTATTGGCGATGAGGAACAGCGCCGATTTCTTGCCGCCCTCCTTCAGGGCTTTGATCTTGGCCGATACCTCGGACGGGTCCTTCACGGGGATCTGATTGATTTCCAGGATCACCTCGCCGGGCTGAATATTTTTCTCGGCGGCCGGCGACTCCGGATCGACATCGGTGACGACGACGCCTGTGGCCACGCTCTCGCCGATGGAGAATTTTTGCCGCGCGGCGCTGCTGAGGCTCGAAAACTCCATGCCGAAAGCTTTTTCGACCGGCGTCGGAGGCAAGGCCTTGCTGGTTTCAGGGGCCTTCGTTTCGAGCGAGGCAAGCTTCTCATTGTCTTCGAGGCGGCCGAGTTTGACGGTTTTGGTCAGTTCTTTGCCCTGGCGCATGACGACGACGGCAACGTCCTTGCCGACCGGCGCGGAGGCGACGACCTTCGGCAGGTCGCGCGATTCCTTGATGTCGGTCCCGTCGAATTTGACGATGACGTCGCCGGCCTGGATGCCTGCCGCCTTCGCAGGGCCCTTGTCGTCGGTGCCGGCGACAAGCGCGCCGTGAACCGGGCCGAGGTTGAGGCTTTCCGCGATGCTCTCATCGACGTTTTGAATGCGGACACCGAGCCAGCCGCGCCGCGTCTCGCCAAATTTCTGCAATTGGTCGATGACCGGCATGACGGTCGCGGCAGGCGTGGCGAAACCAATGCCGATCGAGCCGCCCGAAGGAGACAGGATCGCCGTATTGATGCCGATCACCTCGCCGTCCATGTTGAACAGAGGCCCGCCGGAATTGCCTTTATTGATCGCCGCGTCGGTCTGAATGTAATTGTCGTAGGGACCCGATTCGATATTGCGGTGATGCGCCGAGATGATGCCGGCCGTCACCGTGCCGCCGAGGCCGAATGGATTGCCGACCGCCAGCACCCAATCGCCGACGCGCATTTTCTCGCTGTCGCCAAATTTGACGGATTTCAGCGGCTTTTCGGGTTTCACGCGAAGGACCGCGACATCGACCTTGGAATCCTTGCCGATGATTTGTGCCTTCAGCTTTTGGCCGTCGGTGAAGATGACGGTGATATCATTGGCGTCGGCGATGACGTGATTATTGGTGATGATGATCCCGGAGGGATCGATCACGAAGCCTGAGCCAAGCGAATTCGACTTGCGCTCGCGCGGACGCGGCAATGGCGTATCATTATTGCCGCCGCTGCCGCCGCCTTGCTGACGGCGGCGGAAGAATTCTTCGAAGAGATCGTCAAAAGGCGTACCCGGTTCGAGCTGCGGCGCGGCCGAGGCATGTTTGTCTTCCATCGTCTGCGTCGCCGAAATATTCACGACCGCATCGCTGACTTGATCGGAGAGATCGGCGAGAGAATCGGGTCCTTTGGCAAAGGCGGGCGCGACAAGAGCGGCCGGCGAGGCAATAAGCGACAGACCGAGCGCGCAGGCGAAGGCCAAGTTCGCGCGGCGCAGTCGGCCAGCCAAGGCATGTTTTGATGGCGTGACGACCCGCAGCTCTGAAAAGGCAAACAAACCCATGAAGTGATCTCCTGCGACCGGACGCGCGGCATGGCTTAAGAAGCGCGCCAATCGAACGATAAATTAGGGCGGAAAATCGGCGGCGTCGCGCTTTTTGCCAGGCTCGCCGAAAGCTCCGTTTCCCTTATCTTTCATATAGCCATAGCCCGGCAAATTGCCGCTCGCACCTCAAAATTGCAGGGCAAGAATTTGCCCGAGTAAGTTAACGTGCGGCGGACGGCGCGCCCGCGGCGGGTTCGGGATGAGACGTTCCAAAGAAGCGGAAGAAATCCGACTTCGGGCTCAAAATCATGCGCGTGTCCGAGGCTTTGAGCCCATTCTCATAGGCCTGCATCGACCGGTAGAAGGCAAAGAAATCCGGATCTTTGCCATAAGCGTCGGCAAAGATCTTGTTGCGCGTCGCGTCGCCTTCGCCGCGGACCTGATCGGCTTGCTTTTGCGCATCGCCGCGCAGAACCACCACGTCGCGATCCGCCTTCGCGCGAATCTTCTGTGCCTGTTCGGAGCCCTGCGCCCGATATTCGGCAGCCTCGCGGGCGCGCTCGGTCTGCATGCGCCTGAACACCTGTTCCGAGATCTGGCGAGGCAGGTCGGCGCGCCTGATGCGGACATCCGTGGCGACGACGCCGAGACGGCCGGCCTCCTGGTTCACCTGGTCGCGGATCTTCAGCATGAGCGCGGAGCGGTTGTCGCGCACGATCTGCGTCAGGTCGGCTTCGCCGAGCACGCGGCGCACCGCCGAATTGAGCACGAAGCCCAATTGGTTCCTCGCCCGCTCGATCGTGCCGACGGTTTGGTAGAACTTCAAGGGATCGACGATCTTGTAGCGCAGGAACGCATCGACTTCGATGCGCGTATTATCGGAGGCGAGCACCTCCTGCTTCGGCGCTTCGAGATCGAGAATGCGATTGTCGATCGGAATATAGTCCTCGATGAACGGAATCTTGAAATGCAGCCCCGGCTGTGTGATCAGCCCGCGTCCGGCGACAGGTTCGCCGAAACGCAGCAGCAGACCTTGATCCGTCTGCTGAACCTGAAAGGTCGAGGCCGCGGCTACGACCAGGATAACAACGAGCGCGATCAGCGCGACAAAGCCATAGGCGCCTCTCATTTGCGGCTCCCATCGCTGGCGCGCGGTGCCAGTTGCGGCAGCGGCAGATAAGGCACGACGCCGTTTCCGTTCCCGGCGGCCTCGTCGACGATCACTTTGTCGGCACCGCCCAACACACGCTCCATGGTTTCGAGATAGATGCGCTCGCGAGTGACTTCGGGCGCGTTTTTATATTGATCGTAGATCTGGGTGAAACGCGCCGCCTGACCTTGCGCTTCGGCGACGGTCTGCAGGCGGTAGCCTTCGGCCTCTTGAATGATGGCGGCCGCCTTGCCGCGCGCTTCCGGCACGACGCTATTGGCATAGGCTTCGGCTTCGTTGCGCAAGCGGTCCTGATCCTGCTGCGCCGCGGTCACGTCGCGGAAGGCGGCAATGACCTGCTCGGGCGGATCGACCGATTGCAATTGCACCTGAAGGATGAGCACGCCGGCTTTATAGTCGTTCAAGACTTTCTGCATGAGATCCTGCACGGCAGGTTCGATCACCTTGCGTTCGGCGGTCAGGATCTTTTGAATCTGGCTGCGGCCGATCACTTCGCGCATCGCGCTTTCCGCGACGGCTTTCACGGTTTCTTCCTGATTGGCGACGTTGAAGGCGTAATCTTCCGGATGAACCGGATCGATCTGCCAGATCACCACGAATTTGACGTCGGCGATATTTTCATCGGCCGTCAGCATCAGGCTTTCTTCCGGCAGATCGATGGGCGGCTGCCCGTTCGGACGGAAGATGAAGCCGATATTGGTGGCCTTGCGGTTGGTCACCGGAAGCTTCAGCACCGAGCCCACCGGATAGGGCCAATTGTAATTGAGGCCGGGCGTGGTCCTGCCAGTATAGCCACCGAAGACTTTGTTGAGGCCGACCTCGTTCGGGCCGACCGTGTAAAAGCCGGTTAGAAGCCAGATGAGAAGGCCGATCAGCACCAGGGCGATGATGCCGCGCGAACTCACGCCGCCGCCGGGCATCCATTGCCGCAGTCTTTGCTGGACCCGGCTCAGCATTTCCTCGAGGTCTGGCGGCGTCGATCCGCTGGGTCCTTGTCCCCACGGGCCGGGATTGCCGGGTTTCCAGCTTCCGCCGCCATTGCCGTTACTGGTCCAAGGCATAAAAGACCTTTCAAAAGTTCAGCCGGGGTGCCGATCGTCCGATATCACGCGGTTTATCGGCCGGTAGTCTTATAGAACAAGTTCCAGCAAATGTAGGTGTCTTTTGCAAAATCGCTTGGCGGTTTTGTCTATGGTGAAGATATCGCTTGGGAGTATCCCAAGCGATTTTCCATTAACCGGCCAATCTCATTTATAGAATTTCCGCATATAAATGCCGTAGGCGTTCGAGACATCATCGCCGACGATAATCGACAAACGAAAATGTCGCATCGTCCTTCGCGTCTTTTGGCGGGCGCACGCGGCTTTCTTCCCCCCATTGCGACCAATTGATGGCAGGAAAAAACGTATCGCCTTCCGGCGCGAGATCGACGAAAGTGATCTTCATCCTATCCACGTCGTCGATCATGGCCGAATAAAGTTCGGCTCCGCCGGCGAGAATAATCTCTTGCGCCTGCATGGCGCTGGCGCGTTCCGCGGCGCAGGCGAGCGCATCCTCGATCGAATAGACGATATGCACGCCCTCGGCGGTGAAATCGCGGTCGCGCGTGACGACGATGGTTTCGCGCCCCGGCAAGGGTCTTCCGATTGATTGGAAGTTCTTGCGTCCCATGATCATCGGCTTTCCCATCGTCAGCGCGCGAAATCGCTTGAGGTCGCTGGTCAAATGCCAGGGGAGGCTATTGTCCCTGCCGATGACGCCATTTTCGGCGATGGCGGCGATGAGGATCAGCGGCGGATTCATATGCGGACAGGATCAGCCTTGCCGGCTGCAAGCGCCGCGAGGCTGGAAAGCGCGCCGCCCTCGCAGCGGCAATTGGTCCATTCGTCCATCAGCACCGCACCCATAGCCTTGTAGAAGGCAATCGATGGCGTATTCCAATCGAGCACAGACCATTCGAGCCTTGCAAGATTTTCTCTGACGCAACGCGCCGCGAGGCCGGCGAGAAGCGCCTTGCCGGTGCCGCGCCCGCGAAAGGCTGGACGCACATAGAGGTCTTCGAGCCAAATGCCGTGGCGGCCGCGAAAGGTCGAGAACGTATAGAACCAGACGGCGAGGCCGATAGGCTCGCCATCCTGCTCTGCCATGTCGCAGAAAACCCGCGGCGCAGTGCCAAAAAGCGCCTGCGCCAGCGTTTCGGCTGTGGCATCGACCGCAGCGCTGAGCTTTTCATAGGCTGCGAGTTCGGTGACAAGCGCGAAGATCTGAGCCGCATCGGCGGGCACCGCGGAGCGAATGTGAAAAGGCACTCTGTTTTCGTTATGTCCCATAAACCTCTATCCGGCGCCTTGCGTAAGCGCTAAAAGCCTATCCGGCGTCGATTCCAGGCGCTAAAAAGCGATTTATGACACTATATCAGGCGTCGTGGAGAGCGACACTTAGCTCCTTTCTCGAATTCGCGTTTTGCCAGCGTTTCTAAGATCACGCGAATTCGAGAGTGGAGCAGGCGGCCATTTCTGGGACCTGATATAAGATGCGAAACAGACTTCAAAGGAAAACCGTATGCCTGAGCCACTAACGCTTCTCGCAGATTCTTTCATTGGACGGCATTTGGAGGTCACGCTTGAAAAGCGGGATGGTGACACGGCCTGGATGCGCCTGCAAATCTGGAACAGCAGCCTTGATTTTCGCCGGGATGATCCAACCAAGGACGATGTGATTAATCTTTACGACGTCCGTTTCGATAAGGCGAGACGGCTTCTCTTCAGAGGCAAGATGAATGGCTCATATCCCCTGATCACCATCGGCTTGAATCCGGCGGTTCCAGCCGAGGATAAGAAAGCCTTCATCCGCGTTGTCGTTGTGGATTCGTTTGGATATCTGGCGGATGCATCGGTCGATTACACGCTGGAAAATGACAATTACGCGGCGCTGTTCAAATTCCTGCTTGACTGCGATTTTCCCGATATCGAGGCCAGTGTCATCAGAAACGAGAAAGCCGTTGTCAAGGCCGGTTTCTCCGGCGCGATGTCGGGCGCCGACAAAAGGTAATCCAGGGACAATTGCTTAGATAATGGCATGGATCTTCGGCATGGATTCGTCATCGCTCCTCTCCTCGCAATGACGGTTCGACGATCGAGTCCTGACTCTAGAGTGGTGTCCGATCCATGAGCTACGTGAATCAAATATTGCAGCCCGGCGAAAAAGTGCTCGTCGTCGGCCGGATTCATTGGATCATCTATATGCCGGGGATCCTGTGGCTCATTTGTGCCGCGGCGGCCTTTGGCCTCTCTGTCCATTTCAAATATACGCATTATCAATGGCCAGCCCTCGCGCTGGCCTTTGTGTTTCTTATCCTCGGTCTGGCCGGAGTTCTGCGCGCCTGGTGGAAGAGCTTCACGACCGAGATCGCGGTCACGACTACGCGGGTCGTCCATAAGAGGGGTTTCATCAATCGTTATACGAACGAAATGAACATGGACAAGGTCGAGTCGGTCATCGTCGACCAATCGATTCTTGGTCGCCTTCTTGATTACGGCACGATTGCGATCCTCGGCACGGGGCAGGGCTTTGAGAAGCTCAAGTTCATCTCGCATGCGATCGAGCTGCGCAATGCGATCACGTCGCGATAGATCCTTCATCATCGATGTAGGTGAGGCGACAAGCGCGGCGCAAATCTAAACCGCCACTTCCGCCTTGATCGCCGGATGCGGATCGTAATCCTCGATCACGATATCCTCAAAGCGGAAATCGAAGATCGATTTCACCTCTGGATTGAGCTTGAGCCGCGGCAAGGCGCGCGGCGTGCGGGAGAGTTGCTCGCGCGCCTGGTCGAGATGATTGAGATAAAGATGCGCGTCGCCGAACGTATGCACGAAGTCGCCGGGTGCGAGCCCCGTGACCTGCGCGACCATATGGGTCAAGAGCGCATAACTCGCGATGTTGAAGGGCACGCCTAAAAACACATCGCCCGAACGCTGATAGAGCTGGCACGACAGGCGCTTTGTGCCGGTCTTGTCTTCCGCCACATGGAATTGGAAGAGGCAATGGCAGGGCGCCAAAGCCATGTCGCCGAGGTCCGCGGGATTCCACGCCGACACGATATGGCGGCGCGAAAACGGGTTGCGCTTCAAATCCTCGATCACGTTTGAAATCTGATCGATCGTCCTGCCGTCCGGTGCGCGCCACGAGCGCCATTGCTGGCCGTAGACAGGGCCGAGATTGCCGTTTTCATCGGCCCATTCGTCCCAGATGCCGACACCGTTCTCCTTGAGATAGGCGATATTCGTGTCACCTTTCAAAAACCAGAGCAGCTCGTGCACGATCGATTTCAGATGCAGCTTTTTCGTCGTGACGAGCGGAAAGCCTTTGCTGAGATCGAAGCGCATCTGATGGCCGAAAAGCGACAGAGTGCCGGTGCCGGTTCTGTCGGCCTTTTCTTGGCCTTCGTCGAGGATTTTGGCGAGCAGATCGAGATAGGCGCGCATGTCCGCTCTACCCTATGTCGAAGAGCGCGAGGCCAAAAGCGATCGCGTTGTAAAATGCGTGAAAGCTGATGGATGCCTTGAGGGTGCCTGTTGCTTCGCGCATGCCGCCGAGCGCGAGGCCGATGGGGAATACAACCAGGGCATAGATATGGCTGCTTTCATAATGGGCGCCCGCAAAAAGGGCGGCGCTGACGAGGAGCGCCGTCCATAGACCGAAACTGGCGCGCAGGCTCGTATAGATCCAGCCGCGAAACAGAAGCTCTTCCGTCAGCGGCGCGAATACGACGGCCAGGACGAAAAGCATGAAGGCCGCGAGGCCTTCCTTCGGCACCGTGAACCAGTCTTTGGACGGTGGATAGTAAAGCCCGACGAGCAAGTTCGCCGCGATTCCATAGATAAGCGCTGCGCCCACTATGAACCAAAAGGCCCGGCGCGTCTTCAACACCGGCCATGGCCGCCATCCGATGATTTGGCGCCAGGCGCTGCCGCCGCGCAGCCGGGCCAGCGTCAGGACCGCGAGGCTCAGCGCAAGATAGACGGCGAGCGAAATGCCGAGACCGAGATGCAGCGCCAATGCCGGATTGCTGGCGCTCTCCGCCTCGAGCTGCCGCACGCGATCGAGCGGCGGCGTCCAGCCGAAGGAGAGGCCATCGACGAGCAGGGCAAGGCCGCCTGCGAGCGCCGCGTAGACGATTGTGACAAAAAGAATGGCGAACAGGCTTAGACACAATCCGAGAAGCCCATAGGGCTGTGCACTGCCGGAACCGGCAATTGCACCGCTCGGGTGGGGGATCGGAGTGGTCTCTAAGCGCGCCATTTCGGGCGGCGGCGTCTGGTCGTCGTCGATGGTGGGATCGATGTTATGCATCCGTCATAAATGCCCCGGCGGGTTCCGGGGGCTCTGATCGCATCAATTTGATCGAAACAGAAATTGCCTGATTCGATCCGGGCTCGGCCATCAACTCTTTCTTATTCCGCAAGGCGCGCCTATATTGTTTTTGCTGGTTCTCCGGCTATGGCGATAAACGACTTCGAAATAAGCTCTTCGGACCCGGGGGCGGTACCCGGCGCCTCCACCAAATTCAGTCTGTGCGAAAACGCACATACTGAATTTGACGGGGGCGAAATAGGTTCGACGGGGAGTGTAAAGGATGTTCTTTCGCTCGGCATGGCTCCACCGTTATCGGGCTAAACTTATAGTTGCCAATGACAACTATGCTCCGGTGGCCGTTGCTGCGTAATGCGGTAAAGGTACCGATTTAAAGTCCTTAGGGGTAGCACTTTAAGGCGGGGTTCGGAGGCACCTGGCAACAGAAGCCTCCACACACTCCCCCGGCAAGGTTTTCAGGTTCGTTCAATTTTGAACGGCCAAGGTAACCCTGCGGGAGTAATTGGTTACCTAAATAACCATGCCAGCCATCGGGGGATTGCGGCATGTGCGCAGAGGCAGGCTTATAGATGGCAACAGATCTGATCCGTTACGATCTCCTGGTTCAGGAGGCCTTGCGCAGCGTGGTCCGCAAAGTCCTAACGGACGCGGCGCGCGACGGGCTTCAGGGCGAGCATCATTTCTATATCACCTTCAAAACGCACGCTCCCGGCGTGCGGCTCTCGGCGCGCATGCGCAACCAATATCCGACCGAAATGACGATCATCCTCCAGCATCAGTTCTGGGGGTTGAACGTGTTGGAGCAAGGCTTCGAAGTCGGCCTGTCGTTTCAAAAAATCCCGGAGACGCTTTTCATCCCGTTCGAAGCCTTGACGGGTTTCTTCGATCCGTCGGTCCAGTTCGGATTGAAATTCGAGAGCGAGATCGGCGCCAATGACGTCGAAGGGCCGATTGGTCTGGAGGCGAGGGCCGCCGAACCGCAGGATCTCGCGGCCGTTTCGTCGGATGCGGCCCATCCTGGCGGCCGCGCGGCTGCTGCCTTTCTGCCTGGCGAACATGCCGACGAAGGCGCGGGGGATGCGCCTCAATCGGAAGAGGCCAAAGTCATTTCCATCGACGCGTTTCGCAAGAAGCCGTGATGGCGGAGATCGTCAATTTGCGCCGCGTCCGCAAGGCCAAGGCCCGTGCGGAAGCGGAGCAGAAAGCGGCTGAAAACCGCACCCAGTTCGGGCGCAGCAAGGCAGAGCGCGAAAACGCAAAAGCCAATACTGCGCTTGATGAGCACAGGCTCGATGCACATAAGCGACGCTCTTGTGATGAGCCTGAGGACTGATCGGATTGAAAAGGGGGGGCCCCAAATGACGATGACTATCATCAAACATTCGCTTGCAATCGCCGGTCATCGCACCAGCGTTTCGCTTGAGGAAGACTTTTGGGAAGGTCTGAAGAGCATCGCTTCGCAGCGCGGCCTTTCGATCTCGGCTTTGGTGGCGGAGATCGATTCCGAACGCGGCGAGGCCAATCTATCCTCGGCTCTGCGTGTCTTCGTGTTGAAGGCCATGCGCCATCATGAGCCCGTGCCGGAAAGCGTTCACACCGCTTGAAGCACATTCTGGAAAACGACCTCGAAAAGCTGGGGAGCTTTTCGAGCTCGGGTTCTAGTAACGACCAAGCGACGACGGATCGGCCGGTGTAACCGGCCGCTGCGATTGCGTTGCATTGGATTGCGGATCTTGTGCCGGCTGCGCCTCAGGCGGCGCGTTGGTGCGCAAGGGCTCTTCGGCCTTCTTGCGCGCCTCCTCGGCTTTCTTGAGACGCTCGAGCCGCGTCGCTTCGGCGGCTTTGCGTTCGGCTTCCGCACGCCGCGCGTCGTCCTCGGCCTTCTGCCGCTCCTGTTCGCGGCGGCGTTCATACTGCAGACGCTGATTGAAGAACGCTCGTTCATGCAGGTCGAATTCATAGGATTGGATGCGCGCCGCTTCGCGTGCGATCGCGCGCGCCGCGAGCGCATTGACGAAGCTCGCAGCCTCGATCGTGCGCGCCGGATTGGTGAGAGCGCCTTTAAAGTTCAAAACGACGCGCGGTGGCGAGCCTTGCCAATCCTTGGGCAAAGCGAGAAGCGCGAGCCCGAGCCGTTCGTCGATGGCGGCCGTGCGTAAATCGAGAGACAGCGAAAACTCGTCGAGCGAGACGGGATTGCCTTCGGTCTCTTTCACCGGCGCGGGCGTAAGGCGCAAGACGCCGCCGACCACGGCAAGATCGAAAGGCCTCGCGCCGGCGTTCAGCCCGGCGCGATCGAATTCGCGGCCCAGCGCCCGCTCGACTTCGGCTTCGTCGACCGTAAGCTTGTCATGTTCGACATCGGCGAAGACGCGGGCGACAGCAGCGGGATCGGCGCGCCGCACCATCAGATCGGTGAAGCTCGTATGTCCTGAACCGGCAAGGTTCGACATCAGCGCGAGGGGGTTTTGTCCGCTGCCTGAAATATCGAGCGCGGCCGAGGCACGGCCATGCAGGCTCGGAAGATCGAGCCCGTAATTTTCAAGATTGATATGTCCGGCAACCGCCGCCGTTGCGCCGTCGCGGCGCAGGGTGAGGGTGCCGGCCGCCATGCCGCCGCCCATCTTCATCGTGAAGTCGCGAAACGTAAAAACGTCCGGCGCGATTTCGAGCTGGAGGGCGGCGTCTTCGCCCGACAATCCAGGCAGAATGTCGAAGGTCTTCGCCCGCAGCGTGACGTTTACAGGCGGTGGATCGGGCAGGCCGGATCCGAACGAAAGGTTCGACCAGAGCGTGCCGCCTTTCGCCGGTTGCGGCGGACCGAGCGGCAATTCGAGCAGAGCCGCTGCCGAGGTTTTGTCGAGGTCGAGCGCGCCGGTCAATTTCTTCACGCCGGCCTGGGGCGCGTAAGTGAGGCGCCCGGATAGCGCACGGCCGGCGAAGGTACCCCTGAGATTACGCAGATCGAGCCGTGACGCGCGCCAGTCGATGTCCGTTGCGACATCGGCCGGGATACGTGCGGTCAGATCGGGAAAAGCGAGGCCGGTGGCCTGCAGGAAAGGCGAAAGATCTGTCGCGGCCACGGTCAATTGGCCGTTGGCCGCGAGCGTTTCCTGGCCGGGGCTCGTTGGCCGTTCGATCCGGCCATGGAAATTGACGTTGAGGCCAGCAAATGTCACTTGCAGCGCCATATCAGGCGAGCCGCTCAGCGGCCCTTGGGTCTTGATCTCGATACGCCCGTGTCCCAATCCGTTCAGCGGCAAGACCTGTGCGCCCAATTGGCGGAGCAGGGCTGAGCCGTCAGGCGCGTCGATCGTCGCCGATGCGGTGCCGAGACTCGGGTTCTTCGGGTTGGATTTGATATTGGCCGAAACGCGCGTCGCTCCCGCCGTGCCCGTGAGGGTCAAAGCGGTCAGCGCCGGCGCCGAGGATGACACGGCGCTGCCCGCCTCTGCGTGGAGATCGAGCTGGATCGGCGACAAGGCCGTTGCGCGCTCGGCCACCATGTCGAGCGCGGCGCTCGGAACCACACGCTGCAGGAAGGCCGTCAGATCGGCAAGCCGTGGCGCATTGAGCTTGGCATCGAGACCGCCGCTCTGTCCGTTCCATTGGCCTTTGGCGTTGACGTTGGCGCCGCCGACGCCGTTCAAGCTCAGCTCTTCGAGATTTGTATTGGCGCCTGTCTTGGTCAGTTTCAGCCGGATCTCGCCGGTATCGACCGTGCCCTTGCGAAGGCCGCCGAGTTTCACGGCATGCGCATCGAAGCGGATCGCGAGATCGGTTGCCTCAACGAGATGAGCGGCATCTTTCAGATCGGGCCAGCCGTCGAGATCGAGCGAGGGCGCGCTCATATCGACGAAGAAACGCGCGGGCTCCGAACCGACCGCCTGCGTATAGGACAGATTGCCGGTGAGGTTCGAGCGGTCGAGGTGCAGGCTGAGGCCGCGGCCGGAAAAGCCGACGCGCGACAGGCTCGCTTCGCCGCTGACTTCGAGCGTGCGAAATGGCAGCTTGCGTGTTTCTTCGGCCCAATGCGGCAGCACGCCCGCGAGCCATGCATTCACGCGCCCGAAATCGCCGAAGCCAGCCTCGATCCGGCCGTCGAACTGCATCGCGGCGCCCGCTTCAAGACGTCCATCGAGATGGACGTGCGAACGGCCGGGCAGGCTCGTTTCAAAGCGCACCCAGACCGGCTGGTTCTGATTGAGGACCAATGCGCCGGAGAGATCGGCAAGCGTTTCGCCGTTCACCGTCGCCGTCTCGACGGTGGCGTCCAAGGTCAATGGGATGGGGAAGGTCGAAAGACGCGATTCATTCATCAAACCCGTGAGGCTTTGTTCGAGAGTCTCGGGGGTTTGCGGCTTTGCCGGATCGGCCAACAGGCGGTCTATATCGATCTGTTTGGCGCGGAGATTGACGCTGGCTTTGGGCGTTGTCGCGAAATCGAGTTCGGCCGTGCCGGCCGTATTCACGCCATGGTCTTCGTCGCCGAGACGCAGATCGAGCGTGTCCATCGTGGCCTTGCGCTCTGCTATGCGAAGAGGACCGCTGAGATGCCAGGGGATGGCAATGTCGCTTGTCTCGGAGGCGCCGCGCCAAAGGCCGGAGAATCCGGCATTGCCGGCGAAGGAGGCCGCGAGGCGGCCGTTCCTGCGATGTTCGAACGTGAGCGTGCCGTCGAAATCGGCGCGCGGATGCGTCTTGCTTTTGTCGACGACGAGTTTCAGCCGCAGGCTGTCGCCTTCGCGCTGGCCGGTCGAAAAGCGGAAGCCGGTTTTCTCGCCGAGGACCATCCCGCTTCCATCGCCCTTGAATGGCCCGGCCAGCGAGTTTGCTTCGGCGCTGAGATCGAGATGATCCAGAACCAATGTATTGGCTTGCGCCGGATCTTCGATTTCGATTCTGCCGTCTTCTATGGCGATCCGCTCGAAACGGGCTTGCCCCGAAAAGCCTCCCGGTTGCGGCGCCTTCAGCGTGCCGTCCGTGCCTTGGATCAGCTTCAGACGCGGGCTTTTCACCCGTGCCTCGATGAAATCGACCTCGCCGCGCAGAAGCGGCGGGATGGCGATTTCGAGCAGGACATCGTCGGCCGTGAAACTCGCCGAGGCGGCCTCATCCAAAATTTCGATCTTTTGGAGATGCAGATAGGGCGTCGGCAGGAGCTTCAGATCGAGATTGCCGCGAATAGTCACTTTTTCGCCGAGGGCCTGCGAGAGCTTGGTTTCGATCAAGCCGCGCTGCGCGTTCCAATCGACGAAATATGGTGCCGCCAAAGCGATGCTGAGGCAGAGAATGAGTAAGCCGGCAAGTACGGTTAAGCTTTCACGCAAGGTCTAGGTCGATCTCTCGTCCGCCGTCGAGCTCGAAACGGCGCGCCGCGCTTATATCATGAAGCTGCTGTCCTTTGACGACAGGTAGGCGTGGCATGGCTCGGAAGAAAGCTAACCGCTCCAGCCGCCGGCATGGAGGTAGGCCTGTTCGCCCGGGGTCATTTCCCGGCCCAAAACCCCGTTGCGGTGCGGAAACCGGCCGAAACGGGCGATCAGCATCAAATGGATGCGGCTTGCACCTATGCCGCCTTGGTCACCGCAGGCAAGGCAGAGTTCGAGACAGCGTTTCTGGTCGGCCAGATTTTCCGAATGCATGAAGGGCAGATAGAAAAACCGCCGCCAGGGATTTTTGAATTTCTGGTCGAAGCCTTGTGCAAGCGCGTGCGCGGCGACCTCATAGGCAAGAGGGTCGGTTGCAAAGGCGCGTGGCGTTCCGCGAAACATATTGCGGGGGAATTGATCCAGAAGCAGGAGAAGCGCCAAAGCGCCTTCGGGACCGTCCTTCCAACCGTCGTAGTCGCCGCGCGCCGCCATCTCATGCGCGGCAAGCCATTTGGCCGTGACCTCGACGTCGAACTCAGGCGTCGCGTCGTACCAGCGATAGGGTCCGGCCTCATACCAGAAGGCGATGATGTCTTTGGGCAGATGCGTCATGCGGCCTTATAAGCAAGCCGCATTCCTCATGACAGGCCCCGACCCCGAGACATAGACCGTTCCGGTCTCATCCCAGGGTGAGGCTTTATGTCGATCCGGAAGGGTTTACGCCGCCCGATAGACTGGCGGCTCGGCGTTGAGCCCCGCTTTGACATTGCGGGAAACCTCGTCGGCCAGCACTTCCTCTTCGCCGTTTTCGAGCGCCGTCAGAACACGCGCGACGATATCCTCCGGGCTCGTTTTCGGCGCGTTGAACGCGCTGACAAGATCGGTATCGATAAAGCCGGCATGAACGCCGATCACCTGCGTGCCGTCTTTCTTCAATTCATTCCGAAGCGCGTTGGTCAAAGACCATTCGGCCGATTTCGACGCGCTATAGGATTGGAGCGGAGCCAGCGACCTCCACGATGCCACGGAGAGAATATTAATGAGCGCTCCACCACCATTCTTGACCAGGATCGGCGCAAAGGCGCTGCTCACGCGCCACGTGCCGAAATAATTCGTCTCCATTTCGCGATGCGCTATTTCGGCGACGTCCCCGCCGAGGAGCGGCACGGGCGCCGCGATGCCGGCATTGTTGATGAGGATCGTGACATCGCCGCAAGCGGCAGCCGCGGCCTTCACGTCGTCCGAATTTGTGATGTCGAGCTTGATGGGCACGACGCCGGGAATCGCGACCTTCATCGGATCGCGTGCGCCGGCATAGACTTTACGCGCGCCCGCGGCGAGCAGCTTTTCAGCGAAGACCTTGCCCAATCCACGATTGGCGCCGGTCACGAGTGCGACAGAACCTTCGATTTTCATGATCTAACTCCATGTCTTAAAGTGTGAAGCAGGTTTCCGGGCCGCGCTTAATCTTCGCGGGGGATCAGGGATACGACCCGATTGAGGGTCGTGCGTAACGTGAGAGCCTCGGCGGTGCCGAAGGCCGTTTCGAACTCGTCCTGCGCCGCCTGCCAAAGCGGCAGAGCCTGAGCGAGCTTTTTGCGGCCAGCCGCAGTCAGCTTCAAAGATTTAGTGCGGCCGTCCGGCCCGTCACCTATCTCGATCAGACCATCGCGTTCCAGGGGCCGAATACCCCGGCCCAAGGTTGTGCGGTCCATCACAAGGTTCGCAGCCAATTCATGGATCGACTGCGGGCCATTGCGGCTCAGATTGGCGAGGAGGCTCAACTGCGAGGTGCGGAGCCCCGCCGGCGCCAAATGTCCGTCGTAGAGCTGTGTGACCTGGCGCGCGGCCTGCCGGATCGCCTGACAGTTGCAAACCGGGCAGTCGCCCTGTTGTTGCGATCGTTCACTCATTGCAAATCACCGTGAAAGGAGCATATACACGTGTCAATAACGCGTATATGCGCGTATGGTTCCAAACCGTCAAGAGAACCTGGCCGTCAAGAGAGCTTGCCATGGACGCGAAGACCAAACTCCTGCTGGAAGGGCCGATCGGATGGACCCTGTTGCGGCTCTCTATGCCGAATATCGCCGTCATGGCGGCGCAAGCTCTCGTCGGCCTCATCGAGACCTATTTCATCGCCTGGCTCGGCACCGACGCGCTCGCTGGGATCGCGATCGTCTTTCCGGTCTTCATGCTGTTTCAGATGATCTCCGCCGGCGCCATGGGCGGCGGGATCTTATCCGCCGTCGCGCGTGCGCTCGGCGCCGGACGCAAGGATGAAGCCGATCTTTTGGTTTGGCATGCCGTCGCGCTGGCGCTCGGTCTCGGCGTTCTCACGACGCTTGTGATGTTGCCCGCGGGCCCGAGCCTCTATGGTTTGATGGGCGGGCGCGAGGCTTCGCTCGCCGCGGCCATCGTCTATGCCAATCTGGTTTTCGGCGGCGCGATCCTGCTCTGGCTCTTCAACTCGCTGGCCGCCGTCATCCGCGGCACCGGCAATATGATTTTGCCGGCCCTTGTCGTGCTCGGCGGCGTCGTTGTGCTCATACCGCTGTCGCCGTTGCTGATCTTTGGGTTCGGGCCTCTGCCGCGCCTCGGCATCATCGGCGGCGCCACCGCCGTGCTCATCTATTACGCCGTCGGCTCGGCGATCTTTGTGGGCTACATCTGGTCCGGACGCGGGATCTTGCATCCGAGCTGGAAGATTCCGGCGCTGTCCTTTGCCAGATTGGCGGATATTTTGCGGGTCGGTGCACCCGCTTCGCTCGTCGCGACCACGACCAATGTGACGATTGCGACGGCGACGGCCTTCGTCGGCGTCTACGGACCGCAGGCGGTCGCGGGCTATGGCACCGGCGCGCGGCTCGAATATCTGCTTGTGCCTTTGGTCTTCGGCCTTGGTGCGCCGCTCGGCGCGATGGTCGGCACGGCCGTCGGCGCGGGCGAATTCCAACGCGCCGCGAAAGCCGCCTGGACCGGCGCCTTCATGGCCGGCTTCCTGACGGAAGCGGTCGGCGTCGCAGCGGCACTCTGGCCGCGGTCCTGGCTCGATCTTTATGGCAACGATCCGGTGATGATGGATTTCGGCATCCGCTATTTGCGGATCGTTGGTCCCTTCTACGGCTTCTTTGGATTTGGCCTTGCGCTTTATTTCGCGGCGCAAGGGACGGGCCGCATGATTTGGCCCTTGGCCGCGGGTGTCGCCCGCCTCGCTGTGGCGGCGGGCGGCGGTTTTCTCGCGACGCGCCTCGTTGCAGGAACCACCGGCGTCTATGTCGCCCTGGCCGCCGGGATGATCCTGTTTTGGGGGATCAATGCCTTCGCCGTTTTCTCCGGCGCATGGCTGCGCCATGTGCCGCTGCGGAGGGCGGAAGCGCCGGTCATCCTGGCCGTCGCCGAATGAGCTGTGAATATTTCGGTTACGCCGCGCCGGCCTTGTCGGCGACTGCCTTGAGAATACAGTCGCGGGTTTCCTTCGGCTTCTGACCCGCCGTGTAGATCACGATCTTCGCGAGGTCGTGATTGCAGTGATATCGGACGAAATGTTCATTGACGCCCGGCGGCAGGTCGGGTCTGCGTTTGAGGAGGACCCTGACGGACTCGTCCAGATCCGGCGATGGTAACAATAGAACGACATTCGGATAGGGCATCAGGGCCTTTTGGACCCGGGCAAACAGGTCGTCTGCCTCAAAGACGGAATGCCCCGCGCCGAAATCGATCACGCAGTCATGATGCTCCGCCAGCAACCGCTCGACCGCATGGGCCTCGAAAGGTTTCCAGTAACGCAAGACGGCTCCGAGGCCTTCTTTCTCCGTGATCTCGCGCTGTTTTTCCTCATCAAAGCCTATTTCGCGATAATAGTCCCAGCGCAGATCGTCCATGGAGCATTGCGGCAGACAAAGCGTCCTCGCCAGCAGTTTCCCTTGCGTGCTTTTGCCGGCACCACTCGGCCCGATCAGGATAATCTCATCTCCCAAATCTCGCTCCTTCGCGCATCATTGAGGTGATGCGGTGCCGGCCTTATCCAATAGAGCGAGAGCCTCGGCATCGAGCCTGATCTCGATCGATTTTGCGACCTCGTTCCATTGCGCGAGGCTCGTGGCGCTGACGATCGGCGCCGTGATACCTGGCTGCGCCAGGGCCCAGGCGATCGAGATCTGCGCCGGCGTCGCATTAAAGCGCGCGGCCACCTCATCGATTGCCTTCAAAATATCGAAGCAACGCTCCGTCGCATATTTCTTCACATAGAAATCGCGCGGCTTGCCGATGATGTCGGCTTCGGACCGATATTTGCCCGTGAGAAAACCGCCCGCCAGAACATAATAGGGAATGACCGCGAGTCCCTCGTCGATGCAGAGCTTCTGCAAGGCACTCTCAAACCGGGTGCGATAGGCGACATTGTAATGCGGCTGCAGGCAGGCGTAGCGTGGCAAATGACGCGCCTCGCTCACCCTCAGCGCCTCAGCCAGGCGCGGCGCTTCATAGTTCGAGGCGCCGATCGCCCGGACTTTGCCGGCTTGCACGAGGCCCGCGAAAGCCTCCAGCGTTTCTTCGAGGGGCGTTTCTGGAAGGTCGCGATGCGCCTGATAGAGATCGATATGATCGGTGTTGAGCCGCCGCAGCGAATCTTCGATCGAACTCACGATATGCGCCTTGCCGAGGCCCTTTCCGGCCGCGCCCATGTCCATGCCGACTTTGGTCGCGATGATGATCTTGTCGCGCTTGCCGGTGCGCTTCAGCCATTTGCCGATGATGGTTTCGGATTCGCCGCCCGTATGACCTTCGGCCCAGCGGGAATAGACATCCGCCGTATCGATGAAATTGAAGCCGCAATCGACGAAGGCATCGAGGAGCGCGAAGGAGGTCGGCTCGTCCGTGGTCCAGCCGAAAACATTGCCGCCGAAGACGAGCGGGGCCGTCTCAAGGCCGGAATTGCCGAGGGGACGTTTATTCATCTAAAGCGATATGATCTGGGCGGCCAAGACAGGGAAGGGAGAGGCTTCAATCTCCTAAAGCTTCCCTTGGAGCAACCGAAAACTTTTCGCTTCTATGGGCTCGGGCAAGCCTGCCGAGCTTACGGCGCGCTGGCATTTCAAGTGGCCGGTTCTCACGGCGAAGTGTTGCTCGCGATTTGAACCGGCCGGAGGCGCCGTCCGTTAGACCTTCGGAAACGAAGGAGACCGTCATGAACAGAAGTTCGACTTTGGCTGCGTTCGCTTGCGCCTTCGCGCTCATCTCGACTGGCGCGATGGCGCAAATGAGGGACCCGACGATCCCGGCGGGAGCCGCCATCCTGTCGGGAACGCCGAGCGGCGGGTTAACCGCAGGAGGCCTATCGGCGCGGTCGGTCCCGCCCGTGACCACCACATCGCCCATAACCGGCAGAAGCTCGTCTTGCGGCGCAGGGCCTGGATGCGGCGGGCCGATCATCGTCGAGCCGAGGGTTCGCGGCCGCCGCTAGAAGCGGAGCCAATGCGGCTCCGGTCACGCTGAACGCTGCCAATCCGAAGTTTGTGGCGGCTTTTTTCAAGGCAGCTGCGATTCTTACGGGCGGGGCGGGCGTGTTTCTGCGTTTGGCATGAGAATATATTAAATTCTTCCGGCCACTTTGAAGCGATGTTTAGACGACGTCGCCTCACGGCCTTGGATAACCGGGTGAATGTGCTCACGGGCGGCTTGGGCCGTCAGACGCGGGCTATGGCCTTTTTCGGCGGCGGCCAGGCGAGCCCCTCGGCGCAATCATTTTCGACAGTCAGCACGGGACGCCTGTTCAAAATGGATTCCGGAAGCCTCGGGCTGGGCCTGGTCATCATCCTGATTGCCCTGACCATCGGTGCCTATGGATATCAGGGTATCTCGCCTCAAATGGCTGGCAAGACCCCACAGCTGGAATCCGAACCGCGTGTGACCTTTGTCGCGGCTTCGCCGCCGCCGGTGCCTGCTGCCTCGGCGGTTTCTGTCCCGGCTGTCCCCACAGCCCAGTCGCAGCCCTCCGTCCCCCCCGGCCGAGGCCAGAAATCCTCGCCGTGCCCTGGCGAGGTTCGAGGCGGATTTTGCGTTCTGAATTAGGCTGCGACGCAGGTGTGGGCCGCGCGAGGCGTCAATCTTCGCCGAAACACGCCTAACCTGTTTTGAATGCGCCATGATAATGGCGAGAGAGACGGGACTCGAACCCGCGACCTCCGGCGTGACAGGCCGGCGCTCTAACCAACTGAGCTACTCCCCCGCGCGGCGGCGAGTGGCATACCGCGGAGATGAGCCGGATAAGATAGGCCCGTCTTCAAGTCAAGCGTGAAGCCCGTCGCACCGTGCGTGCCGCGAAAGTGATTTCCGCGCCATCTCAGATGTTTCTACAGCGGAATGCCCATCCAAAGCGACAAAAATCGGCGCCGGTTTGGGCGAGGCCGAGCCCCGGTTTTCAACGCATTTCCCCGGATGGAAGCGGCTGGCGGGTGCGTTTTGCTCAAACGCCAACGGCATCGAGCGCATTCTGCCAGGACATGGTCCGGGCTGAATGCGCTTTAAATGCGATGTTGAAAAGCGGCTACCCTGGCAATTTTCGGCACCTGAAAAGGGAGTATTTTCCAAAAATCTCCTCTCGCACAAGGCGAGAGGAGAGAGTTGGTGCCATCCAAGAAACGCCCAAGCTTTTCCAAACGCGGAGCCATGGCGCAACCCTCATATGCGGTATGCCTGGCGTTAAATTTACGTAAGTTTTTCCACGGAAACGTGCGGGTTTCCATCTGCCCTAACGGAACTTTGGAGTGGGGCAGGATCGATCGGCAGGATGTGACAGTTGCATTACATCGGCATCGAAGATCGGCGTCCGATGTCGTGATTGATTCTAATAACTTAGAGCGGGATACGCAGATCAGGTTGCGCAATCTGCGTAAACTTGATTGCGCCCGCAAAACCGCTGCACGGTTTCCCCATCCGGCTCTAGTGTTTTTCGGGCCTTCGAAGCCTGCTGTGCTCGCCGAGGATACATGTTCCCATCTCATCGCAGGCCGCATGGTTCAATTGAACATTGACGGCTCTCGCCATGGCCCGCAAGGAGTGATGTTCGAGGCCGGCCGCGACAAGGATCGGAAACAGCATCAAAACAGGCGGCAAAACGAGATAGAAAAAGCCCGCCATGCGGCGCGATAGAAACGGGCTCGAACGTGAGGATGTAAAAGAGGCCGGTAGAGTTGTTGGCATTAAATCAACCAGTCTTGCGGAGAAGCGTCACGCTTCCCGTACTTTCGCACGCATGATTGAAGGCATATTGGCAAGTCCGGTGCCAAGACCAGCCAGGCCGCAGGGCGCCTCTTTTTCATACGCTTGCGCTTCCGCGCGATCGCCTGAAATCCAATTCATCTTTTTCGGTCAGGCCGATGCGCGTCCGGCGCCGGCTTGTGCCGCCGGCGGAGGGCCATCGCAAATTCCTGTGATCCTTATCCGGATGATCCGGCACGAACGCGAAAAGGCGGCGACAGCCAGCGGCGCAGACCGCCCGGCAGAAATTGGCCGAGTCTTGCTGCAAAGGCGAGAGGGAAGGGAAAGGCAATGATCGCCCGGCCGCGTTCGAGGTTGCGCGCGATGCGTTTGGCCGCATCATCGGCCGAGATTTGAAAAGGTTTGCTGCTGGCCACGCTGTTGGACATCGGCGTTTCGACGAAGCCGGGGCAGATGACGCTGACCTTTATGCCGCGCGGATGCAAGGCGTCGCCAAGCGCAAGGCCATAAGCCATGATCGCCGATTTGCTGGCGCAATAGCTGGGCGAGTCGGCAAGCGGCACGAAACCGGCGAGAGAACCGATCAAGGCGATCTGCCCATGACCGCGGGCGATCATGGCTGGCAGAATCGCATGAACGCTGCTGAAAGTGCCAAACACATTGGTCTCGATCAGCCTGAGACTGAGTTCGTTCGGTTCGAACGCGCCGTCGGCCGTCGTGCCGCCGGTCACACCTGCATTGGCGAATAAAAGATCGACCGGAGCGGTTTGATCGAAATCCGCGATCCAGCTCATGAGCTCTGCGCGGGCGCGGACGTCGATGACGCCCGTCTTGACACCTTGCGCGCCCGCGGCCTGGCACCGGGCTGCGACGGCGTCGAGGCGCTCCTTGTTGCGGCCGATCAGACCGAGGGTGGCGCCAAGTCTGGCGTAATGAAGGGCGAGGGCCGTGCCGATTCCGCTTGAGGCACCGGTGATGACGACGTTTTTGGGGCCGGTTTTTGGGGTCGGTGTCACGCCGCCGGTCTTACCGGCGGGGCCGTCTATGCGCGAGACTGTCGATCGCGATTGAGACGCGCTCCTCGTCGATCGGCGACAATGGCACTCTGCCGGACTCGTAATCCCGGATCTTTTTGACCGACCATCCGATCAAGGCGGCTACTTCGCTTTCGAGAAGCCCAA
The DNA here is from genome assembly GCF_000385335.1 of Methyloferula stellata AR4. Taxonomy (NCBI): domain Bacteria; kingdom Pseudomonadati; phylum Pseudomonadota; class Alphaproteobacteria; order Hyphomicrobiales; family Beijerinckiaceae; genus Methyloferula; species Methyloferula stellata. Next base: position 3,738,420 of record NZ_ARWA01000001.1, on the reverse strand, counting down.
GGCTTTCTCTGCGGGCCTTATTGGCATGCGGCGCCGGTGCGTCACCTTCGCTCATAGCGATGTCTATCCTTTATAGAGGCAAGCGGCTCTGCCGCTTCGTCCCCTTCCATAAGCCGATCCTCTGGCTCCGATCAAGGACATAGGGACGGCAGGCTGCCGATCCCTCCGCCAAATCTAGGAAAATAAAGGCATTCTTACCTCAGGAGGACCTTTGGCACGCCTTCGACATTCATCGAGGAGAAGATGACCACGCCTGTCCATATGAGGACGGACAGGGTCCCCGCGACCCGCGCTTGCCAAGGGGTATTGCCTTCGCCGGCCGCGATTTTGGGGGCCATGAGCCGGTTGAAGACCGCGGCATTGGCGAGGCCGGCCGCAAGCAGCACGAGCTTGGGGGCGAAATAGGCATGGCTTCCGACGTGAACAGGATCAAAGAGAAAGAGCGGAATGCCCGTGACGACGGTGAGGGCGAAGAAAATATAGATCCAGAGCATGAATTGCTCTGACAGATCGTGAATCCCAACGCGCGTTTTGAGCCCGATCAGGCGCAGATCGAGGAATATGATCCCGCCGAAAAAGGCTCCCATCGACAGGATATGCGCGATCCGGATGATGTAATGATAAGGCTGGATCGCGAAGTGGAACGTTCGATTGTCGAGAGCGATCAGGACCTCGGGCGGGATACGCAGAACATCGAATACGCTTGGGTCGGCCATGTGTCTTTGCGCTCAATCCTGGATTTCGATTTTAGGCATCGGACATGTCCGATGCCTAACGGCATGATGTTCGGCTGTGATGGTTCGGCAGCGGAATGATGCAGATCAAGTCCGGGTCATCCGCATATTAGTTCTGAGGATATTTGAACTTGAACTCCTGGGTGAAGGGCTTCCACCAATCCGGTACGCCGGTTTCTTCGTCGGTATGATGGAGAAAGCCGTTGCTTTCAGGCGGTTCAAATCGATAGGTGAGCTTGTATTCGCCCGGCCCGTCCATTTTGACGTTGTTTGCGTAATGCGGTCCGTCCTTGGCGGTCATCGGCAACAGGACGCCTTCGGAGGTCCAGGAAGATCCAGTCTTCTCGAGCTTGTAGTGGATGGTGAGATAGGCCATCCAGGCGCCGTCGGGAAATCCGTAGACATTGTCGGCCGTCGCATGAACATCGGCTTCGAGATGGATGACGTCCGGGCCATGCACCATATTCGCCGTCATCGGCGCCATTTCGATGCCCACGAGATAGTTGGCGACGATCTCCATATCGTGCTGATGGACCGGGCCGCCGACATAATATTCGCGCGCCTGGGCCCCGCAGGCAAAGAGAAGGCTGAAAGCCGCGGCGAATTGAAAAGATCGCTTCATCATTGTTTCTCCGGCCCTCATTCGACGATCAAAGCGCCTTTGGCAGTCTCGTTATATTCGCCGAAAAATTCATAGCGCGCAGGCGCCAGGCCTTTCACGCGCAGTTTGATCGAGCTTTTCGGTGCGACGATCTTTTCGATCTTCAACGGTGTGCTTTCAAATTCTTCGGGCGTGTCGTCGTCGTTGACCACCGTGATCAGGAGCGGCTGGTTGGCCGGCACTTTCGGTTCCTGAGGCTCGAACACATGGTTTTTTAAAGTAATGACGATCTCAAGCGGATCGGCTGCCTGCGCCGGCTGCACCAGCAAGGCGGTCATGAAAAAGGCTGGCAATGACAGGCGGAACATTCAATCCTTTTTTATCTTTGACTACTCAGCTACGCACTGAAAACGACGTGGCAGTCAGAAAGATTTATGTCAAGTCTATGAAGTTACTTTAGTTTTATTCTAATAAAGACCGCGTCATTTGCTTTTGACGAGCTTGAGCCTAGATGTGTGGCCAGCACCTAAAACTTCGCGCTCATCCTAAGTCGCACGAGGAATTCCAAAATGCCTTTTCGTCCTTTATTTCCCGCAGTTTGCTTTTTGGTGTGTCTCAGTGCCGCCGCCTCTGCGCAGACGCAAGATAAGACACTGACCGCGAAAGTTGTCGGGCCGAATGCGAAAGATCTCGGGACGATCACGCTCACGGATGCGCCGAAAGGCGTTTTGCTTCACCTCGAATTGAAGGGTCTTCCGCCGGGCTGGCACGGCATGCATTTTCATGAGAAGGGCGATTGCGGCGACGATAAATTCATGAATGCCGGCGCGCATGTTCATGCGGTGACGCCGGTCGTGCATGGTTTCCTGAAGGAGGATGCGACGGATTCCGGCGATCTTCCCAATCTCTATGTCGCGGCTGATGGCACGGCGACAGCCGAGCTCTATTCGACTTACGTCTCGTTCAAGGGCGAAGGCGGTCGCCCGTCTCTGCTCGACGGCGATGGATCCGCGCTGATCATTCATGTCAACCCGGATGATTACACGACGCAGCCGATCGGCGGCGCCGGCGCGCGCATCGCTTGCGCGGTGATCAAGTAAAGCATGACCCGGAAAAGTTGCAGACTTTTCCGGTAAGCTTATGCGTTCGAAATGTTCAGCCTTGCCGCTTGTCGACAGCGGCGGCGAATTGATCGGCGGCTTTGGCGATCTCATCGGCGCGCCGCCGCATCAGCTCCCGCATTTCGGCAAGCAAGGTTGCAGCATCTTCAAGATCTGTGTCGCCGGCGAGCCAGCGCGCCAGCGTGGCTTCGTCACGCTCCAGCGCGCGCGCCGTATCGCGCTGCCAGTCTGTACCATAGAGCAGGCGCGCGGCGGCCTTGAAGAGGTCGGGCGCCGGCAGCTCTGCAACCGTCTCCGGCAGACCGAGAAGCGGATTGCCCGTATTCGTGCCCGACGCATTATCCGCCGCGGTCGATTTTGCCTTGCGATCCTGGGTTGCTTCAGAGAGCCGCAGCACCTCCGGGAGAATGCTCCGCACGGCTTCGGCGCCGCGCAGTGGCACCGTCCAGTGGCGTTTTTCGGGTCGCCATTGAACATTGGGCACCCAGCGCAAAAGCTGGAGCAATTGCTCGCTGAACCCGCATTTGATGATGATTGCATTGTCGGTCACCTCGAGCCATGGGCTCGGCGGAAACGGATTAGCCGCGAGCGCGGCGCGGGCTTTTTCGTCGGATTTCATGCGGTTTGACGATCGGTTTTGAAGCTTGAACTCGGGGTGTGCCCGACCCTTGTAAGCTTAAATACGAATAGATGCGATGCGATTTCGCCGATCTCCTTAATCGCAGCGAAAGGATCAGACACCTTTCGCGTAGAATAATGTGTCTTTCGCAGAGATAGGCCCATCTTGCAGGGTCGAGATTCTGACTTCATCAATTAAATTGCAGTTTGTATTGGTCTCAGAATCATTGGGATCCATAAATGCTGTTCAGCTTGCTCCGCACTTTTTGCTGCCGCCGTGATGGCAGCGTATCCGTCATTAGTGCGATTACTCTTCCTGTCATCGTCGGATTTCTGGCCTTGGGTGCCGATTATGGCCATGGGCTTGTGGTCAAGACGGAGAACCAGCGGGTCGCTGATCTTTCGGCCTATGCGGGCGCTTTAGCTTATTCGAGCACAGGCACAACCGCGGCGATGACGGCCGCGGCGCAGAGGCTTGCCGCCCTCAATGGAATCACGGCTACGCAGGTGACCGCCACCCTTGTCACTTCGCCGAGGAATGCCGCCAATCAGGCCGTCTCGGTGAACATTGCGACCAACGATGTTCTTCTGCTGGCGCCCGTGCTGCGCTCCGGAACCAGCATGCCGGTCAATGCCAAATCCTACGCCTCGCTCAATGCGACGGCGTCGGCTTGCATGCTTGCGCTGAGCGCCAGCGGGAGCGGTGTTGCGCTCACCGGCGGCACGTCGATTTCGGCACCAGCCTGCTCGGTTGCCTCAAACACCACGGTTTCCGTGCCGTGCGGGGACACGATCACGGCAAAGTCCGTAACATATAACACGACTGTGCCGAGCCAGCCTTGCAGCGGCATCAGCGGCTCGATCACTAAGACCCCAACCGCGGATCCTCTTGCGGCTAACGCCGGGATCGTTCAAGCGGCCGCTCATGCGAGTTCGCTGTCGTCGCTGACATCGCCGAGCGCGCCAAGCGTGCCGAGCGGAAAGTCCATCACGTTCGATTGGAGCAATAGCGCCACCGGCGGGGCTGCGAGCGTGGGTTGCTCGGCATCCTTCAGCTCGCCGACCTGGACTCTGACCTGCCCGCCCGGCGGAACCTATTATTTCGCGACGATCTCGGTCGGCGGCGGCATTACGCTCAATTTCAACCTATCCGGTTCGGCTTCGACGACTTTCGACTTTAGCGGGCCTCTCAACAATACCGGCACGGCGATGAATTTCGGGCCGGGCACCTATAATTTTGCCCAAGGCATCGTGAATACGTCGACGATGACTTTTGGCGCCGGCACGTTCAACATCGGCGGCGCCTCCGGATCCTGCGGCTTCTACAGCATCTGTAACAGCGGCGGCGCGACGCTGACCTTCGGTGGTCCCAGCAGCTTCGTTCTCTCGTCCGGCCTTTACAATGGCGGCGGCGCCACGATTACGTTCGGCAGTGGTACAACCAATAGTTTCAAGATCGGCTCGACCGGCAGCGGCAGCAATGCCATCAATGTGCAAGGCGGCTCGAAGACGACCTTCGCCGATGCGACCGGGACCGGCAACTTGTTTCAGGTCGTCGGCAATATCACCAGCGGCGGCGGCAGCTGCCTCACGTTAAGCGCCGCCACGGCGCATGACTTCAATGGCTCGTTCTCGGCGGCCGGGGGCACCATTTTGGGAACCGGCGTCTATTCCTTCTATGGCTATGTAGCGCTCGGCGCGGGTGGCGGTGGCGATGTCAGTTGCAATGGTCAGATGGTCGGGTTTACGGGCACCAACGTCACCGTCGTGACCGCGGGTGCGAGCACATCCTCGACGTCTCCGTGTTCCGGTTCGGCCTTTTGCATCGGTGCCGGATATAATCATGTCAGCCTGACCGCTCCGACCACGGGAACGAATGCCAATCTCGGCGTCATTGGTCCCGTCTCCACCTCAAATACGGCGACCGCGCTGCTGACTGAAGGCGCGAGCAATACGAGCATTTCAGGTGCGTTTTATTTTCCGAACGGACCGCTGACCCTGACCGGCGGCGCAAGCATCGGAAATCAGGCGGGCCAATGTTTGCAGATCGTCGCGTCGCAAATCACTTTGTCCGGCGGCACGAGCGCATCCGCTTCCAATTGTTTCAGCGGATCGGGATCTGCCAGCACGGTGCAGCTTGTTCAATGAAGCATGAGCCTATCGTAATGAAAAGGCGCGGCATGATCGCAGCGTTTGCTTCGTTCCGTCGCCACCGCGGCGGAGCGTCGGCTGTAGAGTTCGCCTTGGTCCTGCCCCTCTTCGGCTTGATCCTCGCCGGTGTGGCCGATTTCGGTGGCGCGCTTTATGCGAAATTCGGCCTCGACAGTGCGGTGGCGGCAGCGGCCAATTACGCGTTGGTCAATGCGACCAACGTCAATTCGACGTCCGGAGCAAGCCTTGCGACAAATCTGGCAACGATCCTGGCGAGCGCCCGCGCGACGAATTGGGCAACGGGCACGGTCGTTGTGAACAATGGGCCGTCCGCGACGGTCAATAGCTCAGGCACGGTGACATCCGGCGGCACGGCATCCAAGGCCGATCTCTATTATTGCCCGACCGGGTCTGGAGCGAGCGTGGCCTGGGGATCGTCGGTGGCCCAAGGCGTTTCATGCACAGGTGGCGGCACCGCGGGCAAATTCATCACCATCGTCGCACGTAGAAGCTATAATCCGATCTTCTCCTCCTATGGTCTCGTCAAGAACGGGACCATTACCGCCGCCGCCGTCGTACAGGCACAATGATGCGGTGCCGGCTGAAAACCTTCACCGGAAGCACGTCGGCTGCGACCGCCGTCGAATTCGGCATGGTTTTCTTGCCGCTGGTCCTCGTGATGTTCGGCATCATGGAATTCGGGCGCGCTTTATGGACGCGCGAGGCGCTTCAGCAAACGGCCATCGCAGGGGCTCGCTGCATGGGCGTGGTTCAGACCGGCTGCGGCACCGCTGGCGTCTATAATGCGAGCATGGCCACAAGCTTTATCCAAGCCCAGGCGGCGTCATGGGCGATCCCGCTATCAAGCTCCAACATAACTCTCAGCAATACGGCATCATGCGCCGGGCTTGCCGGCACGGGTTTCTCGCAGGTCTCGATCACCTACAGATTCAAAACGGTGGTGCCTGTGTTGATCCCGTCGCTCGCCGCCGGCATTCCCTTCGTGGCGACCGCGTGCTTTCCGAACAATGGGCCGTAAGACAAATTCTGAACGCATCGGCGGAACATAAGCAAGAACCGCCGTCGCGATTCATGCTTATGTTATCTAGTACTCCATCTTGATGGAAAGGAACGCCCATGCCCTATGAACTATATTATTGGGACGGCTTGCAGGGCCGCGGCGAGTTTGTGCGGCTGGCGCTTGAAGAGGCTGGCGCCGATTACATCGATGTCGTGCGGGGACGGAAAAAGGGCCAAGGTACCGCCGCGATGATGAAGATCATGGAAGGCAAGAGCGAAGCCCATATTCCTTTTGCGCCGCCCTTCTTGAAGGACGGCGATCTGATCGTGCCGCATGTGGCCAATATTCTGATGTATCTTGGACCGCAGCTCGGTCTTGCGCCTAAAGACGACAAGCTGCGCTACGTCGCGAACGGCTTGCAACTGACGATCACCGATATGGTCGCGGAAGTTCACGACACGCACCATCCGATCTCGGGCGGGCTTTATTACGAAGATCAGAAAGACGCCGCCAAGGCACGTTCGGACGATTTCATTCAGAACCGAATCCCGAAGTTCCTTGACTATTTCGACCGCGTCCTGAAGCAGAATCCCTCCGGCAAGGAACACGCCGTCGGCGATAAACTCACCTATGTCGATCTGTCGCTGTTTCAATTGATCGAAGGTCTGCGCTACGCTTTTCCACGTGCCATGAAAAGCCTGGGCCGGCGCTATGCGGCGCTTCGTGCCCTGCATGATGCCGTCTCGCAGCGTCCGAACATCGCGCGCTATCTGGCCTCGGACCGTCGCATTCCATTCAATGAGGGCGGGATCTTCCGTCATTATCCCGAGCTCGATCAGGAGGTCGCTTAGAGCATGATCCCAAAAGTTGCAGACTTTTTGGACAAGATCATGCGGCCGAGCAGATGTTTTAAGCGCCGCGATGATTCAACTTAAAGCGATAATGCTCCCGCACATGGCCGTTTGGCTTAGGCCGTGTGCTGGCTCGGCGTGGCCGTAGCGAAGCCGCGCAGCGCCGCGAGCATCTGCTTTGAATCGTAGGGCTTGGCAAGAAACAGACTCCGCGGCGGCAACTCACTCGGGGCCGGTCTCGGCTGACCCGATACGACGATAAGCTCGATCGGCGGCCAGCGGTCTCGAATGGTCGCGCATAGGCTCAAACCATCCATACGCCCCGGCATCCCGATATCGGTGATGACGACGCGAATATCCAGGCGTTCTTCAAGAATGCAAATGGCCTCGGCGGCATTGGCCGCGGGTATGGCTTCGAAACCTGCCTCTTCGAACAGGCACATATCGTCGAGAAGAAGAAGCGGCTCGTCTTCGACGACCAGCACGGCAGGCTTTGGAGGGTGAGACAATTGGAATCCACCAATGGCAAGAGGCACGGCGATGCCGCCGAAAAATTATAACGTATCTATGCCGCTCCGGTTCCGCCAAGCCTATGGATAAAATGGCTTTTCGCCGTGACGGCGGTTTTTGTGGCCGCAATCAGATCGTTGAACCGGCATGCCGCGTCGAACGGTCCCGGAACGATGCGCGCTTTTGGCACGTTCAAGATGGCCTCGGCATCAACCCAAAGGATGGCTTATATGCGTAGCTTCATCATCGCAGTGCTTTGCATCGGATCGCTGATCGGCGGATTGTCAACCGCCGACGCCAAAGGCTGTATCAAGGGTGCCATTGTCGGCGGTGTCGCCGGCCATTACGCTGGCCATCACGGATTCCTTGGCGCGGCGGCCGGATGTTTGGCAGGCCGGCATTTGGCGAAGCAAAGAGAAACCGCCCCGCCGCATGGGTCCGGCAGATGAGCGTTCAGACGTGAGCCTCCGGTAGGGGGCGCCGCTCTTCGATCGTCGCGAGCACTTCCAGCCTATGTGTTGTTGCGTCCTGTGCCGCCTCGTAGAACCAATGTGGCGGCCATCATCAGCATGGCGACGAAGAGGACGAGCAGGCTCGCCAGCGCGTTGATCTGCGGCGAGACGCCGAGACGCACGCTCGATAGAACGACGATCGGAAGCGTCGAAGCTCCGGGTCCGGTCACGAAACTCGAAATCACGACGTCATCGAGCGACAATGTGAAGGCGAGCAGCCAGGCCGCGACGAGCGCCGGCGCGAGCAGGGGCAGGCTCACCCGCGAAAATATCCGCCAAGGCGTCGCGCCGAGATCGGCGGCGGCTTCTTCCAGGACCGGGTCTTGCTGCGACAGCCGCGCACGGATTACCACTGTCGCATAGGCCATGCCGAAGGTGATGTGAGCGATCACGATCGTCGAAATGCCGCGCGTGCGCGGCCAGCCGATCGCCTCGCCGAAAAACACGAATAAGAGAAGCATGGCGAGGCCGGTCAGCACTTCCGGCAGGATCAGAGGCGTTATCAGCAGAGCTTCGAAGAGGCTGCGGCCGGGCGACGCCCGCATGGGCCTTAGTGCGAAGGCCGCGGCCGTGCCGAGCAGGATCGAGGCCGTCGCGCTCATGATGGCGATGCTGAACGAGAGCCAGGCCGCGTCGCGCATTTGAGCATTCTTGAACAGCTCGCCATACCAGCGCGTGGAAAAATGGCTCCAAACGCTGACGAGCTGACTGTCGTTGAAGGAATAAAGGATGAGGATAGCAATCGGCACATAGAGAAAGGCGTAGCCGAACGCGACAAGGCTCAAAAGCGCCGTGGAGCGACGGCCGTTCACGGCGTAGCCTCCACGCGGCGGCGCAAATGATAGACGATCATTGCCGGGATCAGCACCAGCACCAGAAGCGCGATCGCCAGCGCCGAGGCCATCGGCCAATCGTGATTGTTGAAAAACTCGGTCCAGAGCAGATGCCCGATCATCAAAGTGTCGGGGCCGCCGAGAAGATCGGGAATGATGAATTCGCCCACGGCGGGAATGAAGACCAGCAGCAGGCCGGCCACGATGCCGGGCAGCGAGAGTGGCAAGGTCACCCGCCAAAAGGCCTTGAAGGGCGATGCGCCAAGATCTTCGGCAGCTTCGAGCAGCGTCCAATCGAGCTGCTCCAGCACGGCATAGATCGGCAGCACCATGAAGGGCAGATAGGAATAGACGATGCCGAGATGGACCGCGAATTCGGTATGAAGCAATGGCAGCGGCTCCGCGATGATGCCGAGCTTGACGAGCGCGGTGTTGATCAGCCCATTCGAATTGAGGAGGCCGGTCCAGGCATAGACCCGGATCAAAAACGAGGTCCAGAACGGCAGGATCACCAGCATGAGCAGTACCGAGCGAGTGCTCTCTTTTGCGCGTGCGATCGCATAGGCCATGGGATAGGCGAGGAGCAGCGTCAGAAGCGACGATAGGGCGGCAATGCGGATCGAGCTCAGCAAGGCTTCGAGATAGAGAGGGTCTAAGACGAGCCGCTGGTAATTCTCTGCCGTCGCGTTGATCTGCGGCAGCAGGCCAGGGCCTTTCGAGAAGAGCGGCATATAGGGCGGCGTGCCGATGCGCGCTTCGACCAGACTGATCGCGAGCACGATGAGGCAGGGCAGAAAGGCGAAGAGGAGAAGCCAGCCGAGCGGCAGGCCGACAATGAGTGCGCGGATGCTGCGTGAACCTGAAAGAGATTGTGCGTTCATTCGGTAAGCACCCGGGCCGCCGCCGCCGGCCATGAGAGATGCACGCCATCGCCTTCGGCGGGCGATCCGGCGGCGATATATTCCATCGGCGACAGTCTCGCGATGATGGTCTTGCCGCTGTCGATCCCCACGTGACAGAGCACCGTGCTTCCCAGGAACACAAGGCTGCGGATTTGGCCGCGCAGCACATTGTCCGCTTGCGGCGTCTCCCTTGACACGCGGAGCTGCTCCGGCCGCACCATGACGGCGGCAGCAGCGCCGATCGTGATGTCGGCGTCGCAACGCGCGCGTAAAGCCGAACTGGCTTCGGCGCTTTCGAGCGTGGCCTCGCCTGCCGCGATGCCGGTGACATGTCCTTCGAACAGGTTGGCGGCGCCGAAGAAATCGGCAGCAAAGCGCGACTTTGGCGTATCGTAGAGATCGCCGGGGCGCCCGATCTGCACAATTTTGCCGTCGCGCATGAGCGCGATGCGGCTTGCCATGCTCATGGCTTCTTCTTGATCGTGCGTTACCATGACGAAAGTGATGCCGATGCGCGCGCGTAAGGCCACAAGCTCGGATTGCGCCCGCTCGCGCAGTTTTTTGTCGAGCGCAGCCAAGGGCTCGTCCAGCAGGAGGATTTTCGGCCGTTTGACGAGGGCGCGGGCGAGCGCCACGCGTTGCCGCTGGCCGCCCGACAATTGATGCGGCCTGCGCTTTGCCAGCCCGTCCATCTCGAAGAGATCGAGCGCTGCGCGCACACGCTCGCGGATTTCCGCCTTCGAACGATGCTCCTCCTCGAGGCCGAAGGCGATATTGCGCTCGACGCTGAGATGCGGGAACAAAGCATAAGACTGAAACATCATATTGACCGGCCGGCGATAGGCAGGCTCACCTGCCATATCCTCGCCATCGATCAGGATGCGTCCCACGTCCGGCTGTTCGAAGCCCGCGATCAGCCGCAGCAGCGTGGTCTTGCCGGAGCCGGACCCGCCGACGAGACAGAAGAATTCGCCGCGCGTTATATCGAGGCTGACATCATCGACGGCATGCGTTTCGGCAAAGCGCTTGCTCACGCGATCGAGGCTGATGATCGGCAAGGAGCGCTCGTCGGGCGATGGCACCGTCAATGGCCTGTCTTGATGCGCGTCCACAATCGATTCCGCTCGCGTTCATATTTTGGCGTGACCAGCGCGGGCGTATAAAGCCGTGCATCGGCTGGCGGGTAGACGACAGGGTCGTCTGCGATCGCCTTGGGAATGAAGCCGCGCGACGCCGGAACCGCATTGGCATAGCCGATCGCCGAGGTAATCGCACCGATGACGTCGGGTTCGAGAATATAATCGATGAAGGCTTCGGCATTCGACGGATGCGGCGCGTCCTTCGGGATTGCCATCACGTCGATGTTGAAGGCAGCACCCTCCGATGGGAGAAAAATGCCGATATCGATCCCATTATTGGCGTCCTTCGCACGTTTGCGCGCTTGAAAAAGATCGCCGGCATAGCCCTGCGCGACGCAAATGGCGCCATTTGCAAGGTCGTTGATATAGCTCGACGAATGAATGTAGCGATAGGCCGGCCGGGCGGCCGAGACAACCGCGCCGGCCGCCTCGAGATCGGCCTCGGACGTGCTCATCGGGTCCTTGTGCAGATAGGCCAGTGCCGCCGGAAAAACCTCTTCCGGTGCATCGAGCAGCGTGACGCCGCAAGGCTTCAGCGCATTGACCGCTTTCGGTTCGAACAGGAGCGCGAGACTGCCGATGGGAGGATCTTGAAGAAGCGGCGCGATCTTGGCTCTGACATAACCGACGCCTGTGCCGGACATCATATAGGGCAGGCCATAGGCATTCTGCGGATCTGCCGCCGCGAGCTGTTGCAGCACCTTCGGATCGATGCCCTTGGCGTTTGGAATATGCGCGAGATCGAGTTTTCTGTAGAGGCCTGCTTGGATTTGCTTGGCGAAATAGGGCATCGCCGATGGAAAGACGACATCATAGTTGGAATTGCCGACGATCAGCTTGGCTTCGAGAACTTCGTTCGAGTCATAGACGTCGTAATTGACCTTGATGCCGGTCCGCGCTGTGAAACCGGACAAGGTGTCGGGGCCGATATAGTCGCTCCAGCCGTAGACGTTGAGGACTCTTTCTTCTTCGGCCGCTGCCGCGGGCAGGAGCCCGGCCAAAACGGCTGCTACGGCGCCAGCAAGCAAAGCCGCAATCCGCAGCCAGCATGGCCTTTTTTGTGCCGAGGCAATGTGTGGCCGTGTCAAAGCATTCCCCCGCAGATCTCGCGGGCGGGAATTTACGGACAAAGCGCTTGGAATCAAGCGGCAAGCTGGAAGCGGCTGGCTTTGCACGCGCCATGTGCGCGCTCGCACCTCCGCCGGCTGACGCGATGCTAGTGTCTGTTCAGCCGATCGCTCGGCTTTCCTTCCAAATGCCTGGCCCCGCCGGATTGAACCCGACGGGGCTTTTTCTTTAATACGTCGCGGTGTTTTGATTACCCAGCGTATGGCTGAGATAATTATAAATCGCGGTCAGCTCGTCATCGTCCATTTTTCCGATGGAGCGCCACGGCATGCGTCCGCTCAATTCATGTCCTCCGGGATCGATGCCGGTGCGCAAGGTCTGTATGAACTCCTCGCGCTTCCAGTTTTTTACGATACTGAGGTCTGGCCCTATGGGTCCGAGCTGACCGGGAACGCCGCCGGTCAATTGCTGGCCGTGGCATTCGCGGCAATCCTGATAGGATAAAATATATTCGCCATAGGCGGCTGTCGGGCCTTTCGCAGGCGCAGTGTTGACTCCCATTACGATCGGTTTGCCCGGCGGAAGCAGGCCCGCGCCCAGCATGGCGAGACCCAACAGATTGAGCTGATCCGGCGGATTCGCGATTGTCCCGCCGGCTGGGGGCTGGCTGCGGATATAGGCGATGAGGGCTTGCGTATCCTCATCGCTCAACCTGCTGGCGCTCGTATAGGACATCATCATCAGCCAATGCCCGTCCGCGTCGACGCCATTGCGAATGGCGCGGAAAATGTCGCCATCCGACCATTGGCTCACGCGGCCGGCCGGGGTGAGGTTGGCGGATACAAAGGCTCCCATGTACATCGGCAGTTCCGTGCCGACGTCCCAGCCGCCGGTGAGCGTGCCGGTTTTCGAATGGCACGCACCGCAGAAACTATCGGAGATGGCCCGGCCACGCTCGATCTGTTCGGGGGTGCCCGCGACTTTCACGTTTGGCGCCGGAGCGTTGCGCACATGCAGCTTGATGAGGCCGGAGACAACCAGCACGCTCACCGAAAAAGCCGCCACGGCGAAAAGCGCTGTCGCGCCCACGCCGCCCCATTTCAAAAAACTATTTTTGAGCCTCCAAGAGCGGACACTCGACCAGACCAGCACTGCGGTCATGGCGAGCAGGGCCACGAGCCCGATAATGTTCAACATACTGTCTCCTCGATCCTGCGCGCCGCACATTCGCCGGCATATGCCGGTTCTCTGGTGATCCAGATCGCGCAACAAAATTGAAGGCAGACTTGTCGAGGGCAGAGATTACGAGGCGGTCTCAACCAGCGCTTTTCGCGTTACAGGCGTAATGCTGCGAACTGCTCGCTCCACCCCATTTGAGGGGCTTGGAAAGCCGCAATAGCGCCTATCTTTAAGGGCAATGTGCAATGCGCGAACCACAGGGGTCATGCTTCAAAGGATAATCACTCAAAATTGAATCGCGATCACGCTCCAAACATCGCGCTAAGGCGCAGTCCGAAGCAAAGCCCGGCTGGTTTGCTCACAGAGCCACTGCTCGGCGCGCTCATAGGACCAGCCATTGTCGTCGCGGAGCGTGAATAGCCCGGAGTAACCCAGATAGAACCAGAACACATCGACTGCATGGTTGACATCCATACCGTCCTGCAGCGCACCCAGGTTGAAGAGGCGCTCCGCGACTGGCACGAAACTTTGCCGGCAGTCTTTTGTGGCCATGGCCAAGGTCGAAGCCGCACCCTGGTCGTGCGGCGCAGTGGTGATCATCACGCGGATGATGTCCTCATAATTCTCGCGCATGATCCGGCAGACCTTGGTCGTGAAGGTCACGATCGCCTCCGGATCATCCATGGTCATGACCGTGCGAATCGCGTTCTCGACCATCGGATCTTCCATTTTGGTCTCGATCAGGGTTCGCAGCAGGCCCTGTTTGCCGCCGGATACGGCGTAGACCGTCGCCGGCGCAACGCGCGCGAGCGTCGCAATATCGTCCACCTTGGTCGAGAAATATCCCTGTTCGCTGAACAGCTTACGCGCCGCGCAAATGATCGCCTGCCGGGTCGCCTCGGCATATTCCACGCGCCGGCTGACCCCCTGCGGCTGTCCGTCCAAGTTACCGCGTCTAGCCAATGCCGATCCTTGTGTGATAGAGTTTCACTCTGATCTTTGAAGTATGACTATGGGTACCATAGTAAGCAACTACATTCTAGAGCAAATCTAATTTTATGCGAGCTTGCCTAACGAACCGAGGCCGATCGCAACCGAGGAGGAGCTATTGATGGTGACAAGACCCATGATTGTTCGGAGCGCACCCGCGGTCAGCCGATCTTTCGTCATGCAAGGCAGTCCGGAAGCTTTCGGTAACGAATCCAACCAAGCCGGCGACGGACTTCAGGACCTGTCTTCGCTCCAGGACGAGAACCTTGGCAACGAGATGCAAAAGCCGGCGCATATTCTGTTTGTTGATGACGATATGACGATGCAACACATGGTTGCGAATTATCTCGAAGAGCAAAATATGCAGGTCGTGTCGGCATACCGGCGCCAGGACGTGCAGCGCCAATTGGCGACGGCCACGCCGGACCTCGTCATCCTCGATCTGCGGCTCGGCCAGGATGACGGGCTCGATCTTTTGCGCGAGATCCGATTGCATTCCGATGTGCCCGTGATCATCACGACGGGCCATCGCCGCGAGGAAATCGATCGGGTGGTCGGTTTGGAACTCGGCGCCGACGATTATCTGGTCAAGCCGTTCGGCCTTCGCGAACTTCTCGCTCGCATCAGGGCCGTATTGCGCCGGCAGCAATTGGGATCGATCGCGGCGCAACGCAATGCCGAGGCCGGGCGCTGCCGCTTCGGCGGCTGGCAGCTCGATCGCCGCTCCCGCCGCCTGACCGATCCGAGCGGCGCGCCCGTCGCCCTGACCAAGGGCGAATATGCTTTGCTGATCGCTTTCCTCGATGCGCCGCAGCGGCCTCTGACGCGCGAATCGCTTTTGCAGGCGACGCGCGTGCATGAAG
Organism: Methyloferula stellata AR4; assembly: GCF_000385335.1. NCBI lineage: Bacteria > Pseudomonadati > Pseudomonadota > Alphaproteobacteria > Hyphomicrobiales > Beijerinckiaceae > Methyloferula > Methyloferula stellata. Next base: position 3,723,327 of record NZ_ARWA01000001.1, on the reverse strand, counting down.
ATGTCTTCGACCGGAGCATCGATGTGCAAGTGCTGCGCCTGCGGCGCAAACTCGAAACCGACCCGAGCATGCCGCGTGTGATTCAGACCGAACGCGGCGTCGGTTATGTCTTCGCCCTGCCTGTGGAGAGGCTCTGACGAAAGCGCATCGAATAGAGCCGGAGCCGCAAACGAGACCCGCGCAAGCGCGGCGGCGCTCGGACCGAGGCTCTTCGTTTCGGTTTGTTACAATTGTAACCTGGTTTTCGGCCTCGGGAATGGGACGGCAATACAGGCGCTGCAGGATCTCTCCGCTCAGCAAACTCGGGGAGGCGTCCATGACCTTTAGAAGCCAATTGCCGCGCGATGCGGCCTCCATCGAAATATCGGCATCGAAGCAAAATCAATGGCTGCGGTTCATCGCAGCGATGCTGGCGCGTGTGGAAGAGGGTCTCGTGGCATTCGGCGAATTCATGTTCCCGGATCTTTTCGAGCCACCGGCCATGCGCGCCTGGCGCCCGGATGCCGCACGATTTCAAACGCGCGGACCGGATGTGGCCATGCCATCGGATCGCGAAACGATGAATATAAACGCCGGAAAACCGTCGCACGTTTTTCAGCATTCTGGTTTGGACCTTTCAAAAGGCGCTTCGCGCAGCCAAGCCGCTTGGAACCGCGCGAGGGCGCGAAGAAGGCGGTCGCGATGATTGCTGCCGTTCTGCGGCGCTGGGTGCCAACCTGCGCCGTGCTGCTCCTTCTCAACGGTGCGCAAGCCGAAGGGCAAGACGTTCAAATCGCGGACGTCTCGCGGCCGGGCGAGCAGGAACCCATTACGCCGGTTCCGCCGGTGCCAGCCGAAGATCCGCGCAAGGTTTCGCTTGGCGAGCGCCTTTTCAAGGATCCGCGTCTGTCGCATGATGGAACGAGAGCCTGCATGAGTTGCCATGACGTTTCGAGCAACGGCGCCGATGCCGCCGACCGCGACAGGGGCGTCGATGGTTCCCTCTATCAGTTCAACACGTCCACGGTCTTCAACGCGGCGCTGAGTTTCAGGATCGGCTGGGAAGGTCGTCTTCGCAGCCTTGAAGAGCACATCGAAACCTCGCTCAACAATCCGATCCTGATGGGAACCAGTGTCGATGAGGTGCTCGTCAAGCTCAAAACGGACGAGGAATATGACGGCCTCTTTCGCAAGGCTTACGGACACGCGCCCGATCGTGACAGTCTCTTCAACGCGATTGCAACCTATGAACGGACGCTGCTCACCCCTGGAAGCCGATTCGACCGCTGGCTCCAAGGCGACGCCAAAGCGCTCTCGCCCGACGAACTCGACGGCTACAGACTGTTCAAATCGCTTGGCTGCGTCTCCTGCCATCAAGGCGTGAATGTCGGCGGCAATCTCTTCGAGCGGCATGGTATCTTTCGTCCGCTCGCTTCGCCGAAGCCGGAGATCGTCCGGGTTCCGAGCTTGCGCAATGTTGCGACGACACCGCCCTATTTTCACGACGGCAGCGCGCCCACCCTGGGCGACGCCGTGCGACAGATGGGAGCGGCCCAACTCGACCGGAAATTATCGGATCAGCAAGTCGACACCATCATTGCGTTTCTCGAGACTCTAACAGGGACCTACCGCGGGACGCCCGTGGTGGCGGCACGTCCATGAGAATAGCTCCGGTCTTTGTCGTCGTCCCCCTCCTGATCCTCTTGCTCACCTGGCTGTCGCTGCGGTCTGCCAACCTCGACGCGGAACTCTTCGACCACGCGCTTGGAGAACTTGATCGTTTCGGCATGGTCGAAGCGGGACTCGACCGGGACGTTCTCAACGCGCGCGCCGGCCTTTTGCGGAACTATGATCCGCTGGTGAACGATGTTCAGTCCCTTTACGCGTCGCTCGCCCGATTGCGCGAAACCGTCGCCGGCGACGCGCAGATGCTGAAAGTCATCGATCAACTGACGTTATCGGTTCACCGGCAGGAGGATTTGGTCGAGCAATTTAAAAGCGGCAATGCTTTGCTGCGGAACTCGCTCGCCTATTTTTCCTTGTTCAGCGACCGCCTTGTTCCGGCGGATCAGGTTGAGTCTCTGACGCCGGGAGTCGGCGCACTGGTCGCTGCCATGCTGCGTCTTACGCTCGACACGTCATCGGGCACAGCGCTTGCGGTCCAGGACCGGCTCGACGAACTGGCGAGGCAACCCGTCTCGCCGGGCGATACGGATGCGGTTCAAGCTTTGTTGGCGCACGGACGGTTGTTGCACACTCTTCTGCCCGCGACGGATAAAGTATTGAAGTCGCTTTGCGGCGCGCAGGACAAGGCGAACCGGGAACTGGTACGCACGATGATCCTTGCCCGTCAGGTTGCCTCGCGCAGCACGGCGAGCCGATTCCGTATCGTGCTTTACGTCACCTCGCTCACCCTGGTCGCGGCACTTGTCTATCTCGTCCTGCAGGTCCGAGCGCGTGCGCGCGTGCTGCAACGCCGCGCGGCGTTCGAGCATGCCCTTGCCGGCATTTCGCTGCGCTTTCTCAGAGCGCCGCAAAACCTCGATGCCAATATCGACCAGGCGCTTGCCGAAATGGCGGAAGCCGTTCGCGCCGACCGTGCCTATTTCGTGCTCTCCGGAGCATCGCCGCGGCTTCATAAATGGTGCAAGCCGGGCGAAAGTTTCCCGCCGGACTGGCCGCAATCCGCGCTGTACCTGGCCACGAAATCGAACCGGAACCGCGATGGCGTCATTTATCTTCCCAACGTGAAGCGCCTCGCGCCCAAGCCGGAAAGCGACGCCTATGCCGCTTTCGGTGTGAAGGGCCTGGCATGGGCTTTGGGCTCGACAAGCAACGGCTCCGATGCGCTCCTCGGTTTCGAGGTCGTACTGCACCCCTACAACATCAAGCCATCCGACGAACATGGTCTGTGGCGCATGGCCCTCACTATCATCGTCAATGCAATTGAGCAGAATTTCGCCGAGGCCGAGAAAGCGCGATTGGAAATGCGGCTGCAGCAAGCCCGCCGCATGGAAACGCTCGGCGCCTTCGCAAGCGGTATAGCACATAATTTCAACAATATCGTCGGCGCGATCCTCGGCTTCGCCGAAATGGCCCAAGCGCAGGTGGAAGCCGACAGCCGTCCCGGCCGCAATGTCGTCGCGATTCACAAATCCGCCGAACGGGCGCGCGATCTCGTCGATCAGATTCTTGCGTTCGGCCGGCGCCGCGACACGCGTCGCGGGCGTGTCAACGTGCAGTCCGTCATAGGCGAAGCCGAGATTTTGCTGAACGCGTCTTTGCCGCAAGGGATCGAACTCGTGATCCACGAAGTGCCGGAAGCCGCCGTGTCCGGCGAGGCGGCGCAGTTGCAGCAAGTGATCTTGAACCTCTGCGGCAATGCCGCGCAAGCGATGGATGGCAGCGGTCGCGTCGAAGTGGAGACGCACATCGACGAGATCGTCCGGACAAGATCGCTCAGTCACGGAGACCTCCGGCCCGGCAGCTATGTCTGCATCGCGATAAGCGATGCCGGGTGCGGCATGGATGAAGCGACGCTCGATCGGATTTTCGAACCCTTCTTCACCATGCGCCTGGATGGAAATGGGCTGGGTCTCGCGACGGTGCGCGAGATCGTGCGCGAATATGGCGGCGCCATGAATGTCGAAAGTACGCCCGGCAAGGGCAGCCGTTTCGAAGCATGGCTTCCGTGCCTGACGGGGGCAGAGCCGCGCGCGGTAGAGGAAATGCCAGTTCTTCCGCTGGGACGCGGCGAGACGGTTTTGATGGTGGAGGCCAATGTCGAGCAGCTGCTGCGAAACGAGGAGGTCCTCGCGGCGCTTGGCTATGAACCCATAGGCTTCTCCTCCGCCGAAGATGCTTTGGCCTCCTGCCGCATGGCGCCCGGACGGTTCGACGCCTTTGTGATCAGCCATCTCGCACCGGCGAAGGCGGCGCTCGAGCTTGCGGACGCTTTGCATAAGCTCGCGCCCGATCAGCCGATCGTTCTCGCGACGGCCGCCGCCGAAGAAATCGACGCACGCACTATGCTGAGCATAGGCATTTCCGAAGTTGTCAGGCGTCCGCTCGTTGCGGCCGAGCTCGCAACGGCGCTCGCGCGCACCTTGGCGCCCGACTTCCCGGACCGCCGCCGCGCCGCGAATTCCTGACGCTTAGATCACTCGCACATATTACGTGCCGTAACGCCTTTCTCTCGCGTTGAAATCGCGGCGTAGCACCATCCATCCATTCTCTCTTGGCTTCAAACAGAGAGGTGGAAGCGATGATGAAAAATGGTTCGTCCGGATTATCCGCCCCATATCCTCTGCAGCACGCGAACCAAGGCAGGACTTTGCTGCTTCCCGAAGGTGCGCATCCTCTGATGCGCGAGAAGACGGTGCTGCCCGCCGACAAAGCCTATGCCGGCGCGCGGCAGATTTGGAATGGCGCGGTCAATCGTTTTCCGGCCGTGTTCGCGCTATGCGAAACGGCCGATGACGTACGCGCCGCCATCTGGGCCGCGCGCACCAATGGGCTTCCTCTATCGGTTCGCGGCGGCGGACATGATTGGGCCGGGCGGTCCCTGCGTCAGGATGGCCTGGTGATCGATCTTTCGGGCATGCGCGACGTCAAGGTCGACGCCGAGGCGCGGGTTGCGACGCTTGCCGCGGGCGCCAGGGCCACGGATGTGATCGAGGCCGCCGCTCCATACGGTCTCGCCGCGGCCACGGGCAATTGCGGCGCGGTCGGCATGGCCGGTCTCACGCTTGGGGGCGGCTATGGTCCGTTGACCCCGCGCCATGGCCTCGCACTCGATAATCTGCTCGGCGTCGACGTTGTGCTCGCCGACGGCCGGTGCATTGTCGCCGACGCGGTCGAAAATCCGGACCTGTTCTGGGCGCTGCGCGGCGGCGGCGGCAATTTCGGCGTGGTGACATCCATGCGCGTTCGCTTGCATCCGATCGAGAAACTGCTTGTCGGCATGATTCTCTTTCCATGGTCCGAAGCCGACGGGGTGCTGCGCCGCTATGGCGAAATGATCGAGTCCGCGCCCGACGAGCTTGCGGTACTGGTTGGCGTGCTGCCTGGGCCGAACAGCAACCCAGTCTTGTTTTTGTCGCCGGTTTGGAGCGGCGAGGCATTGCAAGGCGAGCGGATCATGGAGGACTTGCAGCGCCTTGGCACGCCGTTCTTAGCGCAGATCGACGAGATGACTTATGGCGAATTGCTTGGAATGTACGATGCCCATGTGGTGAGCGGCCGGCACTACGCCATAGAAACCCGCTGGCTGCCGAAGCTGACGCAAGATGCCGTCGCATCGATCATGGCGGCCGGCAGTCACAGAAGCTCGCCGTTTTCGATGATCGCCCTGCATCATTTCCATGGCGCGGCGACGCGGGTCGGCGAGAACGCGACCGCATTCGGTCTGCGCCAGAAGCATTTCCTTGTCGAGATCATCGCAGCCTGGGAACCGGGATTTGGGAAAGAAGCCGCGGCGCACAGGCAATGGGCGAAAAATCTTTGCCAGGATCTCGCGTCCGCGTCGCTGCCCGGCGGCTATGCGAACCTGCTCAGCCCCGACGCGTGGGATCAGATCAAATTCGCTTACGGAAGCAATATTTCAAGGTTGAGGCATGTGAAGCAGCGCTTCGACCCCGGCGGTGTTTTCACATCTGCCATTCCGCTGCCGGTCTGAGCGACGAGATGATTTTCCGGCAAATTTTCGACAGGCAGTCCGATACATATACTTATCTCCTCGCGAGCCGGTGCGGCGGCGAGGCCTTGATCATCGATCCGGTGCTGGAGAAGGTCGACCACTATTTGCAACTGCTCGCCGATCTCGGGCTCCGCCTGGTCAAGGTCGCGGATACGCATTTGCATGCCGATCATGTGACCGGCCTCGGTATGCTTCGCGACCGGACGCGCTGCATTACGATGATGGGCGAGCAAAGCCGGGCCGACGTCGTTTCCATGCGGCTTTGCGACGGAGACCGGATCACCATCGAAGGTTTGAGACTCGATGTGCTCTACACGCCTGGCCACACGGACGATTCCTACAGTTTCGTCATGGGCGACCGGGTCTTTACCGGCGATACATTGCTGATCCGCGGGACCGGCCGGACCGACTTCCAGAACGGCGATGCGCGGCTTCAATACGAAAGCCTGTTCAACCGGCTTTTGAAACTGCCCGACGACACGCTGGTCTATCCGGCGCATGACTATAAGGGCGATACGGTCAGCACGATCGGCGAAGAGAAACGCTGCAACCCGCGTCTGCAAGTTCGCTCCGCCGACGAATATGCGGCGCTGATGGAAGGGCTCGACCTTCCCAATCCCGTGATGATGGACGTCGCCCTGCCGGCGAATATGCGCCAAGGGCTCGATCAACCCGGGATGAGACAGCGTGGCTAGTCGTTAAACATAGCGCAGGCGCGGCGGCTGCTCGACAATAGCGAAGTGATCCTGATCGACCTGCGCGAACGAAGCGAGTGCGAGAGGCACGGCATCATTCGCGGTGCCCTCCACATTCCTTATGGCGATATAGCCGAGGCTCTTGGCGAGGACGGGGTTCTTCGTGAACTTGCACGCGCGACAGGGCATTTGCTGCTTTTCTTTTGCGCTTTCGGTGAGCGCAGTGCGATGGCGGTTCAAGCCGCGCAGGATGCGGGGATCAGCACGGCATGTCACGTCGAAGGGGGACTGGCCGCCTGCGGATCTTCGCTATCGCGGGTCGAACGGGCGCCACCCTGCGTTGAGACAGTGTACCTTCTGGTTGATACAGGCGCACTAGCCGTCTTGCCACTGTCAGATATGGTTGGGCGGCAAAGCAGACGGCACAGGCCCCTGTTTTGCAGCCCAAAATTCTGTTTCAAAGCGGGCTTCAGCCAATCGCCAAAGGCAGAGTTCGCGGACCGCGCACCGTTCCTGCCGCCCATATGACCTTGGCATCGGGCGAGAGGCTGAATTCCGGAATTTTCGCAAGCCATTCCTCGAGCGCAACGCGGACCTCCAAGCGCGCCAGATGCGAACCGATGCAGCGATGGATACCGAGGCCGAAGGCTGCGTGCCGGTTCTCGGCGCGATCGATGACGACGCGATCGGCATCGGGAAATACGGCCGGATCGCGATTAGCCGAAGCCATCGCCATCATCACCATCTCGCCTTCCTTGAAGCGGCAGCCGTTGATCTCGGTCTCCTTGACCACTTCGCGCGCGACCACGGTCGGTGCATAGGCGCGCAGGAATTCCTCAACCGCGGTGGGGATCAATCCGGGTTCCGCGGCGAGACGACGGCGGTCGTCAGCATGGATGGCGAGATGCCATAAGCAAGATCCAATGGCACTCCAGGTCGTGTTGATTCCGGCAAATAGCAGCAATCGCAATGTTCCGGTCATATTCTCGTCTTTTAACGGTTGCCCGTCGATCCGGGCGTTGACGAGATAGCTGACGAAGTCTTGTCCGGGCGCCTTCCTGCGTTTGGCAATCTCATCGGTAAAAAAAGCGTTCATTTCCGCACGGGCCTTATCGGCGGCAACCGATTCCGTGGTCGCTGCTTCGAAAGTGTCGTAAATCCACCGGCGAAATAAGTCGCCGGCATCCTCCGAAATGCCGAGCATATGCGCCGTAATCCGTGCCGGAAGTTCCTGAGCGTAATCGATTGCACCGTCGCATTCGCTTTTGCCGGAGAGGCGTTCGAGCCTGTCGCGGCAGATCGCCCTCATGCGTGACTCGAGACCATTGATCGCTTCGGGCGTGAAGGCCGGCAGCAATACTTTCCTTTGATCGTGATGTTCAGGCGGGTCAGAGGTGATCGGGGGCGCCGGTATCAAGGGCGGCGGTTCTTCCCGCACGACGGGACGGCGCGACGAAAAATGCTCGGTGTCATAAACAATGGTACGAACATCCTCATAGCGCGCCGGAAAATATACGCCGACGAACCGATTGGTGTGGGCGATAGGACATTTGCTCCGCATCTCGTCCCAAATTGGAAAAGGATCTGCGATCCAGCTCGGATCGAGGAAATCGAAGTCGGTGGTCCAATCTTTGACGGGCGGACGGCTGCTCATATCTGCTCACTCCTCCATGATCTCGATGGCGAATTCGGGACAATTGGCTTTGGCGAGCCTCGCTTTATGTTCGAGACCCGCAGGGACGATGCCGTCGCCTTTCTCGCGCGAGCTACCGAATTCATCCAATTCGAAGAGTTCGGGCGCGACAGCCGTGCAGCGGGCATGCCCTTGGCAGCGCGCCGGATTGACTTTCACTTTCGATGTTGCGGCCCGGTCGGCGCGTTTGGTCGATTTACCGGCCATGGCTCATGTGTGAGATCGTCATTTCACCCTCTCGCGTTGGAAGACGAGAGCCTGGCGCCTTCGCGGCTACGGCGGGATTTCAGAGCCGAAGGGACGCGTTACAGAGGTAATGCGTCCCGACGCGAAGCTTCCACTACGTTCGTAACCTCATTCTCCCGTGCAGAGACAATCGCGTAATCGCACCCCCGCAGATTTCTCCCGAATGTTGCTCATGGGAGAAACCGATGCAGCGCAAGATATTATCGATCGGTGAGGCCGATGCTCCTCACGTGCTGAGTGTTTACAATTGGGAAGTCGGCGCTTTCCAAATCGTCGATGCCCGACATGAACCGGCGGGAGAAGCCGGTCAGAGCCAAAAGCCAGATGAACGCACTGGCCCAGAATCCGAGACGTGGCGGAGCCGTATGAAGGAGGTGGCTGCCTGGATCGTCGCGGACATTCTCACGGGCTTCGTCGCATGCGCAGTCACCATGAACCCGCATCTGTTTCAAATGATGGATGAGTTCGACGCGCATATGGAGCGGTCGAAGAAGCGCATCGCGCCGGAAGAGAATGAGTGATCATCTGGCAGCGTTCCACAGCGCAATGACACGCACCTCGGGACGGCTGGGCGCATTGCCCAAAAGGCTGAGCGAGGCGGGGTCGAGCTGGAAATGCTGCGCTTCGATGATTGGCAGGCCGATCCATCGCGTGGCAAGGGCGCAGCCGAAATGCCCATGCGAGAAAAGCGCGACATTTCCGTCCAACGCGATGAGCCGCGCGATGAGCCGATCGGCGCGGTCGGACACTTGCTGAGGCGTTTCGCCATTGGGGGCGCCGTCGCGAAAGATCGTCCAGCCCGGCCGCTCCTTGCGGATGTCCATGGAGCGCTTTCCTTCATAATCGCCATAGTCCCATTCGGCGAGATCCGGCTCGCCGTCCGGCTGTCCAAGCCCGGCCAATTCGCAGGTCTTGCGCGCGCGCAGCCGCGGGCTGCTCAACACATGCGTGAACGCGATCCCTTGCAGGCGTTGTCCGAGGCCGCGCGCCATTTCCTCGCCATGCGCGGTCAAAGGAATCTCGGTGCGGCCGGTGTGCTGGCCCGACAGCGACCATAGGGTTTCGCCATGCCGGATGAGATAAAGCCGTAAAGGCAGGCTCATGGCTTTTCCATCGCTGCATTATAGTCGCCGCAACGCGCCGCCCGATTGAGCGCGGCTCGATGATAAAGCGCTTGCTGCGCCGCCGCGACATTTGCCTCTTCGCCGCGCCAGATGTCCAGAGCCGGCTGCTGGATCGCGCGCGAATAGGAAAAGGTCAGCACCCAAGGCAGCCGCGATTTGAATCTGACATTCATGGCGTTCAAACGCGCCGAGGCCAATTCACCGGATTGGCCACCTGACAGAAACGCGATCCCGGGAACGGCGGCAGGGACAGTGCGGAGAAAAGTTTCCACCGTCGCGTCGGCGACTTCGTCGACGCTCTCCTGCTTGGGAGAGGCGAGACCCGGAAGCACCATATTGGGCTTCAGGATCATTCCCTCGAGCATCACCCGTTGCGCGTGAAGCGCTTCGAAAACATGGTGCAGAACCTCCTCCGTCGCCGCGCGGCAGGCTTCAAGCGAATGCGTGCCGTCCATCAGCACTTCCGGTTCGATGATTGGAACCACATCGGCTTCCTGGCACAAGGCGGCGTAGCGGGCCAAGGCATGCGCATTAGCCTCGATACATCCAAGGGTAGGGATGCCGTCGCCTATGGTGATAACCGCGCGCCATTTGGCGAAACGGGCGCCCATTTCGACATAGGCCTTGAGGCGGGTGCGCAATCCATCAAGGCCTTCCGTGACTTTCTCGCCCGGAAAAAGCGCGAGATCCTTTGCGCCCATATCGACCTTGATGCCGGGAATGATGCCTGCGTCAGTGAGGACCTTCACAAAGGGCGTGCCGTCCTTGGTCTTCTGATGGATCGTCTCGTCATAGAGGATCGCGCCATTGATACTGTCGGCGAGACCGGGCGTCGTGACAATCAACTCACGATAGGCGCGGCGGGCCTCTTCGGTTTGCGGAATCCCCGCTTTGGCGAAGCGCTTGTTGCAGGTCTCGGTGCTCTCATCCATCGCGAGCAGACCTTTGTAATTGGCGAGAAGTGCCCGCGCCGTGTCGATCAGCTTTTGCCTGGTCATCCGACCTGCCCTTATTTCAATGCGCCATGTGGTCTACCTAGGCGCCTCTTGGCGACTTTCAAATCGTAGGCTTGACCAGAGCACAGGTTCCATCACAAAGTTGCATGTTGCTTTATGGAAACATCGAAATGTCTCAATCCATATTATCCCTTATGACAACAAGTGCCGTGATCGCCGGCATGCTCGCGATCGGTTCGCCGGCTCAGGCCCAACCCACGCCTCTCGACGTTCTTGGCGCAGCCGCGGCGGTCGGGGTCGCCGGAGCGGTTGCCGGCGCCAATGTCTTCGGCGGCCGGCAATATTGCTGGTATCCGGACGGCTGGCAGGGTCCTGGCTGGTACTGGTGCGGCTATGCCTATCGGACCGGTTACGGCTGGGGCGGCGGCTATGGCTGGCATGGTTGGGGCGGCGGTCCCGGTCATGGCGGTGGCTATCATGGCGGCGGCTACCATGGCGGTTATCATGGACATCCGGGCGGCGGCGGTCATCCGGGTGGCGGTGGTCATCCGGGTGGCGGTGGTCATCCGGGCGGTGGTCACCCCGGCGGTCATCCGCACCCATAAGCCGGACGCTCTATTTCAATGAAGATGCCGGTCATCGTCAGATGGCCGGCATCGTCTTGCGTGTCACGCCTGTTTCGCAGATTCGAAGAGGGCTGCTATCGCATTTCGCGCGTCGTGCTGGATCTCGCGTAAATGCTCTTCGCTGCGAAAACTTTCCGCATAAATCTTATAAACATCCTCAGTGCCGGACGGCCGCGCGGCAAACCATCCATTTTCCGCGATCACTTTAATGCCACCGAACGGCTGGCCATTGCCAGGTGCGCTGGCAAGCTTCGCGCGGATCGGTTCTCCCGCAAGTGTCGTCATGCCCATCTGTTCGGGCGAAAGCGTCTTGAAGACCTTCTTCTGTTCGGAGGTCGCGGGCGCGTCGATCCGCTCGTAGAAAGGCGCGCCCAGTTCCTGTGTGAGCGTGTCGTAGATCTGGCTCGGATCGCGCCCGGTCTTCGCCGTGATTTCGGCCGACAGCAGGCCAAGGATCAATCCATCCTTATCGGTCGTCCAGACCGATCCGTCGCGCCGCAGAAATGTTGCGCCGGCGCTCTCTTCGCCGGCAAAACCGAGCGAACTCCCGATGAGGCCATCGACAAACCATTTGAACCCGACGGGCACTTCGACAAGCTTGCGACCGAGCTTCGCGGCGACGCGGTCGATGATGGCGCTGCTCACGATGGTCTTGCCGACGGCGCAATTGGCGTTCCAATCGGGCCGGTTGGCGAAGAGATAGGAGATCGCGGCGGCAAGGTAGTGATTGGGATTCATCAACCCGTTCGACCTCGTCACGATGCCGTGCCGGTCGGCGTCGGTGTCGTTGGCGAAGGCGACATCGAATGTGTCGCGCATGGCGATCAGCCGTGCCATCGCATAGGGCGACGAACAATCCATCCGGATTTTTCCGTCCCAATCGGCCGTCATGAAACGGAAGGTCGGATCGATCGCGTCGCTGACGAGCGTCGCGTTGAGACGATAGCGCTCGATGATCGGCAGCCAGAAATGCGTGCTCGCACCGCCGAGCGGATCGATGCCGATCTTCACGCCCGATGCGCGGATCGCCTCCATATCGACAGCGTTCGCAAGGTCGGCGACATAAGTATCGACATAGTCATGGGCGTGAACATGAGGCGATTTGCGCGCGCGCTCATAGGGAATGCGCAACACGCCGTCGAGATTTTTTTCCAAAAATGCGTTGGCCGTGCGCTCGATCCAAGTCGTGACGTCCGTATCGGCCGGTCCGCCGTTCGGCGGATTATATTTGAAGCCTCCGTCCTCGGGCGGATTATGCGAAGGCGTGATGACGACGCCATCGGCGAAACCGTTCTTACGATTTTTATTATAGGTCAGGATCGCGTGTGAAATGACCGGCGTCGACGTATAGCCGCCATGCGCATCGATCATCACATCGACCTCATTGGCGGCGAAAACCTCAAGCGCGCTTGCAAAGGCGGGTTCGGAGAGCGCATGCGTATCGATGCCGAGAAACAAAGGGCCGGTGATGCCGCTTCGTTTGCGATGAAGGCAGATGGCCTGGCTGATCGCCAGAATATGCGCTTCGTTGAAAGCGTTGTTGAAGGCTGATCCGCGATGGCCAGACGTGCCGAAGGCGACGCGTTGCGACGGCACCGTAACATCCGGCCTGCCGGTGAAATAGGCCGTGATCAATCGCGGCACATTGACCAGCATCGAGGGGTCGAGCACCTTGCCTGCAAGCGGGCTTATATCACCAGCCAATATCTTATCCTTTCCGGGAAGCGGCGATTGCGCGGCGCGCCTGCGCCAGCGACGTTGCGAGACGCCAGCCGCGATCTGAAATAGCGGAGCTTATTTTCGGAACAAGAGCATAATGTTCAAGAAGGCCGCAGCGCTGGTCCAGGAGCCCAATATCCGTACACCGATTTGCAGCCATTGTGCGGTAACGAATGCCGCGAGGCCGGCCAGATTGAGAAAAAGCAAAAGCACGGCGATCGTGGTTCCGCTGATACCTGCCAATTGAGCAAGAAGAGTGGCGGTCTCGGGTTTGGACTCCAAACCGATCATGAGGCCGATCATACCGCCGAGCCCCATCGCGGCCCAAGCGGGCAGGCGATAATTCGCGGCGACCGCGAGACCGGCGGCGAGACCCAGCACCGTCAGGATCGTCGGCGCGGCCGGAAGCGTTTCGCCGAGATAAGCCCCCGCAAATCCAAGCCCGAGCCCCAGCGTCAGCGCGGGCAGGCCATAGCGTAGCAAGGACGCGCCATGCTGCCCGCACATGAGACCGAAGGCGATCAAAGCAAGCGCATGCTGCAGGGTCAGCAGCGGGTGAATGACGCCCGCGTTGAAATCGCTGAGGCCCAAGCCCTGGAAATGCGCGCTCGCGCTCGAGGCCGCGAAAAGGCTGCCCGCCGCGGCAAGGCCGATCGTCTCGATCCGTCTCATCCCGTCACGGCCTACAGGATGCCGGCGAGATAAGCGAGCCCGGTTATGGCGATGAGCCCGCCGCCGGTGCGAACCGCGATGCGGCCGGCTTTCCATTTGGTCAGGGAGCCGAAGCCGATGCCGATGAGATGCAGCAGGCCGGTCGCGACTACGAAGCCGAGCGAATAGGCCAAGGGCTCCGCGGCCTCCGGCAATTCGACCCCATGCGCATAACCGTGGAAGATCGCGAACGAGCCGACGAGCAGCGCTGCGATCCATAAAGGCGCTTCGACGCCAAGGAGCACCATCAGCCCCAAAACAAGTCCCGACACAGCGACGCCTGTCTCGACGAAAGGCAGCGGCAGGCCGAGCATGCCCCAGGCGCCGCCGAAAGCCATGACCATGGGAAACAGGACCGGCAAAGCCCAGATCGCGGGTGCGCCGAGAAAGGCGCCCCAAAGTCCGACGGCGACCATCGCGACGATGTGATCTGGACCTGTCAAAGGATGGAGAAAGCCCGCCGCAAGGCCGCCGGCGGCGCCGGTTCCGGCATGGGCCAAGGCTGGGCTTGCCCAGACGGCGATGAGGCTAAAACCAATGGCTCCCGAGAGAAGCCACGTCGAAGACAGGCGCCGCGTCACGCGTTTTTCTCTCGCATTTTCTCTGCCTTCGATCCGGCAAGATCCATAGTGGAGCCTCAAAAACCTGCCACAAACCAATCTAATTGTTAAGCACGCGTATTTAGTGCAAACTAACTTAGCGAAGCCGGGACAAACCCGGACGAAATCGATCGGGAGGTGACGGCGGACATGAGTCTCGAGTCGAGCATTCTGTTTGTCGGTGATCCATGTCCGGAGGTCAAAGCCGCAGCCAACGCTTTGACTCAGGACTGCGATTATCGCGTCATCATGGCGTCGCATGATGCCGAGGCGACCGATGTGCTCAATGATGCGCATGTCGATCTCGTTCTTGCCGATGTCGAAAACCGCGATTGCGACGTCGTCGCCTTTCTGGCGCGGCTGCGTTTCACCCACCCGGACCTCGTGCGTGTCCTCCTCATCGGCGATGAAGCCGATGCCAGGCTGAACGAAGCGCTGGCGCGCACGGCAGCCTATCAATATCTCACCAAGCCCTTGCAGGCCGAGCAGACCTGTCTCGTCGTCAAACGTGCTTTGGAGACGCGCGAGCTGGCGCGGCGGCACCGTCATCTCGTGCGTGAACTCAAGATCGGCGAAGACGCGCAATTCGCCCATATCAGGACGGACGTCCCCTCGAAAGGCGATGCCCGCCATTTCGAGCGGCTCGTCTATGCGAGCGAAGTCATGGCCGAAGTCTGCGGCCTTGCCCGCGAGGTGGCGCGCACCGATCTGCCGGTCTTGATCGAAGGCGAGACCGGCACCGGCAAGGAATTGCTCGCCCGCGCTCTGCATTTCCATTCGCGCCGGACGTCGAGCCCTTTGATGATCCAAAATTGCGGCGGCATGCGCGACGAACTCCTGCATTCGGAGCTCTTCGGCCATAAGCGCGGCTCCTTTACGGGCGCGGTCAGCGATCGTTTGGGGCTGTTTCGCGCCGCCGATGGCGGCACCGTCTTTCTCGATGAGATCTCCGAGGTGTCGCCATCGTTTCAAGTGAGCCTCCTGCGGTTTTTGCAGGAGGGCGAGGTGAAGCCGCTTGGCTCGGACGTCACAATGCACGCCAATGTGCGGATCATCGCCGCCTCCAACAAGCCGTTGAAGCAATTGGTCAAGGCCGGGCAGTTTCGGGAAGATCTTTATTTCCGCCTGAAAGGCTTCGAACTGGAAGTGCCGCCCTTGCGCGCGCGGCCGGACGACATTCCCGTCCTGACCGAATTCTTCGTCCGCAAGCACGGCGGCCTGCTCAGCAATCGCGTGATCGGCGTCACCAATGACGTGCTCAATGTTTTGCGGGCCTATCATTTTCCGGGCAATGTGCGCGAACTTGAAAACGAGGTGCGGCGCATGGTGGCGCTGGCCAAGGATGGCGAATATCTGACGCGCCGGCATTTGTCGCCCGCGCTGGCGAAATTGCGCGTCTCAGCGCCGAGCGATGGCCTCGGCTTCAAGGCCGAAGGCAAGACCTTGAAGGAAATGGTCGAGTCGCTCGAAGGGCAGCTTGTCCATCGTGTCCTTGAAAAGAACCGCTGGAACCAGAGCAAGGCCGCGAGGGAGCTCGGTCTTTCCCGCGTTGGCCTCGCCAATAAGATCCGCCGCTACGCACTGGCGGAAGGCAAACCCGGCCTGAGCTGAAGCGGGACCGCGCGGCGCGGCTAATTGCAGGGAGGCGGCCGCAGGCTTCCCTGGAACGGGCTTTCCTGGAACGGATTCGCACCCATATGATTTCCTTGCGAAACCTGCGCCTGCGAGCGAAGCTCGGGCGCGTGCAAGGAACGAGACATGTCTGAAGACGATGACGCGCGCTCGCCCGCCGAGGTGGTCCGCTTTCCGCAGTCGCGCACGGCGCCACCGGCCAGCGTCGGCGGCTACAAGGATCTCGGCATCGGCGCCATGGCGCGGCACCTCAATATGCGCGAAAGCCAGATGACCGGCCATTGGTGCAGCCCTTGTAACGGCATGTGGTTTGGCTATGCGTTCGAAGTCGAATGCCCGCAATGCGGTAATCGGCATGGTTGAAGACGGTTCGGCGCGCGCGGAGAAATCTCAAGACAGAGCTTGGAGATTGGATCTCACGCGGCGAGTGGAAAGAAGGGGCGGATAGCGGACATTCGCACCAGATTTATCCATCCCGCAAACCCTTGATATTTTTAGCTTGGAATCGTGGCTGCAAAATTCTTGATATTCGCAACACGGGGCGCAGGCGTGTCCTAGCCTAGGGGCCGAGTGGGCGGCGCCAGCGCAAGTCGCTTGCTCCAACCATCACGCCATGCAGCTTCAACGATCCTGCACCGCATTTCCACTTCGCGACAGGAGCACCAAGTCGGCCGCTTCCTCTGCGTCTCTGAGAAGCGTCTTGCGCGGCGTGCCCATCTGCGCACGCATGGTCAGGCCGCGGCCAAGGTCGAGGACCTGGCTCGCGCGCGTGGCTACTGGAAAGTCAGGCGGGACTTCTCCCGCGTCGATCCCGTCGCAGAAACGGCGTTCCACCAGCGCCAGGCCGGCAGCCACGGCGTCCTGCAGGAACTGCCGGACCTCAGTATCATCGACGAGGGGCGCGACGCACACGAGAAGACACCCCGGGGCTGATCCTTCCTCGGTCGCAGTTTCTACGGCGTTCCTCAGGAAGCCGGCGAGCGCGTCGCGAAGAGTCGGCGGCGAGAAGAGCGCCTTCGCAGCGCGAGCGCCCTTTGCCTCTGCGTATGCCCTAAGGGCGCGCAAGAATATCGTCCGCTTGTCCCCGAAGACGGAATATAGGCTTGGCCGTCCCACACCCATGCCTGCGACGAGATCGTCGATCGTCACGCCATCGTAGCCTTTCGACCGGAACACCCTGGTCGCCTTTTCCAGCGCGTCCCTCTCGTCGAAGCTACGTGGGCGTCCACGGGACCTCTCTGAATTTTGAAACATTTAGTTTGAAACTCATTGACCGCGACATTTACACAGATATATAATCGAACAGTTCAAAAATAACAAGAACAAGGCGGCCCCAGCCTCGCAGGACTCCTTCGACCTCAACCTTCATCACGGAGCCGCCCATGGAACATTCGATCGCACTCGTCACTGGCGCCACCTCCGGGCTCGGATATGCCGCAGCCCGCTCTCTTGCCGAAGAGGGCTGGGGCGAGATCATCATCACCGGACGCAGCCTGGCCGGGGCCAAGGAAGCGGCCGCCCAGCTCGCGGCGGAGACCAGAAAACAGGTCTTCACGCCGCTGGAGCTTGATCTGAACACGCCGACCAGCGTCGATTCCGCTCTCGCCGAGATCGTCAAGCGCGGTCGGCCGATCGACTTCCTACTGCTCAATGCCGGGCTGGTCCCTACCAAGGCGCGCGTGATCACTGCGGTGGGCGTCGAGGCTTCTCAGGCCCCGCTGATCGGCCATCATCAACTGACTGTCGGCTTGCTTCGCGTCAACCTGCTGAGCCCCAACGCGCGGATTGTTATCTCCGGTGCGGAGCCAGCCCGAGGGGGCGTCCCCATGTTCAGCTACACCGACGTGCCTGCCTTCGCGGCCAAGAGTTACCAGGGTAACCGAACCGCCGCTGTTGAAGCCCTGATTCGCAACGGGCCAAACGTGAAGTACGTGCCCAACAATGCCTATGCCGACGCGAAGCTCATTATCGCTTGGTGGGTCGCGGCGCTGGCGCGCCGGCTACCCTCCGGCATGGCCGTGTACGCTGTCTCGCCCGGTGGGGCGACCGACACCAAGGTGGTGCGAAACGCTGGCCCGTTGTTGAAGTATCTGTTTATCCCAATCGTGAACCTCATTCCCGGCATGAATCAGACGCCGGAGACCGCAGCCCGTCGGTACCTCCAGGCGTCGGAGTTCGGAACCGACGTCTCGGGGCAATTCTTCGCCTCGGCTCAAGGGAAGTTTTCGGGCCCAATTGAGGCGCAGCGCCACCCACACCTCCACGATCACGTCAGCCAGGAAGCCGCGTGGCATGCCGTCGTCAAGGTCTCCGGCATCGACTTGTCTAACCCGGCATCCTTAAGCGCGGTGTCCTGAAGGAGCGCCGGTCGCTGCGAATTGGTCGCGGTGACCCGAATGCATGCGATTGCGGCGCTGCGCGCTCGTCCACCGGTCTTACTATGTTTTGAAATAAATAGTTCAAAAATATCTTGACCGCAGCCATCGTGGCTAATTATCATACTAAATAGTTCAAAATAAGCTAGGCGCCCCCTGGCGTCGCAAGGAGAGTACGCATGGAACGGTACGAAGCGAAGCGGGCGGTGATCATCGGCGGCACGAGCGGCATAGGGCTCGCGACGGCGAAGATGCTCGTCGAGGGTGGCGCGCGTGTTCTCGTGACGGGGCGGTCGCAGGCCGGCCTGGATTCGACGCAGAAGGAGCTTGGGAAGGGCGGCGTCGCGGTTGCGAGCGACGCGCGCTCGTTGACGGACCTTGACGCCCTCGCCGTGCGGGCGAAGGCCGAGTTCGAGACTATCGATCTGCTCTTCGTCAACGCCGGGTTTAGCCTCTTCGCCCCACTCGCAGACACGACCGAGGCGAGCTTCGACGAGATGTTCAACCTGAACGCCAAGGGGCCGTTTTTCGCGGTGCAGAAGCTCGCGCCGCTGATCAACCAGGGTGGCGCCGTCGTCCTCACGACCTCGACCGCCAACATCAAGGGGATGCCCATGATCGCCGCCTATGGAGGGGCCAAGGCCGCGCTGCGATCCTTCGCTCGGACCTTCGCCGCTGAGCTGCTTCCTCGGGGGATTCGCGTCAACGCGGTGTCGCCCGGCCCCATCGAGACGCCGATCATCGGCAAGGCCTTTCCCGATAAACCAACGGCCGACTATCTCACCGGGCAGATGCGCGAAGCCAATCCGATGAAGCGCTTCGGAACGTCGGAGGAAGTCGCCAAGGCCGTCCTCTTCCTCGCATTCGATGCGACCTACACGAACGGCCTCGAACTTCCGGTCGATGGCGGTTGGTCGCAACTCTGACGTTATGATTGCAGGAAACAAAATGTCTTTATTGAAAAACAAGATCGCCGTCGTCACGGGAGGCAGCAGCGGCATTGGCCTCGCGACCGCCAAGAGGTTCGTTGAAGAGGGCGCCTATGTGTTCATCGCCGGTCGCCGGCAGGCCGAACTCGACAAGGCCGTCGCAGAGATCGGCACGAACATCACCGCCGTAAAGACCGACATCTCCAAGCTCGATGACCTCGACCGTCTCTACGAGATCGTCGCGAAGAAGGGCAAGATCGATGTGATTTTTGCGAGCGCGGCCTTCGTCGAAAAGACGATGACCCCCGCCGCGACGCCCGAGCATTTCGACAAGACCTTCAACACCAACGCTCGCGGCACTTATTTCACCGTTCAAAAGGCGCTGCCCCACTTGAATAATGGGGCCTCCATCATCCTCGTGGCGTCCGCCGGGAAGAATAAAGGCTTTCCGGGCCGCAGCACCTACAGCGCCACCAAGGCAGCACTGAGGTCATTAGCCCGCACGTGGACCAGCGAACTCAAGGATCGGAAGATCAGGACCAACGTGCTGAGCCCTGGCGCGGTCGACACGCCAATGTTCGACGAGCAGTTCCCGTCCAAAGAGGGCGCCGCCGAAGCCAGAAACCAGATCACTGCGATGACGCCTCTGGCACGCTTGGCGCGCCCCGAGGAGATCGCCTCCGCAGCTCTATTCCTCGCCTCCGATCAGAGCAGCTACGTCGCAGGCATCGACCTGCCAGTCGACGGGGGCCTGACGGCGGTCTAGTTAGGTCGTGTGCAGTGATGACCGACCCAGCAAACAATCTGGTTCCCAATAAGGGAAAACTTTGGCGCTTCGTGGCTACCGTCGGCGCTTGGTTCAAAAGACCTCACGCTTGCCTTGTGAACTAAGTTTGCAGCTGCATAGTAAGTTGCTTTTCATTCCGCACTGCAACAGCCCGAATCTTCTTCATCTTGTCTTTGATTTAGAATGATTTTCATTCCATTCGCCTGCATGGCATAGCCTTTGCGCTCTCCTTGATGAAACCTCGCGTTCCGACGAGGCTTGATGGGAGAAGCGAATGGCCAATCTCTTGTGGCTGCAAGGCGGTGCCTGCTCCGGCAATACCATGTCCTTTTTGAATGCCGAGGAACCGAGCGCTTGCGACTTGGTGACGGATTTCGGCATCAATGTTCTATGGCATCCTTCTCTTGGCCTCGAACTCGGCGATAACGTCAAGCAGCTCTTGCAGGACTGCATCAGCGGCAAGATCCAGCTCGACATCTTCGTCTTCGAAGGCACAGTGGTGAACGCACCGGACGGCACCGGCAATTGGAACCGCTTCTGCGGACGGCCCATGAAGGATTGGGTCAAGGAATTGTCTGACGCAGCGCAATTCGTCGTCGCGATCGGCGATTGCGCGACCTGGGGCGGCATCCCGGCCATGGCGCCGAACCCGAGCGAATCCGTCGGCATGCAATTCTTGAAGCGCGCACCCGGCGGCTCGCTCGGCACGGGCTTCACCTCGAAAGCAGGTCTGCCCGTCATCAATATTCCGGGCTGTCCGGCGCATCCCGATTGGGTGACGCAGATCCTCGTGGCGGTTGCCTCGGGCCGCGCGGGCGATCTGACGCTCGACGAATTCCATCGGCCGAAAACCTTCTTCTCGAGCTTCACGCAGACGGGCTGCACCCGCAACATGCACTTCGCCTATAAGGTTTCGGCGACCGAGTTCGGCCAGCGCAAGGGCTGTCTTTTCTACGATCTCGGCTGCCGCGGACCGATGACCCACAGCCCTTGCAACCGCGTGCTGTGGAACAGGCAGTCGTCCAAGACCCGCTCCGGCATGCCCTGCATGGGCTGCACCGAGCCGGAATTCCCCTTCTACGATCTCGATCCCGGCACGGTGTTCAAGACGCAGACGGTCATGGGCGTTCCGAAGGACATGCCGACGGGCGTCGACAAGGCCGGCTACATCAAGCTGACCGGCGCTGCAAAGGCCGCCGCGCCCGCTTGGGCCGAGCAAGATATTTTCGTGGTCTGATCCGATCCGTTTCGGCTTGGAGCGAGCCGCTTTCGCGTCTCGCTCCGAATTTCAACAGTCGCATTTTCGGACGGCGAACCGGAATCCACTTCGCCTGAAAATGCTTTAGCGCCGCCTTCCTATTTCCAAGGAGTAAGCATCATGGCTGAAGCAGCCGTTCAGACGCTCGATATTTCACCGGTCGGCCGCGTCGAAGGCGACCTCGACGTCCGCGTCGACATCCAGAATGGAGTCGTCGTCAATGCCTGGACTCAAGCCGAATTGTTTCGCGGCTTCGAGATCATTCTGCGTGACAAGGACCCGCAAGCGGGTCTCGTCGTCACGCCCCGCGCTTGCGGCATCTGCGGCGCCTCGCATCTGACCTGCGCCGCCTGGGCGCTCGACACGGCGTGGGGCACGACAGTGCCGCGCAACGCGATCCTCGCCCGCAACCTCGGGCAATTGACCGAATCGATCCAGAGCCTGCCGCGCCATCACTACGGCCTGTTCATGATCGACTATACGAACAAGGCCTATTCCGGCAGCAAATATTACGAAGAAGCGGTGAAGCGCTGGGCGCCCTTCACCGGCACCAATTACGAGCTCGGCGTGACCATCTCCGGCCGCCCGGTCGAGATCTACGCGCTGCTCGGCGGGCAATGGCCGCATTCGAGCTATATGGTTCCGGGCGGCGTCATGTGCGCGCCGACTTTGACCGATGTCACCCGCGCATGGTCGATCCTCGAACATTTCCGCCGCAACTGGCTGGAGCCGGTCTGGCTCGGCTGCTCGCTCGAACGCTACGAGCAGATCAAGAGCTATGACGACTTCCTGGCCTGGCTCGACGAACGTCCCGAACATGCCAATTCCGATCTCGGCCTGTTCTGGCGCATGAGCCTCGACATCGGCCTCGACAAATATGGCAAGGGCCACGGCAAATATGTGACCTGGGGTTATCTCCCGCATGAAGACAAGTACAATAAGCCGACGATCGACGGCCGCAATGCGGCAATGATCATGAAGAGCGGCGTCTATGACGGCGCGACCGACACGCATAAGCTCATGGAGCAAGGGTTTACGCGTGAGGATACGATGCATGCGTGGTATGACGAAGGCACCAGCCCAGTGCATCCTTTCGACCGCACGACGAAGCCGATCGCCAAGAACGATCTCGACCATGCCGGGAAATATTCTTGGGCGACCGCGGTCTCCCATGTCGACAATGGCCGTCTCGAAGCGGGTCCGCTCGCTCGCCAGCTCGTCGCCGGCGGCACGCATGGCGAAAGCTTCCAATGGCACGATCCTTTGGTGCTCGACATGTATAAGAAGATGGGCGGCGCCAGCGTGGCTCTGCGCCATTTCGCCCGCATGCACGAAGGCGCGAAGATCTATCGCGAGATCGAACATGTGCTGCGCGAATTGCGCCTGAACGACGAATGGTACATCAAGCCTACCGAAAAGGACGGTCGCGGCTGGGGCGCGACGGAAGCCATTCGCGGCGCACTGTGTCACTGGATCGAAGTCCAGGGCGGCAAGATCAAAAACTACCAGATGATCGCACCGACCACCTGGAATGTCGGGCCGCGCGCCGGAACCAGCGAGCGGGGGCCGATCGAAGAGGCTTTGATCGGCACGCCGATCAAGGATCCGCACGATCCCGTCGAAGTCGGGCATGTGGCTCGCTCCTACGACTCGTGTCTGGTTTGCACCGTGCATGCGCATGATGCGAAAACCGGCGAGGAACTTGCGCGCTTCCGCACGGCATGACGGGCTTTTAGCGGGAGAGCGAGGGCCTCGCTCTCCATGCTGCCAGTCTCGCCGATATACGCGTGTCGGCGGGGGAAGTGAAATGATCTAACGTTTAAGCGAGATCCTTTTTTCCGTCTCGACAGGGAAAAGGATCTCGATACTCTTTCTAGCGGTCGATAATCCCCAAATTGGGGTGACGAACCTTTCTTTCAAACCTGGGTCTCGCTGAGGCAAGCGATTTCACATATGACTTAAAGCGGATCGCGATCCGCTACCGAATCGTCAATGCTGTTTCGCGACGGGCCACGGCTTCGTCGATTGTTTCTGGGGGACGGATTCCATGTCGATGTCGGAAACCGATGACGTCCTGAACAAAATTTCCACGCTTTTGGCGAGCGGCCTGGAAACCAAAACCGAGCCCTTTCCGGAAACGGAAAAGGAGTTCGGCGAGATCTTGAAGGAGCTGCGGGCACTCGATCCGGACGACCTCAAGAACAAGCTTGTCATCGGCGGATTCCTGAATCATCCCTATGGCGAAGAACAATATCGCTGCATGGAGTGCATGTATTATCTCGTGCACCGCAAATGGTGCGATTTGCCGGAACTGGCGGTCCCTGTCGAAGCCGAATGGTGGTGCCGGCTGTGGCGCATCTGACGAGTCCCTTTTCAAGGCCTGCCTTCCCCGGCCGGCAGAATCTTGGCGAGTCTTCGTCATGCTGGCGGTGATCGGCTGCGGCAATCTCAATCGATCCGATGACGGCGTCGGCGTCATCGTCGCGCAACGTCTCTTGGCCATGCCGAAACCGCCCGGCGCGCCGGTCAAAATATTCGATGCGGGCACGAGCGGGATGGACATTCTGTTCCAGGCGCGCGGCGCGCGAAAGCTCGTCGTCATCGACGCATCTTCGAGCGGTTCGGAGCCGGGCGCCATTTTCGAAGTGCCGGGTTCGGAACTCGAAAACAGGCCGACGCCAAGCTATACGCTGCATGATTTCCGCTGGGATCACGCGCTTTACGCAGGCCGCAGAATCTGGGCCGACGACTTCCCCGCCGACGTGACGGTTTTTCTGATCGAGGCGGCTTCGCTTGGCTTCGGTCTCGATCTTTCGCCGCAAGTCGCTCGCGCCGCCGACACCGTAACGCAGCGCATCGCGGCTTTGATCGCGCAGCATTGCGAGATGGACGCGGCGCGATGAGCGAGACCGGCTCCATGCCGCTGCGCCTTCATCGCGATCATCTCTATATCGACGCGGCGGCCTTCGATGCACATCTGCCGCGCGTCTTAAGCGTCGCTCTGGTGCGCGAGGCCGACGATCTCCTGATCTTTCCGGTCGCTTCGGCGGATGCGGGCGGCTTTCTCGTCAAACAGGTGAATGCACGTGGCGACCGTGCCATCCATGCCGCCGACTTCTTTCGCCTGAACGGGATCGATGACATGCAGGACATCAAGCTCGACGCATGGCCGAACCCGGCGATCGCAGGCTTTGTCGTCCGCGATCTTTTTCGCATTAATGCAAATCAAGTTTGCACATCGAAAATAATATAGACTTGATTTTGAGCCCAGCGTAGTTTTGTCCTCAAGTCTGAATGACAGCTCATTCGTCATCGATTGAGCCTAAAAAAATTGGCGTCTGGGAGTGAGTGAAATGCCGTCGCGCGCCGAGTCCGAAGTGAAAGCGGCATTGGCCGCCGTCGATGCGGAAGATGCATCGCTCGGCGAAAAAATCGAGATGTTGATGGAAATGGCCATGGGTCTGCAGACCCGGCCGAAAACATCCGAGGATTTGCAGCAAGCCGTTCTCCTTTACGAAAAGGCGCTTGAGCTTTGCCCGGCAGAACTCTTCCTTTTGCGCGGCAGACTGCATGCGCGCCTTGCAACGGCGCTGCAGGCGATGCCTTCGAACGATCTCGGTCTTCTGAAAGAGGCGCAGCGCAATCTCGAAGCCGCGCGCGACATTCTCAAGCATGACGGCAGCCCTGAGGAAATGGCCGAGCTCGAAATGAATCTCGGCCTCGTCCTGCAAAATCTTGCCAGCGCCAATGCGGCGCCGATCACCGCGGCGATTTCCGCCTATCAGCGGGCATTGCGCACCTTCGACGCCAAAGCCTTTCCGAAGGAATATGCGATCCTGCAAAACAATCTGGCGACGGCTTTTCTGTCGATTCCTTTCTCGGACGAACGTGCGAAAATGCGCGAGGCGCTGGCCGTGCAGGCCTTTCAAGAGGGCTTGAAAGTCGTCAACATCATCGAGCATCCGAGCGAATATGCGATGCTGCAGAATAATCTCGGCAATGCGCTGCAATATGTCTCGTCAAGCCATTCGGTCGAAAATTGCCTGCGCGCGCTCGACGCCTATGACGAGGCTTTGAAGGTCCGCACCCGCGCGACCACGCCGGCCGAATATGCGAATACGATCGCCAATTACGCCAATTGCCTGCGCAATCTTCCAGACGATGTAGAGCGGCCGGAACTTGGCAATCGCGCGAACCTCGGCAAGGCACTCAATCAATATCACGAGGCCGTGGAAGTCTTCACAGCCTTCGGCGAAACGCAGAAGGTCGAAGTGGTCAACGAAATGATCGTCGAGATCGAAGCGGAGCTTGGGCAAATGGATCACGCTGGTGTGCCGGTGGCATCCGCCGTCGGCATTCAATAAAGCATGAGATGGGGGAAATGATGGGCGGAGCGTTGTTACTCGGGCTTTTGGCTGTGGTGCTCGGGATTGTGTTTTCGATTCTCGGCGGCGTTGCCGGAGGCGTTTATATCGGCGGCAAGGCGCTTGGTAATGAGCTCGCGGCGATGATGGGCGGATTCTATGGACCGCTCGCCGGCGCCGTCGGCGTCTTTGTCGGCACCATCATCGCGCTCATCGTGTTTTGAGGACATTCAAATGTTTGAAATGGCGAAATCCTCCATCACCCTGTTCTTTCAAGGCAAGCTCTTCCGCAATCCGAACGAGGTCATGCGCCAGCTTGCGATCGGTATCGGCCTGACAATTGTGATCTTTCTTGTTCTCGTCAAATTCACCGGGCTGCTGATCGCCGCGGTGATCGCAGGATTCATCGGCGGCGCCGTGCAGCCGGTGCTGTTCAAGGATTTGAAGTACCGCTGAGCGAAGCCTGTTTTGATTGATCGCACTTTCCGGCGGCGAACCGGTTTCCATTTCGCCTGAGACTGCTCAGGTGCCGACGCGGGTCAACCGGGCGGCGATCGAGGGAGGCGACCATGAACGCGCATGCGCACCCATCGGCGGAGAATGAGCCAAGCTTCGATTCGCTGACGGGCGATATCGAGCGCTTCGCGGCTTTGATCGCCAATTGGGAGGAGTCGCAGCGCACGGTCGCTTTTGCCCATCGCCAGGCGATCGACGCCTTGCATAAGGCGGCGCTGCGCAAACTCATCGCCGAAGTGAAAGTGGCCCCGGGCGCGCTCGATGCGCTGCGCCGCGCCGCGAGCGATCCATTGGTCTATGGCGTATTGCGCTATCATGGTCTCATTCAGCCGAGCCAGCAGGAAAGGCTCGACACCGCCTTGGCATCGGTGCGGCCGATGCTCGCCGCGCATGGCGGCGATGTCGAGCTTGTCGCTTTCGTGCCGCCCGACACCGTAGAGGTTCGTTTCCTCGGCAATTGCGACGGCTGCTCGGCTTCGACCATGACCTTCGTCGCAGGCGTCAAGCGTGCGATCGAAGAGCATTGCCCCGAGATCAAACAGGTACGGCAAGTCAAAAGCGCCGCGAGCAGCGTGACCAAGGCAAATTTCACGAGCCCCTTTGTCGATACCGGCATATGGACGCTTGCGATCCTTCTCGATACGATTCCGGAAGAAGGCATCGCGACCGCGGCCGTCGAAGGCACCCCGCTTCTCTTTGCGCGCAAGGACGGCATCGTGAGCTGCTTTCAGGATGCCTGCGCGCATCTCGGACTTCCGGTGTCGGGCGGTCCCGTCGGCGACGGCTTTATCCGCTGTCCTTTTCACGGGTTCAAATATGACCTCATGACCGGTGAATGCCTGACGGCGCCGGAAGTGCAATTGCGGTCCGTTCCCGTTCGCGTCGACGGCAATCGCGTCGAAATCAGACTCGAGGTTTGAGAGATCATGCGCGTTTCGCTCAGGCCAGCCGTTGAATTGAGTTATCCGCCGGCCTCGGCGGCGCCGCTGCCTTTGGCCCTCCTCGATCCGGCGGGGCCTGAACTTATTCTGGGCTCCGAGGTCTGCGGCTTCGATCTCACAAAACCCGTCACACCCACCGCGGCAACGCTTTTTGGCCCGCGCGGCGCGGCGCTCGCCACACCGGACGGACCTCTCTTTATCGCCGATACGGGCCATCATCGTCTGCTGATCTGGCATAAATTGCCGGCCCAGGATTATGCGCCGGCCGACGCGCTGATCGGGCAGGCGGACTTTTACCGTGAAGGGCGCAATGCCAAGGGCGAGCCTTCGGCTGCCACATTCAATGTGCCGACGGGCGTCTCTGCAACGGCGACCACACTTGCCGTCGCCGATCCCTGGAATCATCGCGTCCTGATCTGGCACGGCCTGCCGATGACCGATAATCGGCCCGCCGATGTCGTCCTCGGCCAGGCCGATTTTACATCGGTCGCTGCCAATCGCGGCGGCGAGCCCGCGGCCGATACGCTCAATTGGAGCTATGGCGTGACGCTGGCCGGTTCGCGCCTCATCGTTTGCGACACGGGCAATCGCCGTGTTCTGATCTGGAACGAGATCCCGCGGCGAAACGGGACACCTGCCGATCTCGTTCTCGGTCAGACCGAAATGACCTGCCGCGACGAGAACGGCGGCATGGGCATAGACATGCATGGCATGCGCTGGCCACATAGCGCGACGCTCTGCGGCGACATGCTCCTGGTCTCGGATTCCGGCAATAATCGCATCATGGTTTGGAACGCTCTGCCAAACAGCGATGGCGCGCCGTGCCATCATCTCATCGGCCAGACCGATCCGTCAGCCTGCGAGCATAATCGCGCGACCTATTGGCCCGATGCCGCGAGCCTCAACATGCCATATGCCTGCGCGGCCGTCCCGGAAGGGATCGCCGTCGCCGATACCGCTAATTCGCGGCTGCTCAGCTTTGCGCAAGCGGAGATCACCAAAAGCGGCGCGGCGCATCGGCTTGCCGGACAGCCGGACTTTCACGCAAAGGGCGACAATCGCTGGCAGGCACCCCAGCGCGATAGCTTCTGCTGGCCCTATGGGCTAACCTCATGTGGCGACAGACTGGTCATTGCCGATTCCGGCAATAATCGCGTCATCATCGCGAGGCTTGCACCATGACCGCGAGCATCGAAGCGCCCGCTGCCACAGAGATCCGCATTCGCGGATTGGTGCAGGGCGTCGGCTTTCGCCCGACAGTCTGGCGTGTCGCGACACGGCTCGGGCTTGCTGGCGATGTGCGTAACGATGCCGAAGGCGTTTTGATCCGCATCGCTGCCGAGGCCGATCTTGCCGAGCGGCTCATTGCCGATCTCAGGGCCGAATGCCCGCCGCTCGCACGGATCGATTCTGTCGAATATAGCGAGGCAGAGGTGCCCGTTGGTGACGACCGGTTCCGCATCGCCGAGAGCGAGCCGGGCACCATGCGTACCGAGGTTGCCCCCGATGCCGCCACATGCCCCGCCTGCCTTGCAGAGGTCCGCGATCCTTTTGCGCGGCGGTTCCGCTATCCTTTCACCAATTGCACGCATTGCGGGCCGCGCCTCTCGATCATCTGCGAGGCGCCTTACGACCGGGCCCGCACGACCATGGCGGGCTTTGAACTCTGCGAAACCTGCCGCGCCGAATATGAAGACCCAAGCGACCGGCGCTTTCATGCGCAGCCGATCGCTTGCCACATCTGCGGGCCACGCGTCAGTCTCGGAAAATTCAATGGCGGCGCGGTCGAATTCTCGGCCTTCAGCATGCTCGACGATGTCGATGCCGCGGCGGGCATGCTGCTCAAGGGCCATATCGTCGCGATCAAGGGACTTGGCGGCTATCAGCTCGCCTGCGACGCGACCAATGCCGAGGCTGTGACGCGGCTGCGCCAGCGCAAGCAACGCTACACGAAGGCTTTCGCGCTGATGGCGCGCGATCTCGACGTGATCCGCCATTATGCCGAAGTGAGTCCGGTGGAGGAGGCGGCCTTGACGAGCACCGCCGCGCCGATCGTGCTGCTCGATGCGCGCGGGCCTTTGCACCTTCCAGACGATGTCGCGCCGGGCCTTGCGACGCTTGGCTTCATGCTGCCCTCGACGCCTTTGCATCATCTGATGTTCCGGCGGCTCGACTGTCCGATCGTGATGACCAGCGGCAATCGCTCCGACGAGCCGCAGATCATCGACGACGAGACTTCGCGGACGGACCTCGCTCCTATCGCCGATTTTCTTCTGACCCATGATCGCGGCATCGCCACGCGGCTGGATGATTCCGTTCTGCGTGTCGCGGCAGGTGTGCCTCGGCTCATCCGTCGTGCGCGCGGCTTCGCGCCGTCGCCCATTGCTTTGCCCGCAAGTCTCGCCGCCGCGCCACCTTTGCTCGCCTTGGGCGGAGAATTGAAAAACACCTTCTGTCTCGTCAAGAACGGGCAGGCGATCCTCTCGCAGCATGTAGGCGATCTCGAAGATGCGCATCGCCTCAGCGACTTTGAGAAAAGCCTCGATCTCTTCCAGTCGCTTTATGCGCATCGCCCGAAGGCCATCGCCGTCGATCTGCATCAAGATTATCTTTCGACCCAGCTCGGCCGTCAGCGCGCCCGTGATGAAAACTTGGCCGTCATCGCCGTCCAGCATCATCATGCCCATATTGCAAGCTGCATGGCCGAGAACGGAATCGAACAAGGCGACGGCCTGGTGCTCGGCATCGCGCTCGATGGGCTCGGCCTAGGCGATGACGGCACCTTATGGGGCGGCGAGTTTATGCTTGCCGATTACACCTTCTATCGGCGCGTCGGGACGTTCAAGCCTGTGGCTCTGCCGGGGGGAGCCAAGGCGATGCAGGAGCCTTGGCGCAACGCGCTCGCGCATATTCTGGCGGAAATGGGCTGGCCCGCCTTCGCCATGAATTTTTCCGGCACGCCGTTGCACGACTTCCTGCTGTCAAAGCCGGTCGATACGGTCGCTTCCATGATCAAGCAGGGGGTCAATAGCCCGCCGGCGAGTTCCTGCGGCCGCCTGTTCGACGCCGTGGCGGCGGCGGCCGGCATCTGCCGCGATGAAATTTTTCACGAAGGCGAAGCCGCGATGCGGCTCGAAGCGCTCGTCACCGCCGAAGATCTGGCGGCGGTTGACGAAGACCTTGCCTATCCGTTCGGGATTCCGAAGCTCAAAGACACTGGGCTTCCCTATATCGAGCCCTTGGCCATGTGGCAGGCGCTGCTCGGCGATCTCTACGAAAACGCGCCGGCCTCCCTCATCGCTGCGCGCTTCCATAAAGGGCTCGCAAAGGCCATCGTCACATTGGCCTGCAAAGCTGCGCTCGATGGTGAGACGCGGGTGACGCGGCGCGTTGTGCTCTCGGGCGGCGTCATGCAGAATCGCTGGTTGGCTGAAGAACTGACGCGCCGCTTCGAAGCTGAGAATTTCGACGTGTTCTTACAAGCCAAAGTGCCGTCGAACGACGGCGGTCTTTCGCTCGGCCAGGCAGCCGTGGCGGCGGCGCTCTTAGCGCGGGAAGGGTGAATTTATGTGTCTCGGCATACCCGGACAAATCACTGCCATCTCGGACGCGGAGCGCAAGCTCGCGACAGTTGATGTCAGCGGCGTCAAGCGCGAAGTGAATATCGCCTGTATCATCGGCGACCGCGCGATCGATGAATGTATCGGCGACTGGGTTCTGGTCCATGTCGGCTTTGCCATGAGCGTGATCGACGAAGCGCAAGCGGCCGAGACCTTGCGGATTTTGATCGAACTCGGCGAAGCCCAGCAGGAAATAGCGGCTATGCGAACGTCTGGCCGGGCTTAGGGCATGATCGCAAAAAGGTCCGGAGTTTTGGATAAGATCATGCGTTTAAGGAATACTTCGAGCATGCTTATGGTCCAATTCATGGCGATGATACTTTAGCGCGGTACGGAGCAAGGAGGCGGTCATGCAATATGTCGATGAATTCCGCGATCCAGACAAAGCCGCGAGTCTGATTACGGCCATCAAAGAGCTGACGCAAAAGCTGGAGATTTCGTCCGAGAAGCCTTTGCACATCATGGAAGTCTGCGGCGGCCATACGCATGCGATCTTCCGCTATGGCATTTCGAACATGCTACCGCCTGAAATCGAATTCGTTCATGGACCGGGCTGCCCGGTCTGCGTTTTGCCCATGGGGCGCGTCGATGATTGCGTCGCGATTGCCGAGACGCCCGGCGTGATCTTTACGACCTTTGGCGATGCCATGCGCGTGCCGGGCTCGAAGAAGAGCCTGCTGCAGGCCAAAGCCGATGGCGCCGATATCCGCATGGTCTATTCGCCGCTCGACGCTCTGGCGCTCGCGCGTGACAACCCGGATCGCGAAGTCGTTTTCTTCGGCCTGGGCTTCGAGACGACGGCGCCTTCGACTGCCTTTACCGTGCTGCAGGCGGAAGCTGAGGGCGTCAAGAATTTCTCGCTCTTCTGTAATCACATCACGATCATTCCGACGATGCAGGCGATCCTGCAATCGCCGGAGCTTCGCATCGACGGCTTTCTCGGCCCCGGCCATGTGTCGATGGTGATCGGCACGCGGGTCTATGAGTTCATCGCGGCGCATTATAAAAAGCCGCTGGTCGTCGCGGGCTTCGAGCCGCTCGATGTTCTGCAATCAGTTTGGCTTGTCTTGAAGCAGATCGCTGAAGGCCGCGCGGAGATCGAAAACCAATATGGCCGCATCGTGCCGCCCGACGGCAATCAGGCTGCGCTCGCTGCGATCGCGCGTGTCTTCGAGACGCGCGAATTTTTCGAATGGCGCGGCTTGGGTTCGATCGAGCATTCCGGCGTGCGCATGCGCGAGGCCTATGCGAATTTCGATGCCGAACGCAAATTCGCCATGCCGGCCTTGCAGGTCGAAGATCCGAAGGCGTGCGAGTGCGGCGAGGTGCTGAAGGGTCTTATCAAGCCGTGGCAATGCAAAGTCTTCGGCACGGCCTGCACGCCGGCGACACCGCTCGGCGCTTTGATGGTGTCGTCGGAGGGCGCCTGCGCTGCCTATTATCAATATGGCGACCTGGAGGGGCTGCGCGACAGGCGCGCGGCTGATGCCGCATGACGAAACAAGAGCCGCTTTCGGCGCTGCGCCCGCAGCGCAAGATGCGCGACGGCATTCATGTCGCGAAGGTGAGCCTTGCGCATGGCGGCGGCGGCAAGGCCATGCGCGACCTGATCGACGATGTGTTTGTCCAGGCCTTCGACAATCCGGCGCTGGCGCCGCTCGAAGATCAGGCGCGTTTCAAGCTTGCCGATCTTGCCCTGCATGGCGACCGGCTGGCGTTCACTTCGGACTCCTTCGTCGTCGATCCTTTGGAGTTTCCGGGCGGCGACATCGGCAAGCTCGCCATCTGCGGCACGGTCAATGATCTCGCCGTCGGCGGCGCCAAGCCGCTGTATCTTTCCTGCAGCGTCATCATCGAAGAAGGCGTCGATGTTGCCTTTCTGCGCAAGATCGCGGCTTCGATGGCAAAGACGGCAGCGGCGGCCGGAGTCGCCATAGTTACAGGCGATACGAAAGTCGTCACCAAGGGGGCTTGCGACAAGCTCTTCATCAATACGGCCGGGATCGGAATCATTCGCGACGGCCTCGATTTTGGCGCGCATCGTGCCGAGCCAGGCGATGCGATCCTGGTCAATGGGCTTCTCGGCGATCATGGCGCGGCGATCCTTGCCGCGCGAGGGGATCTGCGCCTTACGACGGCGATCGAAAGCGATTGCGCGCCGCTGAATGGGCTGATCGATGCTCTGATCGCCGCCTGCCCGCAGGTGAAATTCATGCGCGATGCGACGCGCGGCGGCCTTGCGACCGTGCTCAATGAAATCGCCGAAGCCTCGGGCGTCGGCATAGAGATTATGGAGGGCAAGACGCCGTTGCGGGAAGAGGTCAAAGGCTTTTGCGAGATCCTGGGGCTCGATCCGCTCTATCTCGCCAATGAAGGCAAGATCGTCGCAGTGGTGCCGGGACATTTGGCGGAAATTGCATGCGCGGCTATGGCAGCGCATCCACTCGGACGCGATAGCGCGATTATCGGGCGTGTGTTGCAAGGTCCCGCCGGACGCGTCGTGATGCAAACCCATTTTGGCGGCAAGCGCATCGTCGACATGCTTGTCGGCGAGCAATTGCCCCGTATCTGTTGAGGCGCGCGATGCACGAGATGGGGATCACGCAATCGATCGTTGCCATCGTCGCCGAACAGGCGGCTGGCCGCAAAGTCAAACGCGTGACACTCGAAATCGGTAAGCTCGCGGCCGTCATGCCGGATGCGATCCGTTTCTGCTTCGATGTCGTGGCGCAGGGTAGCGTGCTCGATGGAGCGGCGCTCGATATCATCGAAATTCCCGGCCGTGCCCGCTGTCTCGATTGTGGCGGCGAGGTGATGCTTGCCGAGGTTTTCGGGAGCTGCGCCTGCGGCTCGCGCAAGCTTGAGCGGCTCGCGGGCGAAGAGCTGAACATTAAAAGTATGGAACTGGAGACAGTGTGATGTGCGCGACCTGCGGATGCGACGACGATGCAAAGATCACGGTCACTGATCTCCAGACCGGCCAGCAAGATCATATGGAGAGAGTGGCTTCGGGGCAGGCGGCGCATTCCTCCCATGATCATCATGGCGACGGACATCATCACGACCACGATCACCCGCATGATCACGATCATGATCATCTGCACAGCCACGATCACGACCATGACCACCACCACGATCATGCAGCGCCTACCGCGCTCGCAGCCGTTGCCGGCCTTCACGCGGTAACCGTCGATCTCGAACGCGCGATCCTCGACAAGAACGACAGGCTCGCCGAACGCAACCGCGCCTGGTTCGAGGGCCGCGAAATTCTGGCGCTCAATCTGGTCAGCTCGCCGGGCGCGGGCAAGACGACTTTGCTCGAGCGCACCATCCGCGATTTGAAATCTGAGATTCCAATCAACGTTATCGAAGGCGATCAGCAGACGCTGAACGACGCCGAGCGCATCAAGGCGGCAGGCGCGCCGGCGGTCCAAGTGAACACGGGCACTGGTTGCCATCTTGAGGCCGACATGATCCGCCGCGGGGTCGATTTTTTGCGGCCCGCGTTCGGCTCGCTGCTGATGATCGAGAATGTCGGCAATCTCGTCTGTCCGGCCTTGTTCGATCTCGGCGAGCGCGCCAAGGTCGTGGTTCTGTCCGTCACCGAAGGCGACGACAAGCCGCTCAAATATCCGCATATGTTCAGGGCGGCGGAATTGATGATCATCAGCAAGATCGATTTGGCGCCGCATGTCGATTTCGATCTCGACCGCTGCGAGGCCATGGCACGCGAGGTCAATCCGGACATTCGGTCGATTCGGCTGTCGGCGCGAACCGGCGAGGGACTGGGCGACTGGTACGAATGGCTGCGGCAGGCAAGGGTGCGTGCCGCGCTTCCTGCGGCTCAATAGGGCAAGCGCGGGCAGGCGGTTGGATTTTTCAGCACGTTTCGGAAAGCAATCTCATGGTCTCGCCGCTTGTCTTTGGTTTCGTTCTGGGCCTCCAGCATGCGTTCGAGCCCGATCATCTCGCGGCGATTTCGAGCCTCATCGCGGATAAGACCGGCGTCAGGCGGCTGACCGGCCATGGCGTCGTCTGGGGTCTGGGTCATTTGCTGACTTTGACTTTCGTTGGCGGCCTGCTCCTCTTCGGCAAGATGCAGCTCGACGCAAAAGTCACCGGCACGTTGACGCTTGCCGCGGGCGCGATGCTGATCGCGCTTGGGCTCAATGTCTTCTATCGGTTGCTGCGCGATCGCATTCATTTTCACGCGCATGATCACGCGGAGGAAGATCGGCGGCACTTCCATGCCCACAGTCATCGCACGGAGGCTTTGCCGCATCGGCAAAGCCCGCATGATCACGATCACAGGAGCCTGCTGCGGCCTCTGGCGGTCGGCGTCATGCACGGACTTGCAGGCTCGGGCGCGATGGCTGTTCTGGCGGCGACGACCGCCGGCACCACGGCGACCGGCATGATCTTTCTGCTCCTCTTCGGCTTTGGCTCGATTATCGGCATGGGGACCATGTCGGTTTTTCTGGCCGTGCCTTTGACGCTCACGGCGGGCACCTTGACCTTCGCCAACCGATGCCTGCAAGCCGGCGCAGGTGTTTTCTCGCTGTTGATCGGCGCGACGGTGATTGCCGGAAGTTTGGAGCGCGTTCTGGGCTGAGGCGTCGGTTTCTATGTTGGCAGCGCGCTCACGCGACGTCGCGCAGCTTTCCGTTAGACAGCATTTTATCGACTTCGGATGCCGGCTGCGGCTGGCTTAAAAGAAAGCCTTGCACCTGGGTGCAGCCCTCGGTTCGCAGCAGCGCCAATTGTTCTTTCGTCTCGACGCCCTCGGCCGTCGTCGCGATGCCCAAGCTTTTTCCAAGCCCGGTGACGGCGCGGACAATGGCAAGAGAATCGCCCCGCGCCGCAAGCTCATGCACGAAGGACTGATCGATCTTGATCTTGTCGAAAGGGAAGCTGCGCAGATAGCTCAGCGAAGAATAGCCGGTGCCGAAGTCGTCCATCGAGATATGGACGCCGAATTCGCGAAGCTGGTGCAAGGCGACCAGCGTCGCTTCACTATCCTGCAAAAGCACGGATTCGGTAATCTCGATCTCCAGCCGTCTTGGTTCCAGACCCGCCGCGGTAACAGACGCAATGATTGAGGATACGAGATTGGGGCTCTTGAACTGCGCCGGAGACAGGTTGACCGCGACGCTGACATGCTTCGGCCAGCCGGCGGCATCCTGGCAGGCTTTTTGAAGCACCCAGCCGCCGATCGGAATGATCAAGCCGCTCTCTTCCGCGAGCGCGATGAAGCTTTGCGGCATGACCATTCCACGAAGCGGATGGTTCCATCGCACGAGCGCTTCGAAGCAAATGATCCGATCGGTTTCGAGATCGTAGATCGGCTGATAATAGACTTCGAATTCGTCTCGCACGAGGGCAGCGCGCAAGTCGATCATCATTATGCGTCGGGCTTGGGCGCGGGCATCCATGCCCGGTTCGAAGAAGCGATAGGCGCCTCTTCCATCCGCCTTGGCCAAATAGAGCGCCATATCGGCGTTTCTCAGCAATTGATCGGGATCGGTCCCGTCATTTGGTGCGACTGAAACGCCGACGCTCGCTCCGATGACGATTTGCTGCCCTTGGATGTCGTAAGGGGCGGCCATGACTTCGACCAGGCGGCTTGCTAGAGCCGCGGCATGCGACACTTGCAATTCGCCGCCTGTTTGCACGATAGCAAATTCGTCTCCTCCAAGTCTCGCGACCGTGTCGCTTTTACGAACGCAATCGCTCAGACGGCCAGCGACTTCTTTGAGAAGATCGTCGCCGACCGGGTGACCGAGGGAGTCATTGACGTCTTTGAAGTGGTCGAGATCGATACAGAGCACGGCGACTTGCTCATTGCGCGCTGTGCGAACGAGCGCCTGCTCCAGTTCTTCGCGAAACAATGTGCGGTTCGGCAGATTGGTCAAGGCGTCGTGCCGTGCCATATGGGCGATCTGCGCCTGAGCCTCCTCCCAATCCGTGATGTCTTCGATGGTGGTGACCCAGCCGCCGCCCTGCATCGGGTGATCGACGAGGCGCAGCGTATGTTCGCCAGCGGCCTCGATAATCCTCGAAATGGATTTGCCTTCTTTGAGCTTCGCGACCAATTGCGTGTAATAGATCTCGGGATCCTCTTCGAAATCTCCCGACTCTCCCCGCTGCTTGAGCAGGTCGATAAGGTGGCGCCCGTTCAACGATGAACTTGAGAACTTCGTCATCGCCGCATAGCGTTCGTTGAATAGGACGACGCGGCCGTCCGCATCATACATGCAGACCCCTTGCGACAGATTTGCCAGGGTGGCGTCGAGCAGGACCTTCTGCTGCTGCAGCTTCTCCTTCGATTGGCGATCGGACAAAGCCGCGACGAGGCACATTCCCAGAATGAGCGCCGCCATTCCGGCAAGGAGAGCGGAAATAGCTTCGGGCGAGAAGGGCTCTTCGCCTGAAATAGGCGTCTGGTCCGGCACGAAGAGCATGGCGGCCATCGCAATGAAATGCGTCGATATGACAGCAAGCGTCAGCAGACTGACTGCCGCGACCGTATTGGGCCAATCGTTGCGCCTGGCAGCGACAAAGAACGCGAGAGCGCTTATCACCGCGCCGGACACGACCGCCGCGGCGACCAGATCGAGCGACCAGGTCACGCTGCCCGGCAGATCGAGCGCGGCCAGTCCGGTGAAATGCATCACCGCGATGCCGAAGCCCACGACCGCGCCGCCGATGACGCCGTGCCAGCGGCCGAAACTGCCCAAGGCTATAATAAGGCCCGCCGCGGTTGTCAGAATGGCGAGGAGCAGAGAGGTGATGGTCAGTGCAAGACTATAGCCCGCGCCCAGACTATGCTGATAGGCGAGGAGTGCGATGTAATGCGTTGCCCAGATGCCGTAGCCCGTCGCAGCCGCATCCAAGCTCAGCCAAACCCAGCGTCCGCGCCCCGTGGACGCTTCGGCCCGGTGGAACAGGCTGATGGCGACGACGCTCGCGAGGAAACAGACGACGCTTGCGAGAACGACAAGCCGCCAATCGTGTTCAACCATCAGACGCGTGAAGATTTGACCCATAAAGGACACCGAAGGCCCGAACATAGCTCCTGCGGATATCCCGCCGTTTCGTTACAAATTCGCATTCGCCATCGTTAAAGTTCTAAACCAGCCAGCGAAACCGAAGCACACCGTCAGTTTAAGCTTGGTGGGAAAACGTGAAACAACAATTGTCTAGGCCAAGACAGCGGTCCGTTAACCGCGCTTCAGTCCAAGCCATACTCGACTAGGCACTCGGCCGCCGGTCGTCCATAAAGAGCCGTGGACAGTCATTTCCCCTTAAATCGCAGCGCCGCCATTATCGGGGGAGGCCCCGCTGGGCTCATGGCCGCCGAGACGATCGCGCGCGCCGGGGTCGCCGTGACCCTGTTCGAACGGATGCCGAGCGTCGGCCGCAAGCTGTTGATGGCCGGGCGCGGCGGTTTGAACCTCACCCATTCGGAGCCTGTCGCGCATTTCCCTGCGCGCTACGGCGGCGCGGCGCATTGGATGGACGCTTTGCTGGAGGCTTTTCCGCCGAGCGCCTTGATCGAATGGTGTGAAGGGCTCGGACAGGCAACCTTCATCGGCAGCAGCGGACGGGTCTTCCCGAAAGCGATGAAAGCCAGTCCTTTGCTGCGCGCCTGGCTCCAGAGGCTGGAAGGTATGGGAGTGCGCTTCGTGACCCGCGCGCAATGGACGGGCTGGGACGGGACCCGTCTGCGCTTTGCGGATGGGACCACCTATGCCGCCGATGCCGTCGTTCTTGCTTTGGGTGGCGCTTCCTGGCCGCGGCTCGGAGCGGATGGGAGCTGGATGGGGTTTTTGTCCGATGTCGAAATCACGCCGTTGCGGCCGGCGAATTGCGGCTTCGTGGTCGAATGGTCGGATATCTTCCGCGCGCGCCATGCGGGTGCGCCATTGAAGCGCGTAGCCCTCTCTTTTGAAGATTCGAGAGTCGAAGGCGAGGTCATGATCACCGCGAAGGGCATCGAAGGCGGCGCAGTCTATGCGTTGGCGGCAGTGTTGCGCGATTCGATCGCGCACGATGGCTCCGCTCTGCTGCACATCGATCTCTGTCCGGATGTGAGCCTCGAGACACTCGCCGGGCGGCTGGATGTGGCGCGCGGCGGTGCCTCCCTGTCCAATTTTCTACGCAAGCGCGCGGCCCTGTCGCCGGCTGCCATCGGTCTGGTGCAGGAAGCGCTGCACAGCGGCGAAGCCAAGCCTCTCGCGCCGCTCCTCAAATCGCTGCCGTTGCGGGCGATGGCGCCGTTCGGATTGACGCGTGCGATTTCAACGGCGGGCGGCATCGCGCTCACTGAGCTCGACGAACATCTGATGTTGAGGCGCAGGCCAGGCGTCTTCGCGGCCGGCGAAATGCTGGATTGGGAGGCGCCGACCGGCGGCTATTTGCTGCAGGGCTGCATGGCGACCGGCGTTGCCGCAGGGCAGGGCGTCCTCAACTGGCTGCGGCGGGACCGGGACAATCAGAAACCGCCGAAGACCGAAAATGGATGGTTTGTCGAAACGGGCCGCTGACCATAGTTGAAGGGCCGAGGCCACAAAGACCGGAGGGAAGATTCATGAGCGATATGATTCCAAACCGCCGCGACCTGTTGATCGCGCCCCTGCTTGCCGTCGCCGCCACATCCTTCGGGATCGAAGCGGGGCAGGCGGCGGGCGTCGATCCGGCGATGACCCTCATCACGCCGCGGGACAAAATCCCCTGGCAGCCCCTCTATAATTTTCCGCCGGGCATGGCCGAACAGGCCAATATGGCCGGCGCGGTCGGCGAGCCGGGCCAATA
This sequence comes from Methyloferula stellata AR4, assembly GCF_000385335.1. Lineage (NCBI taxonomy): Bacteria > Pseudomonadati > Pseudomonadota > Alphaproteobacteria > Hyphomicrobiales > Beijerinckiaceae > Methyloferula > Methyloferula stellata. Next base: position 3,684,045 of record NZ_ARWA01000001.1, on the reverse strand, counting down.
TTTCGTGCTGATCCGGTGGCACCCGGGCTTTATGAGCGCCCCCCATTATTACGAGACGGACCGTCTTTGCATCGTGGTTTCGGGGACCTGGTATGTGGCGAGCGGCGAGGATTTCGCGCCTGAGGCGACAGTGCCGGTCCCAGCGGGCTCCTTTGTGCGCCGCGTCGCCAAGACACCGCATTATGACGGTGTGATCAAAAGCGCGGCCGAGCCTGCGATCATCGCCATTACCGGCTTCGGACCGATTCATTATCATTTGATCGATCCGAGCAAACCCGGCTGGCGAGAGGTCTGATCTTTTGATCTGTCCGCCCTTGGGGCCGGGCCCTTGGCAACCGCTCCCGCCGGCCTACCGGCGGTTTTTTTATGGATTCTTGTGATTCTACCCCGTTTGAGGGGCGATAGACGGCTGGCTTTCAGCCGAAAAGATCGCTCCATCGCGACCTTGCAGAGCAGATCATCCTAGTCCGAGTCGAATATGGTCAAAGACCCTCTTTCAACAGCTCCAGCCTACCGGCTGTTTCATATCGCCGACGACGGACACATCAAAAAATCCGACGTTCTCGAAGCCTTGAGCGATGCTCATGCGCTTATGCTTGCGCGGTCGCTGATGAACGGAAGCCCGGTCGAGATTTGGGACAGAGCGCGCCGCGTCGCGCGGCTCGGACCCGAGCCTTTAGAGAGCTCCTTCTTCTAACCGCGCGACGAATTTACCGCTTCCCCAAATAGCGCGCTTAAGGGCGTCGTGAATACGAAGCTATTGCTATAATGTCGCTTTCTCGTCCCGCCACCTGGGACGAGCCGGCACGGAGCAGCTTCCTTTATGTCCATCCCTGATGCGTTCGATCCGGCCTCTCGGCGGGCGGGAGGCACGGCGCCATGACGGCGGCCGGTCCTTCGGATCCCCTCGAACTGTCGGATCAAAGAGAGCTCGGCCTTGCCGATTTTCTGCGCGCGATGGTGCACGCGGCGCCGATTGCAATCGAGACGGCGACGCTCGGCCGGATGGACGCGGCTTTTGAGGCCGCGAAGCGCGAGGCGGCACGCGCCGATGTCTACGGCTTTTCCACGGGGCTTGGCCCGATGGTCACGGTCGCCGTGCCGCCCGAGGCGGCGCTCGACCTGCAATATAACCTCATTCGCAGCCATGCAGCGGGGATGGGAGAGCCGCTTTCGGTGGAGCTTTCCAGGGGCGTGATGCTCGGGCGCCTGCGATCGCTCGTCGGCAATCGCTCCGCCGTGCGCGGCGAAGTCGCGATTCATCTGGCTCGTCTGTTCAATGCTGGCCTCGCGCCCTTCATTCCGCGCAAGGGCGGCGTCGGCGCGAGCGGCGATCTCGTGCAGCTCGCGCATCTTGGCCTCCTCGTCATCGGCGAAGGCCAGTGCTGGTTCAAGGACCAAAAGCGCTCCGCGCCGGAAGCCTACAGGCTTGCCGGCCTCGAACCGCTGCGTCTCGAATTTCGCGACGGGCTCGCTTTGGTGAATGGTACCTCCGCCATGACGGCCATGGGGGCGCAGGCCTGCGCTTATGCGCGCCGCCTTCTCGACTGCGCGGTCGCTCAGAGCTGCATTCTGATCGAAATCCTCGGCGCCAGCATGGAGCCCTATGCGGCAGCGCTGCATGATGCGAAACGCCACGAAGCGCAAAGCGATGTCGCGCGGCGGATGCGCGACCATCTGGCGGACGCGGATGGCCTTGCGTCCAGCCGCGCACCAACGCAATTGCAGGCGCCTTATTCTGTTCGCTGCGCGCCGCAGATTCTGGGCCCGATCTATGAGGGGCTCGCCTTCGCCGAACGCGCCATTGCCGACGAGCTCAATTCCGTATCCGACAATCCGGTTTTCGACGCGCAAACGGGCGCGGCGCTGCATGGCGGCAATTTTCATGGCGAGCCGGTGGCTCTCGCCTTGGACGTGCTGAAGATCGCGGTGGTCAAATGCTCGCTTCTGATGGAGAGGCAACTTAATCTTCTCTTGAACGATGCCATCAACGGGCAATTGCCGCCTTTCCTCAATCTCGGCCGCATCGGCGTCGAATTGGGGTTGCAAGGCGCGCAATTCACCGCGACTTCGACCGCAGCAGAAAATCAATCGCTCGCCTATCCGATGAGCCTGCATACGATCCCGAGCAATAAGGACAATCAGGACATCGTCAGCATGGGCGCGAACGCGGCCTGGATGGTGCTGCAAACGCTCGGCAATGCCTTCGACATAGCAGCGATCCTCGCCGTTGCTCTCTCGCAGGGCGTGGAAGCGGCCGGAGCCGAAGCGCGGCTGTCGTCGCGGTCGCGCGCGCTGATCGAGCGGCGGCGCGCGATCGCGCCTGTGTTTCGAAGCGACGCGGCGCTCTCCGAACGCCTCGCGGCCATGAGCCAAATGTTGAAGGAAGAGCGTTAAACGCCTATAGCGGCGCTGAGCCTTTTTCGGGGATCACCATGCACAGACACGAGACGCCCGGTGATGTCCGGGCCATTCCGGCGCAACTCCTGGATCGCGGTTTCCGGCTCCTGGTGCTGCGGGAGTTTCGCGAGGTCGATCAGCCGCCGTCTTTGGCTTGGATCCAGCAATATGTGTTGCGCGATGTGCATCGCGTTCAGCGCCACGGCATATTTTTCGGCAGCACGTTTCTGCCCGAGATCATGCAATGGATGAGCGAACTCCTGGGCCGCCCATCGCTGCATCCGCCGGATTATCCGGCAAGCCCCGCCTATCGCAACAAGGCTTGGCCGTCCTTCCTCTGGCATCAGGAAAATCGCGTTTGGGACGGCGATATTCAAACGGTCGAGTGGTATGCCGACGTCGTCTTCGTCGATCAGGCCTCATTCGATGCCTTTATCGCACGCTGGCAAGATCGTCTGGGCGGGCATGAGGCCGAGGCGCTGCGCGCCGCGCCGTGACAAACGCCGCGCAAGCATCGGCTGCGGCAAGTCAATCGGAGCTGGCCGGTGTCGGCGCGCGATGGAGCAATACATTGTCCTGGTGAGCAAAACGGCCGAAGCGCAATGTCAAGGTCGGCAGGATGAGCAGGTTCAGTATCGACGAGCTGAAGAGGCCGCCAAGGATCACCATTGCCATCGGGCCTTGAATTTCGCGGCCCGGCTCGCTCATGCCCGCCGCAAGCGGAAGCAAGCCGAGAGCGGTGACGAGAGACGTCATGACGATTGGCGTCAAACGATCGCCCGCCCCCTTGATCGCCGTTTTCAGATCCCATGGCATGTCCTCGGCAACGACCAGCTGCTCGTAGTGCGAAATCATCATGATCGAATTGCGCAAGGAGATCCCAAACAGGGCGACAAACCCGACCATCGACCCTATCGTCAGCGTGGCGCCGGTGAAATAGATCGCGATGACGCCGCCCACGAGCGCGAATGGAATATTGACGAGGATCAGAACGAGATTGCGCCAGTTTTTCGTGATGATCGACAGCAGTAGAAGAACTCCGGCGAAGGCCATGAGCGAATGAACGATCAAATCCCGGCGCGCTTGCGCTTGCGCCTGAGCCGAACCGGCGAATTCGACGTAGACACCCGCCGGCAATTTGACCTTCGCCACTGCCTTCTGCGCATTTGCCACATAGGAGACGACGTCGCCGCCGCTGACGTCGGCTGTCACGGTCTGAAGCCGATGCGCACTGAAATGATCCACTTGATAGCGGCCGGTCGTTTGGTTCACATCGGCGACCTGGCGCAATAAAACATAGGTTCCGCTCCGCGTGCGAATAGGAAGATCGGCGATCTTCGCCACACTGTTTCTGCTATCGGTGTCGAGCAACGTTATGATGTTGAAGGCGCGGTGCCCATCATAGGCCTGTCCGACGACGTCGCCTTGATACGCGGTCCGGACGATGTCGAGGACATCGACGGCGGTCAGCCCCCACCTGACGAGATCATCCTCGCGGAGCCTGATGGTCAGTTGAGGCGTGGCGGCCGGCGTCCGCAGCCGCACGTCTCTCGCGCCATGGACGCTTGCCATCGCGGTCGAGACTTTCGCGGCAACCTCATCGAGCTCGTTGAGATCGTTCCCGTAGATATTTGCAGCGACGGCCGCGGTATTGCCCGACAGGGTTTCTTCCACCCGTTCCGTCAGGAAAGGCTTCAATGAAAAATTGAGACCTGGAAAACCGAGAAGTGCCTTTCGTATGTCGGCATCGGCCGCGCTGAGTTCGGCACCCGATAGTCCCGGCTGCAAATCGACTTCGATCTCGCTGTAATTTGTTCCCCAAGTATCATCCGCGGATTCGGCTCGACCGACCCGTTGCGAGATCGATCGGATGGAAGGCACTTCGACGAGGGCCTTCGTAACCAGCAAACCGAGGCGCTCCGATTCCGCGATCGATGTCCCGGGAATCGCCGTCATATGCAGCGTATAGTGGCCTTCCTTGAATTCGGGAAGAAATGCGCTGCCGAAAAAAGGCAATAGCCCAGAGCCGCAGATTGTGAAGGCCGTGGCGGCCGATATGACGGCTGTCGGATGCTTTGCGATTTTCGCAAGCAGGCTTTCATAGGGTCCGCGGATCCACCGGACCAAGGGCGGCGGCCGCTCCACGTCCTGCTGCGAGCCTGTTTTTCCCGTCAGGAGCATCATGCAGAGCGCTGGCGTGACGGTCAGGGCAATGATCAAAGAGGCAACGAGCGCGAGGATGTAGGCCAAAGCGAGAGGCGCGAAGAAGCGTCCCGCAATGCCCGGCAGAGTCAGCACAGGAATAAACACCAGCATCACGATGAAGGTCGCATAGACGACGGCGCTTCTGACTTCGAGCGAGGCGTCGAGCACCACGCGCGCGGCGGGCCTCGGCTGGGCCTTGTGCCGGTTTTCGCGCAGGCGCCGTACGATATTTTCGACGTCGATCACCGCGTCGTCGACGACTTCACCGATAGCGATCGCAAGACCACCCAATGTCATCGTGTTCAGCGTCACGCCAAAGCTGTTCAGGACGATCACAGCGGCCAAAAGCGACAAGGGAATCGCAATGCACGATATCGCCGCCGTTCTGATATCGAACAAAAACAGGAACAGCACGACGATCACGAAAACGCCGCCGAGCAGAAGCGCGTCGCGCACGCTCTTCGTCGCCACATCGATAAAAGTCGCCGGACGAAAGAGGGTCGTGTCGAGTTCCATGCCTTGGCTCTCGAGCGCGGGTCTCAGCGCGGCGAGCGCCTCCTCCACCCGTCGCGTGACCTCCACCGTGTTTGTTCCGAACTGCGCCGAGATAACGAAAATGACGCCGGGCCGGCCCATAATGGTCGCACCGCCGATTGCCGGTTCCGGGGCGTCCGCAATCGTGGCGAGATCTGCGAGAGTGACGCTTGAAGCGCCGCTTGTGGTGACGACGGTGCGTCCGACCTCAACCGGGTTGATGGCCTGCCCTTCGCTGCGAAAGACGATGCGCTGGTTGGGCGTGTCGAGAAAGCCGGCGCCGCGCACAGCCGTAGCCTTACGCGAGGCGGCAACGACGTCTTCGAGGCCAATGCCGTACCGGATCAATGCCTCGGGATGAACCTGAATCTGGATGGAGCGAACATCTCCACCAAAGACGGCGACTTTCGAGACGCCGGGGACAGCAAGAAGGCGCAGGCGCACCGTCCAGTCGGCCGATGTTCTGATGTCCATCAGACTTTTCGTTTCCGACGTCAAACCCGCCACGAGGACAGTGCTGCTCGACGAGGTAAGCGGTGTCAGCACGGGCGGCTTTACGCCGGCCGGAAGTTGCTGTGCCGCATTGGCGAGACGCTCGGCAACGACCTGCCGGTCGAGGTAGATATCGCTCCCCGCGTCGAAGATCACGGTAAGAACAGAGAGCCCTTGCGTCGACGTGGAGCGAAGCGAGCGGATGCCCGAAACTCCACTAATGGCATTCTCAAGCGGTTGCGTAACCAGAACTTCGATTTCTTCGGCGGCAAGCCCCGGCGCCTCCGTCTGAATGCCGACCTGAGGCGGCGCGAATTCGGGAAATACATCGTATTTCGCCTGAGTGACCGACAGGGCACCGTAAACAAGAAGCAGCAGGCTCAAGGCGACGACGATACGTCGAAATTTGATCGCCGTTCCGATAATCGCAGGCTGGAGCCCGGCTGGGGGCCGCTCTACGAGACCGTCGTCCGTCAATTGTCACCCTCATCGGGCTGCATCTGGTTTTTGGATTCCTCAGACAGCAGTGTTTGCGCACCCGCGATGACGACAAGCTTGTCATGCGGCCAGCTCGCCGCCGGCAATACATATCCTCCGCCCGCGGTGGGAGCAGCTTCTTCGCTGATCGCCCGGCGTTCAAACTTATCCGATCCAGCTTGAACGTACATCCAGGGCCTTCCGGCCTGCCAAATAACGGCCGAGGGCGGTATGTCGATGCCGGGCTTGGCCTCGCCATTGGGAAACATCGCGGCCACGGTGAGTCCGGCCAATGCGCCGGGAGCACCTGGGATCGTGTAGAAGAAGCTGACGTTTGGAATTTTAGGATCCGCCTGCGTGGCCTCCGAGATAAAATCGGCTTCCGCGGTTGAACTGCCGCCGAAGGTCACACTGATTTTCTCAGGCGCTTCGGCCACCGCTCCCGGCTGTAAGGTCAGCTGTATGAGACGGATTTTATGACGGACAAGTTGCTCCGCTAGTTCCGATCGTTCGACGATTGCCTGGCCGAGGACCGGCCCCCATTCCTGAATCGCGGCATTTCTGGCGGCCTCGAGCTGGGCTTGTGCCGCTTCGACGGCCGCGGCATCCATCTTATAGGTCGCGTCCGCCAACTCAGCCTGAGAGGCGGACGACGGAAACAGCTTCAACAGATTTTGCGCGCGCGCATTTGCCGTCTTCGACGCCTCCAGCTTGATTTCCGCTGACTTGAGCTGCAGAGTTGCCGTGAGGGCGTTATTGTAAAGGCCTGTCAGCCGGTCCAAGGGCAGAATGACGCCGTAGGCGCGCGCTTGTCCTTGATAGGCGATTTCTCTGGGTGCGGCGGTTTCAATACCGCCTTTTTCCTGAGCTTCGGAATCCAGTTTGACGATCGCCTCGTCCGGCTTCGGCCCGGCGGCTTTAGCGGCCTTTGGCTCGTCATTGGCGTCAAGCGCAACCTTCGAGTCGGATATCTGGGATTTCGAAACCAGGAAATACCCGACAATCAAGACGAAAGCTAAGAGCGCCACGCCGCGCACGCTCTGCATCAGAGCCCGTGCGAAAACTGACCGCTGGCCGGATAGCATTTTTCCTTTAACCCATGGAATTATTCCTGAATGACCTTGCGCCGAATTGCCTTTCTTTGGCAAGTCGTGAGGTTGCCGGGTGCCAGAGAGCGTTAACCGGGCGTCTCGCCCTTCAAGGGCGGCCTATCGAAACGAGCCTTGGAAGATCCCGAGGACATCGGCCGGCGGTGCCTCCGGCCCGATGGCCACCCGCGGCATGCCAGCCCCGGTCAGTGTCGCCAGCGCGACCAGTCCTTCAAGCATACCCTGCTGAAGCACGATTTTCTGCTGCTCAAGCGACAGTTGCGCGACTTGCGTATCGACATAGGCCCGTTCATCGAGCAAACCTTGCTTGAATGCGGTTTCTGACTGCCCGGCGATCGTGCGGGCCTGCTTCAGGCGCGGTTCGAGAGACGCGAGCTGCCGCGCGAGCAGCGCCTGTTCCGACAAAAGAGCGCCGACTTCCCCGGCTGCCGCGGTCAGCCGCGCGTTAAACTCAAGATTGAGCGCTTCGCGGGTCGCGCTTTCCCTGGCTATGGCACCCTCGTTGCGATCGAAAATCGGCAGGTCGAAAGACACTTGCGGGCCGACCGAATAAATCGCGCTGCTGTCGCGGCCGCCTGCCAGCCCGATCGTGACATTGGGAAATTGCGAGAGAATGGCCTGACGAAGCCTGGCGTCCTGAGACCTATAACCATACTGCAATGCAACAAGATCGGGGCGCCGATCGGGGAGATCTGCCAGATCCCGGCGAATATGTTGCGCATCTATGCGGGGCGCTTCGCTCGCGCCTGCGAGGCTGAGAGGCGCATCCGGAACCAATCCGATGAGGGCGTTGAGCTGATGCCGGCGATTGAGTTGAGCGCGTTCGAGATCATCGTAGCTCTTTTGAACATCGCCGACGGCGACAAGATCGGGCGATAAGGTGGCAAGTGTCGCATTGCCCTGGTTGATCGCCGCCGACGTAAGATCGAACCGCTCTCTCAGCAATTTGCGTGTGCGCTCGATAAGCTTTTCGGCCCTGTCGCCTGAAACGATATCTACAAAAAGAAGCCGCGCCTTTCCGATTGTCTGCCACTCCTGCCAAAGCAGCGAGGCATTGATTTCTGCCGCGGCGTTCTCCGCTGCCTCGCGTTTGGTGGGTCGCAGCAGAATCGATTTTAAATCCTGCGCGAGACCGGCACTGAAAGCATTTGTGCCACCGGCACCGGCCACAAAGAACGGATAGGACAGTGCAACCTGAGGGTTGGGCAGAAGCCCCGCTTCGATGATCTGCGCCTCGGCGATGCCGGCCTTCGCTCGCGCCGCGCGAAGATCGGGGTTATTGGCAAGGACCAAGCGATCGAGATCATGAACGGTGATCGCCCCGCCACTTGCCTGCGAGAGCATCGAGACATGAGAGGCAAGTGTCGGCGCCCGATCGAGCGGGTCGGGTTCGTAAGATACGCACCCCGAAAGCGCTAAGGTGCCGATCAGAGCTAAACGCAGAAAATGCGCTGACATCATTGCCGAAACGCCAGCCAGAAGCGTGGTGACAGGGGCCAATTGGCGATTTAGCATGAATGAGCGCGAACGTGCTGGGCGTGTTCGCCTAACTTGAAGAGTGCGTGACAGTGTTGTCCAAATGTCACGTTCGGAGGATTCGCAGTGCCGGTATTGGCGCCTCGGGAGGTCGGCGGCTGATACTTCTCCTCGGTATTATGTCGATGCCGCTTCAGTTCATTTCGCCAGCTGCTTGTCAAATCCTCGGCGAGGCGGACAACGCCTATCTGAAGAGACGGCCGATGCCACAAAAGGACGGCCATCGAGACCTATCTGAGGCTATCCGCGCGCAGGAGGCTTACTGCAGTTCGGGCCTGAGTTCCTTATGTTGAGAGTCTCTTCGGGTGAGTGTTGGGTCACATTGGGTGATGATCATTGTGACAATGTCGTGCACGTCATTTTCAGTTACGTTTGCGCTGTTTTTGACACAGAACAATTCAGATAAATCTCGTTCAGTGCCAGGTCTTTCGATTGTTTTATCCCGGCGTGGACGACACTTTATCCAGTTTCTCTCTAACGGATGGACTGAGTAGGTATCAAATATTTGTTTGGTGCCTTTGAAAAGCATCATTTCGAGCGCAATTTTCTTTCCGTATTGCTGACGTAACTCTCGTCGAAGTTCGAGCCTGTTTGCTCCGGTCAGCTTATTAGAGCGTTTAATTTCATCCACAAACATTTTGATGAGACGATCCGCCTTATCACGCGCATCGCTGCTTGCTTGTTGCGCTGTCTCCTCCGAGCCTGGTCCCTGGGTTATAGCGGACTTAATTATGCCGAGCGAAAATGTCAGTGAAGCTGTGCCGTGATTGCCGGCCGCGTCAGTTTCGGTGGCAACGACAGTGTGCTGCCCATCAGCGAGACCGGTCGAGATGAAGGTCCAAACTCCGACCGCATCCGCGTTGGCGGTAGTGGCTTCTGCCTTTCCGTCTATTGCGAAACGCACGACAGCATTTGGAGCGCCGACTCCCGAGAAAGCTGCATTGACGGTGATCTTATCGGTTAAGTTCGACCCGGCTTGTTGCTCAACGGTCTCGTCCTTTATCGCCGTAGCAGTTCTCGGTTCCTGCAGTTTTGTCCTAGGCATGATGATCTCCGCGGTCGCGTCTTACCGACAACATGTCGTGCCGTGGCGGGAGAGCTACAATAGCAAAAAGGAAACTCGATTTCGATCGTCGTGCGGATTGCAGTTGTGTCGATGTTCGCTTTGAAGGAAGAAGTCAGTCCAATGTCTGCTTTTGACAGCGCTATGACCTTTTAGTGACTAGCCCGTCGGGAGCGTTGGTTGGGCTGGGCGCCGGAAATACCGAATTTGGTCGCAAGCCGGTTTGCGGATGTCAGTTCATCGAACGTCTGGATTTGCGAGCAGTATTCCGTCCAGGGAACGGCGTAGATAGGCGTTGAATGGCATCAAGGAAAGTCGGAGCTCCTTGACGCATGGCCGAGGAGCTCTTGGCTATTCTGCACCTCTGTGCATTCGGCGAACCAGCCTCATTTACTCTGAACGATACGAGCGGTGCCCTCGCGCGACAACACGTGGACGGTGACGTCATCGCCATCGCGGCGCAGGCGGATATCGGCGCGCGTCTCGCCGAGCCGCAAGTTGCGAATCGTCAAGTCGTCGAGGAAGTCGGGCAATCGCGGCTCCGTGAAATAGATTTCGTTGCTTTCGTGCCGCAAGCTCAATCCGATACAAGCGGAGAGGAACGCGAAAGGTGCGGCCGAGGCCCAAGCTTGCGGCGCGCAGGCGACCGGATAGGCAGTCGGGCCACGCCGGCGTCGGCGTCCGAAGCCGCAGAAAAGCTCGGGCAAGCGCCGCAGTTCCTGATAGCTCGCGGCGTCGAACATGCCGGAAAAGACTTTCGCCGCCTGCGCCTTCAGGCCATAGCGGCCGAGGCCCCAAACGATGAGGGCATTATCGTGCGGCCAGATCGACCCATTGTGATAGGATAATGGATTGTAGCGACTCTCCCCCGCCGAAATTGTACGAATGCCCCATCCGCTGAAGGCATCCGGGCTTGTCAGGCAATCCGCGACTCGCTCCGCGTAAGCCGGATAGGCAATCCCGGCGAAAAGCGCATGTCCGGCGTTGGAAGAGCGCACACGGCATGGGTTTTTGGCCCCGTCCAGAGCCAGTGCATAGGTACCGATCTCTTCGCACCAGAAGGCCTCGTGGAACCGCAGCCGCAGCGTCTCGGCCTGCCTATCAAGATCTTCAGCCTTAGAAATATCGCCGCGCATTTTGGATAATGTCGCAGCGGCACACTTGGCGGCATAGACATAGCTTTGAACCTCGCAGAGGGCGATCGGTCCATGCGCCTCTGTTCCGTCCGCGTGGAAGATCGAGTCTTGACTGTCTTTCCATCCCTGGTTTGTGAGGCCGGAGTCGGTCTCGCGGTAATATTCGACGAAGCCGTCGCCGTCCCGGTCGCCCAATGTATCGCACCATAAAAGCGCCGCCTCGATATTCGGCCAGATGGCCTCGATGGTCGCTTTATCGCCGGTTCGTTCGAAATAAAGTCCCGCCAGCATCACGAAAAGCGGCGTGGCGTCGACCGTGCTGTAGCAATGGCTGAATGGCACTTCTTTGAGATGAGCCATTTCGCCGTGCCGCACCTCATGCAGGATCTTGCCCGGCTGGGCATCGGCTTCGGAATCGAAATGCTGGGCCTGTGTTTCTGCGAGATAGAGGAGCACACCTTTCGCGATCATCGGATCGATCCAAAGCATCATCATCGCGGTGATGATGCCGTCGCGGCCGAAGACCGTGCTGAACCATGGAATGCCAGCATAGGGGTAAAGACCATTTTTGGTCTGGCTGACCAGCGTGTAAATATCGGATGTCGAACGGCAGGCTATTTCATTGAAGAGCACATTCGAGCTTTCGACCGTTGCGATGTTGCGCGTCAGCGCTCTGAGACCGCGTCTTGCGGCGCGATAGGCGGCCAAAAAATGCATCGGCTCGGCGGCCTGGTCTTCTGCGCAGGTGACGCTGGCAAAAATCGAACAATTTTCACCGGGCGCCAGCACGATATCAAATTCCGCGACATTCGTGTCGAGATGCTGCGGCGCGGGAGAGAAATTGAGAGTCGTAAATCGGCTGACGCCGTCGAGACCTGCATATCTAAGTTCGACGCGCTCCGGGCTGACGATACGTGCGCTCCGCGTACCTCTTGCCTTTCGGCGGGCTCCGCGAACCTCGAACAGATCGCGGAAATCCGCGTCGAAGTGGATCGTGATATGAAAAGCTCTTTGCCGGCGATCGTAATTGAAGAAGCCGATACGCTCGTAACATCCGCCCTCGAAGAGTAGCTTGGTGCGCTCCATCGCGATCATATCGCGTGGAATGGAAATGCTTCCGCCATCATGGATGTCTGGGTTGCTAGAGTTCGCAGACAGCGAGGCATTGTCGTCCTCGACGACCGACCCGAGCAAAAGTGGCCGTTTGCCTTCAAATCTCAAATCGAACTTCGAGAGATATCTTGTGTCTCGCAGAAACACGCCTTCGGGTCCATCGGGGCCGATGCCGATGTCGCCATAGCTGTCAAGCACGGCGAAGATATCACCATGCTTGAGCGCCCGCAGCGGACGCTCAACAAGCGAGGTTTGTGGTTCGATATAATAGTCGGAGACCTCTTCGAATGGGGCCTCGACTGCGCCCTCGCGGGCGATGGCCTTCGTCATGATCAGTCTTTCAGCTTGGCTGGAATGCGCCTGAGCCGCCTTCAATTTTTCAGAAGACGTTCACAAGACGCTGGAGAAGAACACACCATAGCAATATTGCTTGATGCTTATTGTCTGTGGGCAAAGCCTGCGCAGGCCCGGCTATTCCACATTTACCAGCTTAAGCCGCGATTGCGGCTTGCTGATGAGCTTTTGATAAGCTGCGACGTAGCCGCGAGCCATGTGCTTTTCCGTAAACCTTGATTCGTAGGAGCGCCGGACAGCCATTCGGTCGATCGATTTGATCCGGTGAACGGCTTCGACTGCCATGTCGATTGAATCGACGATAAGTCCGCTGATGCCGTCCTCGATGATTTCGGGTACCGAACCGTTTCGCCAGGCGATAACCGGCGTTCCAGCCGACATGGCCTCGATCATGACCAGCCCGAAAGGCTCGATCCAATCGATGGGAAAGAGGAGCGCGCGTGCATTCCCGAGGAAGGCACATTTTTGACTATCATCGATCTCGCCGACGAATTCGATCAGAGGATGATCCAGCATCGGTTGGATGACCTCTTTGAAATAACCGAGATCGGCCTTATCGACCTTTGCCGCGATCTTCAGCTTGACGCCGGCTCTTTTAGCAATCTCGATGGCGCGATCAGGACCTTTCTCCGGCGAGATCCGTCCAAGAAAGGCGAGGTAATCGCCACCGGCAGCACTGAAGGGACACGCCTCCGCCGGCAGGCCGTTATAGACAGTTGCAAGCCAGTTGAGTCCCAACGGCATCGGCTCCCGCTGCACATCCGAGATCGAAATGAGCGGCATATGCGGATAGGCTTTGTAGGCAGGCCAGAAGTCAGGCAAATCAAGGCGGCCATGCAAGGTCGTCACGAATTTGTGGCTCAAATCCTGGAAGAGAGGATATTGCAGAAGATCGATATGGCAGTGAATAATATCGAACCGCTCGGCTTGACGCCTGACCTTGTCGAGCATCACGAGATTGCTGGCGGTATGATCGCCTATGCCCTGCGGACGCAGGCCTTTGTCGCAACCTGTGACGAGCTTCGCGGCGGTCTCCGAGCCGCCCGCCGCAAAGAGGGTGACATCATGCCCTTGCCTGACGAGTTCTTCCGTGAGCCAAGAGACGACGCGTTCCGTACCACCGTAAAGTTTGGGCGGTACTGTCTCCGCGAGCGGAGCGATCTGAGCAATTCGCATGATTTCCTTGCGTCATAATTGGCATCGCAACCACAGCGGTTGGAAAATGCGGGAATTGCTTGAGGCAGGATAAGGCGATCAAATCGAAGATCACTCAGTCTGCGCACGCGCGCATTAATTCTAATGCGTTAGACGAACTGTACAAAAGCAGCAACCACAGAGGCGAATGACGACGGAACGCCCGTGCATGAAAAACCCTAGCACCTTACATAAGGGTGCGGGATTATATTTCATTAAAGCAGCTAAAGAGGCATTACAGGCGAGCGGCAAATAAGCCGTTGAAAGCGCCGCGCCGATTGAATGCAACGATTATCCGCACGCACGCAGCGGATATCAGGGTCGAAACCGAAAAAAGTCCTGATTGGATTTTTTGGTCGATGCTACGGGACTGAGCTGATCCTCCAACACAACCCGCTCGAACGTCTCCGAATCACGCTTAATTCGGTATTGCAGCGATTCTCCCAGTGCGGGCATTTGAGCCTTAACGGTGAAAGTTCCACCTGCCGCTGCAGAGAAGGTTGCAGGGGTCGGTCTGAAAATGACAGTCGTTCCGATCGAATAGATATGATTGGGCATGGCGGTTTCCAATTGGATGGTCTTCCTCGGGTTGCACGTCACCTTCGTTCGGCAGGCGAACCAAACCAGATACCGCGCGATCATCACGTCCTTGCCCGCGATGCAGCAAGGCAACAAACACACTTAGAACTGATCTGAAGAACGATCGAGGGAGCGGCGACATGGCATCGTGCTGTTTTTACGACGCGCTAAAGCAGTCTGCAGACCGTTAACTTTCAACCGCTTCAATTGGTTGGTGCATTGAAGCACATGGCTTCTCTTACTTAGCAATACAAGAGCATCGATCCATTTCTTCGCAGCCAGGCAGAGATCACGGGCTTTGCGCTGCGATTTCTTTGTCGCGAGATAGTAGCGGCCCAATGATCAGTCTGGCTTAGCTCCGGTTTGAGAACATCCGCTCTGCAGCGGGCCGCGGACTTCATCGCCGTTGAATGACTGACCCATATGCAGGTCAGCACAGTTCGAACTGTCTGATCGACTTTTGCTCGGAAGCGAGGGCTCTGTCGTCACAGGTGCATCGCCCGGGCGATCCGCCGGCGAAGCGGCAATCGCGCTACCTGTCAATAAGACGATCATGGCAGCGAGCCAGATTGAGACACGGACGGCCATCAGCTATTCGCCAAGCTTAGACGCTCTAGGTTCACGATATGTGGAGGCCACCAACTAGCCAGAGCACGACGACAATGACGAGCACGAGGCCGAGCACTCCGCCCAGCCCAGCGCCGCCGTAGCGGCTATAGCCGAAGCCTCCGCCGCCAAACAGCAGAAGAAGAATCACGATAATAAGAATAGTGCTCATTGCCTTCTCTCCATAGGTTCAGCGGCGAGGCCGTGCGAACTTGAGTCAAGCCTTAGCCAGAGGCATTGCCAGCTCAACGATGTTCGATTTGGGCCTTCATGAATTGAACCAATTTGTGCTTCTGGCGATCATCCAAGCTGCCGTAAAGCGGTTCAGCCGCATCGGCGAGTTTCTTCAAGGATGCCGCCTTTGAACTGAGCTCGGCCGCCTCATCCCGCATCATGGCGATATCGTTGGGATGATCGTTGCGCTGACTCTGACCTTCGCGATCTATACGGGAACTCCTGCCGGCCACTACGGTCTTAAATTCTCCCACACCGTAGTCATGAAGCGCGGTCTGCAATCCTGACCAAGTCTTTTCCTGGTCGGATGTCAGTTGAAGGTCTGCCTTCAGCCGGGCGATCCTTGCATCAACGTCGTTCGCAATCTGGTTATCCGACGGCCCCGTGCGTTGCGCTCGCACTGCCGGATCCGCCTTCGACTCGGATTGCGCGGGAGGAGGATTGTCGTTTGTCTCCGCATACGAATGATCGACGTGGGTTACACCTAAGAGTGCGGCGCTCGATAGCCCGATGATCAGTAACTTGTTCATTTTTGTCCGCCGGAAAAATCTCGGGCTGCGCCGATGATGATGCACGGGCAGCGCGGAAATCATGGATCGCGCTTTAGGCGATGACCTGTAGTGAACATGCGGCGGACTGCTAAGTTCCGAAAATTCACGTGATGATGAGTTGTTCGGATCTAAGTAGTTTCCGAATCTCAGAACCGGAGTTCAAGCAATGCCGACGCTCTTACGCAAGATTGCGCGTATTCGCGACTGCGGCAAGCGCGAGCCGAGCCAATGCGGGAAGAGATTTCGTGCCGGTCTTTATCATGATGGCAGCCCGATGATTCTCGACGGTGCGCTGGCTGATGCCGAGATCCGCGGCGATATTTTTGTTAGGGTGACCGGCGAGGATCAGATCCATAATCTCACGCTGCCGCAAGGTCAGGGCCGCCACGCGCGTTTTTGCTTCTTCTTGCCTTGCCGATAGTCTGGACGAGTCTCCCGCGAGTTCAAGTGCGCGCTCGATGCTGGCAAGCAGTTCATCACCGCCTACAGGTTTCTCGATGAAGTCCAAGGCACCTGCCTTCATAGCTTGAACAGCTACCGGGACGTCACTGTTGCCGGTGATCATAATGGCAGGTAGGCGATCGCCTGCGTCCCTGAGTCGTTGCAGCAATTCGAGGCCGCTCAACCCGGGAAGGTAGGCATCAATCAAGAGACAGGCGCGGCGGCCGGGACGATAGGCATCGAGGAAAGCCTCGCAGGTCGAGAAGGCCTCGACGGTCCGGCCGCCTTCTTTAACCATCGCGCTTATTGTGTCACGAACCTGGCTATCGTCGTCGACGACGAAGATCACAGGTAGCTCCGAAGCGCTGGCCATTACGGCACGATGCGGCACGGGTTCATGCAATACCGGTAGCGGGCTTGGGAGAAGGCGCCCAATGGCTCCCGTCAATTCCTCCAATTTGACCGGCTTGTTGAGTTGGACGCAGTTCAGGCGTGCGATATCGCGCAAGGTCGCAGTCGATATATCGCCCGTCAGCATGATGACCGGGACTTCGCGATGAAGTTTTTCCTGGAGCTTCGCGCTCACCTGAAGTCCGTTCATCCCTCTTGGGAGGTTATAGTCAGCCAGGATGAGGTCTGGTTGAATTATCCCTGGCGCCACCAGTTCCAGAGCTGCGACGCCATCGGGTGCCGCTGTCACACTATAGCCTTCGTCCGTAAGGAGATGCTCGAGAAGATCCCGGACTTCGGGATCGTCTTCGACGACTAAGACCATACCCGTGCGCCGGGTGCCTTCGGCAGCGACCTCATCATCTCTTCCGCGCCGATGCACGTCCAGCGGTAACGATTCATCTTTCGATGCGAGTGGGACCTCGATGGTAAAGACCGAGCCCTTGCCGAGCCGGGAGCGGACACCGATCCGATGGTCCAGCAAATCTCCCAGCCGCTGCACGATGGAAAGGCCGAGACCAAGACCATGACTTCTTTCGCGCGCGGCATTGTCGAGTTGATGATATTCTTCGAAAATTGCGTGAAGTTCCTTCTCCGGAATGCCAATCCCGGTATCCCAAATTTCGATGCTCAGCATTCCATGATGCCGACGGCAACCGAGCAGAACCTTACCGCGCTTCGTATATTTCAAAGCGTTCGCGACAAGGTTGCGGAGCATCTGATCGAGTAGACGCGGGTCGCTACGAATGGACAGTCCGCACGGTACGACACACAAGACAAGTTTCTGTGCTTGCGCATGATAAGTGAACTCATCCCTCAACCGCACGAGCAGATCGTTGATTGGAAAATTGACCTTTTCGACGTGGACGGTACCGGCCTCGATCTGGTTTATGTCGAGCAGCGTGTTCAGCATGCCCGACATAGCGGTGGCGGTCTCGTCAAGCCGTGCAATGAGTTCTAGCGCTTCGTCTTTCTTGTCGTCTTTGATTCTTTTGGTCAGAACGCTTCGCATCAGGCTGAGGACTTGCAGCGGCTGACGAAGGTCATGGCTCGCCGCGGCGAGAAAACGCGATTTTGCGACGGTCGCGAGCTCTGCCTGACGCTTGGCTGCTTCTAAAGCATTCGCCGTGCGTTTGCGTTCCGTATGATCGGCAAAGGTAATTACGACCCCCTCGATCTGGTTCTCCAGGGTACGATAGGGCAATATGCGGCGGATGTACCAGGCGCCGTTTTGGGCTTCGATCTCCCGCTCGATTGGTGCGAGGTCACTCAATACCTTTCGCGCATCGGTCAAAAGCGTGGCATCTGGAGCCAGCGAGTTGAGGTCGGCGAGCGGACGGCCTATGTCGCTTGGAATGACATTGAAGAGTGATTTTGTCGCCGGCGTGAAGAAGCGGATATCGAGATTTGTATCCAGGAAAAGCGTCGCAACGTCGGTACTGTACAGGACATTTTGGAGATCATTGGAGGTCGTGCGCTGCCGTTCTAGGGTCTCTTGGAGCTGACTGTTGAGGGCTGTCAGTTCTTCGTTGAGTGACTGCAATTCCTCCTTGGAGGTAAGCAGCTCCTCGTTTGTCGACTGAAATTCCTCGTTAATCGACAATGCTTCGTCGTTGATCGCCTTCTGCTCCTCACTCGAAACCTCGAGGTTTCGAATGGCTCCCTCGAGTTCGGTTTTTGTAGCTTCGAGTTCCTGCTCAAGCGTCGCGATCCGCGTCACATCCTTTGCGGTCGTCGAACGCCCCGGCTTGTGGTCCTGTTTTACATCGTCGATGAAGCAAATCAGCCAAAGCTCTTCACCGTCGCTGAGGACCGGCTGAACGGCGATGCTGAATGAACGTGGAGCACCGTCATGGTCGGTTCTGCCGCCTGCAACGACAATACGTGCCTTCTCCTGACCGGCCTGCTGGATCGCCGAGCGAAGCTTGGTGCGCAAGCCTTCACGCGCCATGGCAAACAGATCATATGTCGGAGCACCCGGTGCCACGCGCAAATAGCGATCCGTCGGTCCCAAGGAGTAGAGACACTCATGCTTGTGGTCGATCAGGACCGCCGCCGGTGCATAGGTCTCCATCACGAGCCGCCGGCACAAGTCGGCAAGAACCGTTTGGCGCGAAGGCGCTTGGCCCTGGCCCGAATGCGCTGAAACGCGCGCTCCATCACTGGGACTCATCATCAAGCCGAGCTCGCCCGGGCGCGAACGGCCGATGTGACGATAGAGCCGTTCGGACTTGGAGATCACCTCGAAACGGCCGTCTGAATTGCCGATCGTTTCGGAACTTCCGAGAAGGAGAATGCCGCCCTCGCGCAATGCAAAATGGAATAGCGATATTGCCTTGGCCTGCGCCTCGGGATGCAAATAGATGAGAAGGTTGCGGCAGGACACCAGATCGAGGCGTGAGAACGGCGGGTCGCTCAGCAGATCCTGAACCGTGAAGACAACAGCCGCGCGCAGCTCCGGCGAAACCCTGTAATTATGCTCTTCTTTGGAGAAGAAACGGGTAAGTCTCGCCTGCGAGACATGCGCTTCGATCGTTTCCGGATACAGGCCCACGCGGGCGGCAGTGACGGCATCCGGATCGACATCGGACGCAAAGACCTGCAACTTGATGCTGCGTTTTTGAGCCGAGATTTCCTCACGAAACAGCATAGTGAGGGAATAAGCCTCCTCGCCCGTACTGCACCCGGCAATCCAGATGCGGAGGGGATGATCCTCGGGTTGGCATCTGACCAGGTCGGGAATGATCTTTTCCGCCAAGAGATCGAACGTTTTCGGATCACGGAAGAAATCCGTGACGTTGATAAGCAGGTCCTTGGCAAGGAGCTCGAGCTCTTTGGGGTCGCTCCGCAGCATATCGAGATAGCGAGCTATATTGTCGGTCGCGATCCCGACCATTCCTACGCGCCGTTCGATCCGGCGTTGCAGCGTACCTTGCTTGTAGAGCGTGAAATCATGAGCGGTTTTTGTGCGAAGGAGATCGATGATCTCTGGCAGCCAATCATGCGTTTTTTCCTTCGGGACAGAATCAGCGCGTCCGAGAATAGAAGGTCTGCCCCGGCTGTATTCGATGAGCGCTTCGGGAATCTTTGCAACCGGCAGCACAAGATTCACTGCGCCGGTCGCAATGGCGCTCCGGGGCATGCCGTCATAGCCGGCTTCGTTGGGATCCTGCGCCGCGACAAGGCCGCCTTTGTCCTTGATGGCCTTTAGACCGAGGCTGCCGTCAGCCCCTGTCCCGGAAAGGATCACGCAAATTGCGCGTGCATCGCACTCTTCCGCCAACGAGTTGAGTAAGAAATCGAACGGCAGGCGCGCACCATGATGTGCTTGCGGTTGCGAGAGACGCAGAGTCCCATTACCGACAGAGAGATAGGTTCCAGGTGGAATCACATAGAGATGCTCGCGCTCGATCGGCATTCCATTTGCTGCTTGCAACACGATCAGGGACGAATGACCGCTGAGCAGATCGACCAGCATGCTTTTATGAGTCGGATCAAGGTGCTGAACGAGGATAAAGGCCATGCCAGTTTCGGCAGGCAACGCACTTACAAACTTTAGACAAGCGTCGAGGCCGCCCGCCGACGCACCTATTCCGACAACTTGGAAATCGTTCGAATCGAGCGGCGGATCGCGAACCGGCGCAGGACGCAGGCTCTTTTGCGGTTTGGCCAATTTGGCCTGACGCGGGTGAAACTCCTGCATTTTACATTTCTGCTCAAACAACTGCTTCCGAAGGAAGCTGAACTCAATATATATTACGATATCAAAATTTTACATCCCATTGGCAATGCCCGACAGTTGCATTTCAAAGGTTATGCTATAGGCCGTGGCCTTCATTGATCTGGCTCACCTCACGTTAAACTCTTAGGCCGAGCGAGGCGGAGGGAGCCAATGCTGAGTAGTTTCCGAGCCTGTCTTCGACTGTCCTTTATCGTTATGGTTTATAGTCGGCAGAACTTAGCGTCCCTCTTTCAAATGACTGGACCCATGCCGTATCACGTCGGCGCAAGCGATTGTGCCGAAGCCGTGAGTCAATTTAAGATTGAAGGTAAAATAACTGATGAAAGGACTCCGCATCCTTGTTGCCGAGGATGATGCCCTGATTGGCTTATTGCTCGCCCAGGTGCTCGAAGAGATGGGTCACGACATTTGCGCGATCGAGGCCACCGCAACCAACGTGGTGGGAGCTGCTATCCGATGCAGACCCGACCTCATGATTGTGGATGTACGACTGGCCGATGGAAGTGGCATCTCTGCCGTCGATGAAATACTTCGCACAGGATTTGTCCCGCACGTCTTCGTCACCGGCGATCCCACCAGCATTATGGTCCATAGACCCAGCTCTGTGGTGATCCAGAAGCCCTTTCGCGAATCTGAGCTTGTCTTGGCTATTCAACGCGCTTTTGATGCCGCGGCCATATCTTGATGTCTGGTCTATTAAGGCGATGCCGCAGCCCTTCTGACGAGTATCGATCGATCAGTGCCAGCGCCAAGCAGGCCGCCGCCAGGGAGATGAAAAGAGCTGCGGGCCGAATGCACGGTTTGCTCGTAAATCAGATCTTAGAACTTCTGCCCTCTAGCCAGCACCCTCTCTATCGTGACGCCCTGGACGATGACGGCGAAGAGGACGACAGCATAGGTCGCCGCTAGGGAAGTCGAGCGGAACGGCGTCTCCGGAAGGCTCAACGCGAGAGCGACCGAGATGCCGCCCCTCAGTCCACCCCAGATCAGGGTCATGGGGGCCTGGGGGCCAAGGCGAAGGACGTGCCGAAGGGCAGCCAGTGGTAGCAGCACTGAGATTGCGCGCGCGCCCAGCGCGAGCGGGATCGCCACGGCACCGAGCGCGAGGACGCGTAGGTTGTGCGAGACCGTGATGACTTCCAAGCCTATCAGCAGGAACAGGACGGCGTTGAGGATTTCGTCGATCAGGGACCAGAACTTGAGCAGATAGTCTTTCGTCGTATCGCTCATGGCCTGAGCGACGCCATGGTTACCGATCAAGATGCCCGCTACCGCCATGGCGACAGGCCCGCTGACCCCGATATGGCTGGCGAGGGCATAGCCGCCCATGACAACGGCGAGACTGATCATCACCTCGACGTTGTAATCGTCTATGGATCGCATCGCCCTGAACCCGATCCAGCCGATCACCAGACCTAGCAAGACGCCGCCTCCCGCCTCGACGGCGAAGAGTTCGACAGCGTGCGGCAAGGAGAAAGCATCGCTCCCGATTGCGGCCGCGAGCAGGATTGAGAACATTACGACGCCGACGCCGTCGTTGAACAGGCTTTCGCCGGCGACAGTGGCCTGTAACGTCGGCGACACGCTCGTCCGCTTCAAGACGCCCATGACCGCGACGGGATCGGTCGGGCTGATCAGGGAGCCAAAAACCAGGCACCAGATGAGCGGAACGGGGCTCCCGAGCCAGGCGGAGAACAGGAAGAAACCGCCACCGATCAGCGCCGTGGAGATTAGAACGCCTATTGTGCTGAGGACCAGAATCGGCCAGCGGCCTCGCCGCATCTCGCTCCAATCGACGTGCAGGGCACCTGCAAACAGAAGAAACGACAGCATGCCATTCATCAGTGTCTGGTGAAAGTTGATGCTAGTGATCAACCCGATGAGGCTGTCCGCGGTGCGGCTCATCGGAAAAAGCCAGTCCAAACCCAGGATGATCGCTGAGGAGATAGCCCCCATCAAGGTCAGTCCAGCCGAGGCGGGAAGTCGGACAAAGCGATAGTTCAGGTAACCGAAGGTCGCGGCGAGGACGATAAGGATCGCGGCGACATCGAACGGCATCAGGGCCATGGCGCAAAGCCCTGGTTTATCCGAGGACCCAGTAAACGCGACGAGGGTTCGTTCAAAGGCCTCACCTTAACCGTCTGACCCATCTACGCAGGCCGCCGGACCACCCTGCCGCATCAAGCCAAATCGGCGATGCCGCTTGCGAAGATCGTCGAGATCGGCCGGCGTCTTGATGCTGCGCTCGCCATCGCCCAGCACAAGGTCGACGTGGCGTTGCAAGCTCGCGATGCGCTTCGGTTCACGCTCGCAGCTTACGACAGCCGTGAGCACCTCAAGCATGCGGATGAGGACGGCGGAACTGCCGGCAGCATTCTGCCGGATCATGTGGAACATGGTGTCGGTCAAACCGTCGTAGTCGACGCGGGGCACCACCAGGACAGGCCTTCCATCTTTTATCGACACCCCGCTCGCCAGATGGCGTGGAGCCAGCTTGCACAGGGCAGCGCCCAGGCGCTCAAGAACGCTCATAGCCGTGTGGGGGTCGTTGATGCCGGGCGATAAGGCGCGAACCGCGACCTCCACCAGTTGCCGGACCGCGAATTCGAGGTCAGCAGAGCTTATCCGCTGAGGGCCAAGAGCGGTGGCTTTCTGAATGGCGGTGGCGACGCCTTCGACCATGGGCGTGACGAGCGCGATCGGAGCGCCAGGAAAGACATAGTCGCCCGGCCGTGCCAGCAGACGGATGTTGGCTTTGTGTTCCGCCGCCCAGGTCGCGAGACCCTCCTCATCGAGCTGTTGGAGGTAACCACGTCTCTGATCGACGACAGGCTCCGCGTTGCGCCAAGTTTCGGGGTGCGGCGGCGCGGGTCCCGGCTCGTCCGTGCCCAGCCGGTCAAGGGCAGCGGAGACGTCCTGGCTCACCAGCTCGATGACCGTATCGACGTTGATGCGTCCCGCCATATGATTCACGAAGAACACCAGCGTGGCCACGCATACAAAAGCCAGCAGGATGCCAACGCTAAGAGACAGATGGGGGACGAACCCCCCTTCGCTTTGAGTTCGCACGCTGCGCAAGACCATCAATGCATAGGAGAACGTTCCGAGGAAAATCCCGAGCGTGATCTGGTTGCCGCGATCCTTGGTGAAGTTGCGCAGCAAACGCGGGCCCATCTGGCCGGCCGCGAGCGAAAGAGCCGCGATAGTAATGGAGAACACCGTGCCTGCGACACCGATCGTAGAGGAGGCGACCGCGCCGAGCAGGGTTCGGGCGCCAGTACCTCCGCCGTTATAGAGCCATTCGCTCTCCAGAAGCGCTTGCGGGACGATCCCGCTTCGGTCGAGGCTGACCAATCCCACAGCGAGGAGTATCCCCGCGAAGATAATCAGTCCGGGAACGATCCAGAAGGTGTCGCCTAGGGTGCTGAGCAGCTTCCGCAGGCGCGCCCTCACCCGGCCGACACCGCGCGTTGCCAAGTGTTGACCCGTCGAATCATGGGTGCGCTCAGAGATAGCGATATGATCATCGCTCTAATGTGCTGCATGGCCGTGGAGTACGCCAGTGTAATTAGGCGGATAATGATGCGCTTCGCGATATCTATCAACCTGCGGGAGCAGAGTCGCTCCGCCCCCGTCTTGCTGACTTGGACATCGATACCCTAGACATAATCACGGCAAGCCATCGGCGCCGCAAATCACGTCCGAGCCGGGCCTGCTGCGACGCTTGTTTTCGGGTTAAGATTTTGGATGTGGCCGCTCTCAGTGCCGGCTTTTGGATCGATAACACAGTCGATAATGGCTGGCCGTCCCGCGGCGAGCGCGCCCGTCAGAGCCTTGGTCAGGCTCGATGTATCTTCCACATGATAAGCGGCGCCGCCAAAGGCCTCGATGAGTTTGTCGTAGCGTGCATGCGGGATGAAGCCGGTCGGCGATGGAGGCGCGTCTGGTGCATCGCCGTGATAAATGCCGCCGTTGTTAAGAATCACGATGACGACCGGCAGATGGTAGCGGCAGATCGTTTCGATTTCCATTCCGCTGAACCCAAAGGCGCTGTCGCCTTCAATGGCGACGACGGGTTTGCCGCTCACGACGGCCGCGCCGATCGCATAGCCCATGCCGATGCCCATCACGCCCCATGTCCCGCTGTCGAGACGTTTGCGGGGCTCGTACATGTCGATAATGTTGCGCGCGAAATCGAGGGTATTGGCGCCTTCGTTGACGATATAGATGTCGGGCCGGCCAGCGAGAGCGTCACGAACAGCGCGTAGCGCGCTTGAGAAGTTCATCGGATGCGGATCGGCGGCAAGGCGTTTTGTCATGCTGTCGATATTCTTCTTCTCGTGCTCGGCAAGCGCCGCGAGCCACTCGGCGCCCGCCTTGATCTGGCCGGGCTTGAGCGCCGTAAGCAGCGCCGCAATAGACGATTTGATATCACCGACGACAGGCGCGGCGATCGGCCGGTTGCTGTCTATTTCAGTCGGCGAGACATCGAGCTGAACGAATTGCGTGGTGTCCGACCATAGCGGGCCCTTGCCATGCGACAGAAGCCAGTTGAGCCGTGCGCCGATCAGCATCACGACATCGGCCTGGCCTATAGCAAAGGAGCGCGCCGTTGCCGCCGATTGCGGATGATTGTCGGGCAGAAGCCCTTTCGCCATGGACATGGGCAGGAAGGGGATGCCGGTCGTTTCGATAAATGATCTGATGTCCTTGTCGGCCTGCGCATAAGCGGCGCCCTTGCCGAGAATGATCAGCGGCCGTTTGGCCGATGCGAGCAAGGCGAGAGCACGCGAGATATTTTCAGGCGCGGGGATCTGTTTCGGTGCAGGATCGACAATCTTCACTAGGGATTTACGGCCTATCTCCGCGTCGATAACCTCGCTGAGTGTCACCGCGGTTATGTCGAGGTAGACGCCGCCGGGCCGGCCCGAAACGGCCGCGTGAATCGCGCGCGCGATGCCTATGCCGATATCTTCCGCCTTGTTGATACGAAACGCCGCCTTGGCATAAGGCTTGGCGGCATTCATCTGATCGAGTTCTTCGTAGTCGCCTTGTTCGAGGTCGACGATCGCCCTGTCGCTCGACCCGCTGATCAAGATCATCGGGAAGCAATTGGTGGTGGCATTGGCGAGCGCCACCATGCCGTTCAGAAAGCCCGGCGCGGAGACCGTCAGACAGATGCCAGGCTTCTGGGTGAGATAGCCTGAGATCGCTGCGGCATTGCCGGCGCTCTGTTCGTGCCGGAACCCCACGTAATTCATGCCCTCTGCTTGCGCCAAGCGGGCCAAATCGGTGATCGGAATGCCGGCGACACCAAAGATGGTGTCGATTCCGTTGAGTTTCAGAGCATCCACAACGAGGTGGAATCCATCGGTCACGCTCACTCGCTCGTCCATCTCTTCGTCCTCCACGGTTTTCGTTAATTGTAGGGCTTTGGGTGATGACCATGGGCCGCAAGACCCATGGCCGTTAAAGCGGGCGTAGTGCTAAGCCAATTCCTTCACGACATGGCTTTCGACGACTTTTGCCTCGTGCAGTTTCGCGATTTCCGCGGCGCTATAGCCCAGCCCCGCCAATACCGAGTCCGTGTGCTCGCCGAGCAGCGGCGAAGCGGTGATTTTTGGCGTGAACTCCGAGAATTTCATCGGGCTGCCGACGGTGAGATAGGTGCCGCGTTCCTTATGCGGAACCTCCACGACGGTTCCTGCCTCACGCAAGGCCGCATCGTGCTCGATTTCCTTCATCGAAAGCACGGGCGCACAAGGCACTTCGAACTTCTTGAGGATATTGACGGCTTCGAACTTCGTCTTGTCGGCCAGCCAGGTCTCGATTTCCTTGAAGATATCGAAGATATGAGACTGGCGCGCGAGAGCCGTGGCATAAGCCGGATCGCTGATCCATTCGGGCTTGCCGATGGCCTTGCAGGTCGGGCCCCAGTTCTGTTCTTGGATCGTGAAATAGATGTAGGCGTTCGGATCTTTCTCCCAACCCTTGCATTTGAGCACCCAGCCCGGCTGGCCGCCGCCACCCGCATTGCCGCCACGCGGCACCGCATCGCTGAACGTGCCGTATTTGCCATCCGCGCGGATCGGATATTGCGGATATTCTTCAAGATAGCCGACGCGGTCGAGACGTTGCTGATCGCGCAGTTTGACGCGGCACAAATTGAGCACGGCGTCTTGCATGGAGACGGCGACTTTTTGCCCCTTGCCGGTAGCCGCCCGGCCGATCAAGGCCGTCAGAATACCGATCGCGAGATGCATGCCCGTATTGCTGTCGCCCAGAGCTGCGGCGCTGATGGTCGGCGGTCCGTCCCAAAAGCCAGTGGTCGATGCCGCGCCGCCGGCGCATTGCGCGACATTCTCGTAGACCTTGACGTCGGCGTAGGGTGAGTTGTCGCTAAATCCCTTGACCGAACCGAAGATGATCCTCGGATTGAGCTCCTGGATGCGCTCCCAGGAGAATCCCATGCGGTCCATCGCGCCGGGGGCGAAGTTTTCGACCAGGACGTCGGATTCGCGGATCATGCGTTCCATGACCTCTTTGCCTTCGGGAGTCTTGGTATTCAGCACGAGTGATTTCTTGTTGCTGTTGAGCATCGTGAAATAGAGTGCGTCGGCACCCGGGATGTCACGCAACTGATGCCGCGTGACGTCGCCGCCGCCAGGACGCTCCACCTTGGTCACGTCGGCGCCAAACCAGGCCAGCAATTGCGTACAAGCGGGGCCTGCCTGCACACCGGTGAAGTCGATGATTTTGATTCCTTCGAGCGGTAGTCTCATGATCAATATCTCCTATGGTTCACTGTGCGGCTTGAAGTGGTAAGGGGCTCGAACCAGCCTTTGAGGCAGGTTCCTCGAGGACATCTTCGGCGTGGTGGCGGTTCGCCGCCGGACGCAGAACGAAGAGCACTAGGAAGACGGCAAGGACATTGATGCCGGTTGCAAGAAAGAGGACGTCGTTCCAATTGCCGGTCGCCGTCGCCGCGAGGGCTCCGAGCGGCACGAGGAAGGCCGCGGCACCCTTCGCGGTGTAGAGCATGGATGTATTCGTGGTGGCATATTTCGCCCCGAACAGATCCGTGCACATGGATGGGAACAGGCTGAAGATGTTGCCCCAGCAAAAGAACACCATGCCGACGAAGAAGATGAATCCCCATGGATGGCTGCCAACCACATAGAGCATGAAATAGCTCCCGGCGCCGAGAGTGAAGGCGATTGCCATAGTCTGCCAGAGGCCGATGTGATCGGACACCCAGCCAAACAGCGGCCGTGCGACACCATTCATGACATTGGCAAAGACGAGAGCGACGGAAAGCGTTGTGGCGCTCAGGAAGACCACGGTGTTGGAGATGCCGTAGGATGTCGCGATCGGTGCGAGATAGGCTGTCACAACCAAACCGCCAGCGCACATCAGCACGTCCAGCACATAAAGCACCCAGAAGACGCGGCTGCTCAGCACTTCGCGCGCCGTGTAGCTGCGGCTTGTCTGCTGCACCTTAATCTCCGCCACCACAGGGGCTTCGCCGGGATTCGGATTTCGGATGAATTGCGATATGACGACAACGGCGCCACCCTGGATCAGGCCAAACCAGAAGAACGCGGCTGCGTAGCCATTGGCTTCGATGACCATTCGGATCGGGATAATGGTGAGCGCCGCACCGGCGCCAAAGCCGCCAGCCACCAGACCCACCGCCAAGCCTCGATGGTCCTTGAACCATTTGACCGCCGTGCCGACGGCCACGCAGTAAATGGCACCGGAACCGAGACCGGACAGGGCGCCCCCGAGATATAACACCGGCAATGACGTGGCATAGCCATCGATCATCCAGCCCAATCCGACGAGAAGGCCACCTGCGCCCATGACAATGCGCGGACCAAAGTGTGGCCCCAGTCTGTCGGCGAGCCAGCCATTCAGCGGGGTCGCCCAGGTTTCCAGTGCTACGAAAAGCGTGAAGGCGAACTGAATATTGGCGACCGACCAGCCATGTGCATTCTGCAAAGGAAGGACGAAGACCGACCATCCATATTGGAAATTGGCGATCAAGATCATGCAGACGACGCCGAGGATCAGATGCCGCCATCGTTCGTGGCTAGGCTGAACTGAAGCGGCGGACATCGGGATTGCAGTCGGACTCATTGGTCTTTCTCCAATTCGAAATGGATGGTCATCGTTGCCGGAAGGACCGGCGTTCAGTCCTCGCCGACGCCGCTTATTCGGCAGCGGCCTTTGCAGGCACCGCGAACTCACGCCGCAGCGCATCGCCATGTTGATTGAGTGTTGGCGCTCCAACGCGCACGGAGGGATCTTCGTATCCCGAGATTTTCACCGGGTTGCCGGGCATGCGGACGCCGCCTGCCTCGATCAACATATTGCGGGCGACGGTCTGCGGATGCACCGCGGCCTCCGCTACATTGAGCAATGGTCCAACTGGGACACCGGCGGCATGAATGACATCCAACCAATGCGCAGCTGGTTCTTTCTTGAATATCGCCTCAAGCTCATCTTTCAGAGCGGCATTGTTCTCGGTGCGATCCTGGTTCGATAGGAAACGCTTGTCGGTGATAAGATTGGGCTGCCCGATCACTTTGCAGAGTTCGGCGAAAAGATGGTCGTTTCCGCAGCAAATGACGAAGTCCTTATCCGCCGACTGAAACACGTCGAAGGGTGTCATGAACGGATGACGATTGCCGATCCGTTGAAGCGGCTTTCCGGTCGCGACGAACTCCATGAGACCGTGCTCGAGAAAAGCGAGTGTCGAGTCGAACATCGCCACATCGACAGAGGCACCTTTGCCGGTCTTTTCGCGGGCGTAAAGCGCGCTCGCTATGCCGCAGAACATGAACACCCCGGCGCAAAGATCGGAGATGGAGGTTCCGACGCGTGTCGCCGGACCATCCGGGAATCCCGTCATGCTCATGATACCGCTCATCGCCTGGATGATGGTGTCATAGGCCGGATAGGCGGCGAACGGCCCGGTCTGGCCGAAGCCGGAAGAGGAGGCGTAGATCAGGCGGGGATTGATCTTGATGAGGTCGTCATAAGACAGACCCAAATGCTTCATCGTGCCCGGACGAAAATTCTCGGTAAGCACGTCCGCTTCGCGGACCATGTTGAGAAAGATCGCTTTGTCGGCCTCATCCTTCAAATTGAGGACGATGCTTTCTTTGCCGCGATTGACGAAACTGAAATAGAGCGATTGCTCTTTGTAAAAGGGACCGTAGGTCCGCGTATCGTCGCCATGTCCCGGCGGTTCGACCTTGATGACGCGTGCCCCGAGATCGCTCAGGATCGTCGTACCGAACGGGCCGTTCAGCACATGCGTCAGATCGATGACGAGTATATTTGAGAAAGGTCCCAGAGTTTTTTCAGTTTTGTTAGACGACATCTTTTCACTCTCTCTCGGCCCGCGCGAACGGTAGTACCGCCAAGAAAAGTGAGGTTGATTTCGGTCAATCTGAACCACTGATACGCATCACGTGTGTGTGATGAAAGCTTCGGCATAAGAGCGAACAGGCCGGTATCGCATGCGTGGCAGATTCAATTTGAATCGATTGATTGGGATGAGACCGGATCAGCTGGAGCAACTCCTTGCTCGGACTGGTTGCAGAACCGCAGCAACGCTTTCATCGTTTGTGTGGAACGCCTATCCGCGACTTCCGGATCGAAGCGCGCTTACAATTCATATGGTGAAGCTGATCGAAGATGAGTTCGGCGATCTGCCGATTGAAGCGCTCGAAGACAAATGGCTGCACGCGAACTTCTAAAGTTCGCGACGAGTTTGCAGATCGGCTTCGAACGGCGGCTTGTTGCCAAGCTCTTTGAGTCCACACCGTCTCATGTCGGCGTCGCTGCAATCATGGTGTTATGGAGCGCGGCGCGAGGGCGGCTGTCTCAAACTCGGGTCGTCAGCCTATGACGGCACATATATCCGGCTGATGATGATCTTCGTTTCTACACTCAGCGGGACACGGCCATGACGCGCCTGGCCTTGGCAGGCGGCACGGTGCCGCAAATCGCGACCATTGCTGGGCGCTCGTTGAAGACGATTCAAGAGATTTCGGAGAAGGATTCGAGCCGCGATGCCTGACTCGCTAAAGCGGCTATTTGAAGCCCGAAGAACCCGAAAAGCGCTCAGAAATTGCAAACCGTTTGCAAACCGAAGCGATTTGTTCCCCGCAAATGAGCTAGGCCATTGATTCCGATGGTGGGCGCACACGGGCTCGAACCGTGGACCCGCTGATTAAGAGTCAGCTGCTCTACCAACTGAGCTATACGCCCATCGAAATGACCGCTCGATCAGCAGGGGAGGGCCCTGCCGCATGGGCGAGTGAGGGCGTGTAGCAAACGCGGCGGCACCTGTCCAGCTTTTCGCGCATCATTCTGAAAAGTCGGAGACTTCGAAATGACGCGCGAAACAGCTCCGCCGCGCTTCTCCTCTTGAAGCTAGCCGGCCAGCGTCTCGGGCCGCGATTTGCCGCGCTTCACCATCAGCTTGTTGAGCGCCGCTATATAGGCCCGCGCCGAGGCCACCAATGTATCCGGATCGGCGCCCTTGGCGGTGACGGATTTGCCGTCCTCGGCGAGCCGCACCGAGACTTCGGCCTGTGCGTCGGTTCCCTGCGTCACGGCATGGACCTGATAGAGTTCGAGCACCGCGCCATGTGGCACCAGCGCCATGATGGCGTTGAAGATCGCGTCGATCGGGCCGTTGCCGGTCGCCTGATGCGTCTTCTGCTCGCCATTGACCTCGAGCGTCAGAGCCGCCGATTGCGGACCACGCGTGCCGGCCATGACGGAGAGGGACACGAGCTTGATATGCTCGTGCTGATGGCCGATCTCGTCGTCGACGAGCGCGATCAGATCCTCGTCATAGACGATCTTCTTGCGGTCGGCCAAATCCTTGAACCGCGCGAAAGCCTCTTCGAGCGCATTGTCGCCCAAATCATAGCCGAGTTCCTTCAGCTTCTCCTTGAAGGCATGACGGCCGGAATGTTTGCCCATGACGAGCGAGGTCTTGTTCACGCCGACGCTTTCGGGCGTCATGATCTCGTAGGTCTGGGCGTTCTTCAGCATGCCGTCCTGATGGATGCCGCTCTCATGCGCGAAGGCGTTCCGTCCGACGATCGCCTTGTTATATTGCACCGGAAAGGACGAGACCGCCGAGACGAGCTTCGACGCGCGCACCAGCATCGAAGAATCGATGCCGGAATGATAGGGCATGGCGTCGCCGCGCACGCGCAAGGCCATCACGACCTCTTCAAGTGCCGCATTGCCGGCGCGTTCGCCGAGCCCGTTGACCGTGCATTCGATCTGCCGTGCGCCGCCGGCGACGCCTGCGAGCGTATTGGCGACCGCGAGGCCCAAATCATTGTGGCAATGGACCGAGAAGATCGCCTTGTCGGAATTCGGGACGCGTTCGCGCACGGTTTCGAAGATGCGGCGATACTCGTCCGGCACCGCATAGCCGACCGTATCTGGAATATTGATCGTCGTGGCACCGGCGTTGATCGCGGCCTCGACGCAACGGCAGAGAAAGTCGATCTCGCTGCGGGTGCCGTCCTCAGCCGACCATTCGATATCGCCGACGAGATTGCGAGCCCGCGCGACATTCACCTTGATCATCTCCAAAACCTGCTCCGGCTCTTTGTTGAGCTTGTATTTCATGTGGAGCGGCGAGGTGGAGACGAAGACATGAATGCGCGGATGCCGGGCGTGGCGCACGGCTTCGGCGCAGCGGTCGATGTCCTTGGCGGCCAAGCGTGCGAGGCCGGCGATGGTCGCGCGTTTGGCGCGCCGCGAGATTTCCGAGACGGCTTCGAAATCGCCCTCGGATGTCACGGGAAAGCCCGCTTCGATGATGTCGACGCCCATGGTGTCGAGGAGTTCGGCGACTTCGAGCTTTTCCTCCAACGTCATCGAGGCGCCGGGCGATTGCTCGCCGTCACGCAGCGTCGTGTCGAAGATCAGAACTTGATTCGTATTGGCGATGGAAGCAGGCGCCGACGGCATAGCCTGGCCGGGAGCTGAGGTGTCTTGGGTCATTGCATGATCCTGAAGGAAGTGGGTCCGGATTTCAATTCGCGCTTGGTCCCCTGAAGGCCAAGGCGAAGCCCGGCCGGCCGTCAGGGGCGGCTAAGGAGAAGAAGCCCGGTAAGGAGGCTCACGCAGACGCAAAGCGACGCCGCGGCAGGCAAAGGCGCTGCCGGCTTCAGTCCATCATGGGACCCTTGCGTCAAAATGGCGTCGAAGGACACGAAATGCCTCTAATGCATCAAGGCGATAGAAATAGCCTTTTTGAGGGGCTAAGGCAAGCATGGCGGCGCCTAAGAGGGGAATCACCACTGGCCTATGCTTTCGTCCTGCTCATCGGTCTTGCGGCGGGTGCCATCAGCGGCGTGATCGGCACCGGCGCCTCCATCCTGCTTCTGCCCGTTCTGGTCTTTCAATATGGTCCGAAGCAGGCGGTGCCGATCATGGCGATCGCGGCGCTGATGTCGAATGTCGCGAAAGTGATGGCTTGGTGGCGCGAGGTCGACTGGCGCGCTTTTGCCGCCTATTCGATCCCGGGCGTCCCCGCCGCCGCGCTCGGCGCCCGCACGCTTCTGGTGCTGCCGTCGCATGTCGTCGATATCGCGCTCGGTGCGTTTTTCCTGGCCATGATTCCGACGCGGCGCTGGTTGCATAGCCGCCATTTCCATATTGGGCTTTGGCAATTGGCGCTGGCAGGCGCGTTGATCGGCTTCGTCACCGGGATCGTCCTCTCGACCGGGCCGCTCAGCGTTCCGGCCTTTACATCCTACGGTTTAACGAGAGGCGCTTTTCTATCGACGGAGGCGGTCAGTTCGCTGGCGTTGATGGTCAGCAAAGTGACCACGTTTCAGCAATTGGGCGCGCTGCCGTGGCCCGCGATCCTGCAGGGCTTCATCATAGGATCCGCCGTCATGATCGGCACTTTCGTCGGGAAAATAGCCGTCCAGCGCATGAGCCTTGAGACCTTCGAGCGCCTCATGGACGTGATGCTGTTTGGCGCGGGCGTGGCTTTGCTTTGGGCCGCGTTCAGCTAGGATCGGGACTCAATTATTCGATCGTCATTGCGAGCGCAGCGAAGCAATCCAGGGCAAACGCTCCTTTGCTCCTGGATTGCTTCGTCGCTCTGCTCCTCGCAATGACGGCAGGCTGCGAATTTTTAGGTCCCGACCCCAGACCACGATAAATCCATCGCGCTAGTCGCGCTTGGCGAGCGCTTCCAAATTGGCAATCAGGCGCTGCAATAAATCGATCAGGATTTTGATCTCTTGCTCGCTCATCCCGGCAACGGCCTCATCATTGCCGGCATCGACCATCTCATCGATTTCGGGAAGTATGGCCAGCGCTTTGCGCGTGAGCGAGATCAGGCTGCTGCGGCCGTCATTGGGATCGGGACTGCGTTTGATCATACCGTCCCGTTCCAGGCGCGCCAGCAGTTGAGCCATGCTCGGTTGCTCGATCTGGGCGCATTGCGCCAGGTCTTTTTGCGAACGCTTTTCTCCAGCCCTCAACATGTTCAGAACTGGGAAGCTGGCCACGCCAAGTCCGAATTCCCGGAATTTGGTCTCCGCCAAGCGGAGAAACAATCTCGACGCCCTGATCGTGAGATGACCCGGCCGTTCGTGCAGCGCCCATTTTGGCATTATATTCCTCTTACATAGGCTCCTATACAAAACCTATAGCATCCTATATATCAAACCACTCTGAGCACGCGCAAGTTGGCCTGTCTCGGAGGGGAGAAGAACCATGATCACGATTATCGGTGCCGGACTGGGCGGTCTCACCCTGGCGAGCGTGCTTCATAAAAACGGCATCGCATCAGTCATCTACGATGCCGATCTCTCGGCGACATCCCGTCACCAGGGCGGCATGCTCGATATTCATCAAGAGACCGGGCAGGCGGCCTTGCAGGCCGCCGGTCTGCTCGAGGCTTTCAGCAAGCTGATCCTGGAAAACGGCGATGCCTTGCGCATTCTGGACAAGACCGGCGCCGTGCTCCTGACCCATGATGGCGATGGGTCGCGACCGGAAATCGAAAGGGGCGTCCTGCGGGATCTCCTTTTATCTACCTTGCCGCCGGGCATTGTTCATTGGAACGCGCGCGTGACGGGCATCGGCAGGGCGGACAACGGATTTAAGCTCTCCTTTGCCGATGGCAGCGTCACGACGGCGGACATCCTCGTCGGAGCCGATGGGGCGGGGTCGAAAATCCGCCCGCTCGTTTCGGACGCGAACCCGACCTATGCCGGCATCAGCTTTGTCGAATTGCGCTATCTCGATGCCGATCGAAATCATCCGATGGCGGCGGCTCTGGTCGGCAAGGGACTGATGTTCGCGTTCTCGGACGAGCGGGGCTTGATCGGGCATCGCGAGCCCAACAACGAATTATGCGTTTATGCAGCTCTCAAGGTTCCGGCGGATTGGGCGAAGCAGCCGATGTCCCGCGCTTTGCTGCAAGAACATTTCGCCAGTTGGCATGCGGACTTTCACGAACTGCTGGCCAAGAGCGACGGCGATCTCCTGCCCAGGCCGATTTATATGTTGCCGGTGGGGCATAGCTGGCCGCGCACGCAAGGTGTGACTCTTCTTGGCGACGCGGCGCATCTCATGTCGCCCTTCGCCGGAGAGGGGGCCAATCTGGCCATGATCGATGGAGCCGACCTCGCCAACGCGATTATCGCGCATCCAAATGACGTCGAAAGCGCCTTTGCAGCCTTCGAGGCCACGATGTTCCCGCGTGCGCGGGTGGCCGCGGCGGAATCCGCCGCAAACCTGGACATCGCCTTCGAACCGGACGCCCCGCGGCGGATGCTCGAGTTCTTTGAAAATCGCGGCGTTACGTCTGACTGATGTTATAATATGTGGCGCGCAGTCCGCAACGCTCCGGCAGGTCGGCACTCATCGCAAGCGGTCATTTCGAAGCCGCTCATTGGCCAATGATGCGAGCCTCCTGCACATAGCCGAAGCCGCCCTTGCCCGACCAGGCGCGTCCGTCAGGATAACGCAACTCTATTCCGGCGAGATCTTTCTCGTCCGCTAGACGCATGTTGACGCCCATCTGGACGTTCCCGAACTTCGATACGGCGCTCGCGGTCAGAATAAAGTGCGTCGTTGATCCGCAATTTGCACAGAACCGGATTTCCGCGGCCGGGTCTTGTTTGTCTCTCCGGCTATATCCCTTCGTCGTTCCCTCGACGCCTATTTCCGAGGGATGGAAATAGGCCCAACGGGCGCCCGACTTGCTGCAGAGCGTGCAGTTGCACTCGTTGATGAAGTCCGGTCGCTTCGGGATTTTGATGCGGACTTGGCCGCAGAGGCAGGAGAGGTTGAGCATTCCCCTATCGTATCAGGAGAGCCGCTTGCCAGATAGCGGCCGTTCGGTGTCCCGCCATCTCGGCCACTCCCAAGTTATGGATTCACAGCTTAATTCAGCCGGCCTGGCGGGACGTCCGAATCCTCTTCGACCATCAGAGTCGAAATCGGGCTTGCCTGATGGTGGATCATTCGCCAAGCACCGTCGACGCGGCGGAACCAATTGGTGACCGCGAGCGCCATGCCGCCGACGATCTCGACAC
Organism: Methyloferula stellata AR4; assembly: GCF_000385335.1. NCBI lineage: Bacteria > Pseudomonadati > Pseudomonadota > Alphaproteobacteria > Hyphomicrobiales > Beijerinckiaceae > Methyloferula > Methyloferula stellata. The sequence goes on along the minus strand of NZ_ARWA01000001.1, from coordinate 3,648,224 downwards.
AAAAGACGCGGCCGTCATTGCCCGAGATCAGCGCGGTATCATTGTGATGCTCAACCGGTTCCTGGCTCGGATTGCGCAGGATATTGGCATAGGATTCGAGGATCGGCTGGCGGCCGATCAGCACCGGCCATCCGGGATGCACGCATGACACGTCGTCATCGGCCCAGATGCTGCTCATTTTCGGAAAATCGCCGGCCATGAACGCGGTATAATAGGCTGCGTTGACGGCGAGGATGGCTTCTCTCTCGTTCATGGCCTGTGAGGTGCCGGAAATACCGCCCGAAATCAACTGGAAAAAGGGCTTAGCCGCCGGCCTCACTCCTTGAAATGCACGGCGAGCCAGACAGTCGGCTGGCCGGGGTCGGTCCAGGCGACGCGGTGGCGCAGATGCGGCGGGATCAGGATATAATCGCCGGATTTGAGGCTCACCGGCTCCTCTTCACCCTCGAAGAGCACCTCGGCCGCACCCGTGACGACCATGACCCATTCGGTCAGGGGCTGATCGAACCAGACATCCGGCGGGCTCGCCTGACCGATCGATACAATGCGCTCGATGGTGACGCCCGGCGCCGAGACGAGGGTCAGGAAATCTTCTTCGGGTGAAGGGCCTTGAAGCGCCTGGAAAAGATTGCCGTCGGCTTCGCTCATCGGGACCTCCACGATATGGCAGCGAACCTATCCCATTTGACGGGCTTTGGCTCCCAAAAGCGAGGCCAGAAAAAGGGGAAGCCGGTTTTTCGTCCGTCCGGGCGTCTTTCACAAAGCGCGGTCAAGGTGAACGCTTTCCGCTTGACGCTGCCGTATAGCTGATGATCATCGCGCGACGATTCTCTTGATTCATTCGGAGACGCCTATGCGCAGTTTGGCTTTGCCGGGGGCTCTCGTCGCCGCGGCTCTTCTCCTGTCGGCTTGCAATGAAACGTCGCGACCCGTCGCCGCCGCCCCGCCGGGACCGCCGCCCGGCGCGTCCGCGGGGCCTGTGCTGGGCGGCCTGCCGCCGGGCGCGCCCTGCACGGACGCGATCGGCCGCTATCATACCGTCGTCCAGCACGACGCCGATACCGGCAATGTCAATCAATCCGTCTATCATCAGATTGAGGATGAAATCTCGCGGGCGGCGGCGGCCTGCGCGTCCGGGCGCGGCGGCGAGGCGATCTCGCTCATCCAGAGTTCGAAAGCACGGCACGGCTATCACGCTTGAAAACCTCCTCAGGGTGAGGGATCGGTCCTCTCCCTGGGATCTAACCAAGTACGTAGCGCAGATAGGTGAGCATGAAACCCGGCATATGCGCCGGGTCGAAATCCGCTTCCGAGAAGACCGGCACGAGACCCGTCAGCTCGGGCTCTTTGTCCTGCGCTAGAAAAGCCGCGCAGCGCGTGACGATTGCCGACGCTCCGAGCCGCGCCTGCATCGGCTTCATGCAGGCGAGCCGCGGCCCATCGAACACCAATGTCCATTCCGGCGAGATCGTCAGTTCATCGGCGGTCATGCCGGTTTCCTCGGCGAGTTCGCGCAAGGCGCTGGCTTCGAGATCGATGGTACCTTCCTTCAGATCGTCGGGGTCGGGCGTGCCCGATGGAAAATAAATGCGGCCCCCTGCCGCGGTATGATCGCCCATGCGGCCGAGGATGAAGGCCCCATCGGCCGCGCGCAGCGCCGCCATGGCGAAGCAATTCATCACATTCTCGTCGGGGAAGCCGAAGTCGCGCCAGGCGAGGAACGCTTTGTAGTCGGTCTCGAACGCCGTCGCCCGCAAGATCCGTCCTTGCGCATTGTCTTCGATCCGATAGCTGCGCATCATCATGACGCGGCCATTGAAGAGGCTTGGCTTGGCGGCGCAAAGGTTTGCCCAATGCGCATCGATCGCGTCGGCACGGTCTTCCAGAAACGACCATGGCCCCTGATCGAGGACGTAATCGATGCCGGCGACGGTTTCGATGCGCGGCTCGCCCCAGGTCATAAGTCGATCGTGCCTTGGCCGATGACGACGACGGGTCCGCCGATCGAGGCATTTTGCAAAACGCCGTCGGCTACGGTCATGCCGAGCACAATGAGGCTCGGACGGCCCATCTCGAAACCTTGTTCGATGCGCACGGTATGGTCGCCGTTCTCGGGCTTTTCGAAGATCATCAATGCGCCCGCCAAGGCCGCGGCCGCGGCGCCCGTCGCCGGATCTTCGAAAACGCCCAAGGCCGGTCCGAACATGCGCGCATGAAGATCGTTTTCCTTTTCGCAAGTCTCGGTCGTGTAGAGATAGACGGCCGTTTCGCCGAAGATCTCGCCAAAGAGCGAGAGATCAGGCCGCGCCCGCGCGATCGTCGCGAGATCCTTCACTGGAACGAGCATCGACGGCAGGCCCGCAGAATAGAGCGCCGGCTGATGCGCGCCAAATCCGAGATCGGCCTCGGCCAGGCCGAGCGCCGCCGCGATCCTGAATTTGGGGGCCGTGGTGCCGGCTTGTTCCGGCAATTTCGGCAGGTCGAAATGCGCCAATGTGGCGCTCCCTTGCGGGCGCCGCACCGTGCAGGACACGATGCCGATCGGCTCTTCCAGAACCACGCCGACATGACGACTTTTCAAATGCTCCGGCGCCCGCAATTCGGCCAGCAGCGCCGCTGTTCCCACGGTTGGGTGACCGGCAAAAGGCAGCTCCTTGACGGTGGTGAAGATCCGCAGCCGCGCCGTGTTCACCGGATCGTGAGGGTCGAGGATGAAAACCGTCTCCGACAAATTGAACTCGCGCGCGATTTTCTGCATGCGCTCCGTATCGAGGCCCGAACTCTCAAGCACGACAGCGAGCGGATTGCCCGCGAGCGGCACGTCCGTAAAGACGTCGAGAAGGTAATAGGGCCGTTTCAAACGGAAAACCCCTTGGGAAGACCCTTTGGGAAGACCCCTTGGGGAAACGTCCTTGTCGGGTGCGGCGGGCCCCGCGTCAAGCGAGGCGCTTGGCCCATCCGGCCTGAACGGCTATCTTAGCCGCGAAAGTCTTTATGCAGGATGGGGTAGTGACATGGCGGTTGTCGAAAACGTGAGTTTGGACGAATTGAAGGCGGGTCTGGCAGATGGCTCGATCATCCTGGTCGACGTACGCGAGCCGAACGAATTCAAGGAAGGCCATATGCCCGGCGCGATCCTCAATCCGCTGCAGAGCTTCAAGCCGGCCGATATTCCGACCGCGCCCGAGGGCAAGAAAGTGGTGCTGTCCTGCCGTGCCGGCGGCCGTTCGTTAAAAGCGCTCGAAGCGGCGCAGGCGGCAGGCCGCAGCGATATCAAGGCGCATTATCCGGGCGGCATGCAGGCCTGGATCCAGGCTGGCGAAAAGGTCGAACTTTAAAACGCCATCTGGGTTCGTCGTCATGGCCGGACTTGTCCGGCCATCCGCGCGAATACCATCCTTTAAAAACGACATGCCCGGCATAAAGCCGGGCATGATGCTTATTCGCAGGGCGCTTTCTTACCGCTCGCGCAAGGCGACCCAGACGCGGCGTTGATCCGAGCGGCGCAGAAAATCGAGCGGGATCGTCCGTTCGATCTTGTCGGCATCAAGCAGCCGGACGAGATCGTCAGCACCCGAGACTGGCGCGCCGTCGATCGCGAGCAGAATATCGCCGGTGAGCAGACCGGCGTGATCGGCGGGTCCATCCGGTTCGACCGCCGTCACGACGGCGCCCGTCGCCTGGTTGAGGCCAAGGCGCAGCGCGATCCTGCGGGGCAGGGGAATCGTGCCGGCGCCAATGCCGAGATGGGCGCGGCGCACCCGCCCGTGCCGGACGATCTCTCCCAGCACGAAGCTTGCCGTATTCGCCGCGACGGCGAAACATATGCCCTGCGCGCCGGTGATGATCGCGGTGTTGATGCCGATGACTTCGCCGCGCGAAGAAACGAGCGGTCCGCCCGAATTGCCGGGGTTCAGCGCCGCGTCCGTCTGGATCACATTATCGATGAGACGGCCGTTCTTCGAACGCAGCGAGCGTCCGAGCGCCGAGATGACGCCGGCCGTCACCGTCGCATCGAAGCCGAGCGGATTGCCGATCGCAATCGCGATCTCGCCACGCCGCAGCTTTTTCGAATCGCCGAGCCGCGCCGAAGGCAAGAGCACGTCTTCGTCGATCCGGATCAGCGCGAGATCCGTGTCCGGATCGTCGCCGAGCACCCGGCCCGAGAGCGAACGGCCATCGAGCGTCGTGACTTCGGCGCGCTTGGCACCTTGCACAACATGGCTATTCGTCAGCACAAGCCCGTCGGGCGAGACGATGACGCCCGAGCCGGAGCCGGCCGGCTTGCCGTTGCGGCGGATATCGATCCGCACGACGCTCGGTCCGACGCGATCGACGATGTCGGTCACGGCCTGAGAATAGGCATCGAGAAGTGCGGCATCGTCCTCTGCGCTGAGCGTCACAGGCTCAGGGGACTCGTGCGGCGTCTCGTCGAGGATGAAGGAAGTTGAGTGGTCTTCGTACATGGCAGGTTTCCTATCTGGAGGGAAAGATAGGTATCGGCCGCGCTGCGTTTAAGAGGGATATTTAGACAATCGTCTAATTGAGCGGCTAGGCTTGGCGGTAAGGCTCCTAGCTGTAACTTGACAATTTAAAGTTGAGTGCAGCGCGCCGGAAGCCTGTCCAAATGCGATATAGCAGCGGCCCCGTCCGTAAGTAGAACTTCGGAGAAAATTTCGCTCCATATAAGATTTATTAAAACTTATGCGGACATGATCTTTGTTAATCTTAAAGAAAACTCCTCCTGAATTGAACAAGAGGAGATCCTGCCGACCTAGATAAGGGTCTTTCCCAGATGATATCGAAGCTTTTCGACTCGAGTGCTGAACCAAAAGCTGTATTGACAGCCATCAGCAAGTCGCTCGCCATGAGCGAATTGGATCTCGACGGCCACATCCTCACGGCTAATAAAAATCTTTGCGCGCTGCTGGGTTACGATCCAAACGAGATCGCCGGAAAACATCACAGTCTCTTCGTCGAAGCCGACTATGCCCGCAGCGCTGCCTATAAGGATTTTTGGGCCAAGCTCGGCCACGGCGACCATGTGGTCGGCGAATTCAAGCGGATCGGCAAGGGCGGCAAGGAAGTCTGGATTCAAGCCTCCTACAGTCCGGTCGTGAACGCCAAGGGCCAGGTCACGAAAATCGTCGAAATCGCAAGCGACGTGACGGCTGAAAAGCTCAAGACGATTGAGAATACCGGCAAGCTCGACGCCATCTCGCGGGTGCAGGCGGTGATCGAATTCACCCCCGATGGGCGAGTCCTTGCGGCGAATGAAAATTTTCTTCAGACGCTCGGATATAGGCTCGATGAGATCGAGGGCCGCCATCACAGCATGTTCGTCGAGCCGGCCTTTGCGCAATCTGCCGATTACCGCGAGTTTTGGGCGAAGCTCGGCCGCGGCGAATATGTGGCGCAAGAGTTCAAGAGGATCGGCAAGGGCGGCAAGGAAGTCTGGATCGAGGCCTCCTATAATCCGGTCTTCGACCAGAACGGCAAAGTGACGAAGGTCGTCAAATTCGCAACCAATGTCACGGATCGCGTCCGCGACGTAAATGAGATTGGAACGGCCTTGGAACATCTGTCCAAGGGCGATCTGTTCTGGAAAATTGAGAATCCAGTTGTCCCCGCTTTAGAAAAGCTGCGGATAGATTTCAATCACGCCCGCAGTACGCTCAAGCAAGCGATGTGGGATGTCGGTGGAACCGCGCTCGCCATTCAAAAAAGCACCGGCGAAATTCAGAGCTCGGCAGATGAGCTCTCGAAGCGGACCGAACAGCAGGCCGCCAATCTGGAAGAGACAGCGGCCGCGCTCGACGAGATCACTGCGACCGTCCGCACGACGGCGGCTGGCGCCAAACATGCCTGCGAAGTGGTCGGCGGCGCAAAGGTCGGTGCGGAGCGGTCAGGCGAGGTCGTGCGCCGCGCCGTCAATGCCATGAACAGCATCGAGAAGTCCTCAGGTCAGATCAGCCAGATCATCAGCGTCATCGACGAGATCGCGTTCCAGACAAATCTGCTGGCTTTGAACGCGGGCGTGGAAGCAGCCCGCGCCGGTGATGCCGGCCGCGGCTTCGCGGTGGTCGCCTCCGAGGTACGCGCCTTGGCGCAACGCTCGGCAGAAGCGGCAAAGGAGATCAAGGCATTGATCCTCGCCTCCAAAGGTCATGTCGAAGAAGGCGTCGATCTTGTGGGCCAGACCGGCAATGCCCTGACGCAGATCGTCGGGCAGGTGACGGAGATCAATAGCATCATCGAGACGATCGCAGTGTCGGCACAGGAGCAATCGACCGCGCTCGCGCAAGTCAACACGGCCATCAACCAGATGGATCATATGACCCAGCAGAATGCTGCCATGGTCGAGGAATCGACCGCGGCAACGCATGGCCTTGCCGAAGAAATCGCGCAATTGTTCAAATTGATTGCGGGATTCCGCGTGGCCGCGGATAATGGCATGGCCAAAACCAATTCGTCGCAAGCACCTGCGCGCCCGGCCTCCGCCGCGCCCAAGACTGTGTCTGCGATGAAGGTCATGGGTGCGGGCGGCGCCGCGCGAAAGCCGAAAGCCGCGCAAGAGGACTGGGAAGAGTTCTAAAGCTAGAGGCGAGCGAAGAACCGGTTGTGAGCCGTCATTGTGAGAAGCCATAGGGCGCGCTTAGCGCGCCCGTCGAAGGCTGAAAATACGCTCGGCTAAAAGCCGAGCTATGGCTCCGAAGCAATCCATGCCGCCGCTTGAGCGGTTGTCTCGGGATTGCTTCGCTTCGCTCATGACGACTTGGCCCTCTGCCGTTCTATCGTTCGATCCAAACTTCGACGCGCCTGTTCTTGGCAGCTCCGGCATCGCTCTCGTTACAGGCGACCGGCGCCAGGTAAGAGAAAGCCGAGATATTGTCTCGCGTCACGCGAAGGCCCGTCTTCTGCAATTCGAGGCCCACCGCCACTGCACGCTGCGTGGCGAGATTCTGATTGGACGCCCAGCCGCCGGAGGAATCGGCAAAGCCGATGAGGTAGAAGCGTTTGTTGGACATGGCGGGCGAAGCCAGGTAGCGGCTCAGTCTCGCGACATCTTGCAGAGCGCGATTGTCAAGCTGGGCGCTGCCCTTTTCGAAACGGAATGCAATCGTCGTGCGATGCGTTTGACCCATGGCGCGGCTGAAGGAACTCGCAACCGACGCCGGTATCGGCTTGTCATATCCAAGCGTCCGTGAGGAATTGTTGAGGACATCCTGCGTCCAGCGGCTTTGTAGGTCGTCATCTTCGAAATCGATCGCCTGATTGACGAATTCGGCATCGGTCACGGTTGCCTGCGCATCGTCGGACAGAGCGAATTCGAGAAGCTCGCGCGCTGTCGGATTGGCCGGTGCGCCAAGCGTATAGAGATAAAGCCGCCGTGCCAGCGGATATTCTTCGTTCTTGACCGTGAACTTCGAAGGGCTGCTTGCGATCCCGCAAGGAGACGAAATCGAGAGCGCATTGTTCTTGCCGATATAGGGCAGGCCGATGAAGCCAATGCCCTTCGGATCATGCGCCACTTCGTCGGACAAGGATTCGCTCGACTCGAACGGTTTGGCTTGCGGAGAAATGTCGCGCTTGGTGCCGCCGCTCGGCTGCAGGACCAGGCTCTTGAATGTATCGAAGGTGCCGGATTTATTATCGCGGCGGTACACATTGATCGGCAGATCCGCGCCGCCGACATCGTGCCAATTGGTGATCTCGCCCGAGAAGATTTGCGCGATCTGATCGAGCGACAATTGCTTCACCGAATTGGTCGGGTTGACGATGACCGCCAGGCCGTCGAGAGCGAGAACATGTTCGTTGCCCGGAGCAAGAATGTTCACGTTATATTTATCGCTCAGTTTCTTCTGCTCGTCGGCCGTCAACCGGCGTGAGGCCATGCCGATGATGGCTTTGCCTTCCAGCAATCCCGGTGTCGCCGTGCCCGAGCCATGCGACTGCAGATCGATCACAGTGCTCGCACCCGACGAGTTCTTGAGGGTGATCTGCTCTTCTTCGTTGCCGATCAGTTTGTTCGCCGGTTTGACCCCGAACTTCTTCGTGCCATAGGCTTCGATCAGCATGGGCATGAGGCGCTCGCCGATCGTGTTCGAACCTTGAACGCCGAATTCATTCGAACTCGTAGACGCGTTGCTTTGGGTGTTTTGCGTGTTTGACGATCCCGCTGCCTGGCATGGAACATTTATGCCCTTGACGGAGCTCGCCGGATATTCGAGCGGCGAACTGCTGCCCGGCACATAAAGAAAGAACTTGTTATCCCGCGTTTCAAATCGCTCGACGCCGATCTGAACACCGCCCTCCAAGCAAAAGATGCTTTGCTGCTGGGCCATGCCGATTTGCGGGAAGAAGCAAATCCCCATCGCCGTAACGAGCAGGGCGCTCTTGGGATTTTTGAACCCGACCATCGTTCCTCCAATGATTTGTGATCAATCGAACCAGACTATCTTTGAAAGAAGTGGCACTGCGTTGACGCCTGTAAAAATTAGCACGCAAGCCGTCAATCCCAAAGGCAGCTTTGCGAGCCGCAATGGATATGACGATTGCACGACGATCACATGACACAGGCCATCGCGCGCATCCGACGACGTTCAACGAGGTCGTAGATATCAGCCTTCGCGCTGTTTTTCTGTGAGGCGCGTCACCGACTCATATGCAGGCAAGACTTATGCTGATGTCGCGCGCGATTTAATATACGCGATGTGATCTGGATGAAGTGATCTGCGATCGCGCGCTGTTGCAGCCGGAAGCAAAGAGAATGCGTCGGTTCGGGCTGAATGCTCTACTTTGGAGCGCCTTCGGGATTATGATCCTGCTTGGTGCTTATGTCGCGCTGAACGCTTGCGATCTCGGCCTCCGCTCGCTTTTTGCCTCGAACGCCTGTCAAGCGCGGGCGGCAAGTGTGGCTCTCGAATCCGAACGTGCGCAAGAAGCGCAATTGCAGTCGCGCATTCACGCCGAGGAAATCCGCTTAGCCCTTCTGCCAGCCTGTCCTAAACCTGGTCCTAAGCCTCAGCCGCTTCAGCCCGAGCCCTTGCCGGTGGTGAAAATTCCAGATCCGCCGCTGCGGATCGAGCCGGAGCCTAAGCAAGCGTTCGAAGTTCCGAAGAAACTCGAGGATCTGAAAGGATGCTGGCAGTCGGCGCGCGGCGATATTGATATTCTGACCGATGACGCGCAGCATCTGCCGGTCGGCAAGGCGCGGCTGTGTTATTGTTTTGGCAGCAATGGCGAAGGGGTGGCGCAGATTTCCTATTCGGACGGTGCCGCTTGCCGGGCCAGACTCGTCGCCCGGATTTCGCCCGATCAGGTGTTCATGCGGCATGACGTGATTTCCTGCCGCAAACATCGCGATTACGTCGTGCATGATATTACGTGTGGCGGCAATCAATCCGATAAGACAACCTGCGAAATCATATCGCGCGGCAAAACCTACATAAGACGAGTGGAACAATTCGTCCGAGTGACGGATGATTATTGCAATTGGGACGGCTGAGCAGGCCGAGGACCGTAGTTTCGATCGCGCTTCGATAAAACTGCCGCTGGGCCAAACGTGCCGGAGAGATGGGAATGCGCCGGGGTCTCAACATTTTTCTCTGGAGCGCCTTCGGGATTTTGATCTCGATCGGCGCCTATGCCGCGCTGAACGCTTGTGACTTGGGCATCCGCCCTCTGTTTGGATCAAGCGCCTGTCAGGTGCCGGAGGCGAAGGCGGCGCTTGAGACCGAACGCGCGCGGGAGGTGCAATTGCAATCGCGCATTCACGCTGCCGAAATCCATTTCGCACTTTTGCCGGCCTGTCCCAAACCCGTTCCGCTCCCACAGCCGCAGCCGCAGCCCTTGCCGGTGAAGGTTCCCGATCCAAAGCTGCCCGTCGCCAATCCCGCGCCGGTGCAAACCCTCGAAGTTCCGAAGAAAATCGAGGATCTGAAAGGATGCTGGCAATCGGCGCACGGCGATATTGACATGGCGTCGGACGATGCGGAGCGAAAGCCTTTGGGCCAGGCGCGGATTTGCTTTTGTTTCCGGAGCAACGGCCGGGGTCAAGTGCAAGTGCGCTTCACGGACGGCGACACATGCCGCGCCGATCTCTTTGCCCGTATCCTACCGGGTCAGCTGTTCATGCACCATGAAAGGGCCAGCTGCCGCAGGCATCCATTTTATGTCGCAGCCGACATAAGGTGTGGCAACTCCCAAAGCGAGCAGACGGAATGCGAAATACAAAATCTGGGAGAGATTCGAGATAAGATCACCGAGCAGTTCAAGCACGTCAGCGACGAATATTGCGGCTGGAACGGTTGAGCGGGGAGATTCCGGCCTCGGCTCCGGTGCTCTATTGCATTTTTATTCCATCTTTCCCCGGATCTCGAGCTGCACCGGGCCCGACGTGCATTGCGGATATTTCATCTGAATGATCTTTTCGGCTTCGGAGATGACGCCTGTGGCCGTGGCGCCGGGCGTATTTTGGACTTTCGCCAAGACATTTCCGGAGGGGTCGATGGTGCCGTCCCATTGGTATTTGACGCCGAGGAAATCATGCTCCCAATTGATGCGGTTGCCTTTCACCTCGACGTTGATGCCGAAATCCGTTTTGGCGCCGCAGGCGGCAAGCGAACGGCCCCAATATTTTCCCTCCGCGACAACGGTCTGCTGCTGCGAAAGTTTTTGACAGGCGATCTTCGCCCGCGAAATTTCGACATCCGCATCGGCTCTGTGCGATCCTGACGCGCCATATCGCGTCAAATAAGAACCCCTATAGCAGGCCTCCACATTGCAGGCCGTCGCCGCGGCGGCGCATCGTTTGGCGGCGAGCCAAGCATCGTCCTCGTCATGGGCGCTCTTGCATTCATTGTCGATTTGCGCGGATTCGCTTTGCGCGTCGGAGCCGTTCTGGTCCGAAGTTCGATATTTGGAGAGATAGGAAGAATAGCAATGCGCGGTGCAGCGTCTTGGACCGCGCGCGCATTCGCGTGCTGCTTGCAGCGCCGCTTGTTCATCGGCATTGGAGCAGCTCTTCGCGATGGTCTCGGCGTCGGTTTGGGCTTCGCTCCTATGCAGGCCCGACGCGAATGTGTTCAGATAATCCGCATAACATCCGGGCGATGCGCATTTGCGGGCGTTGTCGTGCGCACATTGATTGGACTCTTGCCAGGCCTTATCTTCCTCGGCATCTTTCGGATTGACCTCGGGTTGCTTGGGTTCGGACTGTGAGCCATTTTCGCAGGACAGGGGCTTGCTTTCGCATTCGCAATCGACTTGTGCCTGCTGCGCGGCATCGTCGATTTTGCGGCGCATGGGGCCAATCGAATAAAGCGACTGAAACGTCCGCGTGCAGGCCACCTGAACGTCGCAGCGCGACCGCCCGCGCTTTTTCAAATCGTCGATACAGGTGAAGGCGGTTTGCGCCGCATCGACCATTTGTTTGCAGACATCGTTGGACGTTTTGGCTTTTGCCTCGAGCTCAGGCCGCGACGGCCCTTTCGGATAGGCGGTGATATAGGGTTCGACGCAATCTTTGGCGACATCGCAATCAAGCCCGCCTTGCGATTTGTAAAAGGCGCAAACCCTGGCTTTTTGCAGCGCCTCGACCTCATTCTTGTCGACCGGGCAATAGCCTTGGGGCAGCCAATCGCAAGGCACGAATTTATAGGCGGTAAAGCCGGCACCGGCCAAGACTATGAGACCTAAGAGCAAAGGCAGAAGAAATCCGCGCCGCCCGGAGCCACCGCCGGTTCCATCGTCTCGATCCTGTCGCGAACGCTGCGTATCCGCGCGCGTTTCCAACGTCGTGGCTTCCTCATCCAGCGGCGGCGGCGTGGACGTTTGAAGCCCTGGCTCGGCCTCTTGTTCCGCCTCGTAATAATCTTGCGATTGCTGCTCTGGGACTGCATCCCCGCCCGATGTGGGCTCGGGTGTGGCAATCGCTTGCGGGGATTCCAACGGCTGCGATTGCACGCCGTAGATCGAATGCCCCGGACGTCCGCCGGGTATCTTGGGCATTTGCGGGACGGCATTTTCCCATGTCGTCTCGAAGCGCAAAGATCCGTCGTCATTTGCAAATTCGACGGTGTCGAGTTCGCGCAGATGATTCACGATCTCCGGGCCGACCCGATAGACTGTCGAACGGTCATCGCCTTCGATGCGCGATGCCGTGAAGTAATGCGCCGATTTCTGCCACGAACCATCCGGTCCCAGAAAGCCGCCTTCTTGCTGAGAGCGCACCGACAGATGAAGCGTCGGTTGGGTCAGTGGACCGTCGAATGCTAATTGAGCGTAGCCTGGGCGAAGATCGTCCAACACTCGCAAGCGCATCTCTTATCTCCCAGCGAACGCTGTCGCATATATAACTAGATGGCCGCTGTCACGCTCTCACGACGATGAGCTTTCAGCCATTGTTATAAAATTGTCATATGTCTTAGGCCCTGCGGACCGAAGGCGAATAGGGCCGTAAGCCTACGCTAAGCCTTGGTCCGAGGGTATCGTCATCTAATTGTCATATGAGATCCTTGAACGTCTCGCGACGGCACTCTCGGTCGCGCAAAGCGATCTTCGTGCCTCATCTTGCGAAAGAAAAACGCGGCCAATCAGAGGCGATGTGTACTTAGTCACTTGGTCATCGCAGGATCGAGTCTATAGACTGCGATTGTAAAACCTATTGCACCATGAAGCGTCGTTTGATCGGCCGACGTAGCCGGAAAATTCATGCGCGAGAATCGCCATTTCGTTTGCAGCACGGATATTTCTGGACGCGAACCGGCGCGGATTGGCGGAGCTCCGGCCGTCAATCATTATCGCGCTCTGATTGATCGCGTCGAAGCTTTGGCCGGACGCGATGCCGCGTCGCTGTTCGCCGAGCCCGTTCTGCCGGGCGGCGGGGCGCGCATAGCGACGACGATATCCTGGTATTGCGCCTTTGAAGGAGCGGTCATCGCGCTCGATGCGATCGATGAGATCGCGCGCAGGCCGGTCGCTGAAAAATTGTCGGCGCGGCTTCACGCGCTTTCGCCAGCGCTGCGTGATCGCAGCATCGGTGAGGCATTTGGAACCTGGCTGAACATCGCCGCCCCATCCGATATTATTTCGGTCGGCGGCGAACCGATTTTTGTCGATTGGGGCTTTCTGCCGGCAGGCGTCGTGACTGAGCCTCTGGCGCGCAACGATCATTTCGCTCGCACGCTTGGGCGTTTCGCGCCGGGTTTGAGCCTGCCGCCCGTAGAGGCGCATGCGGTGGCGGAAGATTCAGCGCCGCCCGATTCCAATGAGAGAACGAAAGTCTTGTCGCCGCCGCCCACGCCCATTCCGGAGAAACCCGCCGTGACAGATCCAGCGCCGCACATGGGAGCGTCCTCGCCGCCACCGCCGCCCTTGCCGCCGCCGATCCAGGCCGCCGCGGGCCGGCCGGGGCCATGGCTCGCGCCTCTCATCGCTTGCGGGGTCGCCGCCATCGGTTTGATCATTTTGCTTTTGCCGGGCGTTTTAAAATTCCCCTCCAAGAGCACCGTCGATCACGAGGCGCTGGAATTTGAGAGACTGCACGCGAGCAACGAGTCGTTGGAGTCGCAGCTCAAGGCACTGCAGACGGTTGCGGGTGAACGCGTGTGCCGAGCGGGCGATCCGGTCGTGCAAGTCCCGGGCACGGGCCCAAGCGATCCACCGTCAAAGATGGAGCTTTTGCCGCGGCCGCCGGACCAAGTGCCTCTGCCGGGCCAAGCCAATAAAGGCACTCCCGATTCCGCGACGATCGCCAGCCTGCTCGATGCTGCGACCGTTCTGGTCTTCGCGGCGAAGACCGAGGATAGCGGCACCCAAGGCACGGGCTTTTTCATCAACGACCGCAACATCGTCACCAATAGGCATGTCGTGGAAAACAGCAAAGACGGCGGAATCGTCGTCGCGAGCCGGTCGCTTGGCGGCGTCAAACGCGCCCGGCTTGTCGCGACATCGGCGCCCAAAAAGGAAGACAATTCGATCAATGTCGATCTGGCGGTTCTCGAAGTCGAACCTGTTGCGAACCGGACCTCGCTTGCGCTCGGCACCACTCCTGCGAAACTGTCGACGGTCTATATTGCCGGCTTTCCGGGCTTCATCACCGAAAAGGATGTGGCCTTCGATAATTTTGTCCGCAAGCTGTCGGAGAATCCGAACGACCCCAATGCCGGCAAGTCTTCCGACGTCACCATGCCAAGTCCGGACATGCGCTATGGACGCGTCAACAATATCATCAGGTCGGGTTCGGATGCCCTTCCCATCATCCTGCACGATATGCAATTGGCGCCGGGTCACAGTGGCGGTCCGCTCGTCGATGCCTGCGGACGCCTAGACGGCATAAATTCCTGGGACATACGTCCCGAGGATGGGCCGCAACAAGCAAACGTCGCGCAGGATGCGTCGATCCTGAGGAGCTTCCTCAAGGATCGCAACATCAGTTTCAAGAGCGATGACAGCGCTTGCTCAAACGGCCCTACGCTCGCGCAGACGCCGCCTGTTGCGCCGCAGACCATTCCGCCGCCGCCCGTCGCGCCGCCGCCGCAAGCGCCGAAATAGGCGAGAGACATGTATAGCGTTCGTGTCTGCACGACCAATGATCGCGATCTGCCGCCGCCGGAACTCGGGCCTGGTCTGAGCTGGGACCGGTTGACCGAGGTTTTGGCACGCGGCGTGTCAGCCGAGGCGGCGGGGCTTCTCGCCGAGCCCATCCACGATGACCTGCGGGGTCAGACCCATTGGCACGTTACATCCCAGGATGACCCGCAGCCGATCTCGGCGCTCAGCGAAGACGAGCAAGACAGATTGCTCGCAAGACTCGACGCAAGACGCCAGGAAATCCTGCAATTTGCCGCGCAAACGGAAGCGCAGGGCGGCGATCCGAACCTGCGTCTGGCCGCGGCCTTGCGCACGATTCTCGCTGTTCCCGATGAAAGGGCGCATGTGTGGTCGGCCGACGGCAAGCCTGTGTTGACGGCTTGGGGACGTGCGACTGACATTCTCGCGCAGCCGGGCGTTCAGCGTTTCGTCAAACGCCGTTCTGATGCGAGCCTGCTCGGCGACGGAGGTGCCGCCTCAATCATCGGCTCGAGCAACCGGCCGATCGGCGGTCCGCCGGACGGCGCCGCGCCGGGCGCATCGGCCGGACCAGAGGGGCCCGGCATTGAAGCCTCTTCCGCCGCAACGGGTGCGGTGGCTGCAGCCGTCATCGAGCCGCGCGGCCCGCTTTGGCCGGCAGCGCTCTTATGGACACTTTTCGGCATCCTCGTTTTGCTGGCCTATTATACGTTGCTTCCGGCCTGCGGATTGAATCTGCCCTTTGCCTCGAGCCTTTCCAATCAGTGCCGCTATGCGGAGAAAGCGGATCTCGCCGCCGAGCGCATTAAAAACGCGTCGTTGCGCGATGCGATCTCCGCTGCCGAACTCCAAGTCGCGCAAAATCGCGGGGCCTGCACGGCGCAAAAAGACAGCCTCCTGGACAATCAGCAGACCAATCCGCCAAGCCTCAAAGACGCGGAGGAGCGGGTCCAGCAGGCGAATGTGTCGAACGAGAGCAAATTCGACATCACCTTGGTCTGGAACGGTCGCGAAGATCTCGACCTTCACGTCTTTTGCGCCGATGGGCATATATTTTACGGCAGCCGGTCAGGCTGCGGCGGCATACTGGATATCGATCGCAATTCGAAGAAAAGCGAGGCGATCGACAATCCTGTCGAACATATCGGCTGGCAAGACGATCCACCCCCAGGCGATTATCGCGTCGAAGTCGTCTTGTTCGATCGCTACGAACTGCCGCCGCGCAACATTCCGTTCAACGTGATCCTTCGCGATCCGACCGGCCAGCGCGAATATAAGGGTCAAATTCAGCAGCCGAAAACGCCGATGCAGGTCGTGAATTTTCATAGGTGAGCAATGTGACTTTTCAAACATCATGCGCGATCGATGGGGACTATGAAGAGCGCGGAGCGGCATCTCGCGATCGGACATGTCCCAATAGGGCATCCTCAAGGTCTGACCTAACACTTATGCCCATCGGTCTTATGCGTCTTAGGACTCGACGATCCGATCAGACAAGTTATCTCTGAGCAAGAGGCTAAATATGACGAGCCGTGCCAACGCCGAGATTATCCGAATCGTTCCGCATTCCGGAATCCAGTTTCTCGCTCTCGAGTTCAATCTGGACGAGGGACCACGCTTTTCGCGCCCCTTCATCGAACATAAGAGAGTCGAGCAGATGGGACCGGACGGCACCTATCCGGTGGAATTGCGTCCCGGCTGGAACGACGACGATTTCGACGCGGAGCCGCTATTCAAAGCCCAAGGCTCGGATGCCGCTTACGATCTTTCGAAACAAAAGGCCTTGGAGCCTTTTCTCTCGCAATGGGTGCCTGTGCCTTTCCTCGCCGTTCAGCCGCGCCGCGATGCGTGGGGACGCGATCTTTTCCATCAAGGCCCGACCAATTGGTGCCGTGTCCGCGTCTCGCCGATCGAGCAGCCGCAAGAATCGGGCGCCACGCATCGCGCCGTCTTCGCATTCGATACGGAACTTTTGGAGCGGCGGCCCAATCGGGCCTATGTCGCTCCGAGCCCGCAGGATGCTTTCGCCGAACAGGAATTCGCGCTTGCCTATCTCTTCCGTGACATCGCGGCCTTTCTCTCCGATCCGCGCACGATCGGAGCCGATCAGATCGATTATCAGGAATGGGTCGACCGCTGGGTGGACGAACTCTTCATCGCCTTCAAGACCGCGCAAAGGGGTGGCCGCGCGCTGCGGCCGGAAGATCGCGAGACGCTCGAACATGCGGCGCGTTATGTCGCCTTCATCCAATTGCTCGATGCTTTTGTCCCGGTTCCGCGCATCAAACTGATCGATACGGTGTCGAGCGAGCCGACGGTCAAGCCGGTCAATGTGGATCTCGTTCTCGACATAGGCAATAGCCGCACATGCGGCATGCTGATCGAGAATTTTCCGAACCAGCAGAAGATCGATCTCGGCAATTCGTTCATTCTGCAATTGCGCGATCTCGAAGAACCGCATCAGCTTTATAAAGAGCCTTTCGAAAGCGATGTGCAGCTTGTCCAGGCGCAATTCGGCAAGGAGCATCTGTCGCGGGCGTCGAGCCGCACGCGCGCCTTCTTCTGGCCGAGCCTCGTGCGTGTCGGTCCGGAAGCGGCGCGCTATCGCGAGCGCGGCGACGGGACAGAAGGCACGAGCGGCATGTCGAGCCCGAAACGCTATTTGTGCGATGTCGAGCCGGTCAATCAGGAATGGCGGTTTCAGCCGGGCGACTATGGCGCCGACGGCGCGCCGCCTACGATCTATCTCGCCGCGCGGCGCTTCATGAATTTTCGCGGCGATGTCTTGCGTCAGCTTCTGGACGAGCGGCGTTTCTACGATCGCTTGGCGTCGGCGGTCGACCGCACCGAACTCGAAAAGCCGGCGGTGCGTCTCACCTTCTCGCGTTCGTCGTTTTTCACGCTGCTCGTCGCCGAAATTCTCATGCAGACGCTTTCGCTCATCAACAGCCCGCAAGTGCGCGGCAGCCGCGGCGAGAAGGACACGCCGCGCCGCCTGCGCCGAATCATCTTCACATTGCCGACGGCGATGCCGGTGCGCGAACAAAGATTATTGCGCAGCCGCGCGCAGGCGGGCGTCAAACTCGTCTGGGATCTGATGGGCTGGGCGGAAAATCCACCGCCGGGCGTTCTGGTTCCCGAAGTTCATGCTGCCTGGGACGAGGCTAGCTGCGCGCAATTCGTCTATCTCTATAGCGAGATCGCGCATAAGTTCGGCGGCGCCATCACGGACTTTTTGGAGCTTGTCGGCAAGCCGCGTGCTTATGCCGAGGCGCAGAGCCCCCCACATGGCACGCCACAGCCGTCGATCCGCATCGCCAGCATAGATGTCGGCGGCGGTACGACCGATCTGATGATCGCCACTTATTATGCCGAGGCCAATCGCGCCATCGTGCCGAGCCAGACCTTCCGTGAGGGTTTTCGCATCGCCGGCGAGGATGTGTTGCGCGAAGTGATCCAGCAAGTCGTCTTGCCTGCGATCGCCGAGCATTTGCGGGCTTGCGGCCTTGCCACCGCGCGCGAATTTCTCGTCGACCGCTTCGGTGCCGATCGCGCGAATATGGCGCAGCAAGACAAGCATTTCCGTCGCCAATTCGTGCTGCGGGTTTTAAAGCCCGCGGGCCTCGCGCTGCTCTCGATCTACGAACAGGCCCCCGCGGGCAGCCTGCCGGAAACGCGTAAACTCTCCGACCTCATCAATGCCTCGCTTGGCGGGCGGATCATCGACTATGTCGATAAGACCGCGGCGTCCTGGGGCGCAAAGGATTTTCGTCTGGCCAATGTCGATGTCACGCTGGATTTCGACCGCATCCGCGGGGCGGTCGAAGGTGCGCTTGGCGAGGTCTTCGAGAATATCGCCGAAGCTGTGCATCATTTCGATTGCGATATCGTGCTTCTCTCAGGGCGGCCGTCGCGGCTGCCTGCGACCATCGATCTCTTCATCAACAAGCTCGCGGTGTCGCCCGACCGCGTGATCCCTTTGTCGAATTATCCGGCCGGCAACTGGTATCCGTTCGGCGGACAATCGCGGTTTCGAATCGAAGATCCGAAAACCGCCACCGTCGTCGGCGGCATGCTCTGCGCCTTGGCGGAAGCGCAGATCACCAATTTCACGCTTTATGCCGATCGCATCACGATGCGCTCGACCGCCAATTTCATCGGGGTGCTCGAGCGCGACGGCAAGATGCGCGAGCAAAATGTTCTTTTCTCCAATATGACGAATGCCTCGACGAAAACGCCGCAAACCGCGCAGGTCGATTGGTTCGCTCCCATGCCCCTCGGTTTCCGGCAATTGCCGCTGGAGCGCTGGATCGCAACCCCGATGTATCGCATCAAGCCGGTCGGCAGTTCATCGCTGCAGGCGATCCAAAAGCCGGTGACGATCGTGCTCGAACGCGAATTGCCGGAAGAGCTTCTCGATTACGACAACCGCAATTTCTCGGCTGCCGAGGCGCAGAAGGAAGAAATACGCATTGTCGAGGCGACCGCTCGGGACGGCGCCAATGTCACGCGCTCCTTCGGGCTCTTTCTCGATACTTTGGCAAATGAAGAAGTCTATTGGCTCGATAGCGGAATTTTGAACGTCATCTGAATCGGAGTGTAAGATCATGAACGAGGCCACGCTCGTCAAAGCTTGCGAATCTACCGCGCTCGCGGCGCAACAGGCTTTGGATTGGATCTCGGATCCGAAGAACGATCCGCGCATCGGACAGGACCGCGCCTATCTCGAGCGCAATCTGCGCAACCACGCCTATCAGGCAAAGAGGCTGGCGCGTTCCGTCGAGCGCCCGATGTGCATCGGCGTGTTCGGGCCGAGCCAAGCGGGCAAATCCTACCTCGTTTCCGTGCTGGCTCGCAAAGGCGAGACATTGACGGCGCTCTTTGCCGATCCGGCGCGGCCGGAGATCGACTTCATCAAGGAGATCAATCCTTATGGCGACAAGGAAGCGACCGGTCTCGTCACGCGCTTTTCGATCCATAAAACCCAGACGCCGCCCGGCTATCCGGTGGCGCTGCGGCTTTTGACGCAGACCGATATTTTCAAGATTCTCGCGAACTCCTATTTCTTCGACACCGATCTTCAAGACGAGACGATCCTCTCACCCGAAGACATCGATCAGCATATCGCCAAATTCGAAACGCGGTTATCCGGCTCCTATGTCGATACGCTGCGCGAAGAAGACATTTGGGATATAGAGGAATATTTTCTGACCCAGATCAGGCGCACGGAAACCCGCGTCTTCGCACCGTTCTGGGATCGCGTTGCCAAAGCCGCGCCGCGCCTCGGCCTGCGGGAGCGTGCCGAACTGTTTTCGATCTTCTGGGGCCGTCATGAGCCTTTGACCGGACTTTATCTGACGCTTGTCGGCGCGCTCGAAAAGATGGATTTCGCCGAAGAAGCCTTTTGTCCGCTCGATGCCTTGATCCCGGCGACGCATGGCATTTTGAATGTCGAGACTTTGGCTGGTATCGACGATCCCAATGCCGACAAGCTGACGATCATGTGCCCGGATCATTCGACGGTGCAATTGCCGCGGCCGGTCTTGACCGCGCTTGCCGCCGAATTGCGAATGGTCTTGAAGGAAAGCCCCTGGCCCTTCTTCGAACATACGGACCTTCTCGATTTTCCCGGCTATCGCAACCGCACGCCACATAGGCTTGCGAAATTCCTGGCCGAGGCCAAAGGCACGGCGCTCAAAGAATTGTTCCTGCGTGGCAAGGTCGATTATCTCTTTCAGCGCTATACGGCGGAGCAGGAATTGACGAGCATGCTGCTCTGCCTGCGGCCGAGCAATCTCGATGTGACGACATTGCCGAGCGTGATCGAGGAATGGATCGGCGTCACGCATGGACGCACGCCCGAAGAACGCGTCGGGCGTCCGGTGCTATTGTTCTTCTTGATGACCATGTTCGATCAGCATTTGTCGGAAAAGGTCAGCGACGAGGGCACCGATCCGGGATTGCGCTTTCAGACGCGTCTTGAAGCCTCGCTGTTGAAGCCTTTTGCGAAAGTGCCGACGGCCTGGCCCTTGAAATGGACGCCCGACGCGCCGTTCAAGAATTGCTATTGGATCCGCAATCCCAATTATAAGGCCGAAGGCGTCATCCGCTATTCCGGCCGCACGGAAATGAGCGTTCTGCCGCAAAAGGTCCCGCGCATCGCCGAGCTGCGCGAGGCCTATACGAAAGTGCCGGAGGTCAATGCGCATTTCCGCGATCCGTTGCGGGCTTTCGACGAGGTGATGCGGCTGAATGACGGTGGCATTTCCTATCTCGCCGAAAATCTCGCCCACGTCTGTCAGCCGGGTATGAAGCAGGCGCAGGTCAAAGCGCGGCTTGGCGACTTGCGCACGCATCTCATGCAGGCCTTGAGCCCCTATTTCATTCCGACCGATTCCGCGCAGCGCGTAGCTGAGCGCACGGCGATGGCGGAACAGGTGATCTCCGAATTCGAAGAATGTATAGAGCGGCAAAAATTCGGAACGTTCCTGCGCGGCATGTGCCTCGATCGCGAAAGGCTCGCCGATGCGCTTTATGAAGCCCGCACGCGCGGCCTGACGGAAGAGGCAGATGCCGGACAATTGGAACAGGCGGCGCCGAAAAAGCGCAGCAGCATTCTCGACGCTGTAAAGGGCGGTGCCGGGGGGCGGTCTTCCGCGCCCCCGCCGCCGCCCGCGCCGCGGCCCAACCGCCGCGATATTCTGGCGCGTCATGCGCTGCAGGTCTGGTCGCGGTCCTTGCACGAGACGGTCGAGGATAGTTTCTTCGTGAGCGAAATCGGCGTCTCACGCACCTCTTTGCGCGAGGTTGCAACCGAAGTGCTCGCGACCTCGCGCCGGCTGCGCCTCGAAGACGCGATCTGCACATCGCTCAATGCGATCTCTCATATCGAGACGGCTGAGCAGGGCGCGGCCAAAGCAACGATCGTCGCTGAACGCCACATCAATCGCTTTGTCGCCACGCTCGGCGCGGAGCCGCCGGAAATGCCGGTGGCCTATGATGCGAGCGGCATCGGCATGGAGCCCGTGGCGGTGCAGCAGGATTTCGTCTTGCGCTGGCTCAGGACCTTTTATGCGCATGTGCAATCCAATGCCCAATCGGCCGATGGGCTCGTGCATAATCCAGAACAGAATTTTCTGCTTGGCCAGATCATTCAGAGCCTGGGAGCGTCTGTCACAGCGGCGGAGTGAGAGATTTTTGCCGCGACGAGGTGCGCCGATTACAGCTCGAATTCGAGGCTGACGCGGCAGCCTCCCGTGCCCTCATAGGCGACGGAAGAGCCGAGGCTTCGCGCCGTTGTGCTCACAATGCGGCTGCCGAGGCCCGTACCCTTCGCGGGGCCTTCGCCTTTCCACCCGATCCCATCGTCTTCGACCGACAGATGCACGCGGCGCGGACCCACTTCGCGGAACTGCACGCGGATCTCGCCCGGCTCCATTTCGGGATAGGCATATTTGAATGCGTTTGTGACGAGTTCCGTAATGACGATGCCGATCCAGATGGCTTTGTCGGTCTGGACGGTGATGGGATCGGCGGTGAACCGAACCTTGGAGGCGTGTCCTGTGGCCTTGAGCGTCGCGCCCAATTCTTCGAGAAGGCTTCCAAGATAGCCCGAAAGTTCGACGTAGCGGACATCCTCCGACGTATAGAGGCGCCGATGCACGCCGGCGATGGCGGAAATCCGCGATTGCACTTCTTCCAACGCGGATTTGACGGATGGATCGTCATGCGTGCGCGCCTGCATCCGGACGAGTCCGGCAATCAGGGAGAGGCTGTTAGCGACGCGATGATTGACTTCATTGAGCAGGATCTCGGCGCGGTCGCGTGCTTGCCGCATGTCTTCCAAGGCGCGGTCGCGTTCGCGTTCCAGGCGCACCTTCTCGACGGCCTGATCGATGGCGGTTCCAAGAAGCTCGAAAAATTCTTCGCCGACGGTTTTTAAGACATAATCTGAAGCGCCGGCCTTGAGCGCTGCGATCGCCACGGCCGTTTCGTCGGTGCCCGTGACATAGACGACGGCGGGCAGTGCAGTGAGGCCGCGCATCGCCGCCAGAAAATCGAGACCCGTGCCGGTCGGCAGAAAATGGTCGAGCGCGACGACATCGACGCCGCCTTTCGCGATCCGCTCGAGCCCTTCTTCCGTTGTAGAGGCGATTTCCACGCTATAACCACGCCGGCCGAGCGTCCTCTGGATCAGGCGGGTCAAGCCCGGATCATCATCGACATAAAGAACGGAGACGGGCGAGGGCGGCATAGATCAATTGGCTTCCGGAACCTGCATGACGGTAAAGAAGAGACCGAGCTGACGGATGGCATTGGCGAAGCCTTCGTAATCGACCGGCTTGGTAATATAGACATTGGCGCCGAGATCGTAACAGCGTTGGATTTCGCGCGCGTCATCCGTCGTCGTCAGCACGACGACGGGCAGCCTCCGCGTCGCAGCGTCGGATTTGATCCTCTCAAGAATAGAGATGCCGGTCATGTCCGGCAGATTCAAATCGAGAAGAACGAGAAGATGGCTGCCTTTTTCCGGATGGCTTCCGCCGAAGAGAAAGCCGAGCGCATCGGTTCCGTTCGTGAATGGGATGATCTCATTGCTGACACCGGCACGCCTGATGTTTTTTTCGATCAGACGCGCATGGCCCTCATCATCCTCGATCATGACGATTTTCACTGGCTTTGCATTTTCGCTCACGTCAGTCCGCTCCGGTTACTGTGCGTAAATCTTTCGGAAGAATGACCTTGAATGTCGTTCCATATCCCAGTTCGGATGAAAGCGTAATGTCGCCGCCCAAATTCCGGACCATGGCGCGGACATGGGCAAGGCCGATACCTTCGCCGCGCTGGTTTTGCACGCCTGAGCGGCGGAAAAGCTCGAAGACGCGTTCGTGATCCTGTTTGGCGATGCCGCGTCCATTGTCTTCTATGGCGACGGATATGGTCCGCCCATACTCTTTGCCGATGCGGATTTTGATAGACAGCGGCCGGGCCGGGTCGCGGTATTTCACCGCATTGTCCAGAAGATTACCAAAAATTTGATCGAGCGCCAGCTTATCCGAAATAATGGGATTAACCTTGCCTTCGATCGTAACCGTACCATCGGCATCGATGATTTGATGCCGGACGCTTTCCACGGCGGCCTGCAACAGCGTACCGAGATCGACAGGCTCTGGCTTTAACGTGCGGCGCCCCTCGCGGGACAGTTTAAGGATGGCATTGATCAGCCCGTCCATCTTGCGCGTCGAGGACCGGATGAAGCCGATGGCTTCCGGAAGATCTTCGAGCGCCGCCAGGCGTGCATTTTTGACGACGGGATCATTGGTCTCGTCTGCCCGCCCGATGAAGGCCTGGACCGGCGCAAGGCTTGTTTCCAATTCGCTTGTGAAGCCCATGATGTTGACGAGCGGCGCCCGCAAGTCATGCGTCACGATATAGGCAAAGCGCTGGACCTCTTCATTGGCGCGGCCGAGATCGGAGGTTCGCTCACGTACGCGCTCTTCCAGTCCGGCGTTGAGCTCCTGGACCTCGCGCTGGGCCGTGGCGAGCCGTCTTGTGTAGCGCAAGACGACAAAGGCGTTTCCGACCGTGACGGCAATAATGATGAGTGCTCCGCCGAAAATCACAAAGCGCAGCCGCGATATGGCAATTTGCTGCCGCTCCACGCTCTGACTGATGTTGTGGTCGGCTTGTGCGACGAGATCCAGGAAGGCCTTTTGCTCATCCACCATCAGCTCGCGTTCGTCATTGCTGCTGAAAAGCGCCATCGCTGCGTCGCGGCGGCCGTCGATCCGGGCAAGATCGATCGTTTCCTTCAGCTTGGCGAGAACGCCGTCGACGGTGGCGACAAGACGGCCAGCCGTCGGCGCGGCATCGGCGCCGGTCAGCATCGAGCGGACGCGATCGAGCTGCGGGCCGATCTTCGCGACGGCTGAATCATAGGGCTCGAGATAGCTTTCATTGCCGGCCAGCAAATAGCCGCGCTGACTCGTTTCCGCCTGCAGGATGAGGATATGGAGAGCGGCCACGGCCGCTCGCTGCTGGCGGGCGCGGTCCAGACTGTCGGAATAGATGTGGGTCTCGCCGACAAGCCATAGCGTGGCCGCGACGATCGCGACGAGCGCCGCCAATCCGATGAGAATGGCAATAGCCGTCGATCGGAAGAAGGCGCTTTGAGAGCTCGGCATCCCGTAGCGCGGCATAGGCATCATCGGCGATCCAAGTGTCAAAGGTGCCTCTATGGCTGTTTCGGCTGAGCGTTAATCTTAACGGCGCGGTTGGTATTGCACGCAGCTTAATCCAAAGAGGCGCGATGAATATAGGGCTGATGGCTTGCCTTCTTGTCGCCATGCCGCACACTCCTGCGTGATGATTCGTCTCCGTAAGGCCAGAGCACGAGATGGTTGCCACTCCGCCGCCGGAAGGCATGACTGAAGAAGATTACGACGCAATCCATGCGGCCGTCGTCGAGACGGTGCGTGGCCGCTGGTTCCTCACCGAATATGCGCGGCGCAACCGAGTCGAGGAAGTGCAAGAGATGCTCGCGGCCATCGGCCGGCTCGAGACCGTCGTCATAAGCCAGCGCGCCTTGCCGCCACCCGATGTCTCGCCGCACCTGCGGCTTTTGACGCAGCGTGCCGATGAGATCGCGACGCGGCTCGCCGATATTATCGAGGAGCTGCGCGAGAGCGGCGCCGATGCCTATCTCTGCGACGATCTCGATACCCAGGCCCGCGCCATCGCCGGCCTGCCGAAAGCGCCGGGTGCCGAGCCGATGCCGGCCCCGCCCGCAGCGCCGCGCCCCATCGCGGCGAAAGCCAAACCCGCTCTGGAAGCGCCTCAAGATTCATCGCGGGACCAGTCGAGGGAACCGCCGCAGGCGCCCATGAAGGAGGCGGCCAAACTCGCAGCGCCACTTGTCCCGCCACTTGCCACGCAGCTTGTCGCACCACCCGCGCCGCCTCCGGCCCCCTCGCTGCCGCGAGCGACACCGTTGCAGGTTCCAGGCACGGACGATCCGCGTCTGGCGGCGCTTGCCGCGCTCGATCGGCTCTCTTTAGCCGAAAAACTCGCGCTTTTTTCCTGAATCGGCCAAGAACCGTTCGATATTTCAAACGAAATCGGTTATTATCTCAAACAGTTTTTCCCCACCTGAGAGCAGAGCATGGGCGTAGAGGGTCGCGACAAGGCGAAGGCGCTTGAGGCAGGCGCGGTCGCCCTATCCGGTCAGCTCGGCAAGACGGTACAGCGCCTGCGCAAGGCCTATAATCTTTCGCTGTCGGAATTGTCCGAACAATCCGGCGTTGCGAAATCGATCATCAGCCAGATCGAGCGCAACGAGACCAATCCCACCTTGGCGACGATCTGGCGGCTCGCGCATGCGCTCGATGTCTCGATCGAGCGCGTTTTGCAAGCCGCCGAAGACGAGCCTTTTTTGGAAAAATGCTCGAAGGGCGATACGCCGATTCTGATGTCGGACGACGGCAAATGCAGGCTTGCGATCATCGGCTGGATCAAGACGGTCGAATGGCTGCAATGGTATGAGTTCTCGGCCGACCCCGGCGGCGTTTTGGACTCAGAGGCGCATCAGCGCGGTTCGGTCGAATGCTTGTCGGTGAACCTTGGCGAGATCGAGGTCGAGGTTGCGGGCACGGTCGAGCGCGCGAGGGCAGGGGAAACCTTGCGCTATCGCTGCGACCGGCCGCATACGATCCGCAATGTTTCGAGCGAGCCCGCCTCCGCCATGATGGTGTGCATTCTCAAAGCCGCCGTCATGGAATGAAAGCGTTTTCAGCAAAAGTGGGTACCGGTTTGCGCCCGGAAGTGCGATCAAACAAACGACTCATGAGCGTGTTTTCAGTCAGAGCACGTCTTGGATAGGTGGGTGAGCCGCGCCGCGCTGCGGATCAGAAACAGGGCCGCGTGGCGGCTTTATTTTCTCTCCGCCGCGCTGTTTCTGCCGATCGGGCTTTATCTCACCTATTTTCCAGTATGGCTCGCAGCAGCCGGGTTGGACGACAGCGAGATCGCTCTCGTTACCGGCGCGCCCTTCGTCTTGCGCGTCCTCGCAACGCCTTTAATTGCCTTTATCGCCGACAAGCGCGGGATCGCCGTGACGCTCGCCGTCTGTGCCACGGCGATGTTTGCGGGCTATGCCGCGCTCGGTTTCGTCAGAGGCTTTGTGCCGATTTTTCTGGGGGCGCTCCTCGCCATTTCGGCGCAAGGCACGATGCCGTCGCTGGCCGACGCGCTGAGCCTTTCGGAAATCCGCCGTCTTGAAAAAGCCCGTCAGCCGCCGGTGCGCTATGGCCGTGTGCGTATGGGCGCTTCGCTGAGCGCGCTAACGATGATGCTTTTATCCGGCGCGGTCGTCGCGGTCTTTCCGGGCGAGCGGATCATCCTTGCCATGATCTGTTTGGCGCTTGCGGCGGCGGGTGCTGCCGCCTGGGCCGGACTCACCATGCGCAGATTCAGATTCGATCCGAAGGCCGCCGGCGGCCTGACCGAAGATCCGGCGGATCTGCGGCTCGCGATCATCTGCATCGCGGCAGGGTCCCTGACGCAGGCGAGCCATGCCGAAATCTATTCTTTCGGCACCTTGCTTTGGGAAGCGCAAGGCTTTTCGCCATCTTTCGTCGGCGTGGCTTGGGCGATCGGAGTCGCGGCCGAATGCGTTTTATTCTTCACCGCCGAACACTACCTCGGCGGCGCGAAGAATGCCGCGCGTTTTCTGGTGCTGGGCGCGGCCGGCGCCATGCTGCGCTGGAGCGTGATGGCGCTGCATCCGTCGGCGCCCGTCGTGCTCGCGTTGCAGGCCATGCATGCGTTCAGTTTCGCCTCGACGTACCTCGG
Source organism: Methyloferula stellata AR4 (assembly GCF_000385335.1). Lineage (NCBI taxonomy): Bacteria > Pseudomonadati > Pseudomonadota > Alphaproteobacteria > Hyphomicrobiales > Beijerinckiaceae > Methyloferula > Methyloferula stellata. The sequence continues at coordinate 3,620,801 of NZ_ARWA01000001.1, read as the reverse complement.
CACCGTGTTGTTGATCGGCAGTCTCGCGGGGCGAAACCATCGCGCGCGGATGCAGGGCTGGTATTCGACCGTCTCCGCGCTCTCGATGGCGCTTTCGACGGTGGCCTGCGGCTGGCTGACGAGCCGATACGGCACGGGCGCCTATCTCGCAATGGCGTGTCTTGCAGGGTGCGGCTTGGTCTTTGCGCTGTGGAGCGGCGCGATCCGCAAAAGGCTCAAATTTTGACGCATGATCTAGGGAGGTTTGTCATGCCCGGCCTTGAGCCGGGCATCCAAGCACAGATAGTTTCATTCCTGGCACTTGCGCCTGGATGCGCGGGTCAAGCCCGCGCATGACGCGTCGGAAATATGATGCTTTACCCCCATAAATCGGCTGTCGGCGGATAGAGGATTGAGCCCTCATATTTCAGCCCATGCGGCCGGTCCTGCGCAAGCAGCAAAGGCCCGTCGAGATCGACGAATCTTGCCCGAGGCGCCAGAAGAAGCGCCGGCGCCATGGCGAGCGAGGTCGACACCATGCAGCCGATCATGAGGCCGAAGCCCAAAGCCTCCGCCGCGTCGGCAAGCAGAAACGCCTCGGTGAGACCGCCGGTCTTGTCGAGCTTGATATTGATCGCATCATAGCGCGCGCGCAAAGCCTCCAGCCCATGCCGGTCATGCACGCTTTCGTCGGCGCAGACTGGCACGATGCGCTCGATTTTTTCGAGTGCGCTATCGTCGTCCGCGGGTAAAGGTTGTTCGACGAGGCGCACGTCCGCTTTGGCACAAGCCTCCAGATTTTGTCCAAGATTGGCAGGCGTCCAGGCCTCGTTCGCATCGACGATGAGGGCACTCTCCGGCGCGGCGCCATGCACCGCCGCGATGCGCGCGGGATCGCCGTCGCCTGCGAGCTTGATTTTGAGCAGCGGGCGATGGCTTGCCGCGCGCGCTGCTGCCGCCATCGCTTCCGGGGTACCAACCGATATGGTGAAAGCCGTCGTGACGGGCGAGAGCCTATCGAGTCCGGCGAGGGTAAAGGCGGCTACGCCAGCGATCTTGGCTTCGAGATCCCATAAAGCGCAATCCACCGCATTGCGCGCTGCGCCGGGCGGCAGAAGCGCCTGGAGCGCTTGCCGCTCGAGGCCGTCTTCGATCGCACCGCGAAGGCTTTCGATTTGGGCCATGACGCTCTCGACGCTTTCGCCATAGCGGGCATAAGGCACGCATTCGCCGCGCCCCCTCGCTTCACCTTGCGAGATTGCCGCGACAACCACGACGGCCTCCGTCTTGGCGCCGCGGGCGATAACGAAGGCGCCCGCGATGGGATAATGCTCGACGCAGAGAGCGAGCTTGCGGGCCAAGCTGTGTGACAAGAGGGGCTCGATTCAAAATATAACTGTTACAAATCTTGTATAATCGGACCGCTGTTTCCCGGCCAGCCTTGAAAGTGCATGCTGACCGGAAATGCTATCGATTCGCGCCTCCTCTGTGACCGCGCGGCGGCTGGCGAGGATGAGGTTTGCAAAGCTTGGCGACGTTCCATCTGGGCGACATGGCCGACACATTCGTGTCGCTGGCCTCGGCTTTCGTGCTCGGCACCGTGATCGGCGCGGAGCGGCAATATCGCCAGCGCACGGCGGGCTTACGCACCAACGCCCTGATCGCGGTCGGCGCGGCGGCCTTCGTCGATCTGGCTATGGACATCAACGGCAATCCCGGCGCGACGCAGGTTTTGGCCTATGTGGTATCCGGTGTCGGCTTTCTGGGCGCAGGCGTGATCCTCAAAGAAGGAACGAATGTGCGCGGCCTCAATACAGCGGCGACGGTTTGGTGTTCCGCCGCGGTCGGGGGATGCGCCGGGGCCGACAGGGTGGCGGAGGCCATCGTGCTCACTATGTTCGTTCTCGCCGTCAACACGTTCTTGCGGCCGCTCGTCAATTTCATCGAGCGCATTCCGATCAACGAGAAGGCGGCGGAAGCCACCTATCAAGTGCATGTAACGGTGAATCAGGAGATGCGCGACGATGTGCGCGATCTGCTCGTCGAAAAGCTCGATGCCGCGGCCTATCCGGTCCGGGAGATAGAAGTTCTCGAACGCGGCGAAGACGAGGTCGAATTGATCGCGACCCTTGCCCCTACGAGTGTCGATGCCGGCGAACTCGACGCCATCACGACGGCTCTGGAAGAGGCGCCCGGCGTCGCCTATGCGACCTGGACCTCGCGCACGACCGATTGAGCCGAATCAGCTCTATTCACAACTTCGGCAAATGCGTCTTTCCTAAGCAGCCTTGGGCTCTATCGTATTGAATTTGAAGGGGTCGAATCCCGGACTATTTTATGCTAGCAAACGTCCGGAGATCTATTCATGACGCAGGCGGCGACCATCGTGACCGCGGCGGCTCTCGTCATAGGCGACGAGATCCTGTCGGGACGCACGAAGGACAAAAATATCGGCGCAATCGCCGATTTTTGCACGAATATTGGCCTTGATCTGCGCGAAGTGCGGATCGTCCCGGACGTGACGGAGGCTATCGTCGCGGCCGTCAATGCGCTGCGCACCCGCTATGATTATGTGTTTACGACCGGCGGCATCGGGCCGACGCATGACGATATCACGGCCGACGCGATGGCCGCCGCCTTCGGCGTCGAGATTTACGAGGACCCGCGCGCCATCGAGCTTCTGCTGCAATTCATCAAGCCCGAAAATTTGAACGAGGCGCGCCGCCGCATGGCACGCATCCCGCGCGGCGCCGATCTCGTTATGAACAGGGTCTCGAAAGCGCCGGGCTTTTGGATCGAAAACGTGATCGTCATGGCGGGCGTGCCCTCCGTTGTGCAGGCCATGCTCGAAGATGTCGGACCGCGCCTTTCGACCGGCGCTTTGACGATCGCCGAGACGATCGAGGTGGGCAATCTGCCGGAAGGCACTTACGCGGCCGAACTGGCTGCCGTTGCCATATCGAACCCGGCCTTGTCGATCGGGTCCTATCCGTCCGTCGTCGACGGCAAATTCCACAATCAGATCGTCGTGCGCGGCAAGGACGGTGCTTTGGTGGCGGAAGCGGTCGCCGTCATCAGCACATTCGTGTCGCGCTTGCACGCCGAACGGGTGTGATGCTTATGGCATCCGATCAGCCGGCAAAAAACACTCTGACGATTTCCTGGGACCAGTTTCATCGCGATGCCCGTGCGCTCGCGGCGCTGCTGCGCGCCGCCGGCCCTTTTTCGAGTCTGGTCGCCGTCACCCGCGGCGGCCTGACGCCCGCGGCCATTGTCGCGCGCGAACTCGATCTGCGCTGCATCGAAACGATTTCGGTTGCGAGCTATGTGGCTGAAACGGTTCAGGGCGATGGCCGGGTCGTCAAGGAGATCGCACCGGCCTTCATCGCGGCCGCCGTGGGCGCCAAAGTGCTGGTGATCGACGACCTCGCCGATACGGGCGAGACGCTGAAGCTTGTGCGCCAGATCCTGCCCTCGGCCCATGTGGCGACGCTTTACGTCAAGCCCGCCGGCAAGCCGCTGGTCGATACATTCGTGACGGAAGTGCCGCAGGAGACCTGGATCTATTTCCCCTGGGATCTCGGCTTGCGCTTCGAACCGCCGCTGGTGGATGGCCATTAAATACTACCGCCGGATCTTATCCTGATTGGCGGCATACCAATCGAATGTCGCCTTCAATCCTTCCGGCAATTCCGTCTTGGCCTTCCAGCCGAGGCCCTGCAGCCTCGTGACATCATAACTGCGGTCGAGCTGGCCGAGCGGTTTCGACGTATCCCACACGATCTTTCCGGCAAAGCCGGTGACCTCTTTCAATGTTTCGGCGAGCAGGCGGATCGTCCGATTGCGGCCGGTCGCAAGATTGTAAATGCCGCTGCCCTTTTCCGCCGCCGCGAGGAAACCTTCCGCTGCGTCATCCGAATAAAGAAAGTCCCGTGTCGGCGTCCCGTCGCCCCAAATCATAATTTCGGGACTCTTGTCCGCGCAGGCCTGGTGAAAGCGCGCGATCAGCGATGGCACGACATGCCCATGCTTTTGATCGAAGCGGTCGTTTTGACCATAGAGATTGGTACAGATCAGATAGGCGAAATCGATACCATGTTGCTGGCGATAGGCTTCGAGCTGCGCGAGCATGAAGCGCTTGGCGTGACCATAGGGGGCTTCCGATCCATGCGGAGCGCCCTGCCAAAGATCGTCCTCGCGCATCGGCTTTGGCACTTGATCCGAATAGATCGCGGTGGTGCCGGCGCAGATGATCTTTTTGACGCCCGTTTCGCGCGCGGCGTCGATGACGTTCAAATTGATTCTGGCGTTGGCATAGAGCGCATCTGCGGGAAAATTCAGATTGCCCTGGACGCCGGCGACCCAGCCAGCGAGATGGATCACGAGCGTCGGGCGCGCAGTGGCGAAAAAACGGCGGACGTCGGATTCGCTCAAAAGGTCGCAGTCAGCCCGGCCCGGTGCGAAGACCTTCTCGATGCCGCGCTGCCGCAGGCTTTGCAAAAGCGCGGTGCCGAGCACGCCGCCCGAGCCGGTGACCAGAATGGTTTCGGATTTGAGATCGTGCGTCACCCTTCGATCCTTAAATCACGATCCTGAAAAATGCAGCGTTTCCGGATGGGATGATGCGTTATAACAAAGGCCGAAGGAAGCGGCGGAGCGCATTAAGCGAAGCCGCGCTTTTTCATGACGACGAGATCATTGGCGACCATTTCCGCGACAAGCTCCTGGAATGTTGTCTGATGTTTCCAGCCGAGTTTGGTAAAGGCCTTGGTCGGATCGCCGATCAGAAGATCGACCTCCGTCGGCCGGAAATAGCGCTTGTCGATCTCCACGACGACTTTGCCGCTCTTCATGTCGATGCCATGCTCATCGGCGCCTTCGCCCTTCCAGGCGATCTCGCGCCCGACTTCCTTGAAGGCGAGCTCGGTGAATTCGCGCACCGAATGGGTTTCGCCGGTCGCCAGAACATAATCGTCCGGCTCCGCCTGCTGCACGATGCGCCACATGCCCTCGACATAATCGCGCGCATGGCCCCAGTCGCGCTTGGCATCGAGATTGCCGAGAAAGAGCTTCTCCTGCAGGCCCAACTCGATCGCCGCCACCGCCCGGGTGATCTTGCGCGTGACGAAAGTCTCCGCCCGCGTCGGGCCTTCGTGATTGAACAAAATGCCGTTCGAGGCATGCATGCCGTAGGCCTCGCGGTAATTGACCGTGATCCAATAGGCATAGAGTTTCGCCACGCCATAGGGCGAGCGCGGATAGAAAGGCGTGGTCTCGTTCTGCGGCACGGCCTGCACCTTGCCGTAGAGTTCCGAGGTCGAGGCCTGATAGAAGCGGCATGTCTTCTCCATGCCGAGAATGCGGATGGCTTCCAATAGGCGCAAGGTGCCGAGCCCGTCGGCATTGGCCGTATATTCCGGCGTCTCGAAGCTGACGAGCACATGGCTTTGTGCGGCGAGATTATAGATCTCGTCGGGCTTCACCTCCTGGATCAGGCGGATGAGATTGGTCGAATCCGTCACATCGCCATAATGCAGAAAGAAACGCAGATCGGGCGTATGCGGATCCTGGTAGAGATGATCGACGCGATCGGTATTGATAAGCGACGCGCGCCGCTTCACGCCGTGAACGATATAGCCCTTCGCGATCAGCAATTCGGCGAGATAAGCGCCATCCTGGCCGGTGACACCGGTGATCAATGCGACTTTCGGAGCGCTCATTTCGCTCTATGTCCTTATCTGTTGGCAACCGCCTGCGTGGCATGAATATGAGAGAAATTTGCGGATGGTCGCGTCCATTGCGCCTTTAAAGCCGTTCTTCCGCCGGAGATAAAGCCGCTTCTTTACGGCTGTGCAAGTCTTGCCGGCGAAAATGTCAAACCCGGGTCGCCTCAGCCGAGCCTATCCCTGATGCCGCTTGGCATGGGTTTCAAGCAGGACATCGACATAGGAATCGCCGCTGTGTTTTTGCGCGAAAGACGCGGCGCGCTGCATCGCGCGGGTCTTGCAGTCGGCAAAACGCGACACCAGGCTTTGGATCGCAGTCGCAAATCCTGCGCTCGTGTAAGTCTCGAAGGTTTCACCTTCGGCGTCGCCATGCAGGATGCTTTGACCGATCGATGTCATGGCCGTTGCAACGACCGGACGCCCGGCTGCGACCGATTCCGTATAAATCGCCGAACCGCGCGAGCCGTAAACCGCGGGATCGTAGGGCAAGAGCAGAACATCGACCTCGTTCATTTCGCGATAATAATCGTCGCTGCTCATGACGCCTTCGAGAAGCTTGATGCCCTCCATCTTGCGCAGTGTCTGTTCCGTCTCGATCGTGCTGCGCTCCCACATGCCGTGCTGGATCTGGATAACGAATTCCACATTCTGATGCTGCTGCCGGCAGGCCTCGATCGTGTCGGGCAGAAGATGAAAGCCTTTTTCGGTTTTCGAATAGCCGAAGAAGCCGAGTTTGATCGGCGCGTTCTCGGCTGGAGGCGTCTTCACCGCCGGCGTCCCGATAGCGAATGGAATCGGCAGCCAATCTGTCTCGATGGCAAATTCCTTGAGAAACAGATCATGCTGGACGTTATTGTCCGTCATGAAGAAGAGACATTGATTGGTCAGCGGTGCGGCCCGATCGAAGGCTTCGCGATAAAGCCGCTCGCCATGGATCGATATGCCGTTCCAAGGAGTCCAACTCGGCGGAAACATCAATTGGCAGATCACGGAGGGGCGTTGATCCGGCGGCAGCGCCTTCAAATGGCTCAAAAGTCCGAAGATCTGATTCTGCGATATGCCCGGAATGACGACGATATTATCGCGGTTCCAGATGTCGGCGGGCAGCCTTGCGAGATCCTTTTGAAATCGCCAATTGAGGAAATTCACGATTTTGAGTTCGGTCCAGGATAGGCCCCAGGTCGGTTTATCGCCGCCGAATGCCGTCGCGCGATGAACGAAGCCTAGAATATCGACCAGGCCCGAATGATCGTAAAGCGACCAGCCGAAATGCGGGATTGCACCCGTCTCGGCGACGATCTGCTTCTCGACCGCTTTAGTGCCGAAGAGCCGATAGGGGAGATTGCGCGAAGACAGCGATCGGATGACTTCCTTGGCCAAATGATAAGAGTGGCTACCGCGTCCGATCAGGCCATTGTCCAGCACGATCACTTCCATGGGCCGCGTCGCATCGCGCTTCGTGCCATCTGGTGCCTGACGATCGGCCGGTGCGCTCTCGGAACCCTGGGCCGAAACAATGTTCAAGCCTGTTGCTTCCGCGTCTCTCAATTTTGTCTCCAAGAAATTTTGTCCCAAAATTCCGTCTTGGGACAAGATGGTCCAGGATCTGACGACCATTTGAACCTTGGCATCCGACCGGGAGGCCGGCGGGTGATTTTGTGAAGTCCCAGCTTGCCCGATAAACGGAACGTGAGCTACTAAAACATGCAGGGCGCCACGTTAGGGTTTTTTCGCAAAAACAACCAGATGCAAACAAGCTTGGACGGACGTGGAAAAATTCCGGCTAAAGCTTGTGCAGGCTCCGGTTGACCCTGCGAGTTTGTTCGGTTACATCTATCTCAGTAGAATATATTGATGGCGGGATATTGACTTTGCACATTACGTTGATCGTATCCATAGCGCTGGGGACGGGACGGAGATAGGCTCCGGCTTCCCGAACTGGCGCATATCCGAGGCCCTCAGGGGCCTTTTTTATTGCTCTGAACGCTTCTGCGTCGAACCATGCTAACCTGTTGAATTCTCGGAGATGAGCGAGATGGCGAAAGAAATGACCGGAGCCGAGATGGTGGTCGAAGCCCTGAAGGATCAGGACGTCGACTGTCTGTTCGGCTATCCGGGCGGCGCGGTTCTGCCGATTTACGATGCCTTGTTTCAGCAGAATCATGTCCGGCACATCCTCGTGCGGCACGAGCAGGGTGCGGCACATGCGGCGGAAGGCTATGCGCGCTCGAGCGGCAAGGTCGGCGTACTCCTTGTGACGTCGGGACCCGGTGCGACAAATACGATCACCGGCCTGACCGACGCCTTGATGGATTCCATTCCGTTGATCTGCATCACGGGGCAGGTTCCGACGCATCTCATCGGCTCCGATGCTTTTCAGGAATGCGATACGGTCGGTATCACCCGCCATTGCACCAAGCACAATTATCTCGTCCGCTCGATCGAGGATTTGCCCCGCGTGTTGCACGAGGCCTTCTACGTCGCGCAGAACGGCCGTCCGGGGCCGGTCGTCATCGATATTCCGAAGGACGTGCAATTCGCCACGGGCGCCTATATCGGGCCGCAGCATATCGAGCATCGCACCTATAAGCCGCAGCTTTTCGGCGACTCGGCCAAGATCGAACAGGCGGTCGCCATGATGGCCGTGGCGCGGCGGCCGGTCTTCTATACGGGCGGCGGCATCATCAATTCGGGGCTCGAGGCCTCGAAACTCATGCGCGAACTCGTCGCGCTGACGGGCTTTCCGATCACTTCGACGCTGATGGGTCTTGGCGCCTATCCGGCGTCTGGCAAGAACTGGCTCGGCATGCTCGGCATGCACGGCACCTATGAAGCCAATAATGCCATGCATGATTGCGATTTGATGATCGCGGTCGGTGCGCGCTTCGACGATCGCATCACCGGCAGGCTCGATGCCTTTTCGCCGGGATCGCGCAAGATTCATATCGATATCGACCCGTCCTCGATCAATAAGAACGTGAAGGTCGATCTCGGCATCATCGGCGATTGCACGCATGTGCTTCAGCAGATGATCGAAGTGTGGCGCCACCGCGGCTATAAGGCCGACCCAGTGCATCTCGACACCTGGTGGCGCGAAATCGACACCTGGCGTGCGCGCAAATCGCTTTCGTTCAAACAATCCGACAAGGTGATCAAGCCGCAATATGCGGTGCAGCGCCTCTACGAATTGACCAAAAACCGAGACACCTACATCACGACCGAAGTCGGTCAGCATCAGATGTGGGCCGCCCAGCATTTTCATTTCGAGGATCCGCATCATTGGATGACGTCCGGTGGTCTCGGTACGATGGGTTATGGGTTGCCGGCGGCGATCGGCGCGCAGCTCGCCCATCGCGATGCACTCGTCGTCGATATCGCGGGCGAAGGCTCGATCCTCATGAACATGCAGGAAATGTCGACGGCGGTTCAATATGATCTGCCGGTGAAGATTTTCATCCTCAACAATGAATATCTCGGCATGGTGCGGCAATGGCAGGAATTGCTGCATGGCGGGCGCTATTCGCACAGCTATTCGGAAGCGCTGCCGGATTTCGTCAAGCTCGCCGAAGCCTATGGCGCGCATGGCATCAGATGTTCCGACCCGGCCGATCTCGACGCGGCCATTATGGAAATGATCGACACGCCGAGGCCGGTCATCTTCGATTGCCTTGTCGACAAAACCGAGAACTGCTTGCCGATGATTCCATCAGGCAAAGCGCATAATGAAATGATCCTGCCCGATACGGATGAAGATATCGGGGCCGTTATCGATTCCGAAGGCAAGATGCTGGTGTGACATGAACGCACTCACTAATCCCCCTGCCGCGCCCCTCTCGCCTTATTCTTCGGCGGTTGGGAAATCCAATATAGAAACCCATACTCTGTCGGTGCTCGTCGACAACGAGCCGGGCGTGCTCGCGCGGGTGGTCGGATTGTTTTCCGGCCGCGGCTACAACATCGAGAGCCTGACGGTTGCCGAAGTCGCGCATGCCGAACATTTGTCGCGCATCACGATCGTGACCTCCGGCACGCCGGAAGCGATCGAGCAGATCGGCCATCAATTGGAACGTCTGGTGCCGATCCATCGCGTCACCGATCTCACCTTGACAGGCGGGGCGGTCGAGCGCGAACTCGCGATGATCAAGGTGGCCGGCCGTGGCGAAGACCGGGTCGAGGCCTTGCGTCTGGCCGAAGCCTTCCGGGCACGCGTGATCGATGCCTCGATCGAAAGTTTCGTCTTCGAATTGACAGGCGCCGTCACCAAGATCGATCAATTCATCGAATTGATGCGGCCGATCGGTCTCGTGGAAGTGTCGCGCACCGGCGTCGCCGCCATTTCGCGCGGACCGAAAGCGATGTAAAGCCGGACGTGAAACACGCTTGAAACACGCGTTAGGTGAAGTGATCGGAGCCAAGCTCCAGGTTTGTATTCGTTGAAAAGAGGAAACGGGAAAACATGCGCGTTTATTACGATCGGGATGCCGATATCAATCTGGTCAAGGGCAAGAAGATCGCCGTTGTCGGCTATGGCAGCCAGGGCCATGCGCATGTGCTCAACTTGCGCGATTCCGGAGCCAAGGACGTCTGCGTCGCCTTGCGTGAAGGCTCGGCCACCGCGAAGAAGGCGCAAGGCGAGGGCCTCGACGTCAAATCGGTCGCCGATGCGGCGAAATGGGCCGACATCGTCATGATGCTGACGCCGGACGAATTGCAGGGCGATATCTATACCGAGCATCTTGCAGGCAATCTGAAGCAGGGTGCCGCGCTCGCTTTCGCGCATGGGCTCAACATTCACTTCAATCTGATCGAGCCGCGCCCCGATCTCGACGTCATCATGATCGCGCCGAAGGGCCCCGGCCATACCGTGCGCTCGGAATATAAGCGCGGCGGCGGCGTGCCCTGCCTTGTCGCCATCGCGCAGAACGCTTCCGGCAACGCGCATGATTTGGCACTTTCTTACGCTTCCGCCATCGGTGGCGGCCGCGCCGGCATCATCGAGACGACTTTCAAGGAAGAATGCGAAACCGATTTGTTCGGCGAGCAGGTCGTGCTCTGTGGCGGCCTCGTCGAATTGATCCGCAACGGGTTCGAGACGCTGGTCGAGGCCGGTTATGCGCCGGAAATGGCCTATTTCGAATGCCTGCACGAAGTGAAGCTGATCGTCGATCTCATCTACGAGGGCGGCATCGCGAATATGAATTATTCGATCTCGAACACGGCCGAATATGGCGAATATGTCTCGGGGCCGCGCATCGTAACCAAGGACACCAAGGCCGAGATGCGCCGCGTGCTCGACGATATCCAATCCGGCAAATTCACTCGCGATTGGATGCTCGAGAACAAGGTCAATCAGACCTCGTTCAAGGCGACGCGCACGAAGACCGCGCAGCATCCGATCGAGGAAGTCGGCGCCAAGCTGCGCGCGATGATGCCCTGGATCAGCGCCAATAAGCTCGTAGACAAAGCGAAGAACTGAGGCTCTGTCCTTCCGCAGTCTAGACTGCAAGTGTCAGACAGAGCTATCGCTGTCGTCTGGCCACTCGCCGAATGGCGGGTTAGAGCGCCCTCGTCCTTCGAGGCTCGCTTCGCTCGCACCTCAGGATGAGGGCTAAGGCTTTGTAACTCTGAAAGCCCTCATGCTGAGGAGCGCTCCGTCAGGAGCGCGTCTCGAAGCACGAGGGCGTGATCGAGCGTTTCTCTGGAAGCTGCTGAAAATTTCAAGGGCTGGGCCTTTCGCCATGACCGAACCATTGTCCCCGGAGCTGACCGCCGACGCGCTGAATTTTCATCGCGCGCCGCGGCCTGGGAAACTCGAGATCCAGCCAACGAAACCGCTCGCCAACCAACGCGATCTGGCGCTCGCCTATTCGCCGGGTGTGGCGGCTGCCTGTCTCGCGATTGCCGCCGATCCCGCACAAGCGCGTGAGCTCACGATCAAGCAAAATCTTGTGGCTGTCATCACCAATGGCACGGCCGTGCTTGGCCTCGGCAATATAGGACCTTTGGCGGCGAAGCCCGTCATGGAAGGCAAGGCGGTTCTGTTCAAGAAATTCGCCGGCATCGATGTTTTCGATATCGAGGTCGCGGCGACCGACGTCGACAAGCTGGTCGAAGTCGTGGCGGCGCTGGAGCCAACCTTCGGCGGCATCAATCTCGAAGATATCAAGTCGCCGGAATGTTTCGAAGTCGAGCGCAGGCTCCGCGAGCGGCTGTCGATTCCGGTGTTTCACGACGACCAGCACGGCACTGCCATCATCGTCGGCGCGGCCATTTTGAACGGGCTCGAATTCGCCGGCAAATCCATCGCCAATGCGAAGATCGTGACATCGGGCGCGGGCGCCGCCGCGCTCGCCTGCCTCGATCTTCTCGTTCTGCTCGGCGCCAAGCGGGAAAATATCTTCGTCACCGATATCGAAGGCGTCGTCTATAAAGGCCGCACCGCGCTCATGGACCCATGGAAAGAGGTCTATGCGCGCGAAACCAATGCGCGCAGCCTCGGTGACGTGATCGGCGGCACGGATGTGTTTTTAGGTCTGTCGGCGGGCGGCGTTTTGAAGCCGGCCATGCTGAAGGACATGGGTGAGAAGCCCTTGATCATGGCGCTCGCCAATCCCAATCCCGAGATCGACCCGGCGGAGGCCGTTGCGGCGCGGCCGGACGCTATGATCTGTACGGGGCGTTCGGATTATCCGAACCAGGTCAATAATGTTCTCTGCTTTCCTTATATTTTCCGTGGTGCACTCGATGTCGCGGCCTCGACCATCAATGAGGCCATGAAGCTTGCCGCCGTGCGCGCCATCGCCAGCCTTGCTCGCGAAGCGCCGTCCGATGTCGTCGCCAAGGCCTATGGCGGCGAAGCGCGGCTCTATGGCAAGGATAATCTCATTCCGTCGCCTTTCGATCCGCGTCTGATTCTGCGGATCGCACCGGCGGTTGCGCGCGCGGCCATGGAGACCGGCGTCGCGAGACAGCCGATCAAAGATTTCGACGCCTATGACGAGCAGCTCTCGCGCTTCGTCTTCCGCTCGGGCTTCATCATGAAGCCCTTGATCCAGGCGGCGAAGGCCAACCCCAAGCGCGTCATCTATGCCGACGGCGAGGACGAGCGCGTGCTGCGCGCGGTGCAATCCGTCGTCGAGGAAGGAATCGCCAAGCCCATTCTGATCGGCCGACCGGAGGTCATCGAGACACGCCTCAAGCGCTATGGCCTGTCGCTCAAGCGCGGCGCCGATTTCGAGCTCATCAATCCGAATGATGATCCGCGCTATCGCGATTATGTCGCGACCTATCTCGCCTGTGCGGGACGGCGCGGCGTCACGCCCGATGGCGCCAAGCTGATCGTACGCACGAGCGCGACGGTGATCGCGGCGCTCGCACTGAAGCGCGGCGACGCCGATGCGATGCTTTGCGGGTTGGACGGGCGTTTCAAGCCCAGAGCCAAGCATATCAAGGATATCATCGGGCTCGTGCCCGGCGCGACCGATGTCTCCGCCATGAGCTTGATGATTACTAATAAGGGCGCCTTCTTCATCGCCGATACGCATGTGCGCTATGAACCGACCGCGGCCGAAGTCGCGGAAATGGCGCTGATGTGCGCCGATCACGTCCGCCGCTTCGGGCTGGTGCCGAAGATCGCGCTCGTGTCGCATTCGGATTTCGGCTCCGAGGATACGGATTCGGCCATGAAGATGCGCGCGGCTCTGGCTATCCTGCGCGATACCGCGCCGGAGCTTGAAGTCGATGGCGAGATGCAGGCCGATTCGGCTCTGTCTCAGATGATGCGCGATCTTGTCTTGCCGGCCTCCCGGCTCAAGGGCGACGCCAATGTGCTGATCATGCCCAATCTCGATTCGGCCAACGCGGCCTATCAGATCACCAAAGTCATGGCAGATGCCCTGCTGGTCGGCCCGATCCTGGTCGGCGCGGCGCAGCCGGCCCATATTCTGACGCCGTCTGTGACGGCGCGCGGCATCGTGAATATGACGGCCTTGTCGGTTGCCGAGGTGCAGAGCAACGAGGCGCGGGCGGCCAAGGATCCCGAGCATCTTGTCGCGATTTAGGCTAGAGTCACGATCTAATCGTTAAGCCGTCATTGCGAGGAACGATAGGGCGCGCTTTGCGCGCCCTATCGAAAATATAAAATACGCTCGGCTAAAAGCCGAGCTATGGCTCCGAAGCAATCCATGCAGTTGCGGGGGCGATTGCCCTGGATTGCTTCGCTTCGCTCGCAATGACGGTCCTCTGATTGCGCAATGGTCAGGGCCTGACCCTGGTCTAGGCTGCCTCTTTCAAAGCTTGAGGGAACCGTGTCTCGAGATCGCGCTTTCAAACTGAGATTTGAGATTTCGGCCGAGGATCATGACCGCATGCGGGCGATCTTCTTCGCGCCCGACGCGGCCGAGGTCGAGAAAAGCCGCATCCTCAGCGTCTATCTCGATACGCCCGATGCGGCCTTGCACGAACAGGACCTGATCTGGTGTTTTTCCCGCAAGGACAAATTTCGGGACGGCCGGCTGAAAACCGGCGAATGGCGTCTCGATAGCGAGAGCGACGCGCGGTCCTTCGTCAAAAAGAACCGGCTTCGCGACCGTATCGGCGGCGCCTTCACGATGCGCGTCGATCGCGAGCTTGTTTTGCATCGCCGGGCGCAGGCTGCGATCGAGATTAGCTTGGAGCGCACCAGTCTTCGCAATGGCGATCAATCCACAACACTATCCGAAGCTCAATTTACCTTGCGGGACGGCGAGGCGGAAGAGCTTGTGCGTCTCGTATCGGAGGTCCTGCCGCAGGCCGTGCCGGCGACCGCCTCCATGTCCTATATAGAGCGCGGTTATGCGCTCGGCGGCGTGGCCTCGCCGCCGCCTTCCGGAAGCGACGGCTCGAAGCTCGGTAAGACCATGCGCGTCGCCGACGCCTTTCGGCTCATCGCGCGCGAAGAGACCAACCGTGCCTTGGCCGCATTAGATCAGGCGCCGAGCATCCAGCAAAATATTCATGCGGTGCGCCGCATCCAAAGCGCCTTTCGCTTTTTTGCAGGCAGCTTCGATGCTCAAACCCAGGGGCCGGATGCGCGGCCTTTCACCCAATTGGAGGCGGTGCTTGAGAAAGCCTATGATCTCGACAGGATTCTGACGGATTATGTGCGGCCAGCCGCGCTGCGCGGCCGCTGGGACGGCGTATTGAGCCTCATCGCAAGGGTCGAAGAAAACCGGACGCGGGCCTATGGCATTTTCGCGCAGAGCTGGCCGGCAGCCCGCGTCAAAAATCTATTTGCCGAAGTGTCCGCATGGCTGGACATGCAGGTCCCGGCGTCGGTTGCCGGCAGCGAGGCTCTATCGGCCTATCTCGCGCGTGAATTGACCAAGGCCGTCGATGAGATTCAGGTGCTTGGCGCAAATTTGCAGAGCTTTGGAATGGGCAAAGCCAGAGCCGAAGATCTGCATCCTCTCGCCGAGGCCGTCGGGCGGCTTCAGGAGGTCGTGAGCTTCTTCGAACCGCTTGCGACCGGCAAAGCCTTCAAAAGATGGACGGCGCTGCAAGATGCGCTCTCCGATCTCAAAGCTCTGCTCGATAAGGAATATCAACTCGCCGTCGCGCAGTCACTTATTGCCGATGCCGCGTCGCATATTGCGCGTCTAAAGCAGACCAAGACGCAAGCGGCCCATCTCTATGCGGCTGGCGCGCTGGCGGGCTTTATGGAGGCTTTGAAGGAAGAAGGGCCGGAAAAGGCGCTGAAAGAGGCCCTGACCGCGCTTTCGGAGGTCAAACCCTTCTGGGCAAAGATCGACTAAAGATCTGGCCTTGCCTCGACTTCGCCGCAGCCTGCTTTTAAGAACGAAGACTCTGACGCAGCCTCAGTCTGCGCGAATCTCTCGAAAAAGGCGCCCGCACCCGTGCCGCAAAACCCGGGATTTTCCAGCGAACCCTTTGGTGACACTGTACGATTCGGTTTGGCTGGCGATTGGACAATCGGCACCTCACGGGCGATCGAACTGGCGGCCGAACGGCTGCTCGCCACCGCGGCGGTGAGCCGTTGCGCCATCCTCGATTTCGGCGGCGTCGACCGCCTCGATACGGCTGGCGCATGGCTCCTCGATCGCACGCGGCAGAACCTTGTCGCAAAGGGCGTTGAGACGCGCATCGAAAGGCTCCGGCCCGAATACGGCATTTTGCTGCGGGAGGCGGGCTATCGCGATTTTGGCGACCTGGGCGGCCGGCGGCGTAATCGTCTGTTCGATCTTTTCGCCGATGTGGGCGAAAGCATCGTCAATGCAGGCCATGATTTCTACCATGGCTTGTCGTTTCTCGGCGAGGTAGTGGCGTCGACCGGCAAGCTCATGATGGAGCCGCGTAAGTTTCGCGTCACGGCGCTCGTCAATCACATCGAAGCCTTCGGGCTTCGCAGCGTGCCGATCATCGCCCTCATCACCTTCCTCGTTGGCGGCATCGTTGCGCAGCAAGGCGTTTTCCAGCTCAGTTATTTCGGCGCGACGGCTTATGCGATCGATCTCATCGGCATTTTGATCCTGCGCGAATTGGGTGTCTTTCTGACCTCGATCATGATCGCAGGCCGGTCGGGCGCTGCGATCACCGCCGAGCTTGGCTCGATGAAGATGCGCGAGGAAATCGACGCTTTGACCGTGATGGGTCTGCGGCCGATCGATGTCTTGATCGTGCCGCGCCTCGTGGCGCTCATCATATGTCTGCCGATGTTGACCTTCGTCGCCGACATGTCGGCGCTTTTCGGCGGTCTTCTCGTCACCTGGGGTTATGGCGGCATCAGTCCAGAGACGTTCATGCTGCGGCTGCAAAGCGCCGTCAGCATGCATAGCTTCCTGATCGGCATGATCAAGGCGCCTTTCATGGGGCTCATGATCGGTGTGATCGCCTCGATCGAGGGGCTGGCCGTCGAAGGTTCAGCCGAATCGCTCGGCCGCCAAGTCACGACATCGGTCGTCAAATCCATCTTCATGGTGATCGTGGTCGATGGGGTTTTCACCATGTTCTTCGCCAGCGTCGGATTTTTTTGAGGGACGGAAGTTTGATCGAGGCAAGTCAGACGGACGAAGCAGTCGTCATCAAGGTTCGCGACCTCGTGGTCGGATTCGGACCGAAACTGATCATGGACGGGCTCGATCTCGATGTGATGCGCGGCGAGGTCATGGGCTTCGTCGGCGGATCGGGTACCGGCAAATCCGTCCTGACGCGCACCATCCTTGGGCTCATTCCCAAGCGCAGCGGACAGATCAGCGTCTTCGGCAGCGATCTCGATCAGATCTCCCTCCCGGAGCGGGCCCAGATCGAGCGGCGTTTCGGCGTGATGTTTCAGCAAGGCGCGCTGTTTTCCGGCCTGACAGTCAAACAAAATGTGCAAATGCCGATGCGCGAGCATTTGAAGCTTTCGCCGAGGCTTTTGGACGAACTCGCGATGCTGAAGATCGAATTGGTCGGTCTTAAGCCCGATGCCGCCGATAAATATCCGGCGGAGCTGTCGGGCGGCATGATCAAGCGCGCGGCCTTGGCCCGCGCCCTGGCGCTCGATCCGGACCTCGTCTTTCTCGATGAGCCGACCTCCGGATTGGACCCGATAGGCGCGGCGGAATTCGACGAACTGATCGGTACATTGCAAAAAACCTTGGGGCTCACAGTCTTCATGGTGACCCATGATCTCGACAGCCTTTATTCGATTTGCGACCGAATCGCCGCCTTGGCGGACGGAAAAGTGATCGCGACCGGGCCTCTTCCGGTGATGCTCGACTCCGATCACCCCTGGCTGCGCGCCTATTTTCACGGCAAGCGCAGCCGCCAGATCGAGGCCTACCCGGGCCATGGACACGGCCAAATTGCAGGCTTTGCCCCGTCTTGACCTTATTTCGCGAATAACAGACACGTGATGGTGATGTGAAGGGCAGGGATATCGATGGAAACCCGCGCCAATTATGCTTTGATCGGCGGCTTTACGCTGGCCTTGATCGCGTCCGCCTTTTTGTTCGTATTTTGGTTCTCAGGCGGTGGCAGGCCTGCCGGCCGGGCGATCTATAAAATTGTCTTCACGGGCTCGATTGCTGGTCTCCAGCGCGGCGGCTCGGTGCTGTTCAACGGCGTACGCGTCGGCGAAGTGACGACGATCGCTCTCGTGCCGCAAGATCCGGCCCGCGTGTCCGCATTGATCGATATTGAGGCCGTCGTCCCCGTGCGCACCGATACGACGGCGCGGCTCGAATATACCGGCTTTACCGGCGTCGCATCGGTGGCCTTGAAGGGCGGCGACGCGGCCTCTCCGCCGCTCAAGGGCACTGGCGGACAGCCCGGCGTGATCATCGCCGACCGTTCGGATTTCCAGGACCTGCTCGAGACCGCTCAGCGCATCGCCGGGAAAGCCTCAGATTTTCTCGACAAGAGCAATAAGTTCCTCGACGACAGCACCGGGCCGCTCAACACTTCGGTGAAAAATATCCAGAAATTTACCGATGCGCTCGCGTCGAATTCGGATGGCCTCAAGGATTTCATGGCTTCCATGTCGGACATTGGCAAAACGATCAAGCCGCTCGCCGTGAAGATGGAAGAACTCGCCAAGGATTCGGATACGATCGTCAAGGCGGTCGATCCCGAGCAGATCAAATCGATCGTCAAGGATTTTGCCGGGCTCTCGGCAAAACTCAACGCCGCCGCGGATAAGGTCGATGGAGTTCTGACCAATCTCAACGGATTGCTCGCGACGGGCGATTCGAAAGGCATGTTCGGTGAGATTGCCGAAACGGCGAAATCGATTCACCGGCTTGCCGACGATCTCGATTCCAAGACCAAGGAAATCGGCGCCAATCTCGCGCGTTTCACCGGCTCCGGCCTGAAACAATATGAGGCTTTGGCCGTCGACGGGCGCAAAACCCTCGAGGAAATCAATCAGGCGGTGCGCTCGATTGAGAATAATCCGACCCAATTCCTGTTCGGTAAGAAAGGATCGTCGGTCCCCGAATATAGCAGCTCGCGTTAACCTTATTTGACGCGGCCGCAAGGAAGCTCTCGTCCGCGCATGGCGCGGCGTGGTAAAAAAACCTTAAATTATGAATTTTAGATCATGGTCGGCATCCGGGCCGGCGGTGCGATGCCCGTCGCAGCGCGTATGCCAAAAGCTTATCAGGTCGGGGGCACTTTCGTGATGTCCTGCAAGGCGAAGGTCTTTTAGCCGTTGTCAGCGCTGGTCCGGATCGGCCGCCGGGGCCTTAAGTATTCGTGGCCGGCATGGTCACGAGGCTTCGGGCTCGGGATCTTCCTGATCGGCATGGCCGGCTGCGCCGCCACGCCGCCGGCGGTGACCTATGATCTGAACCCGGTCGAGCCGAACCTGACCGCCCGGCCGCCGCATGGCGAACTGGCCATTGCGATGCCGACCGCCATCTCGGTCATCGACTCGCCCCGCATCGTCGTTCGAACGGCTGCCGGTCTTGAATATCTCAAGGGCGTGGAATGGTCTGGCCGCTTGCCCGCTCTGCTCCAGAAGAAGTTGATCGAAAGCTTTGAAAGAAGCCACCGGCTGGCGGCCGTGGGAGGGCCAAGCCTTGCCGCCAAATATACGCTCGTGACCGACATCCGCCGTTTCGAGGTGGATGTGACCCGCAGCGTGGCGGTGGTCGAATTCTATGTGCAACTTGTCGGCGCCGGAGGGCAGATCATAGCCACGCAGGATTTTATCGGCGAGGCGCCGGCGCCGCATGACGATGGCGCGACGGTTTCAGCGGTGCTCGATGCGGCTCTCGCCAAAGTCTTACGCCAGATCGTGATCTGGGCGCCGCCGAAGCTCTGAGCGATTTCTGCTATGCCGGTGGGCCAGCAGCCGTCATGCGGGCGGCCCAATCCTCGCATAATTGGGATCGTTATGAGTGATACCCCCGTCATTTCCAGTTTCCTGGTCCCGATTCTGATCTTTTTGGCGGCCGCGGTCACGGCCGTGCCTCTGTTCCGGCTCGCAGGCTTCGGCGCGGTCATCGGCTATCTCGCGGCGGGCATTGCGATTGGTCCGACCGGCTTCGGCTTCATCACCGATCCCGCCACGACGCTCGACATTTCCGAATTCGGCGTCGTTTTGCTGCTTTTCATCATCGGACTCGAATTGAAGCCCTCGCGGCTCATCGCCATGCGCCGCGACATCGTGCTGATCGGCGCCAGCCAGACGCTCATCACCGGCGCCATCATCGCGCTCGCCGCGGTGCCGCTGATCGGACTGTCGCATGGCGGCGCGCTCGTCGCTGGCATCGCGCTCGCCTTCGCCTCGACCGCGATTGCCTTGCAGCTCCTCGAAGAGCGCGGCGCGCTGCAAAGCGCTTATGGGCGGCGCGCTTTCGCGGTCCTGCTTTTCCAGGATATCGCAGTGGTGCCGGTCCTCGCGCTCATTCCCTTCATCGGACCAAGACATGACGCCACCGCGAGTGTGATGGATGAAGTCGCGGCTTTGGCGCGTTCGGTCGAAGCTTTATGCATCGTCATTTTCCTCGGCCGCTACGCGCTGAATCCGTTCTTTCGTTTTCTCGCCGCCACGGGCTCGCGCGAAGTGCTGGTCGCGGCGGCGCTGCTCGTCGTGCTCAGCGCGGCTCTGCTGATGGGGTCCGTGGGCATGTCGATGGCGCTCGGCGCTTTTCTGGCCGGCGTGCTTTTGTCGGAGTCGAACTTCCGGCATCAGCTCGAAGCGGATATCGAACCGTTTCGCGGGCTTTTGATGGGCCTGTTCTTCATGTCGGTCGGTATGTCGATCGACGGCAAGCTCGTCGTGGCCCATGCCGGCCTTCTCTTGCTCTGTGCCATCGCACTTTTGCCCTTGAAGGCTGCCATTGTCTTCGCGCTTTTGCGGTCGACCGGCTCGACCGCGCGGGGGGCGCTCGAAGCGGCGGGCGCATTGACGCCGTCCGGCGAATTTTCCTTCGTCGTGTTTCCGCTGGCCGCCTCCGAAGGGTTGATGAGCCCCTCGCAGGCCGATCTGCTTTCGGCCCTAGCGGCGCTCACCATGTTCGCCGGACCGATGGTGGCGAAGCTCATCGCCTATGTGACCGATCACCACAAACAGCCGCAACCGGAACTCGAAGCGGAAGAGATTCCAGACGACGATAAGAACTCGATTCTGGTCATCGGCTTCAGCCGCTTCGCGCAAATCGCCTTGCAAGTGCTGCTCGCCGAGCAAATGAACGTCACCGTCATCGACAATTCTGTGGCGCGCATCCGCACCGCGGCGCGGTTCGGCTTCAAAGTCTATTATGGAGACGGAACCAGGCTCGACGTGCTGCGCGCGGCGGGCGCCGGGCAGGCGCTCGTCATCGCTGTTTGCGTCGATCAGAAGAATGCGACGACAATTGTCGAATTGGCGAAGGAAAACTTTCCGATGGCGCGGCTCCATGTGCGCGCCTTCGATCGTATCCATGCCATCGAACTTGTCGAAAAAGGCGCCGATTATCAAATCCGCGAGACCTTCGAGTCGGCGCTCGCTTTCGGCGGCGAAACGCTTAATCACCTTCTCGACGATCCAGATCATGTGGCCGAGGTGATCGATTTCGTCCGCCAGCGTGACGAAGCGCGGTTCGCCTATCAATTGGCGCGCGGCTCGGCCGAAGGCTTGAAGCCCGTGCCTGCGAGCATTCTGCCCGAGCCTTTGTTCGTACCGCTTAAGAAGACCCGTGCGCTGAACCGCGAAAGCCAGGACATCGTCGAGGGGCACGATGTCGGGCTTTAGCATGACCCCAAAAAGTTGCAGACTTTTCAGATAATATCATGCGTTAAATCCAGCAGAGAGTTCAGACAGTCGTCTCCGGCGCGAGCGCGCAGCTATTGTTCTCATCCGTTTCGACCTGCAGAGTCGCGTGTCCGATCCCGTAGCTGCGGCGAAGTTCGGCGCAGATCGACATCAGGAATTCATCGCCCGGATGGCCCTCCGGCATGACGAGATGCGCGGTCAAGGCCGTCTCGCTCGTGCTCATCGCCCAGATATGCAGATCGTGCAAAGACGCGACCTTCGGCAGCGTCCTGAGATAGGTGCTGACCTGATCGACCTTGATCGAGGCGGGCACCGCGCCAAGCGACATGGAAAGGCTTTCCCGCAAAAGCTCCCATGTGCCGATGATGATGACGGCATTGATCGCCAAGCTCACCAAGGGATCGAGCCATAGAAGGCCGGTGAAAAGAATGAGAATGCCGGTCGCAACGACGCCGGCCGAAACCGCCGCATCGGCCAGCATGTGCAGGAAGGCCCCGCGAATATTGAGATCTTCCTTGCGCCGCGAGGCGAGCAGCAGCGCTGTCAGGCCGTTCACGAGCATGCCGATGGTTGCGACGACGATCATGATCATCCCGCCGACGGGCTCCGGCTGAAACAATCTCTGGATCGCGGCGAAGCTCAAAGCACCGGTCACGACGAGCAGGAATACGGCATTGAAAAGCGCGGCCAGGATCGACGTGGCACGCAGGCCATAAGTGTAGCGCGGCGTCGGTGCGCGTTGGCTGAGGTGGTTTGCGCCCCAGGCGAGGACGAGCCCCAGCACATCCGAAAGATTGTGACCGGCATCGGCCAGGAGCGCCATCGAATGTCCCCAGAAGCCGGCAGCGGCTTGAAGCAGGACGATCAGGACGTTCAATGAAATTCCGACGAGAAAGATGGTTCCGACATCGGTCATGCCATGCGCCGGGCCATGATGATGACCGTGGTGGCCGCCGCCCCCGGCGTGGCCGTGGTCATGATCGTGATCGTGGTGGCCGCCGCCCCCGGCGTGGCCGTGGTCATGATCGTGATCGTGGGAATGAGGCTCAAAATTCATCGCAGGACTTAATCATTCGGTTCGAGACGCGGAAACTCCGGCGCATCAATGTGCCACGTCGGGGGCGGGATGGACCATCGGCTCATAAATTAAGGCGGCATCTTGTCAAAGCCTCAAAGATTTCAAAGACTAGCTTGCTTAGGTAGCTTTTGCGCCCGCGCCGCTTATAACGAGCGGCTTCTCAGGGCGGGAGTTCTTTTCGCTGCGGCGCCGTCTGGCAGAGTCTTTGCCCCCGATCGGTCGGGCAAAAAAGGAGAAATATTTTGAATGCCGGTTCGATCGTGAAGCCAGGCCGCTTCACCGAAGGCTCGACGCTGCGCCATGTCCTCGTCATGACGGCGACCGGCTCGATCGGGCTGATGGCGATCTTCGTCGTCGATTTTCTCTCTCTCTTTTACGTTGCGCGTCTGAAAGATCCTGCCCTGACGGCCGCGGTTGGCTATGCAACGCAGATTCTGTTCTTTTTCATCTCGATTAATATAGGTCTTACGATCGCGATTGGCGCGCTTGTCTCTCGCGCGCTTGGCGCCGGGATGCGGCCGGCGGCCCGCCGGCTGGCGGCTTCGGGGCTGGTGCAAGTCTTCGTTGTGACAGTGGCCGTGACCGTGGCGGTCATGCCGTTTCGCGGCGACGCGCTTTATCTGATCGGCGCGCGGGACGAAGCCTTGGCAGTCGGGACGCTTTATCTCGCCTGGACGATTCCTGCGACCTTGTTCCTGGCCTTCGGCATGGCTTTCGCCGGGATGCTCCGCGCGGTCGGCGACGCCCGCCGTGCCATGTATGTGACGCTCTTCGGCGGCATCGCAACGGCCATTCTCGACCCTATTTTTATTTTCGGCCTTGGCCTCGGCGTCCAGGGCGCAGCCATCGTGACGGTCATTTCGCGGCTGGTCATCGCCGGCGTCGGCCTCTATGGGACGGTGGTCATCCATGATCTCGTAGCGCGTCCGCGTCTTCGCGATGCGATCTCCGATCTGAAGCCAATGATGGGCATCGCGGTCCCGGCCATCCTGACCAATCTTGCAGCACCAGTCGCGAATGCTTACGCGATGCGGATTTTTTCGCAGTTCGGGGAGGAGACGGTTGCAGCTTTCGCGATCATCGACCGGATTACGCCGGTTGCTTTCGGCGTTGTCTTCGCACTGTCTTCCGTCGTTGGCCCAATCATGGGTCAGAACCTCGGGGCGCGCTTGTTCGAACGCGTCACGCGCGTGCTGACTGACAGCTTCGCCGTCTCTCTGGTCTATGTCGCTTTTGTCTGGCTCTTGCTGTGGCTTTCCGCCCCGGCCATCGTCAGCATTTTCCATGCGGTCGGCGATACGCAGCGGATCGTCACCTTTTTTTGCACCTATGGTGGCGTCCTTTGGCTGTTTCTGGGGGCGATTTTCGTCTCCAACGCCGCGTTCAATAATTTGGGCTTTCCGGTGCTTTCGACCGGCTTCAATTGGGGCCGCGCAACCTTGGGGACCATGCCTTTCGTGACGCTCGGCGCCTTACACAACGGGCCGGAAGGCGGTTTTGTCGGGCTGATCGTCGGGGCGTCTCTGTTCGGCGTCGCCGCCGTCGTGACTGCTTATTTCGTTACGGCGCGTCTCGCAAAATCCGTGATAAACGCTTAGCATAGAAGTGATAGGACGCGTTCTCGACAGACCTTTTATGCGGGGGAGTACCCATGTTCAGCCTCAATGAAATTTTTCAAAATGCCCAGGGCGGCAAAGCAGCCGAAAATCTCGCGGCTCAATTCGGCTTGTCGACGGAACAGGTCGATGCAGCCGTAAAAGCCCTGATTCCTGCGCTCTCTATGGCTTTTCTGAGCAAATTGAAGGATCCGGGTGCATTGGGCAGCCTCGTTTCCAACTTGAGCGACGGCCAGCATACGTCGACCTTCGCGAGCGCCGACGCCGCGCAGACGCCGGAAACGGCGGCCAAGGGCGGTGATATTTTGGGCGAGCTCTTCGGATCGAGCCATATCACGACGCAGATCGCTCAGCAGGCGTCGAGCGTCACCGGCTTGCGCCCCGAGGTTTTGGTTCAGATGCTCCCGGTGATCGTATCGGTCATCGCCGGCGGCCTCGCCACTTCGCTGAAAAATCAAGGTCTCGGCGGTCTGTTCAGCCAACTCGCGTCGGGCGCTGGCGCGCAGGGGCAGCAAGGCGGATTGATGGGCATGCTGAGCAGCCTCTTCGGCAGCCTGTTTGGCGGCCAGCAAGGTCTCCAAGGCGGCCTCGACTCGCTGAGCAAGATCTTGCAGCCGGGAACACCGGCGGCGGCGGGTCTGCAAGACGAGATCGGCAAGATCCTCTCAAGCCGTCGTCAGTGACGGCTCCTGGTCGCGAGAGTTCTTCGGTCGATGAGGATACTTTGGTCGGCATTGGGGCGGGATCGCTTGAGATCCCGCTCTAGTTCAGGTTGCCTGCGATCGGCCCGAAAAATTTCGCCTGAATACTCGTTCCGACCGCTGTCAGAGCGGCGACGATGACGACTGCGACCAATCCACCGATCAAGGAATATTCCATTGCCGTGGCGGCCTTGGTATCGCGCAGGAATCTAATAACGAGCATGTCGGTCTCCCAGCCCTGTCATATGGCCGTTTCGATGGAAAAACGGTTAAGGGCCGAGCTTAAATCGGAGCCTTGCTAACTTAAACTTGCGGGAAAATCTCAGTTGCAACCGATTTGGCCCGAGCTTTCGCTTGACGGAGGGGGAACCCGCCTGTCAAAGCCCCGCATTGCGTAGCGGCGCGCCGACGCCTATGAAGCTCCCCGGCGCCCTGCGCCGCCCCCAGAGGATTGAGCCGCCCAAGACCAGAGCCATGCCACAAAGATCGGCACATCCGTCCGGCGCGAACAAGCCCCAGGCTATTGATTTTAAATGAAGTACAGCCTTTTGGGACAAGGTCTCCGAAGGCGTGCTCTAAAGGACGAATGAAAGCTCGGATATGGCTCGCGACGTTTCGGATGCAACCCCCATCACGTCGCGCGAGGAGCTTGTGGCCTGGTTCGAGGCGGGATCGAAGCCGCAAGGCCCTTTCAGGGTCGGGACCGAGCACGAAAAATTCCCTTTCTATAGAGCGGACCATACGCCGGTGCCTTATGCCGGCCAGCCCGAGCTGAGCCGGGCTGGGATAAGGGTGCTTCTCGAAGGAATGCAGAAGAGCGGCGGATGGGAGCCGATCATGGACGGGCCGAATATCATCGGCCTATTTGATGCCAAAGAAGGCGGCGCCATTTCGCTTGAACCGGGCGGCCAATTCGAATTGTCCGGCGCGCCGGTCGAGACCATCCATGCGGCCGATGCGGAACTCGATGCGCATTTTTCGGCCTTGCACGCGATCGCCGATCCTTTGGGCATAGGCTTTCTGTCGCTTGGCATGACGCCCAAATGGCACCGCGACGAAATTCCGATGATGCCGAAACAGCGCTACGAGATTATGGCGCATTACATGCCGAAAGTCGGCACGCGCGGCCTCGACATGATGTTTCGGACGTCGACGGTCCAGGCCAATCTCGATTACGAGAGCGAGGCCGATATGGTGAGGAAACTGCGGGTTTCCCTGGCGCTGCAGCCTTTGACCACCGCGCTTTTCGCCAATTCGCCGTTCAGCGACGGCAAGCCGAATGGTTTTCTTTCGGCCCGTTCGGAAGTCTGGCGCGACACCGATAAGGCCCGCGCCGGCATGTTGCCTTTCGCCTTCGAGCCGGGAATGGGCTTCGAGCGCTATGTCGATTACGCGCTCGATGTTCCGATGTATTTCGTCAAGCGTGGCGAGACCTATCATGATGTCGCGGGCGCAAGCTTCCGCCACCTCCTCGCAGGCCATCTCGCGGCGCTCCCAGGCGAAAGGGCGACATTATCCGACTGGGCCAACCATCTTTCGACGATTTTTCCGGAAGTACGCCTGAAGCGCTATCTCGAAATGCGCGGTGCGGATACGGGGCCGAAGCCGTTTCTGACGGCGCTTCCGGCCCTCTTCGTGGGCCTCCTCTATGATCCGCTCGCGCTTGACGGTGCCTATGAGCTCATCAAAGGCTGGAGCACCGAGGACCGCGAGAGGCTGCGGGACGAGGTGCCGCGTCTTGCCCTTGAAGCGCGGATCGCCGGACGCTCGCTGCGCGAACTAGCGAGGGATGTGCTCGGCCTCGCCCGTGCTGGCCTCGCCCGCCGCGCGAAGCTCGATGCAAAGGGACGCGATGAGACGCATTTTCTCGATCCGCTCGATCTCGTCGCCACGGGCCGCACGCAGGCCGAGATCCTGCTGGCGCATTATCGCGAGGACTGGAACGGCAATATCGACCGGACTTTCGAGACCTGCGTTTATTGAGGAGCGCTGGCGGCTGCGCTATCATAGTCGCGCGACAGCGTAACTTTACCCGTTAACCGGCGAATAGACAGGAAGAGAGTCACTCCCTCGAAACGAATGTGATTTGCCATGATCCGTCTTTTCACGCCGATCGGCTTCGCCGCAGCTGTGCTCGCCTTCGCCCCGGCCGCTGCGGCCCAGGACATGACGCATAATGTCGATCTCTCGTCGCCCTTGTATACAATGGCGGAGATGACGCGCGCCGATGTCGAAAAGGCGCTTGCTTCGGGCGAAAAGCCCGATTTCTCCGCAAAGAGCCTCAATGGGCTCGATCTGTCAGGACTCGATTTATCGGGTGTGAATTTCCGCGCCGCGCGGGTCAATAAAACGAAATTCGCGGGTGCCAAGCTCATCGGCGCCATATTCGATCAGGCCTGGGCCGTCGGCGCTGATTTTTCCGGCGCCGATCTCACCGGGGCGTCGCTCTTTGCCTCGCAGATGCAGGAGACGAATTTCGATCATGCAGATCTTTCGTCCGCGCGTGTCGCCGGCGATTTTTCGCGGGCGCATCTGCGCGACGCAAAATTCGTGAAGGCCGATCTTTCGGCCGATATGAAAAACCAATCCATGGGTCTCATGCGTGTGGTGTTCCGTTCCGCCGATCTCGAAGGGGCCGATTTCGAAGGCGCGGATCTCGCGCGCGCTGACCTGCAATTTGCCAAATTCGCGAGGGCGAATTTTACCAATGCAAATCTGTCCGGTTCCGAGGCAGGCGGTGCCGATTTTCGCGGTGCGATCTTCAATCAAACCGATTTGACCGGCTGCGATGTGACGAGCGCCCGGATCGATGCCTCGGAAATAAAGGCCTTTGCGAAGGCCGATCATCTCGACCGCGTCATCAAAGAATGAGAAGATAGACCAAGGCACCGTCCGGGTGGATTCTTTTTCAATGGCGGGTTCCATGATCAAGATGATAGTCCCCCTCGCTCTTGCAAGCCTGACCCTCGTGGCTGCTCCGGCCTCAGTCTTTGCCGACGATGACTCGATCGCAACGCAGCTCGTCGACACGATGAACAAGCTTTTCGGCGTCCATCCGGGTTTCCGCGCCAATCATGCCAAAGGCCTTGTGACGGAAGGACATTTCAAGGCATCACCCGAGGCGGCGAGCCTCAGCAAGGCGATGATCTTCGACGGCAGCCGCATTCCGGTGACGGTGCGGTTTTCGGACGCGACGGGTGTGCCGAATGTTCC
This sequence comes from Methyloferula stellata AR4, assembly GCF_000385335.1. Classification (NCBI taxonomy): domain Bacteria; kingdom Pseudomonadati; phylum Pseudomonadota; class Alphaproteobacteria; order Hyphomicrobiales; family Beijerinckiaceae; genus Methyloferula; species Methyloferula stellata. The sequence continues at coordinate 3,592,749 of NZ_ARWA01000001.1, read as the reverse complement.
GGACGGTTCGAACGATGCCCTTCCGCACGGCTTGGCGATTAAATATCATCTGCCCGACGGCAGCGAGACGGATATGATCCTGGTCGGGATACGGTTCTTTCCGGTTGCTTCGAGCGAGGATTTCCAAGACTTCATGCTGGCGCTTGCCGCAAGTCCGGCGGATGCCCCGAAGCCGACGAAGTTCGATCAATTCATGGCGGCGCATCCGGTCGCGGCGAAAGCCCTGGCCACGAGTGAGACACCCGATAGTTTTGCTGACGACATCTATTACGGGATCAATGCCTTCGTCTTCACCAACAAGGCCGGCGACAAGCAGGCCGTGCGCTATCAAGCGGTGCCGGAGAAAATCGTGCGTCTCGACGCGGCGGCGGCGGCGAAGCAGGCGCCCGATTTCCTGTTCGGCGAATTGCCGCCGCGGCTCGTCAAAAGTCCGGTGACATTTCACTTGAAGGCACAGCTCGCGGCACCGGGCGATCCGACCGATGATCCGTCGAAGGAGTGGCCGGAGGATCGCAAGCTTGTCGACCTTGGTGTGCTGACGATCGAAAAGGTCGTCCCAGATAGTCTCGAAGCCCAAAAGGAGCTTCTGTTTCTGCCGGGACAGGTCATCGACGGAATCGATGTGTCGGACGATCCGATGATCGCCATACGTGATGGCGCTTATGCCGTGTCTTTCTCCCGCCGCTCGCAATAGCCAAACAGCATATTTCTTGCTGGAAAGCATGTTCCTTTGCCTGAAGGCATGTTCCCTTGCCGAAAAGCCATTCCGAGTTAACGGATGTTTGAACGGCAAGGTCTCGGTTCGACGATCTCCTACGCTAGATATAACTTGCCATCTGCATGCGGACCGCATGCCGCTGGCATGTGCTTTCTGCTTTGAGGTTCGTTCCTTATGATCAAGAAAATATTCCCCTTCGCCTTAGCCGCGCTGACTGTCGCCGCGCCGGCCGCGGCTTTCGCCGACGATGACACCGTTGCGACCCAGATCGTCGATACGATGAACAAGGTTTTCGGCGTCCATCCGGGGTTTCGCGCCAATCACGCCAAAGGTCTCGTGACCGAAGGGCACTTCAAGGCATCGCCCGACGCTGCCGGCCTCAGCAAGGCCGCGATCTTCGACGGCAGCAGCATTCCGGTGACGGTGCGCTTCTCGGACTCGACGGGTGTGCCGAATATTCCGGACGGCTCGCCTAACGCCAATCCGCATGGGCTGTCGATCAAATATCATCTGCCCGACGGCAGCGAGACCGACATGGTGATTAATTCGCTGCACTTCTTTCCGGTCGCCTCGGGCGAGGATTTTAACGCCTTCCTGCAAGCGGTCGGCGCGAGTCCGGCCGGTGCGCCGAAGCCGACAAAGCTCGACCAGTTCTTCGAGTCTCATCCTACCGCGCCGAAGGCCCTGGCAACGGTACACACGCCCGACAGTTTCGCCGATGAAATCTATTATGGCATCGACGCCTTTATCTTCACCAACAAGGCTGGAGCAAAACAGGCGGTGCGCTATCAGGTGGTGCCCGAGAAAATCACGTATCTCGACGAAGCCACGGCCGCGAAACAGGCGCCGGATTTCCTGATCGACGAATTGCCGAAGCGGCTCGCCAAAGGTCCGGTCACGTTTCACTTGAAGGCGCAGCTCGCGGCGCCGGGGGATCCGACCAATGATGCGAGCAAACCCTGGCCGGATGATCGCAAGCTTGTCGATCTCGGCGTGCTGACGATCGAAAAAGCGGTTCCCGACAGTTTGACAGCCCAAAAGGCGCTTTTGTTTTTGCCCGGACAGGTCATAGACGGGATCGATGTATCGGACGATCCGCTGATCGGCGTCCGCGACGGCGCCTATGCGGTATCCTTCTCGCGCCGTTCGCAATAAGAAGCGTCACGAGCGCCATCTTTTCCCGCATCGTAAGACGCAAGCCGGACAGACCCGGCTTGCGCGCGGGAGATGGAGCGCCAAAGCGCGTAAGTGGATTTACGGATTTTGATCTGCGAGCCGAACCGATCGGTTCACTGCGGGTCGGCGTAGCCGATGGCGCCCTGAGGCAGGCGCAGATGCGAGCGTCCGAGGCCGGCGCTGCCGATTGTATTCGTCGTGTCGTCGCTGCTGGAACGCAGGCTGGCCGGCCGCGCGCCGCCCGAAAGTGAGCCGTTATTGGCTGTGGCGGACGATCCCATTCCGGCTTCCACCCGAACATGGCCGCCGATATGAATGCAGGTTTCGCTGCCTTCCACCTTGGTGAAGCCTGGCCCATAGGAGGCGCATGTATCGCCGGCGGAGGCAGACGTCATGCCGAAGGCGATGAAGAGAGCGGCGGCGCCGCCGACGGCGGGAACAATGCGGGATGTCGGGATCATCATGCGGGTTTGGTGCCGGCGATTTATCATTGGAGGTGATTTGATCTCACATTGGGGCGATATCGTGATGAAAGCTTTAATCGACGTCGGCGCCTCTGCGATTTTCTTAAAGATGTGTGAAAGCCGCTCGTATCGGCAATGACTTAAGGCGCGATCTTTTCGCGATCGTGATCGATTCAATAGATTAGAGCGGGATGCGGGCGCAAAACCGCTTACACTTTTGCTCATCCCGCTCTAGCCGCGCCAATCGCCCAAAGCGGCTTGCACAAGCGCCATGGCCGCGACGCCCGCCGTATCGGCGCGCAAGATGCGCGGTCCCAGCGAAAGCCGGATCGTCTGCGGCAATGAAAGAAGTTTTTCGCGTTCCCGCGCGTCAAACCCGCCTTCAGGTCCGATCAAAAGGGCCAAAGACGATCCCTCGGCCTTTTGCGCCGCATGCAAGGCCTCGATCGGATCGCGGATCGGCGCGTCTTCGTCGCAGAAAATCAGGCTGCGGCCTTGCGGCCAGCCGTCGAGCAATGTGTCGATACTCGCCAGCGGGGCGACCTCCGGCACGGCGAGAATGCCGCATTGTTCGGCCGCCTCGATCACATTGGCCCGCATGCGCTCGGCATTGAGACGCGTTGCCTGCGTATGCTGCGTTTGGACCGGCCGCAGAAGGCTTGCGCCCATTTCGACGGCCTTTTGGACCATATAATCCAGCCTGGCATGTTTCAGCGGCGCAAAGAGATAGTGCAGGTCGCAGGGCGCTTCCTGAGGCCGCACCATCGTCAGCGCGGTCAAGCTCATGGATTTGCGGCTGCTGGAGGCAAGCGCGGCGCGCCATTCGCCGTCTTGCCCATTGAAGATCAGGAGTTCGGCCCCGTCCGGCAAACGCAGGACATTGCCGAGATAATTGGCTTGCGCCCGGTCGAGCGGGACCGAAGCGCCGGGCGCCAGGGCGGTCTCGACATAAAGCCGGTGGGCGGAAAAATCATAGCGCGCCATGGAGTGAAGCCGCTCTCTCGGGGAGACGCAAAATTCTTAGTGTTTGCGCCGGATCGCCGAGAAATGCCATAAAGCGGCCATGCCTGTCGTGCTTGTTGGACAAAAATGCGGTTCGCACGGGCTGAATTGGCAGTAGCAAAACAACCAAAACGATAGGAAAGGCGGGCTTCATGACGGCAAAACAGCTCACCTTGGCGGCTTTTAAAGTCGCCGTCTTTTTGTCGGCGGGATCGATCCTCGCCGTCACTTCCACGGCCATTGCACAAGATTGCAATGCCGACGTGGGCGTTTTGATGAAAAAGCGCATGGATTTGATGGAACAGCTCAATACCAACGCGAAAGCGAACAAGGGCAAGCTCGATCCTGTTCAAGGCTGTACGAAGTTGAAAGCCCTCGTTGTCGCCGATCGCGATATCTTGGCCTATTTCACAAAAAACAAGGAATGGTGCGCGATCCCTGACGAGGCGTCCAACAGCATACAGGCCGATGTCGAGAAGACCACCGGCGTTGCCAATCAGGCGTGCACGATCGCGGCGCAGATGAAAAAAGCGCAGGAGCAGGCGGCGGCCGGCGGCGGACTTGGCGAAAAGCCCCAGAAACTGCCGGAAGGCCCACTTTAAAAGCATGATCCCGAAAAGTTGCGGACTTTTCGGACGAGATTATGCGTGGAGAAGAGGATGATCCCGAAAAGTTGGTTCGGCTTTTCGGACGGGATCGCGCCTGCGTCATCCGCCGCGCCCTTGCCGGATGCACATCCGGCGCAATGGCTTTTCGCGCTCACGCCCGCCGTCTGGCATCCCTATATTCAGCTCGCGCGGCTCGACCGGCCCATCGGCTGGTGGCTGCTCGTTCTGCCATGCTGGTGGTCGAGCCTTCTCGCCAGCCTTGTCATGCGGCAGCCACCGCAGTTTCTCGACGGTCTGCTGTTTCTAATCGGCGCGATCGCGATGCGCGGCGCCGGCTCGACTTATAATGATCTCGTCGATCGCGACATAGACGCAAAAGTCGAGCGCACGCGGCAAAGGCCTTTGCCTTCGGGTCGCGTGAGTGCCGGCGCCGCCAAGCGCTTCATCCTGGCGCAGGCGCTGGTCGGTTTCGCGGTTCTCCTATGCTTCAATAAATTCACGGTCGGGCTGGGGATCGCCTCGCTCGCGATCATCGCCGCCTATCCCTTCATGAAACGCATCACGCCCTGGCCGCAGGCCGTTCTCGGCCTTGCTTTTGCCTGGGGCGCGCTGATGGGTTGGGCGGCGCAATTCGGCGCGCTCGCTGCGTCGCCGCTCTGGCTCTATTTCGGCGGCTTTTTCTGGATCATCGGCTACGACACGATCTATGCGCTGATGGATGTGAGCGACGATGCGATCATCGGTGTCAAATCGACGGCGCGCCTGTTTGGCCCGCATGTCCGTCTCTGCGTCGGTGCGCTTTATGGCGCCTCGGTGCTCTGTCTCGAGATCGCGCTTTTGACTTCGGGCAGGGCGGGCTTCTGGATGCAGGCCGGCCTTCTTGGCTTCGCGCTACATCTGGCGTGGCAGGTTTTGAGGATCGATCCAAACGAAACATCCGGCGCCTTGCGGCTCTTTCGGGCGAACCGCACGGCGGGCCTTATTTTTCTCGCCGGCCTCGCAGCGCAGATGATCCAGGACCTGTTGTTTTGACGCAATCGATGTGCGCGAACCCTCTCCCTTTGGGAGAGGGTGGCTTGCTGAGCAAGCCGGGTGAGGGGTTACAATCTCAACGTTCGAGATCGTAACCCCTCATCCGACCCTCGCTGACGCGAGGGCGACCTTCTCCCACAGGGAGAAGGACGCGCCCCACGTTTGAGGCTGGCCTGCGTGGTTCGTGTGTAGAAAATGCGGCTTAACCAGAACATGCCCCGATTGGAACATTAAGCTGGAGCGTGCGTTGGAGGCTCGACGACCACGACCGGTGAGGCTGCTATGCTAAAATGGGCTTTGATTTTCTTTGTCGTATCGATAATTGCCGGCGCATTGGGTTTCACCGGCATATCCGAGGCCGCGGGCGGAATCGCGCGCATCTTGTTCTTCATCTTTGTCGTGATCTTCGTGATCTTCCTCATACTCGGCCTCGTTGCGGGCGAGACGCTGTTTTAGGGAAGGCTGCGAAGCCACACATATAAAAAACGGAAAAGGGGCGATGTCGACCATCGCCCCTTTTTACTTAATCAGTGTTTCAAATCAGGGTTTGATCAAAACAGATTTTCGAGCGAGATCGGCGCCCAGCCTTCGCGTTCCATCTCGATGACGAAGGCGACACTGCGCGCGATCAGCCGGTCGCGCTTGGTGATGCCGACGCATTCGACACCAGATGTCGGGACGATTTCGCCAAGCTCTGCACCTTTCGGAACGGCGGCTCCGTCGCGGGCTATTCCGCGCAAACGTCCGGAGCGCGGCGCGGCGATCGACGTCGCGCCGATCCAGCCTAGAATGTCGCCTTCTTCGACCGGTTCGCCGAGAAGCTTCGAGCCGTTGAACAGGCCATGATGCGGTGCATGGACCAAAGTGCCGCCGCTGAAACTCACTTCATCCGTCGGATCGCGCTGAGGCACCGAACCGCTGCGCAAGACCGCGCCTGGATCATTGCCGCTGACATCGATGACGATGTCGCAATTGCCGCCTGCGGTAAAACCATGGCCGAGGCCGATCGAGAGTTCGGCGAGGCTCTTCAAATTCGGACGCGGTTTCGATGACTTCGGCCGCGCGTCGACGAGCACGTCCCAAGGCCAGCGGGCCGTCACGTCCTCGAAGGGATGCCACAGGATCGGCACAAACATCCCGCTTCTGAGGCCGGCGAGAAAATCCTTGGTCTTGTCGGCGCGGCGCGCTTCGACGCCTTCGAAGGTGCAGCTGCCTTCGAACCACGCATCGGCGAAGGCCATGCGGCGGCGAATCGTCGAAGGCGGCGACGGCTGATGCAGAGCAACGGCGTAGCCGGCAAGATGAAGTTTGCGGGCGACGGCCGAAGCCAGTTCGTCCATGCCAAAGACGAGAACAGAGGTTTCTTCGCTCATGGATGTATCGTTCGTCCGAGACGCGCCGGGTTGAACTGCCAGCTTCGCGCGGCAGGGGCAGCCGGTCAATACGTCAGTTTGAGTAAAAAGATCAGATTTTATGTCAGTCTTGTCATTCGGCCGCGAGGACGGACGGATCGGCAAGCCAAATCTCGAACTCTGCCGCAGCGCGAAGACCCAGCGCGCGTTTTTTTGCCGCGGCTTTGGCAGGCCCGCGCAGGCGTTTGCCATCCTCAGTGGAGATTTTCTCGGAAAGTGGCGGGAAAAGCCCAAAATTGGCATTCATGGGCTGAAAAGACGAAGGACCGCCGTCTATCACCTCGATATGGCCGCCGGTGATGTGGTTGAGGAGGGCGCCGATCGCTGTGGTCGAGGGCGGCGAGGCGAAACTTTCGCCCCTGCGCGAAGCGGCGGCCATGCGGCCAGCGATCAAACCGACCGCCGCGCTCTCGACATAGCCTTCGCATCCGGTGATCTGTCCGGCAAAGCGCAGACGTGGCTCTGCTTTGAGCCTTAGCTCTGCGTCGAGCACGCGCGGCGAATTCAAGAACGTGTTGCGGTGCATCCCGCCAAGCCGCGCGAAAGCCGCTTGCTCCAACCCTGGAATGGTCCGAAACACATCGGCCTGCGCGCCATGTTTCAACTTGGTCTGGAAGCCGACCATATTATAGAGCGTGCCCAGCGCATTATCCTGACGCAACTGCACAATCGCATAGGCCTTCACCGTCGGGTTGTGCGGGTTGGTGAGGCCGAAGGGTTTCATCGGGCCATGCCGCAAGGTTTCGCGGCCGCGCTCTGCCATCACCTCGATCGGCAGACAGCCGTCGAAATAGGGTGTCTTCTCGAACTCTTTGAAATCGATTTTCTCGGCGTTGAGCAGAGCATCTATGAAGGCCTCGTATTGCTCCTTGTTCATGGGGCAATTGATATAATCCGCGCCTGTGCCGCCCGGGCCTGCCTTATCGTAGCGCGATTGAAACCAGGCCTTGCTCATATCGATCGCGTCGCGATGAACGACGGGCGCGATCGCATCGAAAAAGGCGAGGCCCGATTCACCTGTCAGCTCTGCAACGGCTTGCCCGAGCGCTGGCGCCGTCAAAGGCCCGGTGGCAATGATCACATTGTCCCACTCTTGCGGCGGCAGGCCTTCGATTTCTTCGCGCAGCACGGTGATTAGCGGCTGCGAGGAGACCATCTTCGTGACGTAAGCTGCGAAGCCTTCGCGATCGACGGCGAGCGCGCCGCCGGCCGGCACTTTATGCGCGTCGGCTGCCGTCATGATGAGCGAATTCATCCGCCGCATTTCCCGATGCAGAACGCCGATGGCGCTGGCGTCGGGATCGTCGGCACGAAACGAATTGGAGCAGACGAGCTCGGCGAATTGCGCCGATCTATGAACCTCCGTCTGGCGAACCGGGCGCATCTCGTGCAGGACCACGGGCACGCCCGCGAGCGCGATCTGCCATGCCGCTTCGGAGCCTGCGAGGCCGGCGCCGATCACATGGACTGGAGCAAAAGATGAATTGGAAAGATCGGGATTATTTGCCATGAGCAGAGTCTAGAGCCTGTTTCAGTCAGGTTCAATCATTTGACTTATTGCAGCAGGCTCTAGGTCAATAGGTTCACGCATGTCCTTATCGGAAAAGTCGAACAACTTTTCCGGGACTTGCTTAAAACATTTTCGCAGCCAAGGGGACAAGGTTCGCAATGTCGGCAGCAGATCAAGGAATGAAGGAGTTCTCGCACGATGGGGTTGCGATCGCCTATATTGACGAAGCGCCGAAAGGCCAAGACCTCAATCAGCCTATTCTTCTCATCCATGGCTTCGCTTCGACCCATGCGGTGAACTGGGTGCTGCCGCTTTGGGTCAAGACTTTGACCGAGGCCGGGCGCCGCGTGATCGCCTTCGACAATCGCGGCCATGGACGCAGCGGCAAGCTCTATGATCCGCAAGACTACACGATCGTCAAAATGGCCGGCGACGCTTTAGCCTTGCTCGATCATCTCAAGATCGCGCAAGCCGACGTCATGGGCTATTCGCTCGGTGCGCGCATCGCAACCTCGCTGGCCAAAACCCATGAGGAGCGGGTCCGCGCGCTGATCATCGGCGGGCTTGGCTATAATCTCATCGATGGGTCGGGTCTTCCATCGAACCTTGCCGAAGCCATGGAGGCGGGGTCGGCCGATGAGCTGACGGATCCGGTACAGAAAATGTTTCGGGCTTTCGCCGAGGCCACCAAAAGCGATTTGAAGGCGCTGGCGGCCTGCCTGCGCGGCTCTCGCCAGCATATGAGCGAGGCCGAGGTCGCAGCCATGAATCTGCCTGTGCTGGTGGCTGTCGGGACGGACGATGAGATCGCCGGACGCGCGGAACGCCTCGCGGCTTTGTTTCCGAATGCCCAGGCTTTGGATATTCCCGGACGCGACCACAACAAGGCTGTTGGCGATAAAGTCTATAAAAATACTGTACTCAACTTCTTGAGTTCCAGAGCATGAAATTCTATGGAAAGTGGGGTGGCGGCGCAGAGATTGCTTAAGTAACGGACGCCCGCCATAGAGGGCTGGGGCCGAGGGAGTTGTGGCGTGTCTTTCAGCAACACCATGCACGAAGCCGCTCATGTCATCAGCATCGAAAGCGTCGATCCGATCTTCGCGCGAATGCGGACGGAAGCCGAGGAAACGATCCATCGCGAACCCGAGATTTCGGGCATCATGATGTCGACGATCCTCAATCACGACACGCTTGAAAGCGCGATCATCCACAGGCTCGCGGCGCGGCTTGGTCATCCCGAAGTGCCGGGCGATCTCATCCGCAAGACCTATCTCGATGTGCTGGCCCATGATCCTTCGATCGCGGAAGCCTTCCGCGCCGATCTGGTGGCGGTCGTCGATCGCGACCCGGCCTGTGTGCGCGTGATCGAGCCCGTCCTCTATTTCAAAGGCTTTCACGCCATTCAAACGCACCGGCTCGCGCATGCTTTGTGGAATGCCGGCCGCCGCGATTTCGCGCTTTATCTCCAGAGCCGTTCGTCGGAGGTTTTCCAGACCGATATTCATCCGGCCGCGCAATTCGGAAAGAGCATTTTCCTCGATCATGCGACCGGCCTCGTCGTTGGCTCGACGGCCGTCATCGAGGATGGCGTCTCGATGCTTCAGGATGTCACGCTCGGCGGCACCGGCAAGGAAAAGGGCGACCGTCACCCCAAGATCCGGCATGGGGTGCTGATCGGCGCCGGCGCGAAGATCCTCGGCAATATAGAGGTCGGTCATTGCGCCAGGATCGCGGCGGGCTCCGTTGTGCTGCATCCGGTGCCAAACAATAAGACGGTGGCCGGCGTTCCGGCCAAAATCGTCGGCGAGGCCGGCTGTGCCGAACCGGCGCTCAGCATGGATCAGATCCTCGCCACGAAACCGGCTGTGATCTAGCATGATCCCGAAAAGCTGCAGACTTTTCGGACAAGATCATGCTGTAAAATAAGTTCAAAGCGGGGTCGTGACCAATGGGCGCGGCACCCTGTTTTATTCCCCGGACTTGCGGTCGAAGCGCTTTTCTGGCAAAGGCACGCTCCTCGTCTGAAAGGGAGATGGCCTTTGGACAAAGCCGAATTGCGTAAATTGCAAGGCTTCCTGCGTCAGACCTTTGGCCATCAAGGCATCAAAGTCACGCAAGCGCGTAAAAACCCCGACGATGCCGAAGTGCATCTCGGCGAGCGGCAGATCGGTTCCCTCGTCGTCGATGACGAAGACGGCGACCGCTCCTTTGCCTTCGACATGAAGATTCCGGTCGGCCGCGAAGTGCTGCAGGAATATCTGCGGCGGCTGTTCGAAAACGACCAGCTCAAGATCGTGCCGCGCCACAAGAAGAACGATTCGGTCGAGCTCAACCGCGGCGACGATTTCTTGGGCGTCATTTCAGCCGACGATCCGAAAGGCCATAGCTACACCTTGCAGATGGCCATTCTCGATTTCGACCTCGAAGATTTTTGAGGCAGGCTCACCTTATAACCCGCCTTGAATGGTGATTGGCACCAGGACGACTTCATGCCTTTTTATGAAATTGACGGTCTTGCTCCGACTTTGCCTGAGAGCGGCCGCTTCTGGATCGCACCCGACGTGCAAATCGTCGGCGATGTCCGGTTCGGCGAAGACGCCTCGGTCTGGTTCGGCTCTGTGCTGCGCGGCGACAATGATTCGATCACGCTTGGCGCGGGGTCGAACATTCAAGACGGCTGCCTCGTGCATACTGACCCGGGCTTTCCGGTCTCCCTCGGCGCTCATAGTTCCGTCGGCCATGGCGTGATGCTGCACGGCTGCTCGATCGGCGAGAAGAGCTTGATCGGCATGCGCGCGATCATTTTGAACGGTGCGAAGATCGGTAATAATTGTCTTGTCGGAGCCGGGTCGCTTGTGACCGAAGGCAAGGAATTTCCCGACAATTCGCTGATCATCGGCAGTCCCGCGCGGGTCATGCGGACGCTCGAAGAAAAAGACCTGAAGCGCATGCAAGGCGCGGCCGGCTATGTGGCGCGCTGGCAGCGCTACAAGAAGGGGCTTGTCGTCCGCAGCGCATGATCACGCTCAATCGTCGAGCCGTCATTACGAGGAGCGAAGCGACGAAGCAATCCAAAGCCTTGAGTTGTAGAACTGGATGCTTCGCTTCGCTCGCAAAGACGGCGCAATGATTAGGTTCCGATTCTGAGAAAAACATGAACTGAGATTCGCACTTGGGGGCGAGCGCGTGATCAAACTTTGGGGCCGCAATACGTCCAGCAATGTCGCGAAGGTGATCTGGTTGCTGGAAGAACTAGGCCTGCAATACCAACGCGTCGACGCTGGCGGTTCCTTCGGTGGCACGGACACGCCACACTATCGCGCGATGAACCCGCTCGGTCTGGTTCCAGCGCTCGAGGAAGATGATTTCACCCTCTTCGAGAGCAACGCGATCCTGCGTTATATCTGCAACGCGCATGCGGCGCATAGCACGCTCTATCCGCAGGCGCTGCATGCACGCGCGACGGTCGAAGCGTGGATGGATTTCCAGCAGACCTCGCTCTCGCGTCATCAGTCGATCGCGTTTCATGGTCTGGTCCGTATCGCACCCGAAAAGCGCGACAACGCGGCGATTGCCGCCGCAATCAATGAAGCCGCCCGCATATGGGCGATCCTGGATGCGCGCCTCGCTTCGCATCCATACATCGTGGGCGATGATATCACGCTCGCGGATATTGCCTTCGGTCCGCATGTGCATCGCTGGTTCAACATGTCCTTCGAGCGGCTGGCCGCACCCGATCTACATGCATGGTATCAGCGCTTGCTGGCGCGACCGGCTTTTAAAGCGAATTGTGCCGGCCCGCTCGTCTGACTGAGGCGATCTCGCCCGTCGCACGCTTGGACCCGTTCAGAGCCGCAAGTCTTCAGAGCCGCAAGTCTTCGTTGAACAGTTCGATTGGAATCTGCGCATCGAATTCAACCGCCATGCCTTTGTCGAAGTGGCGGATGATATAGCCGCGCATCGAGCCGAGGCGGACTTTCGTGTTGATCGGAAGTTTGAGTTCCGTCGCGATGGCGGCGCCGGAAATCGAGACATTGTCCAGTTTCACGAGATGCTCGCGGCCGTCTTCGAGCTGCAGGATGCAATGCCGGAGATTCGGCACGAGCCGGTCATGTCTGCGGTCGGCTTTTTCGAGGGATTCGCGATTGACCAGCCAAGTGAGCTGGTCGGCGATCTTTTCGCGCTTATTGCCCGGCAGGATCAGGGTCAGCGCGAAGCCGAACAGAGTGTGGCGGACGATATTGCCTTCGATCCGGCCGATATAATCGAGATAGATGACAACGCGTTCTCCGACCCTGCCGCGCACGGGCGCGGCGACGGAGACGCCGTTCGGCGAAAAATCGATCGTGCGGCACGGGAACTCGCGCTTGTCCTCCAACATATATCGGCCCGGAACCGAGACGTTTATACGTTGGTAGTCGCGTCGTTCTTGCGGCTGCCGGACAGAACTCGTTATCGCGGTCATCGATGGGCGAACCTCGCGTGCGACAGAGCGGCTGGCACGGCTGAGGTTAACATGTGGGAAGTTGGGTTAATGTCAGCTTACCGAGGGCGTATTTTTACGTATTTCCAATATAGATTCGTAAGTGTCTGCGTTGCTCGCAAGATGAGAAACTTGGGCTGAGCCCGACATTGGCAGGCGTTGCCCGCGCCGCCCCTCGGGCTGAGATCAAATTGCGCCCATCCAATACACGCATAGATAAAAAATCTAAGGTTTCGACGGGGATCAATCCAAGCCAGCTCGGCCGTTTCGCAGGAGCTATCCGGCCCAATACTCGCGCATGGGTTTTGCCGTGATAACGTAGCGGTAAAAGTAAAAGTTCGAATTCCGTTAGGTCATAACCCTCCGGCGCCGCCGCCGCGCCGGCGACGATCGGGCAGGCTCCGTCGACGACCATTTGCATCAGTCTGGCGACCTCGGGCCGCTGCGCCTGGTTCCAGAGAGAGAGAAACGGCCGGCCTTTAAGCTCCGCATCGAACAAGGCGCTGAGACGCGTACCGGACAGACAAAACGGATAGGTTCGATCCGCATCGACTTCGAGCATGAATGTATCGGCGAGAACATTGCGAATGGCGACGGGATCGAGATCGGCGCGTTCCGGCGCGGCGCGGCCGCGGCGGAGCTCATCCCAATAAGCGAAAAGCTCAAATGTGCCAGCTTGTCTCATTTCGGCACTCGCATTCGTCCACGCATAGGTCAGCCTGGATCGCGTCCTCTGAACCCGGCCCAAAACGGCACCGGTTACGGCGAAAATCTCGACCGTGACGAAGACGCAGCAGTGGATGTGCCAGGAGTTTTGCCGCGCGAGTAGTGACTGCGTTGTGCTGAATATTGTGCTTGAAATCCGTGCTGGCGCTGCAAGCCGGGCGATGAAGCTGGCCTATAATTTGGCTTGCGTTTTCTTGGCGTTTTCGGGGGTCGCCGCGGTGCTGGTCTCGCCGAATCTTGTTTGATAGATGGCGAGATTTTCCAAAACGCGCTGCACGTAATTGCGCGTTTCGGTGAACGGTATGCGCTCTATCCAATCGATCGGATCGACGCCCGGCGAGCGCGGGTCGCCATGCGCCTCGATCCATTCCTTCACGTGTTTGCCGCCGGCATTATAGGCCGCGAACGTCAAGATCAACGAGCCGCCCTGCTCGGCGATAAGCGCGCCGAGATGGGCTGCGCCGAGCTGCGCGTTGAATGTGGGATCGGAGAGCAGGCGGTTTTCGTCGAAGGCAAGGCCGGCGCGTTCGGCAGTTCGTTTGGCGGTCGATGCGATCATCTGCATCAGCCCTTTGGCGCCCGCCTGCGACGCGGCCTTCGGATCGAATGCGCTTTCTTGCCGCGCCACCGAATAGACGACCGATTTCGCCGCCGAATTCTGCAATGGCTCGAAGTCGGGTATCCCATAAAGCGGAAACGCCAGTTGATCGAGCGCTATGCCTCTATGGCCTGCGAGCTTGCCGATCATGAGGGCGAGATGCGCGTCCTGCTGCTTTGCGACAATATTGGCGAGCGCCGCGATTTGCTCTCGGTCTTGAAGATGCTGCACCGATTCCGCCGCGAGCGACGTGGCAAGCTCCTTTTCTCCGATCGCAAACAGAAGCTCGACGATGCGGACCGCGTCGGCACGCTGATCCTCCGGGGCTTCCACCGCCGTCGGGCGCAGCGGCAGGCCGAGCCCGAGCCGCACGCGCGCCAATTGTCCGTAATAGGTGGCGGGATAGGCGGCGGCCTTTTCATAAAAACGATTGGCCTGCGTCAAGGCATCCTCGGCCGCTGTCGCTTCGGCTGTGCGGCCTTGCCAATAGGCGGCGCGTGCCCTCGACATGGGCGTTACCGCGATCTCGGCAACTTTGGCGAAATGCGGCGCGGCAAGCGCCGGATCGTTCATGAAACGCAATGCAATCCAGCCGGCGTGAAACTCGGCTTCGATCTTCGCTTCATTGGAATGCGCCGAATGTTCCGCGCAAAGGCGATAGGCCAGTTTCGTGTCGCCTTGATCGAGGACCTTGCGGGCGAGAAGGCGGCGTTCCACCCACCATTCGTCGCCATTGACGAGCTGGACCGGGTCGCGCGGCGCAGACAGCAGGACATCCACTGCCTCTTTGATCTTATCGGAGCGGCGGAGTTTCTGAATCTCGGCGAAAAGAAAACCTGGATCGGCCTTCAAAGGCACCGGCACTTTTTGCATCAGCTTGTCGGATGCGACTTCGTTGATGACCGCGGCGCGGGCTTGCGCCAGGGCCACGACATCCTTTCCTGCGAGCAGAGCCGAGCGCATCGCCGCACCGATCTCCTCCTTGTAGAGAAGATGGTCGGCGCGGGATTTGTAATCGGACTTGTCGAGATAATTGCCGAAATCCGCTCTGATCTTGGTTTCGAGAGACGAGCTGAGTTCCGACTCGCGCCAGAGGTTGCGAACGAGCTTTTGTGCTTCCGGCACATTTCCATCGGCGGACAAGGCCTGTGCAAGCGCCAGTTTGCCGAAGGCCGTTTGCGGCGGCGACGTCGCGAAGAAGGCTTGCACAAACGCCTTATCGCGGTGCTCGGCGTAAATGGCTTCCTCGGCGCGGTGGTGGATCCAGGCGAGCGCCGGCCAATCCGGATGGGCGGCGGCAAAACGCTGCAGCCGCGCCAATCCGACATCATGCGGCAAAGTCTTGAGTGCGACCCATTCGAGTGTCAGCTTGACGAGGTCGTCTTTCGCGGTCTTCGCGGCCTCGTCGCCATGGGCGAGATCATTGGCCTTATAAAAAGCGACCGCCTCGCGCAGGCCGGTGAGATCGCGGCCCGGTTCGACCGGCTGGTCCGCCGGTGCCGCCGGGGTCTCGGACGCCGCGCGGGTCTGCGGCTCGCTGCGATGCGGCACGGGGTGCATGAGAGCATGGAGAACAAAGGCGGTATGCTTTTTGGTTTCGTCGAACCAGGCCGCATTGGCCAATCGATTCACCAAGGCAAAAAGGCGCGGCTCATAGGTCTTCGGGCCGTCGGGAACCGGCACGGCGAGGCAAAGTGCCAGCGTGCCCAATCCGGCCATAGATGGAACGAGGACTCGTTTGAGGATCATCCGTCCCCCCGTTGCATGGGCGAAAGCGCGCGCTTCTCCTGTGATTAGCTGAGCCCCCATGCGCAATATTCATCCAAGCAAGACAAAATGACCGCATTCTTAAGAGTTTTACAGGATCGCTGGCTGCGGACAGATAAGGATGCCGCATAATCCTGATGTGCTGACGCAACGTGCCGGTCTCTTCGGCCGGTCTTGGGCCCTCTTCGGGGCCAACGGGTCTTTTCGGATCGCCCTGCAGCCGTTATGTCTGTGGCGTCTTTTAGATAGCTCGCGTTACGGTTGCCGAGCTAACCTGCGAATTGCGGCGTCTCTTGGGCGCCCGGCAGAAGGGTCAAGCCAATATGGGCCAGAAAGCCTGTTTTAAAGGGTCGTTCACCGCTTTGGTCACTCCGTTTCGGGACGGAAAATTGGATGAGGACCGGTTTCGGGCCTTCGTCGACTGGCAGATTGTCAGCGGAACCCATGGTCTTGTGCCGGTTGGAACGACGGGCGAAAGCGCAACCTTGAGCTTCGCTGAGCATTGTCAGGCCGTTTCGGCCTGTGTTGCGGAAACCAGGGGCCGCGTTCCGGTGATCGCCGGTGCCGGCTCGAATAATACGCGCGAGGCGATCGAACTCGCGCAGCATGCCGAAGCGGCCGGTGCCGATGGGCTTCTCGTCGTCACGCCTTATTACAATAAGCCCTCGCAGGAGGGCATGTATCAGCACTTCAAGGCGATCAATGATAAGGTCGGCATTCCGATCCTGATCTACAATATTCCCGGCCGCAGCGTGGTTGATATGTCGATCGATACGATGAAGCGGCTTTACGAATTGAAGAATATCGTCGGCGTCAAAGACGCGACCGGCAATCTTGCGCGTACCGCCTTGCAGCGTCATGCGATGGGACCGGATTTCATCCAATTGTCCGGCGAAGACATGACGGCGCTCGCGCTGATGGCGCATGGCGGCCATGGCTGCATTTCGGTGACGTCCAATGTGGCGCCGAAACAATGTTCCGACATGCAGACAGCCTGTCTTGCCGGAGACTATAAGGCGGCCCTCGCCGTGCAGGACAGACTGACGCCGCTGCATGCGGCTCTGTTCGTCGATCCCAATCCGGCCGGCCCTAAATATGCGCTCTCCGTGCTCGGCAAGATGGGGCAGGAGCTGAGACTGCCCATGCTGCCGGCTTCGGCCGCGGCGCGGGCTGCGATAAAAACAGCCATGATTCACGCCGGGCTGATCGCGCGTGATCTTGAGACGGCGGACTCGGCTCTCGTGGACGAGATCACGCTCTAGAGCATGAGCCCGAAAAGTTGCAGACTTTTCGGAATAAGGTCATGCGTCAAAACAAAAGCTTAAAGCGCGATCCCAAACTCAGCTAAAACGGGATCACGCCTTAACACTGCTTTTTCGAAAGAATTTTTGTGGCTGCGAAACCGGATCGGAACTTCAAAATCGCGTCGGAAAACCGCCGCGCCCGGTTCGACTATGAGATCGGGGAGACTTTCGAAGCGGGCCTCATGCTGACCGGGACGGAGGTTAAATCCCTGCGTACCGGCAAAGCGACGATCGCCGAAAGCTATGGGTCGGTCGATCGCAATGGTGAGCTTTATCTCATCAATGCGACCATCCCCGAATATCTGCAGGCGAACCGTTTCAACCACGAACCGAAGCGGCCGCGTAAACTTCTTTTGAGGTCGCGCGAAATCGTCAAGCTTGCGCAAGGCGTCGAGCGCGAGGGCATGACCATCGTGCCGATGAAGATCTATTTCAACGAACAGGGCCGCGCGAAGATCGAGATCGCACTCGGCCGCGGCAAGAAGCTCCATGACAAGCGCGAGACTGAGAAGAAGCGCGATTGGAATCGCGAGAAATCGCGCGTCATGAAAGAGCGGGGCTAAAGCTTCTTCAAATGTGGGGACTTCCCCTCGCGTGCATGACGTTTACAGGGCATCGAGTTTCGCGCGCGCTCTCGCAAACACCGAGTGAAACATCTCCGCCGTCAAGACCCCTGTATTGGTGTTGTAGCGGGAGCAATGATAGCTGTCGAAGAGCGTCACGCCATGCGCTCCATAATCGAGTAGATCGTGTTCGCGGCCATGCGCGAAGGGCAATTCGCTGCGTTTGCGCCCCAGCGACTGGACGACGGAATCATGCGCGATGCGGCCGAGTGCGACGATGGCGATAAGGCTGCCAGCCGCTGCGAGGCTTGCATCGAGAAACGGCCGGCAGGTTTTGATCTCGATAGGCGTCGGCTTGTTTTCGGGCGGCACGCAGCGCACCGCATTGGTGATCCGGCAATCGACGAGCGTCAATCCATCGTCGGCGCGTGATGCATAAGTGCCCTTGGCAAAGCCGTAGGCAGATAGAGTTGCGTATAGAAGGTCACCGGCGAAATCGCCGGTGAAGGGGCGCCCTGTGCGATTGGCCCCCTTAAGACCTGGCGCGAGACCGACGATCAACAACCGCGCCTCGGCTGGTCCAAAAGACGGGACGGGCGCATTGAACCAATCGGGCGCCTGCGACCGATTGGCTTCCCGAAAAGCGACGAGCCGCGGGCAATAAGAACACTCGCGATCGGGCTCACAGGCCTGATTGCGGGCTTCGGGCAGCTCCGGCCTGATTTTCGGCCGCTTGGCAGGCGTCAATCGTCGACCAGATCGTGATCATAGCCGCCCGAACTCGCCGTCGCCGGTTTGCGATCGGGGGCTCTTTGAGGACGATCCGGATCGCGGCCGATCTTGTTGATCAGATGGATGAGATCGATGAATTCGTCCGCCTGGCGGCGCAGTTCATCGGCAACCATGGCGGGCTGCGTCGTGTTCGTCGAAACGACGGACACGCGAACGCCTTTGCGTTGCACAGCTTCAACAAGGGATCGGAAGTCTCCGTCGCCGGAAAACAAGACGATATGGTCGAGATGTTCCGCCATCTCCATGGCGTCCACCGCGAGCTCTATATCCATGTTTCCCTTCACTTTGCGGCGACCCAACGAGTCGACGAATTCCTTGGTCGGCTTGGTGACGACAGAATATCCGTTATAATCAAGCCAGTCGATCAAGGGACGGATCGAAGAATATTCCTGATCCTCAACCAAAGCGGTATAATAGAACGCGCGGATGAGTTTCCCTCGACTTTGGAACTCTTTAAGCAGCCGTTTGTAATCAATGTCGAAGCCTAGTGATTTCGCGGTTGCATAAAGATTTGCGCCGTCAATAAATAGTGCTATTCGCTCTTGGTCAGCCATAAACGTGTCTCTTGGAGTTTTTGGTTAAGTTCTTATTGTCTCGGACAAGCTGCTATTATTTCTAATTGTTTCGCATAAGATGTGCAGCTATGTCCGGCATGAGTTTAGATGTGCTGTAGATACCACATGGCTCTCAAACGCCACGTAACCTTCGCTTGATGTGGCGTGGTGATGCGGTTCCGTCAAGTAAACTTCACTTTGCAGTTTCGTGACCTCTGACGCAAATCTTTTGAAGCAAAAAAATCCGTCCAGTTCAGGCTTGCTTGCAAGTCTGCGATCTACGTGTATATGATATAGGCTTCCCGTTCGGCAGCAGATTTAGGAGTCGCGCGCATGGCACGCGTCACAGTGGAAGATTGCATTGATAAGGTCGAAAACCGTTTCGAACTGGTTTTGATCGCGAGCCATCGGGCCCGGATGATCTCTGCCGGTTCGCAGATCATGGTCGACCGAGATAATGACAAAAATCCGGTCGTCTCGCTTCGGGAAATTGCCGAGTCGCGCTTGGCGCCTGAGGATCTCAAGGAAGATTTCATCCACTCGTTACAGAAGCATGTCGAGGTCGACGAGCCTGAGGCGGAGGCCGTACCGGCCTTGATTCCGCCTAACGACGGCCTGCGTTCGGATGCCATCGGCGACATTCAATTCGATCGCATGACCGAAGAAGATCTGTTGCGCGGCCTCGAAGGACTCGTGCCGCCGGCCGAGACCGAGGACGACGGGGATTAAAAAACATTTTCGTGACTATATCGCTGGTACTGAAAAACCGGCGATATGCTATCGCATAGGTTGAGCTGGGCCCCGCGACATGGGCCTGCGACAAATGTGTGAGGCATCCGGCGCCAGCGGAGCCTCGCCCGTGCCAGCCGGGGCTTTACCGGGTATGATCGAAAGTTAAGGCCGCCAAATTTAAAATCACGAGGCACTTATCCGGGCGTGGGCGTAGGTTTTTTCGATTATGATGCGTCAATATGAACTCGTCGACCGGGTCCGGCGCTATAATCCGCACGCTGACGAGACGGCTCTCAACCGCGCCTATGTTTATGCGATGCAGGCGCATGGCGCGCAAAAGCGCGCTTCCGGCGATCTCTATTTCTCGCATCCCCTCGAAGTCGCGGCGATCCTCACCGATCTGAAGCTCGACGATGCAACAATCGTCGCCGCCGTTCTGCATGATACGATCGAAGATACGGATTCGACGCGCGAGGAGATCGAACAGATCTTCGGCCACGATATCGCTCATCTGGTCGAAGGGCTGACCAAGCTCAAGAAGCTCGATCTCGTCTCCAAACGGGCCGAACAGGCCGAGAATTTCCGCAAGCTTCTGCTCGCCATCGCCGAGGACGTGCGCGTGCTTCTCGTGAAGCTCGCCGACCGCCTGCATAATATGCGCACTTTGCAATATATGCCGGCCGAGAAGCGCGCGCGGATCGCCGAAGAAACACTCGACATCTATGCGCCGCTCGCCGGTCGCATGGGCATGCAAGGCATGCGCGACGAGCTTGAAAATCTCGCGTTCCGCCATCTCATGCCCGAGGCCTATGAGATGATCTGCGCGCGGCTCGCGGAACTGCATCACAAGAATGAAGGGCTCATCGCCAAGATCGAAAAAGAGCTATCCGAAGAGCTCGCGGCGCGCGGCATCGAGGCCAAGGTCGAAGGCCGCGAAAAGCAGCCCTATTCGGTCTGGCGCAAGATGGAGCGCAAATCCGTCGCCTTTGAACAGCTCTCGGATATTTTCGGCTTTCGTGTCGTCGTCGGTACGATCGAGCAATGCTACCGCACCATCGGCGTCGTGCACACGAAATGGCCGAATGTCTTTGGCCGGTTCAAGGATTATATTTCGACGCCGAAGGAGAACGACTACCAGTCGATCCATACGACTGTGGTCGGACCCGGGCGCCAGCGCGTCGAACTTCAGGTGCGCACCGCGGCCATGGACGATATCGCCCGCAACGGCATCGCGGCGCATGTGCTCTATAAGGATGTCCCCGTCGGTGACAAGGATATGCTCGGCCGCGAAAGCCGCGCCTATCAATGGCTGCGGCGCACGATCGCGCATCTCGCCGAAGGCGATTCGCCGGAAGAATTTCTGGAACATACGAAGCTCGAACTGTTTCAGGATCAGGTCTTCTGCTTCACCCCGAAGGGTGGCTTGATCGCTTTGCCGCGCGGCGCGACGCCGATCGATTTCGCTTATGCCGTGCATACCGATGTCGGCAATTCGGCGGTGGGCGCAAAGATCAATGGCCGCGTCGCGCCTTTACTGTCCGAATTGCAGAATGGCGACGAGGTCGAAATCATGCGGGCCGAGGGCCAGGTGCCTCCGGCGGCCTGGGAAACCGCGGTGATGACCGGCAAGGCCAAATCCGCAATCAGGCGCGCGACCCGCGATGCCGTGCGGGCGCAGTATATGGGCCTCGGCCGGCAGATCGTGACGCGTGCCTTCGAGCGTGCCGGCAAGGCCTTCTCGGACGAGATGCTGAAGAAGGCGTTGCCGCGTCTGGCGCGCGGCAGCCTTGAAGATGTGCTGGCCGCCGTCGGCCGCGGCGAAATGTATTCCGGCGATGTCGTCAAAGCCGTCCATCCGGAATTCAAGGAAGAGAAGAAACCGGCGCCGATGCGCGCCCATAATGAGGCTGGCTGGTTCGGCATGACGAAGGCGACGAGCCTCGTCTTCAAAGTGCCGGGACCCGAAGGGAAGGCCGAGCGCCAATCGATTCCGATCCGCGGCTTGCAGGGCGATCTGCCGGTGCGCTTTGCGCCCAACGGCGGCGCTGTGCCGGGCGACCGGATCGTCGGCATTCTGACGCCCGGTGAAGGCATTACGATCTATCCGATTCAATCGCCGGATTTGACGGCATTCGACGATCAGCCGGAACGCTGGCTCGACGTGCGCTGGGATATAGACGAGGGGCGCAAGGAATATTTTCCCTCAAAGATCCTGGTCACCGCCATCAACGAGCCGGGCACGCTCGGCATTATCGCGACCTTGATCGGCGAGGCGGGCGCCAATATCGATAACATCAACATTCATCCGCTGTCGCAGGATTTTCACGAGATGACGATCGATATCGAAGTCAGCGATTTGAAACATCTGAATACGATCATTTCGCAATTGCGGGCGCGTCCGGCCGTCAGCAAAGTCGAACGGGTGAATGGGTAGGCAGCATAATCCCGAAAAGTTGCAGACTTTTCGGACAAGATTATGCGCTGAAAGAATTGCGGGCCGGGATATGGGGCGTGCTTCGAATGGACGTGGGTTAAATGACGCTGTTGCCGCTGAGACTTGGGATCAACATCGATCATGTCGCGACGCTGCGCAATGCACGCGGCGGCGCGGTGCCCGATCCTTTGCGCGCGGCGCGCCTGGCGATCGAGGCCGGTGCCGACAGCATCACCGCGCATTTGCGGGAAGACCGGCGCCATATCCGCGACGAAGACATGCGAAGGCTTAAGCGCGACATCACCAAGCCTCTGAATTTCGAGATGGCCGCGACGGATGAGATGGTCGCGATCGCACTCGATACGCGCCCGCACGCGTCTTGCCTTGTGCCAGAAAAGCGCAGCGAGCGGACGACCGAAGGCGGCCTCGATGTCCTCCTCGGACACGATCATTTGAAGCTGGTCACGGCCGAGCTTAGCCGGGCAGGGGTGATTGTGGCGCTTTTCATCGAGCCCTCGCTTGAAGCGCTGGAGGCATCGCGTTCGATCGGCGTGCCAGCGATCGAGCTTCATACTGGCACCTGGTGCGATGCTTTGGATCATGGCGAAACCGAGCGCGCCGAGGCGGAATTCATCCGTCTCAAGGCGGCGGCGGCCCGCTGTGCCGAGCTTGGCATCGAATGCCATGCCGGGCACGGTCTTGATTACGAGACCGCAGCCAAAATTTCCGCACTGCCTCAGGTGGTTGAACTGAACATCGGGCATTTTCTGGTCGGCGAAGCGATCTTCGTCGGGCTTGAGGCCGCGATCCGGAAAATGCGCGCCGCGATGGACGCGGGCCGCGCCAACGCCAAGTCGTGAGGACAGCATGATCCTCGGCTTCGGCATCGACCTTTGCGATATCAGACGGATCGAGGACTCGTTAACGCGTTTCGGCGATCGTTTCGTGAACCGCTGTTTCACCGAGATCGAGCGGCAAAAATCGGAAGGGAGGGCTAGTCCGGCGGCCTCCTACGCCAAGCGGTTCGCGGCCAAGGAGGCCTGTGCCAAGGCACTGGGTACCGGCATAGCCGCAGGCGTCTTCTGGCGCGACATGGGTGTCGTGAATTTAATGTCCGGAAAGCCCACCTTGTGCCTGACCGGAGGTGCGGCCTTACGACTGGCAAAGATGACACCCATGGGCCATATAGCCGTGATCCATCTGACCCTCACGGACGAATACCCCATGGCGCAAGCCCAGGTGATCATCGAGGCGGTTGCCGGAGAGCTGGCGATCATGGAAAAGCCAAGGTCTTTGCCGACATCTACGCCGGTCGACCTGTAAACACCCCTGGATGGTCAGGTAAAAGCGAGTTTGGTGCCCTATACCGGCTTAAAACCACATGTTAGAGCATGTCTCGAAAAAGTTGCTCGGCTTTTTCGATAAGGGCATGCTCCGAACCGAGAGCGGGACGAGGAAAAGTGTGCGCGGTTTTCCGTCCCATCCCGCTCTAGATTATGAGAATCGGTCACGTTCATGATTTTGGATTGATTCAATCCGAAATCATCGTGATCTAGAAATCGAGCCGATCCACCCGATTGCTTTGGATCGCCCAGAAGATCCAAAGCAATCGGGATCGGCTTTAACGAGGCCGACTTCCAAAGAGTAGAGAAGGCAATATGACGGAGCCCGTGAGGTTGGACGGCAAGAATGCCGACGTAAAGAGCCGTGCCAATGAAGGCGGTCTCGGCGAAACGCTGAAAGTCATCGTTCAGGCTCTGTTGATCGCGCTCGTCGTGCGCACGCTTCTCTTCCAGCCGTTCAATATTCCGTCCGGATCGATGATCCCGACGTTGCTCGTCGGCGATTATCTCTTTGTCTCGAAATATGCCTATGGCTATTCGAACCATTCGATTCCCTTCAGCCCGGATCTCTTCAAGGGCCGGATTTTCGGTTCGCCGCCAAAGCGCGGCGATGTCGTCGTCTTCAAATTGCCGCGCGACGGAACGACCGATTACATCAAGCGCGTCATCGGCCTGCCCGGCGATAAGATCCAAGTGAAGGAAGGCCGCCTCTATATCAATGGCGAGATCGTTCCGCGCGAGCCGATTGCGAAAGTGACGACGGAAGATTTCTACGGCCGCGAAACCGAAGTCGCGACCTATAAGGAGACCTTGCCGGGCGGTGTCTCGCACACGATCATCGAGATCCAGGGCGACAATGGCTTCAACGACAATACGGGCGTCTTCGAGGTCCCGCCGGATCATTATTTCATGATGGGCGACAATCGCGACAATTCGACGGATAGCCGCGTGCCGCCGGATCAGGGCGGTGTCGGCTATGTGCCTTTTGAAAATCTGGTCGGCCGCGCCGAAGTCACCTTCTTCTCCATCGGTGACGGTCAACCTGCCTGGGCCTTCTGGAAATGGCCCTGGGATTTGCGCTGGAACAGAATGTTCCAGCCCGTGAAATAATGCAGCGGCCGAAACAGCAAGACATAGGCCCGCTCGAAGCGCGCATAGGCCATAGCTTTGCAAATGCGCATCTGATCGGCTTGGCGCTGACCCATGTCAGCGCCTCCAATGCGGCGCGGAGCGAGACCTATCAAAGGCTCGAATTTCTCGGCGACCGCGTCCTTGGGCTCGTTGTCGCCGATATGCTCTATGCCGCCTTTCCCGACGCCGAGGAAGGCGAACTCTCGCGCCGTCTCGCTGATCTCGTGCGCAAGGAAAGCTGCGCCGAAGTCGCGCTTGAATGGGGCGTCGCGACCTTCGTACGTCTCGGCGAAAGCGAGAAGCAGACGGGCGCTGCCAAAACCGCGATCCTCGGCGATATTT
Source organism: Methyloferula stellata AR4 (assembly GCF_000385335.1). Lineage (NCBI taxonomy): Bacteria > Pseudomonadati > Pseudomonadota > Alphaproteobacteria > Hyphomicrobiales > Beijerinckiaceae > Methyloferula > Methyloferula stellata. The sequence continues at coordinate 3,568,055 of NZ_ARWA01000001.1, read as the reverse complement.
GCGAGTCGATCATCGGTGCTGTCTTTCTCGATGGCGGCTTCGACGCTGCCAAACGCGTCGTGACGCAGGCCTTTGAGGCGCGCATGCGCTCGCCGCGACGGCCTTTGCGCGATCCCAAAACTGCTCTGCAGGAATGGGCGCAAGCGCGCGGCCTGGCGCCGCCGGTTTATCGCGAACAGGACCGCACCGGACCGGATCACGCGCCGGAATTCACCATCGCCGTGGTCGTGACCGGCTATGAACCGGCCGAAGCCAAGGGCTTTTCAAAGCGCCGCGCGGAACAATCGGCAGCCGAGATTTTTATCGCGCGCGAGGGTATTGGCGGCAGCGAAAACACGGGTGCGGCATGACCGGCGGCGAGCCGGCGGCCGATACGATTTCCGAAACGGCAACGCGGTGTGGTTTCGTGGCGCTGATCGGAGCGCCCAACGCCGGCAAATCGACGCTCATCAATCAGCTCGTCGGCACCAAAGTGTCGATCGTGTCGCGCAAGGTGCAGACGACGCGGGCCTTGGTGCGCGGCATCGCGCTTGAGGGTGAAACGCAGATCATCTTTGTCGATACGCCCGGCATTTTCGCGCCGAAGCGCAGGCTCGATCGCGCCATGGTGACGTCAGCCTGGGGCGGCGCCGAAGACGCGGATGCTGCGGCGCTTCTGGTCGATGCGCGCAAGGGCCTGGATGCGGAAGTCGAGGCCATTCTTGAGCGTCTGCCGCAGATTCGCGGCGCGAAAATCCTTGTTCTCAACAAGATCGATACGATCGAGCCGCCGCGTCTGCTGGCCCTGGCGGATCTCCTCAATAAAAAGTTGCCCTTTGCCGAGACCTTCATGATCTCGGCGCTGAAGGGGCACGGCGTGCCTTTGCTGAAAACGCATTTGGCCGCGCGCATGCCGGAGGGGCCTTGGCTCTATCCGGAAGACCAGGTGTCGGATGCGCCGCTGCGGGCGCTCGCGGCCGAGATCACGCGCGAAAAAATCTTCGAGCGCTTGCACGACGAATTGCCCTATCAGTCGACGGTGGTCACGGAGCAATGGACGGATCAGCCCGACGGATCGGCGCGCATCGAGCAGACGATCTATGTGATGCGCGAAGGGCATAAGAAGATCGTCATCGGCGAAGGCGGCCGCACGATCAAGGCGATCGGCACGGCCGCGCGGAAAGAGATCGCCGCCGCCGCGGAGCAGAAGGTGCACCTGTTTCTATTCGTGAAGGTGCGCGAGAACTGGGCCGACGATCCCGAACGCTATCGCGAAATGGGGCTCGTGTTTCCCAAGGACTAGAGTGGCAGGACTCGATTATCGAGCCGTCATTGCGAGGAGCTTTGCTCCGAAGCAATCCATGCCATTGTCTGAGCGGTTGCTCTGGATTGCTTCGCTTCGCTCGCAATGAGGATGCCCGATCACGCACTAGGCTCGGATTGCGCAGCCGGCTCAGCCGGGGCTTCGGCGGGCAGACCCAGCGGAATACCGAAAAAGGTTTCGTCGGCGCCGCCCCAAGCCTTATGCAGCGCGAAGGCATTCTTCCATATCGCAATCTCGGCGTCGTCGGCAGGCCGGTAGGTGCATTTGGCCTCTTCGTTGCCGGCTTGAAGCCATTTCTTGCCGTTGCGGACGAAGCGATCGAGATCCTTCTTATCGGTCGGGCGTATCACGCATTTCGGCGCTCCGTCGACCAGGACGACTTGCGGGAGCATGGCTGATCTCCAAGGAAGGCGTGACTCCCAACCAGCGCGCAGCGCAGGGATCACGCGTCAAAATTGCCTCAAACCGCAAGAAGCAATATTTATGCCTTGGGGAGGGGCCGTCCGCCCTGTGTAGCTCAGCCGATATAGTCTTGGATGACGTCGCCGAGGATCCGGTTGGCGTCGTCCACTGTCGACAGATGGAAGGTGCTCGACTTCTGCCCGGTCGCCTTGTTCTCGCGTTCGAACTTGAGGTGCTGGAAGCTGATCGTCTCGCCCTGGATCGCGAAGGGAATCGACATCGGCTCCTTGAAGCGCCGCGACACGTCGAGCGTGCCCGAGACTTTCTGCTCGGCGACGTTCACTTCCGGATTATTGACGACGAGGCCATAGTCCGGCCCGATGTCTTTTTTGATCATGTCGTTCAAAAAACTCACCCAGCGAAAGAAGCTGCCGAATTTCTGCTGCGCATCGGCGATGAGCTGTTCCTCGGCCGCCGATGGGCCTGTGCTCTTGTCTGCCATGGTCGTGTCCTTGGTTGCGCCGATACCGGCAAAGCGCGCATTCCGCTTGAAAACATGGACTGTCGCATATCGTGCCGGGCGCATGGACGCAACGCCGAAGGCAAAAGCAGAGGCTTTTGGCGCGGATTATGCTGATCGACCGGAGAGGTAGCCCGAAGCGCTGGCCTGGAGTGAGACCGTGGCGAAAGAGAGCAAATCCGCCGATGAATTGGCTGCGATGATCATCACGGGCCTCAGGGCGGAAGGCGTTCCCGCGGCCTCCCTTGAGGTCTATCGGATCGACGAGCCGGGGCTCGACATGACCTGGACGATCCGCAAATTGCGGCTTGAAAAAACCTCCGACGTGAAGGTCGAGGCGGCGGTGAAACGCGTGCTGTTTCCGATCGCCAATCAATATGATTTGGGATGAAGCCTAAAGTCGGCGCATGAGCGCCAAGTGGCTGCTTCTGGTCTGATGGAGCCCAGAGGAAACCACCGCATTACCCGAATAGAACGCTTTCTCGTAACTATTGCGCAACGTCTGCCCGATAAAATTGGGGGGAGAGTACAGGATCGTCTGAATCTTTTTGATAAATAATAATTGGACTTCGCGATGACCGCTCAGCCCGACCAACGTCTCCACAAACGTTTATGTTGGCTAAAATACCTGCGCCATTTTGCCTGCGATGGCCAGGCCGCGTCCGCCGTAGAGTTTGCTCTCGTCGCTTTGCCGCTCGTGGTGATTATTTTCGCTGCCTTGCAATTTTCCATCGTTCTACTTGCGCAGCAGGAGTTGAACCACGCCGCAGATGAAACTGGCCGAGCTGTCATGACGGGCCAAATATCGAGCACGTCCGGCCAGACAAGTTATCTCAGCCAAACGGATTTCCAGAAGAAGGTCTGCAGCTATTTGGTCGCCATGTTCAATTGCTCGAATGTGATGGTCAACATGCAAACGGCTAGTTCGTTCAGCGCAGCAAGTACTTCCACGCCGAACTATGCGACGCTCGAAAAGAACGTCTGGAGTTACCAGACTGGGAGTCATGGTGCGACTCCACAAGTCATCGTTCTTCAAGTCATGTACGAATGGCCGATCTTCAGTAGCCTGTTCGGTTTCAACCTGGCTACTTTGCCGAACGGAACGCGCCTCTTGGTGGCAACGTCGGTATTCATGAACGAGCCTTTACAATAATGACCTGCCTCCCTGCCAACTACCACAAAGTGATGCGTTTCGCTTCGCATGAAGAGGCGGTGGCCGCTATCGAGTTCGCCCTGATACTGCCGATCATGCTGGTCGTCTTCGTCGGGGTGACGCAGGTCGGAGAGGCGGTTTCGATCAGCCAAAAGGTGACAATCACCGCGCGCACGATTACCGACCTTGTGACAAGAGAAAATTCGCCGCTTGCGGCATCGGAGCTCAATACGGATCTTCAGGCAGCCGCGCAGGTCATGGTACCCTATCCGTCTAGTACTCTGACCGTCACCGTTTCTCAGATATCCACCGACGCCAACGGCAAAGCCACTGTCGATTGGAGCGGTTCTTGGCCGGATAATACGAAGGCCCTTTTAAAGGGCGCGTTATTCACGCTTCCGAGCAGCCTCTCGGCAGCGAATATTACGGTTGTTTATGGGCATGTTTCCTACGGCTACACGCCTGTCGTTGGTTATAAGATCGTCGGCACGATGACGCTCTCGGACGGCATTTATTTCTACCCACGCACAGGCGCGTGTATTAGCGGACCGGGCTATACGTGTCCTTAAACATGGACGATGCTTCCCGTCGGGTTCTGGGTTTGAGAATGAACGATGGAGGCGTTTCGCGTTCGGTCCAATTTTACCAAAACGACGAATCAGGGCTTGGCTCTCCAAGCCTCAAATTTGCTACTGCTTTATTGCGCGAGATGAACTGCCGTTGTCGCGGTTAGAAAAAGCTGCTGCAGGGCAGCGCCGATATCTTGGTTCGTTGTGACCTTACCAAAGAGAGACGGCGACGAGGCGCAGGATTGCAATGCGGTCGCGATGTTAGGATTCGGTGTCGGGACGGTGTTGTCATCGATGGGTTTGACATAGCTGGTATAGAAAGAATTATTGGGCAACGGTGAGTAATCAAGATAAAGCACTGCTATCCTGATTGGCAGCCCGCTGGCGCTGATCCTCTTCTTGATGGCATCGCATTTCGTCGTGTCGATGGTCGAAATCGCACGAGGCGAATATGTGTCGTTCACGCCGTCCGTGATGAGCATTAAAACTTCCTGCGGCGTGTCTCCGGCCGCATTTGTGCCATTGCCGGGCGTCGGCATCAGGTTATTGATGCTGGTCATGGCCGCATTAAGAGCCGTGCTGCCATCTTGGTTGCTGCACGTTTTCTTATATTGGTTTGTCGTCGACGACGTTGAGTTAGTCCCGGTCAGATAACCATTATAGAACATTTCCAGCATCTGGATATTCGCTGCGGCGCTCGAAGCTGAGGACATGTTCTGCGGCGTCAAGGAAGAGCCGCCCGAAATGTAATGCAGCGGCGAATTTCCGGAGTTACAACTCGAACTCGACCAATCGGTATCGAAACTCGCGACAGACATGTTGTAGGTCGCGCCATTTTGCGACGCGATATTGATCGCATAAGGGCCAAGCTGCTGGATTGCGCTACGCAAATTGTCGATGCGAAGGGTCAAGCCCAGCACGCATTCCGCATAAGTGTAGTCGTCGACATACCCAGGGTTAGTAGATGTTCCAGCAACATAGTAATAGAACGATGGGCTTTTAGTGCTCTTTTTCGCGACCATACCTATGCAGGAGGCGCTTCCCGGAAGAACCCACTTGGAGTAGTCGGATTCATGACAAGCAAATGAACAACCGCTTTCATTATCTGCTTGGGTTTTATCGATACTCAAGTCAGGCGCTCCGCCGGGCCCATTTAAGGTAGAGGTCGCGGTGTACATTGCACTGATGCCGCTGGATGTCGCCGGAATGGCCATCGAGGGCGAAGAATCCGCCAGAATGTAGAAGTTGATGTTTGGTGCAATGGCAACCTGAGCCACAACGGGATTCGAAGTATTACCGATGCCGATCGTGTTCATACCGATGATATGGGCGAAGGCATCATTCGATTGCGCCGTATAGGTGACTGTCGTCGAGCGAGGACTGGTATAGGACTTCGTGGAATCGACGACATTTACGGTGCCGCTGAAATTGCTCACCCCCGAAACGGTGCCGGCAAGGGAATTAAACAAAGCCTGAGCCCTCGCCTTAGCCTGGCTTGCATTGAGACCCTGGCCGGGGATTGGCGAGAAGGCCGGGGGAGTGCCGGATTGCGTGACCGTGGAAAGCGCGACTGCATCGGCGATCGCATCAAGTTTAGCCTTGCGCCGAGTGGCAGAGGTGTAATCAATGGCTGCGCCGATGGCGAAGAGAACCGGAATGGACGCAATTGCGAAAATTAGCGCAACATTTCCGCGCCGGTCGGCAGTGAAAGGAGCAAGTTCCCGCCGCATGCGCCATAAGAAACCAGCGGCGATCATTCGGCCCAGGCGCAAAACCATCGCTGTCGTAAAATGTCTAATCACGAGTGGGATCTCCGAACGAACTTCGCGTTTAGGGCGAGTTCGACCGCAGCAGCGCCGCGCCGGTCTGCGAGGGGCCCGCCGAACAGGCCCCGGCGGCGAGCCGACCAGCGGTGGCGCGTTCGAAAGGCCTTCCAAAGGGGAAACGCGGGCACTGACATAATAAGGCTACGAGGTTTGAATTCGGTTTGTTCTTATTGGAGCCTTATGCGAAGCCGCTGAAGTTTCCGTAAATTGAACCCTCTATTTCGCGTAAATTGGCAGTATTCTTACTTATAAGCTTGGCAGTTGGAGTGTTATAAAGCTTTGCCGAGGCAAATTGGTAAACAGATCCTTCACCATATGCGACAGCGCAGCCGATCGCACATCGAAGCCAAGGCCTAGGCTTGAAAATTGCTGGCGTTGTCGGATCGGTTCCAGAGTCGCGGCAGAACGGCGAACGGGGCCGCTCGGACTGACAACGGCTTCGTTTTAAGCGCTGTCGGTTGCTTTTCCGTCTGGCCCAAGGGCGATGCGGCGGCGCAATAATGGATGGAGATCAGCCGTGAGTGACAGTGCAGGCGAACCGCTTTCGATCGTTGTCGAAGGCATGCTCGTGCCGCCGGGCGAGGTGCTTTGGCAGGCTCTGACCGATCCCGATCTGATCGCCCAATGGTTCATGCCGAGCGATTTCGAAGCCGAGGCCGGTCACAAGTTTACATTCAAGAGCGGGCCGATCGGCGATTGGGACGGCCAGTTCCAAGGCGAGGTGATCGACGCACAGCCCTATTGGCGGCTGCAATATTCAATGCGCGGCGGCTCGCCCAATGTCGAAGGCTTCGGCCATAGCATGGATACGGTGCTGACCTGGACGCTTTCGCCCCTGCCGAACGGCACTCATGTGCGGCTCGAACACGCCGGTTTCACCGAGGATTCGAAAGCCGTCTTCAATATCATGAACAGCGAGAACGGTTGGGCCGCCGTCATCAACCGCTTCGCCAAAGTCGTCGTCCAACTGCACGAGAACGGCTAAGACTCGATGTAGCGGGCTTGGTCGAGATCGGAAATCAGCCCAACCCCCGTCGGGTGCCATCCCAATCGTTCCTGCGTGAGTGCGCTGGAAGCCGGGATGTCGGCACCGACGAACATGGCGAGCCAGCCAAAATGCTCGGCCGCTTCCTCGGGAGATTTGGCGACGACCGGCAGCTTCAGGCCCCGGCCAATGGCCTCGGCGATTTCCCGCAACGGGATGCCTTCCTCTCCGACCGCGTTGTAGCGGGCTCCCGCTGAACCCTTCTCCAGCGCCAGCCTGTAAAGTTTGGCGGCATCGAGACGGTGCACCGCGGGCCACCGGTTGAGGCCATCGCCGACATAGGCCGAGACGCCTTTCTCGCGGGCCACGGCGATCAGATAGGTGACGAGGCCCTGCTTGAGCGGGTCGTGGACCTGAGGAAGGCGCATCACCGAAACGCGCACGCCTTGCGCCGCGAGGGAAAGTGCCGCCTCTTCCGAGGCTACGCGGGGAAGCGGAGAGTTGGGCGCATCGTCCTCGGTCGTGAGGCGGCCCGGCGTGTGGGCGGTCGCCGTTCCGGACGTAACGACAAATGGCCGATTAGAGCCAGCGAGCGTGGCGCCGAGCACCTCGATGGCGCGCCTGTCGATCTCGCAGACTTCCACGAATCTCGAAAAGTCATGGACGAAACCGCAGTGGATCACGCCATCGGACATGGCGGCGCCGTTGCGCAGGCTTTCGAGATCTTCAAGATCGCCGCGATGCACCTCGGCCCCGGCAGCGATAAGCGTGTTGGCGCCCGCATCCGAGCGCGCCAGACCGAGGACCTGATGGCCCGCACCAAGGAGCTCCGGAATGACCGCTGTGCCGATGAAGCCAGTGGCACCGGTCAAGAATACGCGCATTGACCTATCCTTTTTTCGCGACCGCAGTCGCAGCCCCAATGTCTGTCGAGATAGGCGATTGAAGTCATACGATCTATGCCATAACGTCCGTATTTCCTTCGTGATCGTCCGGAGTAGCCGGTGGACCCGCTCTCAGATGTGCTGTCGCTCCTGAAATTGCGCAGCTACGTGTCCGGTGGCTTCGATGTCGGCGGACAATGGTCGGTCCAGTTCCCCGAGCATGACGGCATCAAATGCTATGCCGTGGTTTCGGGCCAGTGCTGGCTCTCTGTCGAGGGCGTCCCCGATGCGCTGCGTGTCAAGACAGGGGACTGCTTCCTGTTGCCGAGCGGGCGGCCCTTCCGTCTCGCCAGCGATATGGCTTTGACGCCGATCGACGCCTGCACGCTTTATCCGACTGTGCGGGCCGGCAGCATCATGTCTTATAATGGCGGCGGAGATTGCTTTATGGTCGGCGGCCATTTCGCTCTCACCGGTCCTCACGCCGGAATCCTATTGGGCGTGCTGCCGCCCATTGCGCATATCCGCAAAGAATCGGACAAGGCGGCGCTGCGCTGGTCTCTGGAGCGGATGCGGCAAGAGCTGCGCGAGCCGCGGCCGGGCGGCTTTCTGATCGCGCAGCACTTAGCCCATATGATGCTGGTTCAAGCCCTGCGGCTGCATCTGGCGGAAGGGCCGAAAGGCGGCGTTGGCTGGCTCTTTGCCCTGGCCGATAAACAGATGGCTGCTGCGATCAACGCCATGCATGGCGAGCCGGCCTATCGTTGGACATTGCAGGAGCTGGCGGAGCGTGCCGGCATGTCGCGATCGACATTTGCGCTCAAATTCAAAGAGACGGTCGGGGCGTCACCCATGGACTACCTGACGCGCTGGCGCATGCTGCTGGCCGGCGACAGGCTGGCCAATTCCAGCGATCCCATTTCCACCATCGCCCTGTCGCTTGGCTACGAATCCGAAAGCGCATTCAGCACCGCTTTCAAGAGGGTCATGGGCTGTTCGCCACGGCAATATGGCCGCGGCGGGACCCCGGAGTCCACGTCACAGAGCGAAGTGGAAGCCGCCCCGGCGGTGTCAATTCCGGCCAGTCACTGATCCAAAGCCGGTCACGTCAAAGCCAGTCACGCCAAGTCGAGCATATAGACGACCTCGACATCGTGCTCGTCGGCGATCTCCTGGGCTGTTTCGATCGCGGCGTCGGGCCGGAACTGCCGGTCGGTGATCGTCTTCACCGCCGCCCCGTCCTTCATGCAGATGATGTCGGTCACGACCGTATTGTTGGGCGCTATGCGGCGCGTAATGGCGACGAAGTCGCCGGTCGGCGCGGTGCTGTCGCGGTTCAGGAATTTAACCTCTGCCATGGATCCCCGCATGGGCTGAATGTGAAAATGCGTGGAGTGATTTCACACTTTAGCGCAGGGAAGTCCATCGCCAGATTGAAACTACATGTCGGCCCGCAGATTGCGGTAGAAGTTCGAGATGCGCTCGAACCAGACGTGCCGCGCCTGAAGATGCGCCATGCCGGCGTTGCGTTCAGGCAATTGCAAGGAGGCGACCAGCGTTTCGATTTCCTTGCGGGCCGATTGCTGCGATTGCGACAGAGTCCCGCCGCGGGCGGCCTCCTCGATCGGATCGAGCGCGGTCAAGCCGATCGGAAACAGCTCGCGGAAGATCACCCGGTCGTGCAGGCCTTCCATCGGCCGGAACTGCAATTCGGGCGACATGCGCGCAAGGCTGATCGCGATCTGCTTCGAATTGTTGGATTGGATCGAGGCGACGCGATTGCGCACCAAAACCCAGTCGATGATGCCTTGATCGACCAGATGGCGCTTGCGCCGCGCTTCCAGCACGAGATCGGCATAATGCGCGATCTCGCCGCGCCGCGCTTTGTCGTGATGCACGCGGGAAAACACATCGACGTCGATATAGGAATCATTGACGGGGGAGACCAGCGTATCGGCCAGCGAATGCGCAAGCCGCATGAGATAGGAATCGCTCGCCGGCGTATCGATGACCACGAATTCATAGGCATGTTCCACGGAGGCGATGGCATCGGCGAAGGCGCCGAATTCCATCGTTTCATTATCATGCACATTGGCGGAAGCGCCGCGATCGAGCGCATGATGAAAGGGAAGTTCGACCTCCCAGGGCGCCGTCTGCGCCCAGGACTGACGGTTTTCGAAGAAGCGCGTCAGAGTGCGCTGGCGGGTATCGAGATCGATGGTCGCGACCCGGAAGCCGGCTTTCAGCAAAGCGATCGTGATATGGATCGACAGAGTGGATTTGCCGGTGCCGCCTTTTTCATTGCCGATGACGATGACATGCGCGCTGCGCAGATCTGGTGTTTCGAAATCCGCTTCGTCGGCAAAGACTGCCATGGCGTCAAACTCGCTTCAGTTCGCTTATCCAGCCAGAGGCAGCGCCGGACTCATTCGCCCTCGACTCAAAAACTAGCGAGAGCCTTGCTGGCTGGCAATTGTTGCGAACTTCGATAGATCCAATCGTTGCGCGCCAGCATGCGATGCGGACCGAGCGCACGGATCGTCAGATCGCGCGCAGCGGCGGCTGGGCCGGCGAGGTGGTAGATCACGCCTTGCTGGTGTGAAGCTTTTTGCACCTTCGCCGTATGGGCGAGCCGAGCCGCGGCATAAGTAGAAAACGCTATATCGACGGCCGGATTTTTGGCGAGCGCATTGGCTAAAACGGCGGCATCTTCGATCGCTTGCGCCGCGCCCTGCGCCAAAAACGGTAACATGGGATGCGCGGCATCGCCCAAAAGCGCGATCGGACCCGCCGTCCAGGCGGACAAGGGTTTGTGTTCGAAGAGCGGCCACGTCAGCCATTCGGGCGCGGATGCGATCAGCCCGCGCAACGCCTGATGCCATTTCGAAAAGCGCGCAGCAATAATCTGGGGATCGCCGGCGTTCGACCAGGCGTCGGCCTGGGTTTTCGGCGCGCGCGCTTTGCCGAGGATCACGGCAAGATTGACGATGGTACCACCGCGCAACGGATAATGGACGACATGCGCGTCGGGACCGAGCCAGAGATTGGTTTCCGGACGCAGCATATCGGGCGCGACCCGATCGGCCGGAACAAGCGCGCGCCAGGCTTCATTGCCGGAAAAGTGCAATGTATCTTTTGACGGCTCAAGCAATCGCTTACGCACGAAGGATTGCACGCCATCGGCGCCGATCAGACATGTGCCTTCAAAGCTCAATCGCATGAGGCCTTGCTTGGCGGCGACGGTGACGCCTTCGCTGGTCGCCGCGAAGCCTGCGACCGTGGTTCCCGCCACGAGGCAAATCTCAGGGATGCAGGCGACGGCTTCGAGCAGGGCGCGCTGCAAATCGCTGCGCAACGCAACGCAATAAGGCGCGCCCCAGGTTTGCTCGGCTTTGTCGAGCGGCAGAAGCGCCAAAAGAGCTGCGTCGCGGCCGCGCCTGATTCTGATCGCCGAGGGCGTCAGCGCGGCGCCTTCGAGCCGCGCGAGCACGCCGAGATCTTTGAGAATGCGGCTGGCATTGGGAGAGAGCTGAAGGCCCGCGCCGACCTCTTCGAGCAATGGCGCGCGTTCGAGAAGCGTGACGCGCCAGCCGATGCGGGCGAGACACAAAGCGGCGGTAAGGCCGCCGATTCCGGCACCGGCGATAAGCGCGTGCGGCTTCGTCATCGCGCGATGTGCATGAATTCAGCTATGTTCCGGCTCGACCTCGGGAACATAGACGCATTCGGCCGGCACGGCGCCGCCATGCAACGAGGCGTCATAAACATAATGCGTCGAACAATAGGGGCAGACCGCCTCGTTCTCGCCGCCCATGTCGATGAAAATATGCGGATGGTCGAAAGGCGGCAAAGCGCCGATGCACATGAATTCCTTGGCGCCGACGCGGATCTGGGCGACGCCGGGCTGATTGTGGAAATGCGGCGTGACATGAGCGGCCATGAGGGGGGTCCGTGAGGGGTTTGGGAGTTGAGCGGCAGATTAAGCTATATGGATGGATTTGGATACTCTGGCGTAATACGTCAGTTTGAAATTGTTAAGCCCCAAATTACTGGTCCCCATGGTTGGGCATTTGCCCATGCTTTCGCATCTTCAATTGTCGGCTGATCGTGGCCGCCGGGCCAACAAAAATAGACAAAGCCATCCGGCGTTTCCGGAATTGGCCTGCTTTCGTCAAGCTGGTCGTCATCGTCATAACGAGAACTCGCATAGCGCGCGGGCTTTGCGTAAATCACGATAGGTTTTGGAACACTGTGATCATAAAACCAGGTGCCAGTCGCGACGATCTCATATTCATCAGACATCGCAAGCTTCCTGCTCTTTAATCGCATAATTCTCGCTGCTTACGGCCGCTTTTTTTAGCGCGTCTTCCGCGCATTCGGGCCTTTCACTAACGTGCCGAATGTAGTCAGGCGGTAAGCGGGATATCAAAGCCTCGGATCGACCGTCTCCTTCTTCAACCCGCGACGCTCGGCTTCGGCCGAAGCCGTCTCGATCATCGGCAGAATATCCTCGATCTTTTCCGCGACGAGATAGCGGATTTCGAAATGCGACTGGATGAAACCCTGTTCGCGCATATGCGCGAAAAGCGCGAGCAGGGGACGCCAAAAGCCGCTTATATCGGCCAGAACCACGGGTTTCGAATGGCGTTCGAGCTGGACCCAGGTCAATTGCTCGACAAGTTCTTCCAATGTGCCGACCCCGCCGGGCAAAGCGACGAAGGCATCGGCGCGCTCGAACATCAGACGCTTGCGCGTATGCATATCCGGCACGACGATCTGTTCGTGATCGGCTTTCAGTGTGTTCTTCTCGTTGACGAGAAAGTCCGGAATGATCCCGGTGACTTTGCCGCCCGCTTCGATGACCGCGCTTGCGATCGTGCCCATCAGCCCTAGATTGCCGCCGCCATAGACGAGCCCGATCCCGGCCTTGCCCAGGATGTGGCCGAGCTTGCGCGCGGCTTCATAGTAATGCGCCGCGCCGCCCGTGGAGGAGCCGCAATAGACGCAGATCGTGCGAATGCGGCGCGGGGAGGCGGCTTCGCTTGGAATGAGGTTCATAAACGGTTCTCGCTTGCGCAATGCACCGTGGTCAAGGTGGTGGAGCGCATGTTTTGGGGCCGCGGCCTCAGAAAACACCGTGTTTGCCTATAAAACGGGTGGCAAGGCCCTCGCCGGCACGATAGATTTTCAGACAAAGAAGGCAGAGGCATGAACCGTTCTAAGACCATCGCTTTGATTCTCGGCCCCTGCCTGGTGATCGCGGCGTTGGCCGTCTATTGGGTGACAACGCGGCTTCCGGCAGCGGACGCGCCGCTCGAGCTTCATGGCAATGTGGCGCCGAAGCCGCAAGCCGCCGCTGCGCCGCCGCCTGCGCATCTCACCGGGACGGAGCCGGAGGCCGCGGCGCCAACGGGTGTACCCGCGCCTTTGGCCGCGATCGAGACGCCGGCTTCTCCCCAAACTGCACCTTCGCCTGCACCCGCGCCCGTTGCGCGGCCCAAATTCGACGTGGTGCGGGTCGAGCCCTCGGGCGATGCGGTCATTGCCGGTCATACTGAGCCGAATAGCCAAGTGGCCGTCATCGCGAATGGCAAAGTCATCGCCGAGGGGAAATCCGATGCTGCGGGGCAGTTTGCTTTCGTGCCGCCGCCCCTGGCTCCGGGCGAGCATGGCCTGTCGCTGCGCGTGACGCCGCCTTCGGGATCGCCCGTCGTCTCGGATCAGAATGTGGCCGTGTCGGTTCCGGTCAAAGGCAAGGGCGAGGTCATGGTCGCCTTGGCGGAGCCGGGCAAGGCGACGGTTCTTTTGGCCGATCCGACCGCCAAAGCGGAATTGCCCCAACCAACGCCTAAAGCCGCACCCCCTTCGCCGGCAAAACCGGGGGACGAGGCAAAGCAAGCGGCGCCGCCGGTCAAACCAGAGGTCGCGATTAAAACCGCCGAGATCGTCGAACCCGGCGGGTTTTTCGCAACGGGCATTGCCGCGCCCGGTGCGCATCTGCGGCTCTATTTGAATGGGAGCGCGCTTGCCGAGGTCGTTGCAGGCCCGGATGGCCGCTGGTCGGTGAAAGTCGGCAAGGGCCTCGTGCCCGGCCATTATGCCGTGCGCGCCGATCAGATCGACCATTCGGGCAGCGTCGTCGCACGCGCCGAAGTGCCTTTCGACTATACGTCATCACCGAGCCCGAAAGAGGCCGTGGCCGCGGTGGCGCCGCCGCCAACACCGGCAATTCCGGCAAAAGAACCCGACATGCAAGCGCCGCGTCTTGCCTCGCAAGAGCATGACACGCCCGCCGCGACGCGTTCGGACGCGGAACATGCGCCAAGCACAGCACCAAGCGCCGATGGTTTCGTGGCATCGACCGGCCAATCGGCAGCGGCGGTCGTTCCGGAGATTCAGACGGCGACGGTGGAGCGGGGTTATAGTCTCTGGCGCATCAGCCGCAAAACGCTTGGCCGGGGCACGCGCTATACGGAGATCTATGCTGCCAATTCGTCGCAGATCCGCGATCCCAAGCTGATCTATCCAGGGCAGGTCTTCGTCATTCCCGGCCAGACCAACTGAAAAGAGCCATCGCGCGGCCAATAGCACGAGGCTTCCAACTTTCGTCTGCGCTTTGCGGCAAGAGCGCTTATATAGAGCTTGAACTTGATCCTTTCGCACACGCTATGTCATTGAAATGCATAGCGTGATGAAAACCTTGGCCGCGCCGGCTTGCCAACGCTCCGGCCCTGCACGACATCGAGATGCTCGCTTCCTTCTTTCGTTTTCCCGCTTTGCATGTGCTCGACGTTCCGCTCGAGGCGAGCTTCGGTTCGGCAATGCGCAAGCTGTCGCCCTATATCTGGCCGTCGGATCGGCCGGACCTGAAGCGGCGCGTCTATTTTTCCATCGCGCTTTTGCTGCTTGCCAAGCTCTTCACGATCGCGGTGCCTTATTCGTTCAAATGGGCGACCGATGCGCTGACGGCGCCCGGGGGCGCAAACACCCATGGGCTTTGGCCCATTCTCGCGGGGCCGCTGGCGCTTGCCTTGGCCTATGGCGTCTTGCGCATCGGCATGGCGCTCTTCACCCAAATTCGCGACGCGATTTTCGCCGATGTCGCGATGCATGCGGTGCGGCGCCTCGCCAAGGATGTGTTCAAGCATCTGCATCTTTTGTCGCTGCGCTTTCATCTCGAACGCAAGACAGGCGGGCTGACCCGTGTGCTCGAACGCGGCCGCAATTCGATCGAGACCATCGTGCGTACGATCATGTTGACCGCCATACCGACGGCGGTCGAATTCGTGCTTGTGCTGTGTGTCTTCTTCTTCCAGTTCGACTGGCGCTATGTCGCCGTCGTTTTGGCGATGATCACGGCCTATATGGGCTTCACGCTCGCCGCCACCAATTGGCGGATCGCGATCCGCCGATCGATGAACGAGAGCGACACCGACGCCAATACGAAGGCGATCGACAGTCTCCTCAATTTCGAGACGGTGAAATATTTCAACGCCGAAGAGCGCGAGTCGGAGCGTTACGACGCGTCGATGGCGGTCTATGAGCGCATGAGCATCAAGACCTATGTGTCGCTTGCGATCCTGAACGCCGGGCAGGCGGTGATCTTCACGCTGGGTCTGATGGCGGTGATGGCGATGAGCGTTGTCGGCGTCCGCAACGGCACCAATACGGTTGGCGATTTCGTGCTGATCAATGCGATGATGATTCAGCTCTATCAGCCGCTGAATTTCATGGGGCTCGTCTATCGCGAGATCCGCCAGGCGACGATCGACATCGAGATGATGTTTCATATCCTGTCGCAAAATCCGGAGATCGAGGATAGACCCGGCGCGAAGCCTTTGAAGGTGTCATCCGGCCATTTGCGCTTCGAGGATGTGGTCTTTCACTACGATCCCGAGCGCGAGATCCTGAAGGGCATTTCCTTTGAAGTGCAGCCCGGTAAGACACTCGCGATCGTCGGTCCTTCCGGCGCGGGCAAGTCGACCATTTCGCGGCTGATTTTCCGCTTCTACGAGCCCTCGTCCGGCCGCATCACGATCGACGGCCAGGACATCGCGGATGTCACGCAAAATTCGCTGCGCGGGCAGATCGGCATGGTGCCGCAGGACACCGTGCTCTTCAACGATACGATTGCCTACAACATCCGCTACGGACGCTGGGATGCCTCCGAGGCCGAGGTGCACGAAGCGGCACGCCTCGCGCAGATCGATCATTTCATCGAAAGCGTGCCGGACGGCTATGGCACGCAAGTCGGCGAGCGCGGCCTCAAGCTCTCGGGTGGCGAGAAGCAGCGTGTCGCGATCGCCCGCACCATTTTGAAGGCGCCGCCGATCCTCGTGCTCGACGAGGCGACGTCGGCGCTCGATTCCTTCACCGAGCGCGAGATCCAGGATGCGCTGGAGCGGGTCTCGAAAGGCCGCACGACGGTCGTCATCGCGCATCGCCTCTCGACCGTGGTCAATGCGGATGAGATTCTGGTTTTGGAGAAGGGCGTGATCGCCGAGCGCGGCACGCATCAAAAGCTTTTGGCGCAGAACGGCATTTATGCCGCCATGTGGAATCGTCAGCATGAGGTCATGGCGGCGGAAGAGGTTCTGCGCCGCGCGGCGGCGGCAGAGGGCGTCAGCCCGCGCAAGGCGATCGAGGCCGAGTCTTTGAATCTTCCGGGCGTGAATGAAAAAGACGATCTCGATCTCGAACGCGATCCCGAGATCGCGTCGGGATGAATGCAGCCGTTCTTCTGCAGTTAGGCATACATCTACTCCTAGCCGAGATCGTTTGCGCTGCATTCATCATCGGCGCAATTGTTATGCCGGCACATGTTAAAATTAAGATCGAATCCATCGATCAGCGCATCCAATGCGCTGTCTGGCAGAGTGGTATTCCAAGGACCGCCGTAAAGATGGACACAAAACTTCGTCGTGTGGCTCTTACCAAAAATATCTTCGTAGTCGACGCGTCCTAAGAAATAAGCTCCGCGGCCTTTTATTATTTCGGCCATCTTTGTTCTATTGAATATGGAGTCAATTATATTGACTTTGCCTTTGGGTGCGAGGAAGCCGCTGCCACCGGGCGCATCTTTGCCGTAGGCAATCGAAATGGTGTTTACTTCTGGGTCTGGGGTCAGATCTACACCACCTGTAAATGTCCATCGAAGCTTATTTGTTTGGGTGGCGCCGCTGTTTTCTAATCCGATCAAAGCGCGCCAAAACTGGAGCTTGTTAGAGGAGTCGCGCACCGGAGTGAGTAGAACAGTGGGGGAAACGAATGCCCGCTGAACCGCAACTAAGCTTTTTTCAGCAATTTTGGAGGCGGTTTTCATTTCAGTTAACTGATCACTCATAACGCCGAGTTGACTATTAAAAATAGTAGCTGCGATGATCCCGCCGACAGCTATTACAGCTGTCAAACTGATCATCCAGATTTCCGAATTGGTCATGCAAAATCTCCGGCTCAAAACAAGTATGTACTCTATAATTTGAGCGATCACGAACTTAAAAGTCTAGGTCGGGCCTGCTGATAAATGCAAATTGAAGGTAGATGAGATTCATGTCGATTTTTGATTCCATTCGCCGCCAGATCACGCCGATTCATCCAGAAGGCTATATTTTCATCGCGGGTTTTGCGGTGGCCGCCGTGGTGCTCGGGTGGATCTGGTCGCCGCTCGGCTGGATCGGCTTGGCGCTGACGCTTTGGTGCGCCTATTTCTTCCGCGATCCGGCGCGGCTCACGCCGCTCGATGATCATCTCATCATTTCGCCGGCCGACGGCGCCGTGTCGGAGGTCGGTTACTTCACGCCGCCGCCCGAACTCGGCCTTGGAACCGATCCGATGCCGCGGATTTCGATCTTCATGTCGGTCTTCGATTGCCATGTGAACCGCGCGCCTGTCGCCGGGCGGATCAGCAAGATCGCCTATAAGCCTGGCCTCTTCGTCAATGCCGATCTCGACAAGGCGAGCGAAGACAATGAGCGCAACAGCCTTATCATCGAAACGCCGGCCGGGCGTTTCGGCGTGGTGCAGATCGCGGGCCTCATCGCGCGGCGAATCGTCTGTTTCGCTCATGTCGGCGACACGCTCGCCGCTGGCGAGCGGTTTGGACTCATAAGGTTTGGCTCGCGCGTCGATGTCTATATGCCGCCCAATGCGCGCCCGCTCGTCGGTGTCGGCGCCAGAGCCGTCGCAGGCGAGACCGTGCTGGCGGATTTGAACGGTGCCGAGCCGCGGCGCGCTTTTAGATTGAGCTGAAGCTTGCTGGTTTTAAGCCCACTGCCTATGTTGCGGCCAGATTGGAGCGCGCCTCGTGAAAGTTGTTTCCCCACGCAGGGATGAGTCTGGCAGGGATGAGCCGGCCGAAGCCGAAGCTAAAGCTTCAGTGGAGCCGGCCGCGCGCAGAGCCAGCGGCTTCGTTCGCTTTCCGGCGCGCGATCGGCACCGTCAGCGCCGGTTTCGCGCCGTACCGATCCGCATCATCCTGCCGAACCTCGTGACGCTGTTGGCACTTTGCATGGGGCTGACGGCGATTCGTTTCGCCATCGAAAATCAGTTCGAGATAGCGGTCATCGCCGTCATCGTCGCGGCCGTGCTCGACGGTCTCGACGGGCGCATCGCGCGGGCCTTGCGCGGCACCTCGCGCTTTGGCGCCGAACTCGATTCCTTGGCGGACTTTGTCGATTTCGGCGTGGCGCCGGGACTTATCCTCTATTTCTGGAGCCTGCACGAGATCAAAAGTCTCGGCTGGTTTGCGGCGCTCGTGTTTGCGATTGCCTGCGCGCTGCGTCTCGCGCGCTTCAATGTCATGATGGACGATCCGGCGAAGCCCGCCTGGCAAGCGCATTTCTTCACCGGAATGCCGGCGCCGGCCGGTGCGATCGTCGGCCTTCTGCCGCTTTATCTCAGCCTTTCGGTACTGCCCTTTCCGCAAGGGCCTTATGTCGTGCCCATCGAGATCGGCTATGTGCTCTTCATCGCCTTTTTGATGGCGAGCCGCATTCCGCATTTTTCCGGCAAAAAGATCGGCCGGATTCCGCGCGAATATGTGATCGTCGTTCTCTTCGGGATAGCCGTCACAATTCTTCTGCTTGCGACCTTTCCGATGGAAATGCTGGTGGCTTTGAGCCTCCTCTATCTCGCGACAATTCCGATCGCCATCCGCCGCTACAAGGCGTTGCAAGCGCGGGACGCGGCACATGATCAGGCCTTGCATCCAGCCGCGCCCGCGCCATAAAAAAGATGATAAGCCGGCGCACCCGGCATCATATATACTTTAAATATCGTCTGGAGCCGGTCCGAGCACGACATCGACTTCGATGTCCTGGCTAAAGGAAAAGTCGTTTAACTTTTCCGGGACTTGCTCTAGGGTCGCCCGCAAATCCCAGTCTCTTGAGTTTTATGAGCGTCAACCCGCCGCTTTGCGGCGGGTTTTAGCCAAACAACGGAGCAGCCTCTACAAGGATACAAATGTCGAAGGAAGAACTGCTTGAATTTCCAGGAGTTGTTGTCGAATTGCTTCCAAACGCGACGTTTCGCGTCCAGCTCGAAAATGAGCATGAGATCATTGCTCATACGGCGGGAAAAATGCGCAAGAATCGCATCCGCGTTTTGACCGGAGATAAGGTTCTGGTTGAAATGACCCCTTATGACCTGACCAAAGGTCGCATTACCTACCGGTTCAAGTGACCATGGTTCTAAAAGCCTGGGCCTCTCGGGGAGGGCGTTGACGTGACGGGCGACCGCATCGCCTCTCGTCCCAAACTCGTATTGGCTTCGGCCTCGCCGCGGCGTTACGCGCTGCTTCAGCAGATCGGGCTCGAACCCGATGCGCTTTTACCCTCCGACATCGACGAAGCTGTCAAAAAAGGCGAATTGCCCCGGACGCTGGCGCAGCGTCTCGCCAATGAGAAAGCGGCCGTCGCCGCGCGGACGGCCAAGACAAGGCCGGAACTCTCGGGCGCCTATGTGCTTGCCGCCGATACCGTGGTTTGCGTCGGCCGCCGTATCTTGCCGAAATGCGAAATCCTGGACGAAGCCGACCAATGTCTGCGGCTTTTGTCCGGCCGCGCGCATCGGGTCTATACCGGCCTTTGCCTTGTCACGCCGAATGGCGCCGAACGGCACAAGCTCGTCGAGACGCGGGTGCGTTTCAAACGCCTGTCGCGGCCCGAAATCGAAGCCTATCTCGCCTCCGGCGAATGGCGCGGCAAGGCCGGCGGCTATGCCATCCAGGGGCTTGCCGGCGCCTTTACCTTGAAGCTGATCGGTTCCTATTCGAGCGTCGTCGGATTGCCGCTTTACGAGACCATGTCGCTCTTGGCTGGAGAGGGATTTCCGACCTTCGTGTCCTGGCACGGAGAACCGGTTCTGGCCGAAGCCCGAACCTCAGCTTGAACATGAATGAGCTCTTAATATTCATGCTTAACAAAGGGTTAAGCCGGTTTCTTGAAGCTCTCTGAACGCGGGTTGAAGCGATGAATGAGAAGGCCCCCGGTTCTGTCGGCGGCGAACCGCCGCGTGAATCCGAGACGTCCAGCGGGGCGGTGGCGAAGCCCCGGCCATGTCCGATTTGCGGCAAGCCTGCGGTTTTGACGACACGTCCCTTCTGTTCGAAACGCTGCGCTGACGTTGATCTGCATCGCTGGCTTGGCGGCACTTATGCCATTCCGGTCGAGAATGATGAAGCGGAAAAAGCCCCCGACGAGGAGTCGTGAAACCCGTGCGTCATCGGCGTTTCACGCGGAGTCCTGCTTTCTTCGTCCCTTGCCTTCGCCTGTCTTAACCCGCCCGCTAGATCGCCCCCATGTTTTTCACGATCTCCAAATTGGCTTGGTTCATTTTCGCGCCGGTCAATTTTCTTGTTCTATTGAGTCTCTTCGGACTCATCATTTGGATTCTGGGGTTCATCCGTCTTGGCCGGATGCTCACCTGCATCGGCGTATTCTTGCTGGTGATTTGCTG
The DNA here is from genome assembly GCF_000385335.1 of Methyloferula stellata AR4. Classification (NCBI taxonomy): domain Bacteria; kingdom Pseudomonadati; phylum Pseudomonadota; class Alphaproteobacteria; order Hyphomicrobiales; family Beijerinckiaceae; genus Methyloferula; species Methyloferula stellata. The sequence goes on along the minus strand of NZ_ARWA01000001.1, from coordinate 3,547,459 downwards.
CTTCTCGCCTTTAGGCGCGGCTCTGACCCGGCCGCTTGAGGATCGCTTTCCCGTGGCGCCCAAAGATCTGACGCCGCCGTCCGGCATCATCGTGCTGGGCGGCGCTCTCGACGGGGAATTGACGGAAGCGCGCGGGCAGCCATCTCTGATCACAGGCGGGGCGCGGCTCACGGCGGGGGTGGAACTCGCGCGGCGCTATCCGCAGGCGCGGCTCGTCTTCACCGGCGGCTCGGCCAGTCTGACGCGAGAGGTGCAGGGCGAAGCCAAGGGCGTCCATGATCTCTGGCTTGCCCTGGGCGTGCCGGAAAGCCAGATGAGCTTTGAAGAGGCATCCCGCAATACGTGGGAAAATGCGATCTTCACCCGCGATCTCCTCGCGCCGAAGCCGGGCGAACATTGGCTCCTCGTCACCTCGGCCTGGCACATGCCGCGCGCGATGGGCATTTTCCGCCATGTCGGGTTCGACGTGATCGCCTATCCCGTCGACTTTCTGACCTACGGCGATAGCCGTGACTGGAAGCCGACGCCGGTCGTGCTCGATCAATTGACGATGTTGAATTTTGCCATCCACGAATGGATCGGCCTTGTCGCCTATCGCTTGACCGGCAAGACCGACACTCTCTTTCCAGGCCCCTGACATCAGTTTCGACCGGATGATCCGCGGCCGAAGGTGGGGTTTCATTAAAATCTATTTTATGCGGAAATAGACCCGATAAGATAAAGACGGGGCAGGATGGGCATGTCTGGGGACAAAGATTACGCAGACATGCGCAGGCGTATTGGCGCGATTTTTCTGGGGTCCGCGGGCAATCTCGTCGAATGGTATGATTTTTACGCCTATACGGCATTTTCGCTTTATTTCGCCGGATCGTTCTTTCCGGATTCGGATCCCGTTACGCGGCAATTCAAGGCGGCGGTGCTTTTCGCGGCGCCTTTCATCATGCGGCCTTTCGGCGGTTGGCTTTTCGGCTATCTCGCCGATCGCTATGGACGCCGCCTGTCGCTGATGGTCTCTGTCGGGTCCATGTGCTTCGGCTCGCTTTTGATCGCGATATCGCCGACCTATGCAACGATCGGCCTTTATGCGCCCGTGCTGCTCGGTCTTGCGCGGATCATTCAAGGCCTGAGCCTCGGCGGCGAATATGGCACCAGCGCCACTTATCTGAGCGAGGTCGCCGATCCGCCGAACCGCGGCTTCTATTCGAGCTTTCAATATGTGACCTTGATCGGCGGGCAACTCGTCGCCATCGTCGTATTGCTCGTCCTCCAAAATCTCTTTCTCACGCCGGAGCAGCTCAAAGCCTGGGGCTGGCGCATTCCTTTCGCGATCGGCGCCCTTCTTGCCATCTTCGTCGCGATCATGCGCAAAGACCTGCCGGAAACCGAAGCCTTCAAAAAAGAGAAGACGAAGCTGGAGCATGGGGCCTTGCGTGAGCTCGCCCGCTATCCGCGCGAAGTGCTTTTGGTGATCGGATTGACGGCTGGCGGCACGGCGGCTTTCTACACGTTCACGACCTATATGCAGACCTTCGTACATTTGAGCACCGGCATGTCGGAAGAGAAAACCACGCTGATCATTTTCGGAACGCTGGTTTTCGCCTCACTGCTGCAGCCTCTTTACGGCGCGCTCTCGGATCGCATCGGGCGAAAGCCGCTTCTCATTTTCTTTGGCGTTGCCGGAACCCTGCTGACCGTGCCGATTCTTTATGCCTTGCGCGAGACGAAATCCGAACTCGTCGCCTTCCTGCTGATCGCTGCGGCGTGGCTCTTCACGGCGGCCTATACATCGATCAATGCCATCGTGAAGGCGGAACTCTTTCCGACATCGATCAGGGCCACGGGCGTCGCCGTGCCTTATGCGCTGACGGTCTCCATCTTCGGCGGCACCGCGCCGGCGATCGCGCTTTATTTCAAGCAGGCCGGTGTGGAAAGCTGGTTCTTCTATTATCTCGCGGGCATCATCTGCCTGTCGCTTGTCATCTATGCGAGAATGCGCGACACGAAGGCCATCTCGGCCATGGGGCCAAGCTGAATCAAGGTCGTCGCATGGGGCTCAAACTCGTCATCGCCAACAAGGCCTATTCCTCATGGTCGTTCCGGCCCTGGATCTTGCTGCGCCATTTCGAAATTCCTTTCGAGGAAATAGTCATTCCCATGGCACAAGAGGAAACCCGCGCAAATATGCTGCGCTATGCGCCGACCGGCAAATGCCCCTCGCTGCATGATGGCGATATTTCCGTTTGGGAATCGCTTGCGATCATCGAATATGTCGCGGAATCGTTTCCCGCTCTTGCGATCTGGCCGCGTGATCGCGGCGCGCGGGCATATGCCCGGTCGCTCTCGGCCGAAATGCATTCGGGCTTTACCGGATTGCGCTCGCATCTGCCGACGGTGTTTCGCCGCGCCGTCAAGAAACGCGAGCTGACGCCGGAAGCCGAAGCCGATCTTATTCGCGTTGAGGCGGCATGGGCCGATGCCAGAACCCGCTTCGGCGCGGGCGGCGCCTTTCTCTTCGGGAATTTCTCGGCAGCCGATGCCATGTTCGCGCCTGTCGTCGAGCGGTTGCGCGCTTACGATGCGCCGGTAAGCGCCGCGACGCGTTCCTATATGGAGACCGTCATGGCTCTGCCTTCGTGGCAGGAGTGGGTCGCCGGCGCGCAAGCGGAGCCTTGGCGCATCGAGAAATATGACGCTATCTGACTGGGCAGAGTGCCTCTCACAGACGGTTGGGGAATTGGAGGCAGCTTTTGCCGGAGAGATTTGTTCGGATCGGCGGTTTCGCGATTGGCGATTGCGATTTTGCAGGCGCGAGCCGGCATATCCTGGCTTCTATCGATGACGGCTCGAAGATTGCCGTCTTCTTTGCAAATACCCATTTCGTCGTGACCTGTCAGCCCTTGCGCGAGCGTTTGTCGCAAGGCGCATCCGTTCTCATCTTGAATGATGGGATCGGCCTATCCTTGGCGCGGCGGCTTTTGTTCAGAAGCGATTTCACCGAGAACCTGAACGGCACGGATTTCATTCCGCGCCTGCTGCGCGAAAGCACGCGGCCTCTGCGGCTTTATCTTTTGGGTTCGACTGAGGCCTCGGTCGACGGGGCGGCGGCGGCCTTCGCCAAGATGGGGCAGGTCGCAATCGCCGGCACATGCGACGGCTATTCGCTCTGGTCGCGGGAAGAAGACGTGATCGCAAGGATCAATGCTTCGAGCCCAGATATCCTGCTCGTTGCTTTGGGCTGTCCGAAGCAGGAACAATGGATCCTCGATCATTTCGACCGCCTGCAGGTGCCTGCGACTTTCGCGATCGGCGCCTTGTTCGATTTCGTTTCCGGGCAGCAGGCGCGGGCGCCCGACGTCATGCGCAAGGCCGGGCTTGAATGGCTCTACCGGCTGTGGCGTGAGCCCCGAAGGCTCGTCTATCGTTATACGATCGAGATTCTTTTGTTTCTCCGCATCGTTTTTTCAAATGCGTCCGCGACAGCGCGTCCGGCGGTTGCCGATTCAAGAGACTGATGCTGCGAAGCTTAAGCGAACGGCGCCGAAAAGCTTTCATTATCCAAATCCGATTGCCGTTCCGCATCAAAACCGCAATCTGATAGGATGGTTGAGAATTAACCTCGGCTCCAAGGTCTCGGGTCAACGCGTGAAGCAAACCAAGGACGATACGAAGCAGATTTCGCCGCGAGCCAAGCCGCGCACGGAGGTCGAGCTTTTTCTTGAGAAAGCGGCGGGCGTGCCGGTCATCACCGCCGACGCGCGCGGCCGCCTGATCTTCGCGCTCGATGCGACGATGAGCCGGCAGCCGACCTGGGATCTCGCGCAGGCTTTGCAGGGCCGCATGTTCGAGACCGCAGCGGCTTTCGGCGGCCTCGATGTGCAGCTCGTCTATTTCCGCGGCTTTGGCGAGTGCAAAGCCTCGCCCTTCGCGCCGGCAGGCCGCAAGCTCGCCGAATATATGTCGAAGATTGATGTCCGCGCCGGCACGACGCAAATCGGCAAGGTTTTGAAACATGTCGCCACCGAGACGCGGCGGCGCCCGGTGCGGGTTCTCGTCTTCGTCGGCGATGCGATGGAGGAGAGCGCCGATATGATCGCGGGTCTTGCCGGCGAACTGGCGCTTCTGGGCGTCAAGGCTTTCGTCTTTCAGGAAGGCAAGGACGCCGAGGCTGAGCGGAGCTTTCGCGACATCGCCCGCCTGACGGGCGGCGCTTATGCGAGCTTCGATCTGTCGGCGCCGGAACGGCTCGCGGCGCTTCTCGGCGCAGCCGCGGCCTATGCGGCGGGCGGAAAGACGGCGCTCGAAAGGATCGCGCAAAATAGCAAATCCACGCCGGCGCAGATGCTTCTCGCGCAGATGAGCTAAAGCATGATCCCGAAAAGTTGCAGACTTTTCGGACGAGATTATGCGTCACAAACTAAAGCATGATCCCGGAAAGTTGCAGACTTTTCGGACGAGGTCATGCGTCGATATAAACTCAATCATCGCGACTCTCGTTGACGCCATGAGTTCTTAAGGACCCAAAGCGTGCCTTATATTTTGCTGGGTATTTTGGGATTCTGGATCGCGCTCGCCGCGATGAAAGCTTTTGCGCGCGCCAATCCGGCGAGTTTGGCGCGGCTCCTGAAACAGGCGGCCGGTCTGCTGGCGCTCGCTGCTGCCTTTGGCCTGCTGCTGCTCGGGCGCCTTGGCTTTGCCTTTGCGCTCGGTGCCTTCGGGTTCTGGCTGCTCGGCGTCAGCGGCACGCCCATGTCGTGGTTTCGTTCGGTCGGACGCGGGACGGGAAATAAATCCTCGCGTGTGCGCTCGGCAATGGTCGAAATGGAACTCGATCATGAAACCGGAAAAATGCGCGGTCTGATTCTCGCCGGGCCCGATGAAGGAAAATGGCTCGACGATCTGACGCGGCCGCAATGCGAGGCCGTCTATGTCTTGTGTCTGACCGACGACCCCGAAGGCGCGCGCTTACTTGAAGCTTATCTCGACCGCCGATTTCCCGGCTGGCGTGCGGCAGGTGAGGGTGACGGCGACACGGGCCGAAGCGATGGTTCCGGGCAGAGCTCCGGCGCGATGTCCGAAGATCAAGCCTATCAGGTTCTTGGGCTTCAAAAGGGTGCGCCGCGCGAGGCGATCGTCCAGTCGCACCGCGCGCTGATGCAAAAACTCCACCCGGACCATGGGGGATCGACGGACCTGGCGGCTCGTGTCAATGAGGCCAAGGACGTCCTCTTGCGTCGCCATGTTTAAACTCCACTCTACGGACGCTACGTTTCAGGTTGCGAGCAAAGGGCTTTTCCGGGCCATGCTCCAAACTTGGTGAAAGGGACTGTGCCCCTGGTTCAATTCTTGGTGGCGAAGCAGGAGAAACCGGACCGCTTCAAGGCTTTGCAGGCGAGTTCGGCGCTATTTTCCTCAAGCCCCGCGAAACGCGCCCGGTAGAGCGTCTCGGACCCGCGTTGCACCTTTTCAGTGAAGGGCTGTGCGGAACTCAGCGCGCGATGTCCTTGCGATTTGGCACGCGCCAAAAGTTCGTTGGCTTTCGCAACATCGTCCGTGGCGCCGATCTGGATCATCCAGCCGCTGCGTGCGATGGCGGGGCGTGCATTATCCGCTGCCTTTTCCGACGCCGGTGCCGAGACTGCGGGCTCGGCTTTGACCGCTTTTTGCGGCTCCCCGGCGTGATCCTTCATCGCGGCCGGCTGCGGTCCGACGACCCAGCGCATCGCAGATGGCGTCGCCGAAGGAATAGTGCCTGTTGCAAGCAGGGAGGTCGTCGTCGATCCGTCGAGCGCGGCGTGCCGGCCAAGCGCCATGGGTTGCGCATTCTCTGCAACCGGCATCGGCTTCGGTGCACCCGAGACGAAGGCAGGGCGCGGCCGTTCGACCGGCGCTTCGGGCGCGGCGGAGGCGACTTGAACCGGAGCCGGCAATGCCTCGGCCTTGGCCTCGGTCTTGAGAGACTGCGGCTTCAGGGTGGGGCGAAGCGGCGGCTGCGCCTCGGGTATTTGCGCCGCCGGACCTTGCGCGGCCACCGGCTCAGCTTCGCGCTCGCGCCGCTCAAGGCTGGCGGCTGCCGGCGACTCGCTGATCGCGGCGGCCGTACGGACCGTCGCGCCTTCGTTGATTTCGTGTTCGATGAGGCCGGCCATCGTCCGGTCGCGCGAGGCGGCACTTGAACCGCCCATCACCACGGCGACGATATAATGGCCGTTGCGCTTGACGGAGGTCAGAAGGTTGAAGCCGGAAGCGCGAGTGTAACCCGTCTTGATGCCGTCCATGCCTTCGACACGGTCGAGCAGATGATTGTGGTTCGGGCTGACCGTGCCGGCGTAATAGAAAACCCGCGTCGAAAAATAACGATAGTAGCGCGGGAAGCGATCCTGAATGGCGCGGCCGAGAAGAGCCAGGTCATGTGCCGTGGTGACCTGTTCGTCGTTCGGCAGGCCCGAAGCGTTTTCATAATGCGTGCGGCTCATGCCGAGCGCATGCGCCTTGCGGGTCATCATTTCGGCAAAGCTTGCTTCGTCGCCGCCGACGGCTTCGGCAACGGCAACGGCGATATCATTCGCCGAGCGCGTGACGATGGCCTTGATCGCGTCTTCGACTTTGATCGTGTCGCCAGGGTCAAGGCCGAGCTTGGTGGGAGCCTGGGCGGCGGCGTGCCGGGAAATCGGGATCTCGCTGTCGAGCCGGAAGCGGCCTTTGTCCAATTGCTCGAAGAGGAGATAGAGCGTCATCACCTTGGTGATCGAGGCCGGATGGCGCAATTCGTTTTCGTTCATCGCATAGAGGGTGCGGCCCGAATTTCCATCGACCACGATCGCGGCCGCCCTCGGGCCGGATTCGGCCGCGGCGTGACGGTGCGACGGCCTTTGAAAGAAATGCCGCTGCGAAAAATAGACATGCTGAAAATGCCGGACATGATGCCAATGCCGTGCTTGCGCGGCAGGCACATTCCAGACGGATATGAGAAGGGCTGCTCCGGCTAAGGCCAAAAGGGGAGATTTGCGACAAACCGTCACGCAACGCCTGAACATACAAATCTGTCCTTGATCCACGGGGGACATCATGGCCACGCCGAAGCATGGCTTCAGGACAGACGCT